>JBJXGN010000173.1:0-42256 GCA_046160585.1 Kofleriaceae bacterium
CGACGCGAAGATCGCGATGAAGCTCGCAAACGTGCTGTGCGGCGGCCCCGCAGGTCACACGCGCCCGGTCACCGAGGACGAGATCCTCGAGCTCGAGCGCGAAGCGTTCCTTTCGCTGTGCGGCGAGCCGCTCAGCCAGGCGCGCATGCAGTACATGCTCCAGAACAACAAGCCCCTCAGAAACTAAGGCCGAGAAGGAGAAGACCCATGGAGATCGTAATTGCTGAAGCAGTCCGCTCTGCGGTCGGTCGCGGCCACAAGGGCACCCTCGCCACCAAGCGCCCCGACGAGCTCGCCGCCGATGTGATCCGCGGCTTGCTCGAGCGCGTGCCGCAGGCGAAGGGCAAGATCGACGATGTCATCCTCGGCTGCGCGATGCCCGAGGGAGAACAAGGGCTCAACGTCGCGCGCTTGATCGCGCTGCTCGCGGATCTCGGACCCGATGTCCCCGCGCAGACGATCAATCGCTTCTGTTCGTCGGGCCTGCAGGCCATCGCGACGGCGGCCGGTTCGATCGCCGTCGGCACCAACGACGTCGTGATCGCCGGTGGCGTCGAGTCGATGACGTACGTGCCGATGACAGGATTCCATCTCTCGGCGTCGCCCGAGCTGATGGACAAGCTGCCCGGCGCGAACACCCCGATGGGCATCACCGCCGAAAACGTCGCCAACCGCTTCGGCATCTCGCGCGCGCAGCAGGATCAGTTCGCGTTCGGAAGCCAGCAGAAGGCGAAATCCGCGCTCGAGCGCGGTGCGTTCAAGCCGGAGATCGTGCCGGTGCGCGCCGTCGGCTTCGTGAACGGCGAGCGCGTGTACAAGGACTTCGTCGTCGACGAGTTACCGCGCCCTGATACGACGCTCGAGGGGCTCGCGAAGCTCCCACCCGCGTTCGCGCAGGGTGGCAGCGTGACGGCGGGCAACAGCTCGCCGATCAGCGACGGTGCGGCGATGGCGCTCGTGACCTCGAAGGTGAAGGCCGACGAGCTCGGAATCAAGCCGCTCGCGTACTTCCGCAGCTTTGTCACCGTCGGTGTCGATCCGGAGATCATGGGCATCGGCCCGTTGCCCGCCGTGAAGAAGCTGCTCGCGAAGAACAACCTGACGGTCTCGGACATCGATCTGTTCGAGCTCAACGAAGCGTTCGCGTCGCAGAGCGTGTACTGCCAGACGCAACTCGGGATCCCGGACGACAAGGTGAACGTGAACGGGGGCGCGATCGCGCTCGGTCACCCACTCGGCTGCACGGGCGCGAAGCTCACCGCGACCGCGCTCTACGAGCTGCGCCGCCGCGGTGGCAAGTACGCCGTCGTGACGATGTGCATCGGCGGCGGGCAGGGCGCGGCCGGCCTCTTCGAGCTCGCCTAGTCCGCACGCATGTGGGAAGCGATCGCGCTGGGCACCGGCCTCGCGATGGACGCGACCGCGGTCGCCGCGATGCGCGGATTGTCCAACCGCCGGCGCGATGGCGCAGGGCGGGATGCGGTGACGTTGCCGCTGTTGTTTGGTGGGTTCCAGGCGGGTATGGCGGCGCTCGGTTGGCTCGTCGGTCGCTGGGGCGGTGCATTTGTCGCGAAGTGGGATCACTGGATCGCGTTCGCGCTACTCGCCGGCTTCGGCCTCAAGATGATCTGGAGTGGGTGGCGGGCCGGCGACGAATCACGGGACGAGGATCCACCTCGCCTGCTGGTCGATGTCGGCCTCGCCGTCGCGACGAGCATCGACGCCCTCGCGGCGGGAATCACCTTACCTCTGGTTCCGGTTTCGCCGATCGTCGCGATCTGTCTGATCGGCGCGATCACGACGGCGCTGTGTGGCGTCGGGTACGCCGTGGGCCGAGCGGCGGGTCGGCACCTCGGTTCGCGCCTCGAGGTGATAGGAGGCGTGATCCTCGTGACGATCGGTGCTCGCGTGCTCTTCCAACACCTGTGATGTAGGCTCGGTGGCGTGCGTACCGCCGTATTCATCGCGTTGATCGCGCTCGCAGGTTGCAAGACCGACAAGAACAAGCCCGCGACCGGTAGCGGCTCCGCGGGCAGCGGCTCCGCGGGAAGCGGAAGCTCCGTTGCCGCCGGATCGGCTGCCGGATCCAACGATGTCCCGAAGGGCGCGACCCTCAAGCTGCCCAAGGGTGATGGCACGCCGCCCAAGAAGACGACGCAGGAGCTCCTACAGGCCGACTTCGAGCGCATGGCCAAGCTCGAGTTCGAGGGCTTCGAGAAGGCGGATCGCACGAGCGGGCCGATGTTCGAGGTGCGCCTCACGACGCCACGCCCGCGCCTCGCGGTGACCGTCACCGCGACGAAGTGCTCCCCGTGCGTCCCGATGGATCTCGAGAAGTGGAAGGCCAGGGACGACCTGAAGGCCCTCCTCGCCCCGCAGCTCCGCGACCTGCCCGACACCGTGTTCGAGCTCGGCAAGGCCGACCTCAACGGTCAGCCCGTGATCTTCACGTACCAGCTCGGGTATCAGAGTGGGCAGGACGAGAACGGCCCCGTCGGCGCCTATTCGAACGCGTACGCGCTGTACTTCAACGACGGCATGAATCAGATCCGCGTCGTCTCCGAGTACAAGGATGACTGGGTCACGCGCGAGGACATGCAGCGCATCGCTCCGCGCGAAGATCTCGAGAAGCTCGCGCGCGCATTCCTCGACGCGTACACCCACGCGTGGGCGCCGTAGCTGGTTGCTACTTGCCGAGCGCGATCTTGCGGGGCCTCGCTTCGGCCTTCTTGCCGATCGTCAGTGTGAGCACTCCGTTCTCGAGCTTCGCGCTGATCTTCTCGCCGTCGGCCATGTCGGGCAGCGAGAAGCTGCGCGTGAACGAGCCGAACTGGCGCTCGTAGAGGGCGTAGCTCTCGCCCTCCTTGCGCTCCTCTGCGCTGCGCGAGCCGCTGACGCTGAGAACATTGTTGTGCACGCCGATGTCGAGGTCGGCCTCGGCGACGCCGGGCAGATCTGCCTTCAGGATGAACGAGTCGGCCGTCTCCTTGACCTCGAACGCTGGGGCAAACGCCGTTGGGGGGCGGCCTCCGAAGAACGGGTCCCACGAGAGAAGCTCGCGGGCCATCGAGAAGGGATCGCGGACATTGCGGACGGGGGCGTGGACGCCACTACGAGTCTTGCCATAAAAACGTTCCTCCTGTGCAGGGAAGAGATGTTGGTTGGAACACCGACGAAGTAATCCCGCGTACCGAACGCGCAAGGGGGCCTCACCAAATTGGCGGGCCTAGGGCTGCAGCATCACGCGGATGTAGCAGCGCGGCGTATTGTCGACGCCGACCATCGAGCCGGCGGCGCCGAGTGACTCTCCCAGCCGAAACAGCCTCAGGTGCGCGCGGACACGATCCCCCGCGAAGCACGGCTTGCGATACGCGACGTCGACCGCGTGACTGCGCAGCTTCAACGGGTAGCCGCCCGCGGCAAGTCGTCGCTGGGTCGCATCGAGGAATGTGCGGATGTAGACGAGCGAGTTGACGTGCTGGTTCGCGTCCGTGTGATCGAGCGTGAACGCGACATCGACGACATCCGGCGCGAGCTCGTCGATCCACGTCGCGCCCTCCGGCATTTCTTGCGCCGATTTCGGCGGAGGCGCGAAATATGCGTCGGGCGGAACCTCCGGATAACCCTCGGACGGTAGGCGCGTCACCTTGCGTTGGTCGGGCGGTGCGAATAGCCGCGTGAACGTGTGCTCGGCGAACACGCGCCCTGCCCTGGCCTCGTCGGCGTCGACCTGGCGCGGTCCCACGCGTCCCGCCATGCCCCACACGTCGACCCACACGTTCATGAACAACCGGCCCACCTCGCCGTTCTCCATCGCGTGCGCGAGCTGGAAACCGGAGCGCGCCTCGACGAGCCGATCGATGCGAATGGGTTGGCTCTCGGAGACCAGCGTCAAACGCGTGAGGATCGGGACGACACCCTTCGCGATCGAGTTGCGCGATCCGGGATGTTTCGCGATCACCGACTGCCACAGCCCGGACATCTGTGACGGCAGCGAGAGCGGAATCATGCGTCCATCCTGGGCGCAGTCCTCGTAGCGAATGTGGCTCCGGCTCGTCGAGCTCTGATCGGGTGGAAAGACCGGCGCGGGAGGCGCGGGGAACGACATCTCGTCGAGCATACGCGATGGTGCGGTGCTAGCGTTCGCGAGCGCTCGTGACTGCAATTCGGCTCCTGGTGATCGTGACGCTCGCTGCCTGCGGCTCGAGCTCGTCGCCCACCTCGGTCGAACGAACCGTCCCGACCGTGCGCGACGGCGCTATCGCCGCCGACGCCACCGCCACCGACGCGGCCAGAAGCGCGGAGGTAGCGAAGCCGATCGTCGACGAGAACACGCCCGCGACGCGAGTGTTCGCGAGTGGCACGGGTCGACGGCTGAGTGGGCACACGCGCGCGAGCTGGCTGCTCGATCTTCCAGAGATGCCATGGCTGCGCGGCACGTTCGTGAACATGTCGCTCGCCAGTTACGACGGCACGACTGCGACGGGCTCCGTCGAGATGTACGCGGCGCCGGGCCTCGATCCGCGCGACTGCATCGTCGAGGTGGTGTGGGACGCGCAGAAGAAGCGCGGCGTGCAGCTCCGCGGAGCGCCAGAGGTCGAGCCGATCAACGATCAAATCGGCTCGCGTGCGCGGTGGCAGTTCCGCGCACGCGTCGACGGCGCACCGCCGGCAGCGAAGGCGACCACATTCGTGTTCTGCCCGAACGACGTCATGTTCTACACGATCGACATGTTCGCAGCCGGTCCGAAGATCCGCGAGGCGTTCTGCAAGGAGCTCCGTCGCGACGCGAATCGCTCACCCGGTGGCAATCACGTCGGTGCGCGCACGTTCGATCTCGCGTTTGCGTGCGGCGTGCTGGTGCGGCAGCGAGGCCGCGAGCTCGTCGACGAGTGCAAGGGCGACACGCTCGCATCGCTCGACGAACTCGGCGCGGACGCGTCGACGGTGGCACCGGCGGCAGGCGCAGCGGTCACCGACGAGGAGCTACGCCGCCTCGACGGAGGTGGCGCCGAGTGTTCGCGCATCACGCTCCGCGCGGCTTCGACGTTTCCGGCGAGCGCGAAGCAACCGTTCGCCGACTTCGTGAAGCGCGCGGGGCCCCGCTTGCTCGGCGCGTTCTCGCGCGATGGCATGCGCCATCGCTAGTGGTGGATTCGACGTACCGATCGCGATCGGTCTCGCATCGCGCTAGGGTGCGTTTCCATGCGCCTCCCGATCGATGACGTGCTGCCCGCCCTCGTGGCGGCGGTGCGCGATCGCGGCGTCGCCGTCCTCGTCGCACCACCGGGCGCCGGCAAGACGACGCACGTCCCGGGTGCGCTGCTCGACGCCGGTGCGATCGATGGCGAGATCGTCGTTCTCCAGCCGCGACGCCTGGCCGCGCGCATGGCAGCCGCGCGCGTCGCAAGCGAGCGCGGCGTCGACCTCGGGCGCGAGGTCGGCTACGAGGTGCGCTTCGACCGCAAGGTCAGCGGCGCGACGCGTATTCGCTTCGTGACCGAGGGCGTGCTCACGCGCCGCCTGCTCGCGGATCCGCAGCTTCGCGGCGTGGGCTGCGTGATCATCGACGAGTTCCACGAGCGCCACCTCGATGGCGATCTCGCGCTCGCGCTTGTCGATCGACTGCGCACCACGAGCCGCCCCGAGCTCCGCCTGATCGTCATGTCGGCGACGCTCGACGCAGAGCCGGTGGCTGCGTTCCTCGGCGATGCGCCGATCGTACGCTCGGAAGGGCGCACGTTCCCCGTCGCGATCGAACACGAGGAGCAACCCGACGATCGCCCGATCGGCAAGCGGGTCGCCTCCGCCGTGCGCCGCCTCGCGCAAGGCGACGGCACTGGCGCGAAGCTCGACGGTGATGTCCTCGTGTTCCTGCCCGGGTCCGGCGAGATCCGCCGCGTCGCCGAGGACGTCGCCGACGCCGCCGCGGTCCACGACCTCGAGGTGCTACCGCTGCACGGCGACCTCACCGCCGACGAGCAGGACCGCGCGGTGCGTCCGAGCAAGCGCCGCAAGGTGATCCTCGCCACGAACGTCGCCGAGACGTCCGTCACCATCGATGGCGTCGTCGCGGTGATCGACTCGGGCCTCGCTCGCATCGCGCGGCACTCGCCGTGGACGGGCCTGGCATCGCTGCAGATCGAGCCGGTCTCGCGCGCGTCGTGCACGCAACGCGCAGGCCGTGCGGGCCGCACGCGCCCCGGTCGCGTGATCCGCCTGTACACGAAGCACGATCACGATCTGCGCCGCGCGTTCGAAGTGCCGGAGGTGCAGCGCTCCGACCTCGCGGGCGTGGCGCTCGAGCTCTATGGTGCGGGCGTCCCCGGCATCGGCGCGATCCGCTGGTACGAGCCGCCGCCCGAGGTCGCCGTGAAGCACGCCGACGAGCTGTTGGTGCGCCTCGGCGCGATCGAAGCCGCATCGCGATCGAGCGCGTCACCCTCAAGCGCGGCGTCATCAAGCGCGGCATCATCAAGCGCGGCGTCATCAAGCGCGAGCGCGTCGGGCCCGCTGCGGGCGATCACGCAGACCGGTCGGCGCATGCTGCGCTTCCCGATCCATCCGCGGCTGGCGCGTCTGATCCTCGAAGCCGAAGAGCGCGGCGCGCCGCGCGAGGCGTGCACGATCGCCGCGGCCGTTGGCGCGCGCGAGCTGCGGCTCGAGCGGCGCGGCCCCGCGGGCCAGGCGCGCGTGTCGTCGTCGAGCGACCTCCTCGACGATCTCGACGCGATGGAGCGCGCCCGCAGCGACGGGATGCGCGCCGATCGCCTACGCCGCGAGGGCCTCGACATCGGCACCGCACACCAGGTCGCGAAGACCGCGGACCAGCTCGTCAAGAACGTCGAATACCGCGCGCACGGCATGTCCGAGGAAGAGATCGACGAGCAGCTCCTCGTCGCGATCCTCACCGCGTTCCCCGATCGCGTCGGCAAGCGTCGCGCCCCGCGCTCGTCGGAGATCGTGTTCGCGGGGGGTGGCAGCGGAACGCTCTCGCCGAGCTCCTCTGTGATCGACGCCGAGCTCCTCGTCGCAGTCGACGTCGCTGAGGTCGGCGCCCGTGGCGCGCAGACCAAGGTCCAGATCCGCCGCGCGAGCGCGATCCAGGCGAGCTGGCTCCTCGATCTCTTCCTCGATCGCATCGAGGAGCGCGACGAGCTCGTGTGGGACGCGAAGAGGGAGCGCGTCGAGCGCGTCGTCCAGATGACCTACGACGGCCTCGCGTTCGACGAGAGCCGCGACGTCGAGGGCGCGCGCCGCGCAGGGCGCCCTGCTGCCGAGCTCCTCGCGAAGCAGGCGATCGCCGCCGGCATCGAGAAGTTCGTCGACAAGGACGAGCTCGCACAGTGGCGGGCACGCGTCACACTCGCCGCCAAACTGTCCGGCAGGTCCGACCTCGCGGCGCCCGACGACGACGGCCTCGCGCGTGTCATCGCGAACGCCTGCGAGGGCGCGATCTCGTTCGCCGAGCTACGCAACACGAGCCTGATGTCGCTGCTCGACGCGGGCCTCGGCGAGCACCGCGCTGTCGTGCAGCGCCTCGCACCGACCCACCTGCAGCTCACACAGCGCCGCCGCGCGCCAATTCACTACTCGCTCGATCAACCGCCGTGGATCGCGTCGCGCATGCAGGACTTCTTCGGTCTCGCTCGCGCACCGAGCGTCGGTGACGGAAAGGTGCCGCTCGTCGTGCATCTGCTCGCGCCGAACCAGCGACCAGTGCAGGTCACGTCCGATCTACCGGGCTTCTGGGTGAAGCACTATCCGGCGCTACGCAAGCAGCTGATGCGACGCTATCCGAAGCACCAATGGCCCGAAGACCCGTCGACACTGATCCAGGACGACGACTGAGCGCGTCGCGATCGGCGTGCTCACGTGCGAGCAATCGGCGGCCCGTAGACTACTGATCAGCGCTTGATGTTCGGCGACGAGTTGCGATTCACGCCCGCGCTCGGCCACAGCAGGTGATACAGGCGGATCGAGATCAAGAGGAGCGCGTACTCCTGCAAGTCGCCGCCGGAGTCGCGCAGCACGGACCAATTGAAATCGACGAGCGCGACCGCATCGCTGACGAGGTTGTTGATCTCGGCGATCATCGGTGGCGGCGCGGTCTTGTCGTACGCCCAGCCTTTGAGCTTGGTCCGCATCGCCTCGAACATCGGCTTGATGCGGATGTGCAGCGCCGCGACGCGGTTCGGTCGCAGCCACTGCAGGATCATCGACGCCATCGCGCGGCAGTCCCCAGCCATCGCCTCGGGGCCCATCGCCGGTTCGACGAGGCCGATCATCGCGGGCATCACCGTGCGCGTGGCGGCGGCGCCCTTGAACAACAGCGCGCCGGGCGAGATGTTGTTGTGCGCCATGCCGTGCTCGTGCAGCGCGGCGACCTGCTTGATCACGAGGAAGCCGAGCGCGAGCGCGCCATCGATGTGGATATCGCTCTCTGCGATGCGATCGCCGAAGCGGGGCTCGTCGACGTATTCGCTGAACAGCAGAAGCGAGCTCGTGTTCGCGTCGTAGATGACCTTGTGTAGCGAGGTCAGCAGACCTTCGCGCACGCGCTTCAAGATCGGCCAGAAGTACTGCTGCCAGTTCTCGACGAAGCGGCGCGGATCGCTGACTTTGGTCAGATCGATCATCGTGACGAGCTTCGGGAAAATATTCGCGTCGGGGAACGTTCCGTTCGCGACCATGTCGGCCCTAGGCGCCGCGAGGAAGATCGGGTGGCCCTTGGCACGACCGAGGCTGCGCTCGACGTCGTAGCCCCAGTCGCTCACCGCGTTCGCCGCCGCGCTGACGACGTCTTCGTTGATGCTCGGATCGGGGCTCTGCGCCGCGATCGCTCCCGTCGTACGGTACGGCTTCATGTCGGGGCTCGTGATCTCGGTCTTGCTGCGAATGAAGCGCTGCCGTTCGTCGGGGAGCTCGCGGAGTTGCACGCGGAGCTCCTGGACGACCGCAGCGACCGATGGAAAACGCTGCGCGGGGTCGCGCTCGAGACAGCCTTCGATCACGCCGCGCAGCTGCATCGGGAAGTCGCCCGGATAGTTCACCTTGCTGCGGCCGCCGACGACGACGCCCTCCGCGATCCGGATCAGCAGCGCCCACATATCGTCGGCCTGTCCGTAGAGCAACTGCTCCGTGAACAAGCCGTGCAGCGCGCCGCCGATCGCGTACACGTCGAGCGACGTGTTGATCGGCGAGTCCATCAGCGCCTGATCGATCGTCTCCGGTGCGACCGACCAGCCAGGCGAGCCGAAGATGCGGCCCTTGTAGTACGTGCGATACGTCTGGTTCGGGATGTCGTCGAGCGACATCGAGAGATCGAAGTCGAACACGTAGGCGACGTTTGCGCCTTTGTCGACGAGGATGTTGCGCAGCGTGAAGTCGCGGTGGACGAGCCGCGCTTGATGCAGCGTCGAGAGTCCCTCGAGCGCTTGCACGAGCAGCTTCACGCGTGCGCGCGGCGTCAGGTTGTGCTGCGAGATCGACTCGAGCAGCGTCATCGCCATGCGCGGCGTGACGAATAGGTAGTTATCCGCGATCGGCGCCGAGACGTACGTCGGCAGGATGTTCGGGTGCTCGATGGCCGCGACGCGCGCCATCGCGGCGAGGTTGTGGTGGTGATCGCGCCGCGTAACGTCGTCGGTGCGCAGCTGGTAGAGGTAGTTCGAGTGGAAGACCTTGCCGACGACCAGCTCGGTCGCACCGCTCTCCTCGTCGAACCGCTCGAACTCGTAGACGCTGCCCATGCCGCCGTTCGACAGGTGCTTGCCGACGGTGCGGTAGAGCCACTTGTTGTATCGAAACGTGTGGCCGGACTTCGCCAGGTCCTCGGACTTGAGTGTCCCGATGGACGTCGTTTCGACCCAGGAGTTGGTCATGCCCTCGTTGCGATCACTGTACGCCCGGCGCGTGTCGGCTCGCAACCTTCCCGCAGTCCACAAGTCGGTGATTTTCCTTGGATCCGGTGCCCGTACCCGTCGGGTTCCTGATCGGCGAGGTCTCTTGTCGCAGCGCGAACCGACGGTCGTCGTGCGCGCACCGGATGTGGTACCCACCTCCAACTCCCATGCTCGAGCACCGCATCGCTCAAGCCGCCGCCCTCGCGACGTTCATCCTGCTGGTCATCGGCGGGACCGTGAACCCCACGGGCTCGAGCCTCGCGTGTCCCGAACCGACGTTCGTGTGCAATGGCGAGCTGTTTCCGCCGATGGTGGGTGGCGTGTTCTACGAGCACGGCCACCGCCTCGCGGCGATGACCGTTGGCCTCGTGCAGATCGTGCTCACGGTGTTTCTGTTCCTGCGCCGCCGCGACGCGCGCTGGCTTGGACTCGGGCTACTCGCGATGGTGATCGTGCAGGGTCTGCTCGGCGCGATCACCGTGCAGTACAAGCTGCCCTGGTTCGTATCGACGGGGCATCTGATCCTCGGCATGAGCTACTTCGCGATGCTGATCTACACGATGTTCCGCACGCGGCCCGCACCGAGCGTCGTCGAGCTGACGCGCCACGATCGCATGCGCGACGAGCTCGGCAGCGCGCGCACGTGGATCGTGATCGCCTGCGTGACCGTGATGATCCAGCTGATCCTCGGTGCGCTCGTGCGCCACCACGGTGCCGCGATGGTGTGCCTGGGTATGCCGACGTGCACCATCGGCGGCGACTGGTGGCCCGACACGGGCGTGCAGCACCTGCACATGATCCACCGTGCGTTCGGTGTGGTGACCGCGATCGTCACGACGGTCGCCGCGGTGATCGTCGCGACGCGCGCGAAGACCTGGCCGAGCCTGCGCCTGATGGCGATGTCCGCCCCCGCGCTCGTCGCCGCGCAGATCGTGCTCGGCATCTTCACGGTGCTGTCCATGCGCGCGGTGCCGCTCGCCGTCGGCCACTTCGCGGGTGCCGCGGGCTTGTGGGCGCTGTGGATGTCGATGTTCCTCATGACCGGCAAGCGCAGGGCAAGCGGAGGAACGAAGTGACCGCAAAGGTCCTCCGCGCCAAGACCATCGATCTCGTCGCCCTCGTCAAGCCGCGCATCATGGTGATGGCGTTGCTCACGGCGGCGGGCGCGATGTCGCTCGCACCGGGTGTTCCTTCGACGAGCATCGCGCTCTGGCTGCTCGCCGGCACGACGCTGATCGTCGGCAGCGCGAACACGCTCAACATGTACCTCGAGCGCGACATCGACTGCCTGATGGCGCGCACGCGCAACCGCCCGCTCCCACAGGGTCGCCTCGACGCGCGGACCGCACTCGTGTTCGGCGCGATTCAGGGCGCGCTCGCGTTGCCCGTCCTCGCGATGGTCAACGTCGTTACTGCGGCGCTCGGTCTGCTTGCACTGATCCTCTACGTCGGCGTGTACACGCCGATGAAGCAGCGCTCGCACTGGGCCGTCTGGGTTGGCGGCGTTCCCGGTGCGATGCCGGCGCTGATGGGCTGGACCGCGGCGACGGGGCGCATCGAGCTCGCCGGGCTTGCGGTGTTCGGCGTGCTGTTCTTCTGGCAGGTACCGCACTTCCACGCGATCGCCCTGTATCGCCAGCGCGAATACCACGCGGCGGGTCTCAAGACGCTACCCGGTACGCACGGCGAAGCAGCGGCGAAGGTCGAGATCGTGCTCTACCTCATCGTGCAGGTCGCGGTTTCGCTCGTGGTGGTTCCGCTTGGCGTGACCGGCGTGCCGTATCTCGTGACCGCATCGATCCTTGGCGCGCTCGTCCTCGGGCAGGCCCTTGCGGGTGTGCGCGCCGGCGGTACCCGGTGGGCGCGCGGCGTGTTCCTCGCATCTATCGTCTATCTGCCGGTGCTGTTCGCGGTCATGGTCCTCGACGGGCGAGCCTGACATGCAGTGGTCGTGGGAGCAGCTCCATCCGGCGATCAACGCGGCGCTGAACCTCACGTGCTTCTCGCTCTTGATCGGCGGCCGCATGGCGATCGCCCGCGGCGATCAAGCGCTGCACAAGAAGCGGATGCTGGCGGCGTTTGTCGTCGCCACGGTGTTCCTCGTTTCGTACTTGATCCGATTCGCCACGACGGGCGCGCATCGCTACCCCGGCACGGGCATCGACAAGTACATCTACCTGGTCATCCTGTTCAGCCACATGGTGCTGGCGGTGGTGCTCGTGCCGTATGTCGTTGGCGCACTTCGCCACGCGCTCGGCGGGCGCTTCGAGAAGCACAAGCGGCTCGTGCGGATCACCTGGCCGATGTGGATGTATGTCTCCGTCACCGGCGTGCTCGTGTACCTGATGCTCTATCATCTGGCACCGGCACTCCATGGCGGATGACGACGACGAGGGCGACGGCGACCAGAGCGACGAGACCGATCCGCAGGAGGTCATCGACGCGCTCCGTCGGCTACGCGACGGTGGCGAGGACGCATCGCTCGGTGACGTGCTCACGCTGTGCTTCGCGAACGACGAATACGATGTACAGCTGATCCCGCAGGAGGCGATCGACGCGGTGATGGCGAAGTACGCGATGGATCGCGACGTCGCGAACGGCGGCATGGATCAGGTCGCGTGGAACCACGGCGCCGAGAACACGCGCCGATATGCGAAGGCGTTCCGCACCGTCGGCGCGATCGAAAACGCAGACCTGCTCGATCGCCTCGCGACGTCGGTCGACGACTACTTCGCGACGCACGGTGAAGCGACGATCACCGCCGACCTCGTCCATCACTTCATCGCGTGGCGCAAATCGCAGGGCGGCCCGTTCTTCGGTATCCCCGAACCGGGTGACGAGCTCGCCGAGCCGCTCCTCGAGTGGGTGCTCGAGCACGCCAGCGCGTTGTGCGATCCAGACGGCCCGCTACCGCGCAAGCAGACCGTTCAGTAGATCGTCGTGTCCGGTAGCGCCTCGGCGAGCTTCTCGTAGACCTCGTCGGGGAGCGGGTTGTTCTTGATGCGCAGCTCCTCGAGCTGCTTCATCTCGTAGATCTCGTCGGGCACTTCGGTCACCGACGAGTACCAGAGCATCAGCGCCTTCAAGTTGGGAAGCTTGCAGATCGCCGCGGGAAGGCGCTTCAGCGCGCGCGACGCGATCCACAACGTCTCGAGCTTCATGCACTCGCCGAGCACCGCGGGCGGCTCCTCCCACTGGTGGTCACCGAGGTGCAAAAACGTCAGCGGACACTTCGCGAGGCTCTTCGGCAGATCGCGGAGCTGGTTGTCGTAGAGCGAGAGATCCGCGAGCGACGTCATATCGCCGATGGCCTCCGGCACCTCGGTGAGCTGGTTGTCGCCGATCGACAGTGTGTGCAGGTCATCCAGCTCGAACACCGTCGGCGGGATCGCGGAGAGATCGTTGTCGGTCAGGTACAGCGTGCGCAGGCACGGCAGCCACGCGAGCGTCTTTGGCAGCGACGCGATGCGGTTCTTTGCGAGGTTCAGCCACGACAAGAGGAACATGTCGCCCACCTCGTCGGGCAACGTGGTCAGGCGATTGCCCTCTGCGTACAGGCGCGGGATCGCGTGAAAGCGGCCGATCTGCGATGGGAGTGCTACGAGCCCGAGGTTCGCGAGCTTGAGCGTGTCGCCGTCGTCGCTGACGCGCGAGCGCAGGTACGCGACGGCACGTTGCGGATCCGACAACGCGAGCATGGTCCCGGGTCCGCCGCGATCGATCAGTGCGGCGCGTAGCGCTGCCGCGTCGACGGCGGCGTCACCGGCGAGCGCCTCGATCACCGTGGTCACGCGCTGCGGCGTCTGCATACGCGGCATGCGATCCATCTGCTCGCGCGCGATCACCGACGACAGCGAAGGTGGGGCGACCTTCTTCACGAGCTTGCGAAGCGTGCGTGCGGCCTTCGCGTCGCGATCGTCGCTGCCGCCCCACCCCATGGCGATCGCGTACGCCATGCCCGCCGGAGATAGCGAATCTGCGGCGTCGACGGCGGTCGGATCCTCCTCGAAGATCGCTTCGAAGATCAGATCGTCGGCCTCGTTCGGCCGCGCGTGGTCATCATCACTGTCTTCGACGGGTGCATACGATGTCGCTCGCACGCTGATCCCGCCGACGCCGAGATGTTCGATCGAGCTCGCGGTCGAGCTCGCGGTCGAGCTCGCGATCGTCGACGCGTCCCCGAACGACGCGCGCACGGACTGCGAGCCATCGCGCCGCCATCCGAACGCTTCGCCGACGAGCTTCTTGCCGTCCATGCGGTACTCGTGCCTGCGCGAGCCGTCGGTGCGGTACTGCAGCAACCGATATGCCTTCTCGTTCGTCGTGTCGTGCTCCGATTCGCTGTCGAGGCTTCCGTCCTCGCGCCAAAAGCGATGGAGGCCGACCTTGTGTCCCTGCTCGTTCCACTGGCCCGCGGTCCACAGGCCGCCCTTGTTGAGCGCCGCGCTCTCGGGAACGTTCGGCGGGCGCTTCGGCATGGGCTTGCCCGTCGAGTCGACGGGGTTGTTCTCGCGATCCCAGTAGCGGAACGCGACGACGCGGCCCTTCTCGTAGTCGAGCTCGCCGCGCCAGATCACCTTGGCGAGCCCCTCGTGGCGCGGCTTCTCGGTCGTCGTGCCGTCGGTCATGAACCAGGCGCGCAGCCCGTGCAGCTCTCCGTTCACGTACTGGCAGTCCTGCGAGATCTCGCCTGTCTCGTGGAACCGTCGTGCGCGCCCGTGCGGTTTGTCGTCGAGGTGATCGCACTTGCACACGAGCGAGCCGTCGGGTCGCCAGTACGTGACCTCGCCCTGCAGCCGGCCCTGCGCATCCTTGGCCCCGAGGATCCACTCGTTGTCCTTCTGCGACCACCACGCCTCGGCGGGCACGTCGTTCGGTCGCGCCGGATCACTCACGCTGAACGCTCGTACGCGAGGCCCCAGCGCACGCCGCGATCCGCGATGATGACTTCGGGTGCGTCGATGCGCGCGACGAGCCGCGAGAGGATCGCCACTCCGCCGGCGATCACGTCCGCACGCCCCGGGTCCATGCCGCGCATCGCGCGCCGTGCGAGGAGGTTTGCGGTGAGGAGGCGCGCGAGCTGCGCGTCGATCGCCATCGCGTTCATGCGGTAGCCGGTGACTTGCTCGGCGTCGTACTTCACGAGGCGCAAGGACAGCGCCGCGAGCGTCGTTGCGGTTCCCGCCGTCGCGACGACGGGCACGCCGCGCGGCACGTCCAGACGTTCGAAATGCGAATCGATGTCGCGAAACAGCGCGCGGGCTTCCTCGGCCGTCGGCGGATCGGACTTTAGATGTCGCTCGGTCTGTCGCACCGCGCCGATCGCGATGCTCGTCGACTGCGTGATCGCGCCGCCCTCGACCGCGATGATCTCTGTCGATCCACCTCCGACGTCGACCACGACGAACCGCGTGAGCTCCGGGAACGTGCGCACCACACTCGCGAATGCGAGCTGCGCCTCGCGCTCCCCGCTGATCACCTCGACCGGGGCGCGCAGAATGTCGTGCGCCGGCACTGTGAACGCGTCGCGGTTGGTTGCCTCGCGCAGTGCCTGCGTTCCGACCACGATCGGCACGGCGATGCCGTGCGCGTCGAGTAGCCGGCGGTACTCGCGGCACACCTCGAGCCCGCGCGCGATCGCGTCGTCGGCGAGCCGCCCTGTCGCGTCGAGGCCCTGCCCCAGCCGCGCGAAACGACACACGTCGATGACCGGCTTGCGCGCGTCGTCGACGACCAGCAGCAGCAGCGTGTTGGTCCCGATGTCGATGACGGCAGTTGGCACGCACGGATGGTACCCGAACGACTGGCGAAAGAATCTGTGCGACAGATCCGTGCGGGCACCCTCTAAAGGCATCGTGACCACCGCACACGGTGATAGGTTCGCGCCGGTGATGTTGGCGCGGCGGGTATTGGTAGCGCTCGCGCTCGCTCCTGGACTCGCGCACGCGCAACCCGGCACGCCTGTCGATCCGTGGTCGCCGCCGCCACAACCTACGCAGGCCGGTACGCCTGTCGATCCGTGGTCGCCGCCACCGCCGGCGCCGCCGACGCCGCCCGAGCCCGCAGTGCCACCGATCGAACCGCCGGCCCCTCCTGCCGAGCCGCCGGCCGAAGCGGCCCCACCGGCCGAGCCGCCGACCGAAACTCCGGCGACACTGGTCGAGTCGCCCGTCGAAACGCCGTTGCCATCGGACGCGGTCCCCGTCTCCTACGCGGTGCACTCGGATCGATGGCCGCTCTCACTTCCGGCGCGACCGTTGCTCCTCCCCGATGGCTCGTCGAGCTTCGTGATCGGCACGAGGCTCTCCCTCTACGACGCGCTCCTCCGCGAACAGGACGCCGAGATCTCCGCGGTCGCCGGCGCCACCACGCTCGGTGTCGCCCACGTCTTCGGAAAGACCGAGCTCGGCGCGAGAGGGACGTTCCTGTTGTTCCAGTCGCAAGACGCTCCGATGGGGCAAGAGCTTCGTTTCGCACGGGTGAACGGCATCTCTGGATCGATCCGCAGACAACTCGGAAAGGGCGCAGCGCTCGAAGCGTCGCTCTCGGCTCACAACGTCGGCTCCGACTATCAAGGGTGGGCGTCCGGTGTCGGCGTCACGGAGAAGGCCCACCTCGGGCCTCGCGCCGCGTTTTTGGTGTACGGCGGCCTCTTCTACGAACGCGCTGTGTTCGAGGATCGCAGTTATCCGCGCTTCGTCGACTACAGCAACATCGGCCTATCGCTCGGGTTCGCCGTCGAGGCGAACGTCGCCGAACACGTCAACCTCTTCGCCGGCACGTGGATCACGCAGAACCGGATCCTGGATGCTCCCGAAAACTTCGGCGCGGACACGTATCGCGAGCACTCCTCGCGTCTGGCGCTCGTGCTGGTTCCGAACGCGAACGTCGACGTCTGGTTCAACCTGAATCTGATGTCGACCGGCAGCGTCGACGCGAAGTCGTTCGCGCTATTTCTCGATCTGCGGAGGTTGCGGTGATTCGCGGCGTGATCCTCTTCGCGACGTGTGCGGCCTGCGCCGCGACACAGTCCGCACACACGCTTCCACCTGGCAAGGTCGACCTCGGAGTCAGCATCGGCAGGTCATCGCGTTTCGAGAAGGACGTCGACGAGGGATCCTGGTCGGGACGTGCCTCGGTACGCGTCGGCGTGGTCGACGGCTTCGATGTCGGAGCTCACTTCGAGCACACCCCGGGGACTGCCACGATCGGATCGTTCGCGATCGACATGAAGGTCCGCTTGGCTCGTTCCGGGCGCTCCACGGTCGCGTTCGGCGTACCGGCCGGCATCGTGTGGGAGGACGTTGCCGACAACTTCGAGTTCAGCGGCGGATTCGTGATGCCGTCGCTCTATCTCTCGGTGGACCTCTCGCCGACTGTCGAGCTTGTCTCGAACGTTCGTTACGTGGTCGCGCGAGAGACGGGCTCGTTTCGGACCCTCACGGGCTTCGGCGCGAGCATCGGACCGCGCTTTGTCGACGAGACGCGCACGTGGGCCGTGCAACCGGAGGTCGGAATGCTCCGCCACGAGGAGGAGACCTTGCTCACCTTCGGGTTGACGCTCACGGTCGGCAACTGAGTCACCGTACGAATCGTGCACAGTCGAGTGCACGCGAATCCAGCGCGTCTCATCGGTGTGGACTCACACTCTCGTCGCGCGCGTGATACGAAGGATCGTGCAGCGCGCGTTGGTGGTGATTCTCGTCACGGTGGGTTCGTCGATCGCCGTCGCGCAGCCCTCGACGGTCACGCCGATCGCACCGGCTCTTGCTCCCGAGCCCGTCGCACCGGCGCCGAGGTATCCACGCACGCTCGTCGATCGTCCGCTGCTCATGCCCGAAGGCACGTTCGACATCGGGCTGCCGTTCGCGTTTCGCAACGATCGCTCGACGTTCTTCACCCCCTATGGCTACTTCGGAACATCGGCGTTCGAGTTTCACGCGGGCGTCGATCTACAGATCGGCGATCAGCCCGAGCGCGACTCGACGCTCGCCGCGCTCGTCATCGGTGGGCTCCGCGAGGTCGCGCCCGATCGCGTCCCAGGGCTCGCCGTCGGCGCGCAGCTCGTCGGAGTACGGCTCGGGGCCGAGCTGCCGCGCTTCTCGCCGAAACTGCTCGCGTCCTACAAGCGAAGGCTCGCGCCGTTCTTCGCGATCGTGCCATCGGCGTCGCTCGGCTACACGGTCGGACAGGCGTTCGACGAAACGGATCAGGTCGAGGGCACCGTCCACCAGTTCGACGGGACGCTCATGCTGCGCGCGCAGCTGCAGGCGGGTCGCATCCTCGCGTTCGAGGCGCTGATCTCGATGGGCTACTTCCAGGACCTCGGTGACTACGGGCGCTACGGCGTGACGAGCCACGGCGAGCAGACGCTCGGGATCACGACGTACCTGTCGATCTCCCCGAACACCGACATCCGCTTCACGTATTCGCGCGCGCACTACTCGTTCAGCTTCACGAGCGACGGCATCGTGCTCGCGCTGAACATCCGCAAGGGCTAGAGCCCGAGCTGCTTCGCGACGATCACCTTCATGATCTCGTTGGTGCCGGCGTAGATGCGCTGCACGCGAGCGTCCATGAAGGCGCGCGTGACCGGGTACTCGAGCATGTAGCCGTAGCCGCCGAAGAACTGCAGGCAGGTGTCGATCACATCCTGCGCCATGTCCGTCGTCCAGAACTTTGCCATCGAGCACTCGCTCACGAGGTGCTTGCCCGCGACGTGCTCGCTCACGACCTTGTCGACGTACGCACGACCAACCTCGACCTTCGCGAGGCACTCGACGAGGCGGAACTGCGTGTTCTGGAACTTGCTAATCGGCTTGCCGAACGCCTTGCGCTCCTTCGTGTACGCGATCGTGTCCTCGAGCACCTGGCGCGCACCGGCGACCGCGCCGATCGCGACGCAGAGTCGTTCCTGCTGGAGCTTCTGCATCATCATCATGAAGCCCGCACCCTCGGCGCCGAGGCGGTTCGCGGTCGGAACGCGGCAGTCCTCGAAGAACAGCTCGGACGTGTCCTGCGAGTCCATGCCCATCTTGTGGAGGCGCTTGCCCTTGGTGAACCCGTTGCGATTCGCCTCGACGATGAACATCGAGATGCCGCGATGCGCGTTTGCGGGATCGGGGTCGGTCTTCGCGGCGACGATGACCAGGTCGCAGAGCTGACCGTTGGAGATGAACGTCTTCGCGCCGTTGATGACGTAGTCGTCACCGTCCTTGACCGCGGTCGTCGTGAGCGCCGCGAGGTCGGAGCCGGTCCCCGGTTCGGTCATGCCGAGCGCGGTGACGATCTCGCCGGCGGCGCAACCCGGAAGCCACTTCTGCCTCTGCTCTTCGGAGCCGAACGTGTGGATGTACGGGACGATGATGTCCGAGTGCAGGCTCATCGCGAAGCCACTCTCGTAGGCGTTCGCGAGCTCCTCCATGATGATCATCGAGCAAATGAAGTCGGCGCCCGCGCCGCCGTACTTCTCCTCCATCCACGGTGCGAGGAAGCCCTGCGCGCCGGCCTTGCGCCACACCTCGCGATCGACCTGACCTTGCTCGCGCCAGCGCATCTGATGCGGCGAGATCTCGCGCTCGACGAATCCCCGGAATGCCTTGCGGAAGGTGTCGTGCTCCTCGGTGAACAACGTGCGCTGCATAGGGCGGTGTTACCACGTCGCCGTCGTCGCGCGTTGATCGCCCGTCGATCGCCCGGCGATCCAAGTTACCGGGCGTGTAACAGGAAGTCGGCTGCCTTCTCGGCGATCATCACCGTCGGGGCGTTCGTGTTTCCGCCGATGATGCTCGGCATGATGGACGCGTCCGCGACGCGAAGACCGCGGATGCCGTGCACGCGCAGCTCGGCATCGACGACGGCCGACGGATCCGTGCGCGGGCCCATCTTGCAGGTGCCGGTCGGGTGGAAGATCGTGTTCACCGCGCGACGAACGACGCCGCGCAGATCGTCGCGCGTCTTGGTCGGCAGGCCGATATCTCGTTCTTTGCCGGTGAGCTTCGCGAGCGGTCCGGTCGCCGCGATCTCGCGCGATAACTCGATGCCATCGACCAGGTGCTCGAGATCGGCCGGATCCGACAGGTAGCGTGGATCGATGGCCGGCGCCTGGGCGGGATCCGCGCTGCGCAGCCGGACCTCGCCGTGCGACTTCGGATAGAGCAGCGCGCTCAAGATGGTGTAGTAGCGACCGAATGGCGGAGGCCGCTTCTCGTCGGAGTTCGGCGGCGAGAAGCCCCACGGCACGAAGAAGAACTGCACGTCCGGCACGCGCGCGTCGGCGGCATGCTTGACGAAGCCACCCGCCTGTACGGCGCTGCGACCGAGCGGGCCCTTGCGCAGGAGCTGGTACTGCGCGGCCCAGAGTGCGAGGCGCGCTTTCGTCATCGCGTCGACGCCGCCAGTCGCGTGGTACTGCGCGCCGCACAGGAGGTGATCCTCGAGGTGTTTGCCGACGCCGGCCAGCTCGTGCGCCGGCGTGACGCCCGCGGCGCGCAGCTCGTCGCCGGCGCCGATGCCCGCGAGCATGAGCAGGTGCGGCGAGCCGATCGCGCCCGCGCACAGGATCACCTCGCGGCTCGCCTCGATCGTGCGCTCGGCGCCGCGCTCGCGCAGGCGCACACCCTTTACGCGATCACCGTCGAGAACGAGCCCCGTTACGAGCGCGTCGGTGATCAGCGTGAGGCTCTTGTGGCCGCGCATCGCGGTGTCGAGGAAGCCGTTCGCACTCGAGAAGCGCTCGCCGCGCCGGATGTTGTACTGGTAGTACCCAGCGCCGACTTGCGACGCGCCATTGAAGTCGTCGTTGATCGGGACCTTGCATGCCTTCGACATCGACTCGACGAACGCGCGCGCACCGGGACCGGGCGACGGCAGATCGTCGACGGCCATCGGCCCGCCCGAGCCGTGATACTTCGACGCGCCGCGCGAGTTGTCCTCGGACCTCGTGAAGAACGGCAGGATCTCGTCGTAGCCCCAGCCGAAGTTCCCCGCGGCGCGCCAACTGTCGTAATTGTCGGGATGTCCGCGTATGTAGACGAGCGCGTTCAGCGATCCAGTGCCGCCCGTGACCTTGCCGCGCGGCCAGAACATCCGGCGGTCCTCGACGTGCGCCTGCGGCTCGGTCGTGAAGTTCCAGTCGAGGTTCGACCGCCACAGCGTGACGTACATCCCGGGTGCGCGGACGCGGAACTCGCCGTGCTTCGGTGGCCCGGCCTCGACGAGAGCGACGGACGCGCCGTTTGCGGTGAGCCGGTTCGCGAGCACGCAGCCAGCGGTGCCTGCACCGACGATGACGTATTCGAACACGCGCGCATGGTATCAGAGCCTGTGTCGTGGACCGTCGATACGCCGGGCGTGACGCTCGCGGCGTTCGTGAAGGCAAAGGCCGACGTGCCGAACTCCGTCGCGAAGAAGCACGTCGAGTCAGGCAAGGTGTTCGTCGACGGCGCGTGCATCACGCAGATCGCGCATCGCCTCGCCGCCGGGCAGTCCGTCGAGCTGCGCGCGAACGCACGACGCCCGCACGATCCAGAACGCGAAGGCGTCCTCGTCTACGACGACGCGCACGTCGTGGTGATCGACAAGCCGAGCGGCGTGAACAGCGTTCCGTACGAGGAGCGCGAGACCGGTACGGCGATGGATCTGATCCGCGGAGCGTGGCGCCGCCAAGGCAAGGCCGCGACGACGGTGGCGCTCCACGTCGTCCATCGGATCGATCGCGCGACGAGTGGCCTGCTGATGTTCGCGAAGTCGAAGAAGGCAGAGCTCGGCCTCGCGGCGCAGCTCCGCGAGCATTCGATCGAGCGCCAATACGTATGCGTCGCGCACGGGCATGTCACGCCGAGGCGCATCGAGAGCTACCTCGTCGACGATCGCGGCGATGGGCTCCGCGGATCGACGACGCGCATCGAGCAGGGCAAGCGCGCCGTCACGCACGTCTCGGTGCGCGAGGAGCTGCGCCACGCGACGGTCTGCGAGGTGCGACTCGAGACCGGTAAGACCCACCAGATCCGCATCCATCTTTCGGAGGCTGGCCATCCGCTCGTCGGCGAGCAGGTCTACATCCGCGACCACGAGAACCGCGGGGGCCGCGTGCTCACGGCCGGTCGCTTGATGCTGCACGCGGAGACACTCGGCTTCGTGCATCCGGTGACGAACGTCAAAGTCGCGCTATCGTCGCCGCTGCCGCCGGACTTCACCGCGGTCGTGGAGCGTTTGCGATGAGCACCCAGAGCACCGACATCGTGATCCGCGTGGCGACCGTCGACGACGTCCCCGCGATTCTCGGCTTCATTCGCGACCTGGCCGAGTACGAAAAGCTCGCGCACGAGGTCGTCGCCTCCGAGGCTGCGCTACGCGCGACGCTGTTCGGTACGCGACCCGCGGCCGAGGTCCTCATCGCGGAGCTCGCGAGCCACGACGACGCCGACCCGCTGCACTCGACGCCCGCACCCGTCGGGTTCGCGCTGTTCTTCCAGAGCTACTCGACGTTCCTCGCGAAGCCCGGCATGTACCTCGAGGATTTGTTCGTGCGTCCCGCAGCACGCGGACGCGGCGTCGGCGGGGCGCTCCTCGCGGCGCTCGCGAAGATCACGATCGAGCGCGACTACGGCCGGTTCGAATGGAGCGTGCTCGACTGGAACGAGCCCGCGTTGAAGGTCTACCGCGCCGTCGGTGCGGTCCCGATGAGCGAGTGGACGGTGCAGCGACTCACGGGTGCGCCGCTGATCGAGCTCGCGGCGAAGTGGCCGCACCCGATCCGCTAACCGAGTCGTCATTCGACGACGAGCGCGTCGGAGATGGGATCACGGCTTCGGCATCGGCGGCAGTGCGTATGTGACGGTGGCGTGCGCGACGAGATCGTCGCCGGAGCGCAGATCCACGGCGGCGACCGACAGGCGCCGACCGAGGCGCAGCAGCGTCGCGGTCGCGAGCACGTCGATGGGCTGCGGGCGCGACAAGAAGTGGATGTCGAGGTTCGCGGTCGCCGCGCTCGCGACCGGACCGGCCTGCGCGAGCGTGAGGAAATATGCCGCGGTATCGGCCAGCGCCATCATCGCGGGGCCGGAGATCGTGCCGCCCGCGCGAAGGAGCTGCGTGCGGAACGGCATGCGAAGAACGAGGTTGCGGTCGCCCACAGAGACGATCTGCGAGAACGAGCGCCAGTCCGGGAAGCCCTGGTCCATCAGCGCTTCGATCTCTTCCTGAGTCATGCGCGGCATCGCCACGTAGTGTACTGGCTCGCGTACCATCGCGAGAATGGTCGACGACGGTGAGAAGCAAACGCAACACGCCGGCTACGCCGCGACTCTGTTGACGCCACCGACCGGTGTGCCGATCACCGCGGCCGGATCGTCGAGCTCGTTGCGCTCCTTCGACACCGAGCGGTATCAGCTCCGGGACGTGATCGGTCAAGGTGGCATGGGCGAGGTCGTCCTCGCGGTCGACGGCGCGTTCGGTCGCGAGGTGGCCGTGAAGCGCGTGCGCCGGGAGAAGCCGGGCGCCGAGGAGTATGCGCGGTTCGTGCGCGAGGCCAAGGTTCAGGGGCGCCTGGATCACCCGGCGGTGGTCCCCGTACATGACCTCGCGATGGATGCGAACGGACGCCCGCTGTTCGTGATGAAGAAGCTCGTCGGCACGGAGATGAAGGCGCTCCTCGAACGCGTCACCGACGATGCCGATCCCGTGGCCGCGCGCCGCCGGTTGTTGCGCGCGTTCGCCGACGTGTGCCTCGCGGTCGAGTTCGCACATAGCCGCGGAATCGTGCATCGCGATCTCAAACCGTCGAACATCATGCTTGGCGACTTCGGCGAGGTCTACGTGATCGATTGGGGCATCGCCCGTGCGATCGCTGATCCCGGCGACGAGGCCGTGTCCGACGAGGCGCGGGACAGCGCGCGCGATCTCGCGCTCGCGACCGGCGACACGCGTGCCGGCACGGTGATGGGCACGCCGGCGTACATGGCACCGGAGCAGTTGCTCGGGTTACGCGTGGGCATCGGTGCCGATATCTACGCGCTCGGTTGCATCCTGTTCGAGATCGCCGCCGGCGATCAGCTGCATCGTGGTGCGCGCACGATCGCGTCGGCGCTCAACTCCGTCGATGCGCGCCCTTCGCAGCGCCGCGCGGATTCGCCGCCGGAGCTCGACGCCATCTGCGTGCGTGCGACGTCCCGCGAGATCGCCGCTCGATTCGGCTCCGCTCGCGCGCTCGGAGCGGCCGTGCAGGCATTCCTCGATGGAGATCGTGACGTCGCCGCGCGCAAGGAGCTCGCCCAGCACCACATCACCGAGGCACGTGCCGCGATCGCGCGAGGTGATGGCGAGGATGATCGCCGCGCTGCCATGCGCGCCGCCGGCCGCGCGCTCGCGCTCGATCCCACGGCGAACGAGGCCGCCGACCTCGTCTCGCGCCTCGTACTCGCACCACCGCGCAAAGTGCCCGCCGAGGTCGAGCGGCAGCTCGAAGCGATCGACATCGCGAATGCGCGCACGCAGGGCCGGATGGGTGCGATCGCGATCACGGGCTACCTGTGGTTCCTGCCGCTTCTGTGGTGGACCGGGATTCGCGACGCGGCGGTCGTCCTCGCATTCGGCACCGCCGCGCTCGCGAGCGCCGGCCAGGTCTGGTTCATGAGCCGCCGGACGACGATTCCCACTGCCGGCATCTACGTGAGCGCGATCATCAACGCGATACTCATCGCCGTCATCTGCCGCATCGTCGGTCCGTTCGTCGTCGCGCCGACGCTCGTGCTCACGACGCTGATGGCGTTCGCAGTGCACCCGCGGTTCGGCAACATCCTCGTCGTCGCGGCGATCCTCACCGGTGGCGTCGCCGTTCCGTGGATCCTCGAGATCGCGAACGTACTCTCGCCGACGTACACGTTCGCGAACGGAACCATCATCCTGTCGTCGAACGCGGTCGCGTTCACGCCTATGCCGGTGTTGCTCGCGTTCGGCACCGTGCTCGTGCTGCTCGCGGTGGTCGTAGCCGTGCTCCTGCGATCCATGGCGACGCGCCAGCGCGAGGCGACGATGCAGATCGAGGTGCAGTCGTGGCACCTGCGGCAGCTCGTGGCGCGTTGATCACCTGCGTGCGCCCGCGATCGAGACATACGCGTCGATCGCGACGTCTCGCAACCCGCCACGCGACGGTGACCTCACTCTACTGAGGGCGTCGACCGCTACGCGACGACCACTTCGCTGCGGCCGCCGCCCCGCGCGACCACACGCACGTGCGCGCCGACGCGTTCCACCAGCTGCGGAACGTGCGAGATCACGCCGACCTGCCGACCCTGCTGGCGCAGCGCCTCGAGCACCGACAGCGCCATCTCCAGCGTCGCCGGATCGAGCGTGCCGAACCCCTCGTCGATCAGGAGCGTGCGCACGCGAACGTCGTGGGCCGACATCGACGACAACCCGAGCGCGAGCGCGAGCGACACGAGGAAGCTCTCGCCTCCCGACAGACTCTGCACGCTGCGCACCTCGTCGCCGAGATCGCGATCGATCACCTGCAGCTCGAGATCATGCCGTGGCACGCGCTGAAGCTGATACCGCGGTGCGAGCTCCTCCAGGTGCGAGTTCGCGACCGCGAGCAACCCGTCGAGCGTCAAGCTCTGCGCGAAGCTGCGGAACGCCTTGCCGTCGTGCGAGCCGATCACCTCTCCGAGCACACGATCGACACTCGCTTCCCCCTCCGCCACCGCGAGCTGCGCCAACGCCTGCTCGCGACGCCCTCGCGCGTCCGCATCCGCTGCGAGCATCGCCGCGATCTCCGCCGCGTGCTTCTGCGCCGCCTCCGCGAGTTGCGCGAGCTGGTTGACCTGCCCCAGATCGACCTTGTCGTAGAACAGATCCGCGGGCCGTGCTTGCAGGTGGTCCGCCACGAGTCGCTGTCGCTCGACGACGATCGCCTTCTCGCGCTCGACCGCTCGGTCCAGCTTCGCGAGCTTCTCGACGAGCACGTCGAGACGCGACGAGTCCGCGGCGAGCAGCCGGCGCAGCTCGTCGTCGTCGAAGCCCGTCCCGACGCGCGCGGCGTTCAACGCATCGGCCGCGACGCGCAGCTGGCCGAGGAGCATGTCGCGGCGCTGCTCGGCATCCGCGCGCCGCGCCGCATGCCGTGCCAGCGCTCGATCCGCGTCCTGCGCGTCGAGCTCGAGCACGTCGAGCGCAGCCGCGACCGCCGCCTCTGCGCGCGCGACCTTGTCCGTGCGCATGCGCCACGCCGCCGCGAGCTCCGCCATCCACGCGCGGTAGTCATCGTGCGTCGGCGCGCGATCGCGACCGCGCGGCTCGATGCCGTACTTTGCGCGAATCGATCGCGTGGCCCCGTCACTCGTCGCTTCCCCGCTCGTTGTTCCGCGCGTCGTTCCACCTGTCGATTCGACGATTCCATCCGGGCTCGTCGAGCCGCGCGCCGTGCGCCGCGATGCCCCGGGTGCGCCTTCGGGAGCCGCTTCGATCCAGCGCCCGATCGCAGCGTCGAGCTCGCGCGCCAGTTCAGCGTGTCGCTCCGCCCGACCGGCTCGCTCGCCGTCGAGGCGCCCGATCGTCGCGTCGAGATCCGCCGCCTTGCGATCGATCTCGCCGAGGCGCCCCGTCGCGCCATCGAGCGCGGTCTGGCACAACGCCACCTCCGCCTGTGCCTCGGCCGCCGCCTTGGTCGCCGCCTCCGTCTGGCTGCGCGTCGCGCGCGCGGCCTCGAGTCCCTTGGTCGCCGCTGCGTGGAGCTCGGCCGCGAGCTGTGTCGCTTCGTCGGACGCCGGGTCGCGCACGAGCGAGAGCTCTCCGAGCGCCGCCAGCTGCTCCGCCCAGGTCGGCAACGCCGCTTCCGCGCTCGCGATCGCCGTCGCGCGATGTTTGCCGAGCCGCGCGATATCCGCCGCGCGGTGTGTGGCCCGCACGTCGAGCGTCGCGATCAACTTCGTCGCAACGTCGAGCTGCGCGCTGACCTCGACGAGCTGCCCCGTCGCCGACGCGATCACGCCATCGAGCGCTCCGCGATCACGCCACGGATGCTCGTCCGCGCCGCACAACGGACACGGCTCGCCATCGACGAGCTCCGCGCGCGCGTGCTCGTAGCCGGCGGCCTTGCGCAGCTCCTCGACGACACGCGTGCGCTCCGCGCGGACGATCAGCGCGCGCTCGTGCGTGACATTCGCCATCACGCGCGCCTCGGCGTCGGCCGCGTCGTGCAACGCGTGCTCTCCGAGCTGGCGATCGATCTCGTCGCGCGCGGTCCTCGCCTGTCGCGCAGCGGCAGCGACCTGCACGAGCTGCTCGACGTCCGACTTGCGCCGGCGTGCTTCGTCCTCCTGCTTGCGCGCCGCCTCGAGTGACAACCCGCGCTTCTTGGAGAACGCGTCGACCTTGCGCTGCGCGTCGGCGTGCCTCTCGGCCGCTTTGCGCACCTCGTCGGCCGCGTCGGCTCGCGCCTTGACGAGCTTGCCGCGCGACTCGGCCTGCTCCGCGATCATGCGCGCGACCGCGATGACCGCGTCGGCCGCCACCGCGTGCTGCGCGAACTTCGCGTCGATCTCGCTCCAGGCAGCCACCTCGGAGGCGAGCGCCACGCGCTTCTGCACCCACTCGGCATCTGCCGCGGCCGCCCGCGCGAGCGTATCCGCGCCGACGACATCGGTCGCGCGACGCGCATCACCGACGATCGAGAGCAGGCGCCCCGCGCTCGCCGACCGCGCATCATCACGCTCGACGCCGGAGAGCATGCTTCGAGCCTCGTCGTCGCCGCGCCCGGCCCCGCCGAGCATGCCTCGAACGTCGTCGTCATCGCGGCCGGCGCCCGTCAGCATCCCGCGGACATCGTCGTCGCGATCCGCGCCCGACATCAGCCCGCCTGCGCGGTCGGCGCGATCCGCACCCGACATCATCCCGCGCGCGTATACGCCGCGGTCCATGCCGCGACGCTCGACCCCGCGCAGCTCCACGAGCCCCGCGGCGATCCGCGCGCCCCGCAGCGGCGCGAGCAGCTCCGCGAGCTCCGTGCGCCGCGCGAGGGTGGCCGCGTGCGCTTCGATCGCGCGTCCCGACGCTTCGGCAGCGCTCGTCGCTTCACCCCGTGCGATCGCGAGCTGGCGATCCGCGCGCTCCGCTGCCTCCCACGCAGGACGCAGCGCCTCCGCGCGACGGCGCAGCGCGAGCTCCGCGCGATCGACATCGGCATCCGCGATCGCCGACGACGCGGCCGCGAGGTTGGCCTCGGCCTTCGCGAGCGCGTCCGCGCGGACGGTGGCCTCCGTACCCCAGCGATGCGCGCGCTCCGCGGCGTCGAACCGCTTCTTCGCGGCGACCTTGGCCTCGTCGGCGAGCGCGAGGTCTCGTTCGGCGGTGCGGCGCGCGTCGTCGTCGAGGATCGCGATCGCGTGCGCGTACGTGCGGCCGCGTGCGAGCGCTTGCTCGGCGAGCGTGGCCCGCAGGTGCGCCGCGACGCTGAGCCGCGAGTAGATCTCGGTGCCCGTCATGCGCTCGAGCAGCTCGCTGCGATCCTTGCCGTCGGCCCGCAGGAACGCGGCAAACTCGCCCTGTGCGAGGAGCGCCGACCGGCGGAACTGATCGAACGTCAGGCCGAGCCGCTCGTGAATGGCCTCGAGCGTCTCGGTCTTGGTGCCACCCAGAGGACGACGCTCGTTGCCATCGAGCGCGATCAACGAGACCTGCTGCGCCTGGATGGTGCCGTCGGCCTGGTTGCGCGCGCGCCGCACGCTCCAGCGCGCGCGATATCGGCGCGCATCGCCGCTCTCGAAGTCGACCTCGGCCCAGCCGTGCGACGCGCCCCGGCGGAGCAACGTGCGCACGTCCTGCGCGCCGAGCGCCAACGGATCGTCCTCGCCGCGCCCGACCTGCACGCGCGAGTGGTTCGTCAACCGCGGCGTCCGATCGAACAGCGCGACGCACAGCGCGTCGAGCAGCGTGCTCTTGCCCGCGCCCGTGTTGCCGACGATGGCGAACACACCGGCCGCGCCGAGCGGACCGTGCGCGAGATCGATCTCGAACTCGCCCGCGAGGCTCGCGAGGTTGCAGCCGCGAATCGCGAGGATCCTCACGAGAACACCTCGCGCGTGCGAGCGTTCGCCTCGACGAGCATCTGATCCGCGCCGGTCATGACACCTCCGGATCGGCGAGGTCGCCCTGCACCTCGGCCAGCAATCGGTCGAAGCCCACGAGGATCTCCGGCGATGGTGCCTCGGCGTGATCGCGAGCCCACAGCCGCCCGAACACCTCGCGCGGATCGAGCTCCGCGAGGCGCCGCGCTACATGCACGCCATCCGCGAGCGCGCGGCCATCCCCCGTGTGCTCGACGTGCAAGTACACGAGGCGCGCGCGCTTGTCGGCGAGCGCGGTCTCGACGAGCGCGCGCAGCTTGGGCTCCGGCTTCTCGAGCGCGACGACCACCTCGAGGTACGGGCGCGTCGGATCCTCGGCCCACTCGCCCTCCGCACCCCGCGCGCGCAACGGGAGCGTGTCGAGCGCGGCGAGCACCTCGCCCAGGGGAGCCGCACCTCGGCGTGGAACGCGCAGAATGTCGATCACCTGCGGGATCGGCAACGCGCGGATCTCGTCGACGCGACCGTCGACAAAGTCGATCGCGACCGCTTGGTGCTTGTAGTGCGCCTCGTCGAGCGACAGCGAGATCGGCGCCCCCGCGTAGCGGATGGTCTCGCGCATCACGCGCTGCGGTCGATGGATGTGCCCGAGTGCGACGTACGCGAGCTCGTCCGGGAACAACCGCAGCGGCGCGCTCTCCACGCCGCCGATCGAGACGCGACGCTCGCTGAGATAGGCAGCGTCCGCACCCGCGACGTAGAGGTGGCCCATCGCGATCAGCGCCTGCCCCTCAATGCGGCGCGCACGCATGGCCTCGAGCACCTCGGCGTAGATCGCGCCGACCGGATCATCGACGTCGTGATCGATGTCGACGGGCCGCAAGAACGGCACCGCGGCGACGAGACCGCGCCCGCCGGCGATGGGGATCAGCACGCGATCGAGATCGAGCGCGCCCCCGTCGGTGCGCGGCAGTCCGCCGATCACGTAGACGTCGAGCTCGCGCAACACCGGTGACGCGGCGCCGAGACGCGCGGGCGAGTCGTGGTTGCCGGCGATCGCGATGATGTCCATGGCCGGGCACACGCGGCGCGCCTGCGCGAGGAACTCGAACCACATGCGTTCAGCGCTCGCGGGAGGCGTGGCGCTATCGAACACGTCACCCGTGATCAGCAGCGCGTCGGGCACCTCGCGCGCACACGTGGCGACGAGCCAGCCGAGAAACGCTTGATGCTCGTGGTCGCGCGTGACCTCGCCTCGCAGGGTGTGCCCGAGGTGCCAGTCCGACGTGTGGAGGATCCGCATCGCGATCGCGACAATCGCAGACCGGTCTGACGTTCAGTGTTTCCCGATCTCGGAGTGATCTCGGTGCGATCCCGACTTATCCACAGGGGTGGCGTGGCCGTGTCTCGACAGGCGCTAGCGGTAGCGCATGCCGGTCACAACTCGCACTCGCAGATGGCTGGCTGGGCGGTCCCGCACATCGTGTCGTTCCACATCTGGTTGTTCTCGTCGACCTCGACGCAGTCCGAGTTGTTGGTGTTGTTCGGCTGGTCGGCGTCCCAGGGCAGAAACGCCTGCACCTCGTCCTTCACGTTCAGGTACGTCCCCTCGGTGGCGACGTCGTTGACCCCGATCCAGTAGTCGCCAACGTTGACCAACGTGTCGATCGCCATCAGCTCCGCGGCGTCGTCGGGGATCGCGAGGTAGGCATTCGCGCCATCGGCCGCGCACGCCGTGCGCTGAGCGCCCCAGGTCGCGGGCACGTTGATCGCGCGATAGACGCGGTTCGTGGGACCACCGGCGACCGCCGCGTACGACGAGGGGCACAGCGCCGCGGTGTCGACGGGTGCATCGACGACACCTGCGTCATTGACGCCACCAACGACGCACTGTCCCGCGTAGGTGCCCGCGGACTCGCCGAACCGTTGACCGCTGGGACAGCCACTGTCGTCGAAGCTGCAGTAACCGACGGGCTGGCACACACCACCGCCGCATTGCGTGGAGTCGCTGCACGGGAACTCCGTCGAGCGCAAGCATCCGCCGAGCGCAGCAACGACGAGCATCGTGACGGTGGCGCGCATCAGAACGAGCTCCCCCACGTGACGATGCCCCCTCCGCGCGTGGGCGCGATCGAGAGGCGCGGCTCGGCCTCGGTGGGCTCCTTCATGATGATGCGAGTGGCTCCGTACCCCAGGAGCGCGGCACCACCGCTGATCAACACGACCGACAGCACGCGCTTGCTACGGGCACCGTCGACGAGATCCATGTACGCCCCGTGATCGCTCGCAGCCTCGGCGTCGTCGAGATCCTTGCGCGCGCTCACGTACACGAACACGCCGGCGGCGGCCGCGATGACACCTCCGCCGACGAGTCCTGCGCCGATCGCGTCGCGATACCACGGCAGCTCCGGCGGTGGTGCCGGTGGTGGCGGTGGCGGTGGCTTCACGGGCTCCGGCGGTGGAGGTGGTGGCGGCTCGGGCGGCAGCTGCGCCTTGCAGACCTCGATCGCTTCACGCGTGTCCTTCGCAGCGGCTTCACTCGGGCTCGTCGCGAGGAATTGCTCGTAGAACGTGATCGCTGACTTGCACTGCAAGAGCTTCACGTGCACCTGTGCGATCGCGTAGAGCAACTCGGGCCGCGGATCCTTGTCGTATGCGGCCTGCAGGTGTTGTAGCGCCGTCGGGAAGTCACCCTTCTCGTGCGCCTTCATCGCCTTGGCGACGAGCGCCTTCGCTTCTTGCTGGGGAGTGTTGGCGACCGCCATCGCAGGCGCGACCGCGAGCGCGGCGACGAGAGTGATGGCTTTCATCATTTCTTCTTCGGGAAGAGCGAGTTCGGATCCCACCCCTCGGGCTTATTCACCGGCGGCTTCTTCACCGGTGGCTTCTTCACGGGCGGCTTCTTCACCGGCGGCTTTTTCACCGGCGGCTTCTTCACCGGCGGCTTCACGCCGACCTTCGGGGTCGCCTTCGGCGGCTTCGTCGTCGGGCGGGGCGTCGTCTTGTCGGGAGGCGTCATCTTGTCGGGAGGCGTCGTCGGCGGCGCGGTCCCCGTCGTCCCTGTTGTCTCCGTCGCGGTCTCGGTCGGCGTAGCGGTCTCGGTCGCTTCGCGAGGATCTGGCGTTGCGACCTGGTCCCTATCGTTGCCTGCGTTCGTGTCATCGCCACCGCGCATCGTGAAGGCGATGATCACGATCAGCAGCACCGCACCGACTGCCCCCGCGATCAGCTTCTTCGTGCGGCCGGACATCGGCGATGTGTCCACCGTCGGCGCCGCAGGCATCCACCCCTGCACCGGTGTCGCTGTCGAGGTCGGCGCCGGTAGCGGGTTCTGATGATCTGCACGGAGCCGCGGGTAGTCGTTGATCTCCGGCATCATCGGGGGCGGAGGAAGCGGCGTGATGCGGTCCTGCGATCCGCGCTCCGGGGGACCGAGCGGTCGAGGCTGTGGCCGCTGCGCACCCGGCGGCTGCCATTCTGCAGGCATCGCAGCCGGTGGTGGTGGCACTTCGTTGCCGACGTCCGGCATCACGCTCGTCGGGCCGTCGTCGGTGATCGAGTCATCCGGTCGCGTCCTAGGCCCCACGCCCTCGGCGAGGATCTGATCGGCGTTGACCGGGACGCTTGTCGGACCGTCATCGCCGAACATTCGTGCGGCCGTACCTGGCACTCCATCGTCAATCTCCGTCGGCTCGGCGAACGTCTGCGCCTCGCTGTCCGCGCGCCGGCGTTTCGCCTCTTCCGCATCCGCGCGTGCATCTTCCGCATCCGTGCGTGCGGCCTCTGCAGCCAGCTCCGCGAGCACGAGCGACTTCGAGGGCACGACCACGGACGGTTCGTCGGGCTCGAACATCTCCGGGTTGTTCCAGATCGACGGCGCCTTCGCTGCAACCTCGCCCTGCCGGCTCGCGAGCGCATCGATCTCCGTCTCGTCGACATCGGGCAACGGCAAGCTTCGCGAGGACGGCTTCGCCGACGCGAGCGCCGCCACCTGCTCGCTCGCCGACACGGGCGCCGTCGACGCTCGCGCTGTCTCGACGATCGGAGCCAGTGATTGCGACGACTCGACCATCGGCACCATCGGACCCGACGCCACGACCATCGGCACCACCCGCTCCGACGACTCGACCATCGGCACCACCGGCTCCGACGACTCGACCATCGGCGCCATCGATTGCGACGACGTCGCGAGCACCTGCGGCGCCTCGTTCGGCGCCTCGTTCGGCGCCTCGTTCACCTCGATCGCCTGCATCGGCGGTGTCTTGTACGACGGTGCGTCGACGAGCACGCCCATCGGCGGCGGTGTCTTGCGCTTCGTGTCGGTCTCGACCGCGAGCACGGGTATCGGCGGCGGAGTGTTGCGTCGCGAAGACGTCGGGGTCGCCGGCGAGGTCGATGCACCGACCGCACCCGAGGCTCCGCTCGAGGCTCCGCTCGAGGCTCCGCTCGAGATCGACGTGATCGATGGCAGCTTCGTCGACGGCGTCGAGGTCGGCAGCTTCTGCGAGAACGCCGTGACCGAGAGTCCCGAGCTCGGGGGCTTCACCGCATCGCTTGGCTTCGCGCTCGGCTTCGCGGCGCTCTTCGCATCGCTCTTCGTGCTCGACGCCGGCTTCTGGTTGCTGCTCGACGCGTTGCTCGAGGCTAGCTTCGCGTCGCGCGCGCTCGATGCCGCGGCAATCGTCGAAGTCACCGAGCTCGTCGATGCGCTCGCGAAAGGCGGTGCAGGTTCCTTCACGGTGGCGGCCGCGGTCGGCCCGTCGCTTCGCCGTCCGTTCGACGGAGGCGGCGGTGCACCCTTCGTCGGCAGCATCGACACCGCCACGGGAATCGATACCGTGCGTGCCGGTGCCGGCTCGACGGGGATCTCGAGATCACCGGCGAGATCCGCGTCGACCTCGAGGTTTCCGGCGGGATCCGCGTCGACCCGTGTCGCCTCGACGGTGTCGACGGTGTCGGCCGCCGGTCGCGTCACTGGAATCTGCACGGTCCTCGCCTTGGACCGGCGCTTGGGCATCGGTGCGACGGGCACTTGAGTCGTGCGAAACGCAGCCTTGTCGCGCGGGCGACCCGCAGGTGCGACGGGTCCCTCGGGGATCCGCACGGCCGCGGAACGCTCCCCCATCGGCTGCAGAGTCGCGGCCGGCTTCGTCGCGGGTTGATCGCTGATCGCGTGGTTGCGCGCCCGCGTGATCGGCGACGCCTTCTTCACGGAGGTGGGATCGGAGTAGCTCTCGAGCGCGCCCGTCGGCGGCGCGGCGAGGCCGGGGTACGCGCCGTCGAAGTCGGGAGACGTAGAGCGCGGGCGATCGTCGTCGCCGAGCCACGGCTCGACACGATGGCCAAACAGCTCCTTCATGAATGCGGCGAGGCCGAGCCCCGACGAGCGCAGGCCTTCCGCGGACGCGAGCGTGTCGAGGGCGAAGAACATCTGCTCGGCCGTCTGGTACCGCTGCGCGGGATCGCGAGACAGAGCCTTCAGGACGATCTTGTCGAGCGCGGGCGAGACGTCCGAACGGAACCCGCTCGGCGCCGGGACGTTGGCTTCGACGACAGCGGACATCGTAAGGAACTCGTTGTCGCCCTTGAACAGGCGGCGACCGGTGATCAGCTCGAACAGCACGATGCCGAGCGCGAACACGTCCGAGCGGCGATCGATCGTCCCGCCAACGCACTGCTCGGGCGCCATGTACGGCGCTTTCCCGACAAGCATACCGGCCTGCGTCTCGGTCCGGCGCATCGCCGCGCGCGCGATGCCGAAGTCGACGACCTTCACGTTGCCGTCGTAGCCGAGGAGGATGTTGGCTGGCGTGACATCGCGATGGACGATGCCGAGCGGCTGGCGATCGGGGCCGAGCGCCTCGTGCGCGTGATGCAGCGCGCCAGCGACCGAGCACACGATCGCGATGATGTGCTCGAGCGGGATGTGCTCGCCACGCTCGAACAGCCGGCCGAGTACGCGGCGCAGATCCTCGCCATGTACGTACTCCATCGCGAAGTATGGCTTGCCGTCATCCTCGCCGATGTCGTGAACCTGAACGATGTTGTGGTGATGCAACGCCGCCGCGAGGCGCGCTTCGACGAGGAACATCTCGATGAAGGCTTCGTCGCGCTCCTGCTCGGCGCGGATTCGTTTGATCACGAAGTGGCGCTCGAAGCCCTCGAGTCCGCGTGCACGCGCGAGCAATAGCTCTGCCATGAGGCCACTCGCGAGATGCTTGACGATCTCGTAGCGACCCAGTTGCGCACCCGCTGGGACCGTCAGCGCCACTCATTAATAAGCGTGCGGTGATCCCCTACGTCCCGTCAACATTCGGAGGGGTAGGGCCCATAACACTCACCGACGGTGGGGCCGATGTAGGTGTGCACATCACGCACCGTTGACACCGCTGAGGCCAGGGGCCTTACTCGGGGAGTGAGAGTCCTTCTGGCCATGACCATGCTCTCGGCGTGTGCGACGAGCCCGGACGCACCGCTCAGCTCGGCGACGTTCACGGCCGACTCGTCCGTACGGACCTCGCGCGCGAAGGCGGCGTTCGTCAGCTACGGCGCCCCGTATCACAAGTGGAGCATCGAGCTCGGCACGATCGAATCGTGCGGCGGTGACGTCATCGCCGAGATCGAGCTGACCACGCTCTCGAGCGTGACGGACCTCCCCGTCGGTTCGCATCCGCTGCGCGTGACGGAGATGCCCGCCATGGTGCCCTCGGCCTACCTGCGCTACGGCGTGAACGCCGGCATCGACGGTACGCTTGTCATCGAGAGCGTCACGCCGACGTTCGTCTCGGGATCGTTTACGGGCAACGCGATGATCAACGGCGTCGCGACCGCGATCATGGCGGACTTCGGTTCGCCGGTCTGTCTCTGACCTCGCGCCGACGACTCGTGGACGGCTCCTCGATCTCGATGTCGACCTCGTGCTCGGTTCTCAGCGCGAGAAGATCGACTGAAGCGTCGGACGATCGATGTTCGATCCCGACAGCACGACCGCGACGGTCTTTCCCGCAAAGCGGTCACGCATCGCGACGAGTCCGGCGAGGCCGGCGGCACCGGCGCCCTCGGCGAGGTTGTGCGTCGCCTCGATCATCAGGCGCACCGCCGCGGCGAGCTGTTCCTCCGTGACCGACGCGAAGCCGGCGAGCCCGTCGCGCAGCGCGGGCCACGTCGCGTCGTAGGTCGACCGCGTCGCGAGCCCGTCGGCGAAAGTGTCCGCGCTCGACGTCGTCAGGCGCTGTTTCGCGTGCCACGAGTCGTGGATCGCGGACGCGTTCGCCGCTTGCACGCCGTACACGGCGACGCTGGGGCGCAACTCGCGCGTGGCCACGATCGCACCCACCGCCTGCGAACCACCACCGATGGCGACGACGATCGCGTCGAGCTTTTCGCCAGCGGCATCCGCTTGCTCGCACAGCTCTGCCGACAGCGTCGCGGCGCCGGCGATCACGTTGGCGTCGTTCGTCGAGTGCGCCATCACGAGGCCACGCTCGTCGCGCAATCGCAGCGCGACCTCGACTGCTTCATCGTAGTCACGGCCCGCCACGACCAGCTCCGCGCCGTGCCCCAGGATCGCCGTGTTCTTCTCGGGGTTGTTGCCGTGCGGCACACAGATCACGACCGGCACGCCGAGCCGCGATCCCGCCCACGCGAGCCCCGCGCCGTGGTTGCCGCGCGTCGCTGCGATCACGCCCCGCGCGCGCTGCTCTGCCGGCAAGGCGGTCATGAACGAGAGCGTGTTGCGCGCCTTGAACGCGTTCGTGGGCAGGTGGTTCTCGTGCTTCACGAGGACACGCGCCCCCGTCGCCGCATCGAGCACGGGGTAGTGGCGTAGCGGCGTCGGCGCGAGGTGCGGCGCGATCCGCTCGCGCGCGGCGACGACGTCGTTCCAGCTGATCGGCGAGCTCACGCGCGGCAGTCTAGTGCACTCGGTGCACTCGTGCGCTCGGTGGCCACCGCGATCGCCACGCCGGCGGTGGCCGCCGCGGTCGCCGCACGTGCGTCACGTATCGCCCATCGATATCCCGACTCGTGCGCGCGTGGCACAATGCCCGCGTGGAAGTGTTCTTCCTCATGATGGGCCTGTGGCTCGTCGTCGCGGTCGCGCTCGGCTTTCGCAAGCCGACGGGCTTTGGCGGCGCAGCGCTGCGCGCGCGGCTCGATGCGGTGTATGGCGAGCCGCACGAACTAGCCCGCGTCGAGCCCGCCGAGTTCCCCGAGGCAGATCTCGAGTTTTACGAGCGCGCGCGCAAGGAGCTAGAGTGGCGCGGCTATCGCTTCCTCGCCGACGTCGAGGACCTGACGCTCTCTCGTATCTATCCGCAGAACCGCACGTTCACGCGGGTCATGGTCGACTCGGGCGGCATGATCCGCGCGGTTGCCTATCACCTGCACCCGCGCGGCGTCGTCGTGTCGCTGCTGCAGCTCGTGCAGCTGTTCCCGCGGCACTTGCGCGTGCTCGAGCTCGTGAGCGAAGTGCAGGGCAGCTTCCTCGTCACGAGCAACACGAACGGGATCGATCGGCTCGAGCCGCCCCCCGAGGCCAAGGTCGAGCGCTTGCCGCCGAGCTCGACGCTCCCCGAGATCATCGCTCGCCACGAGGCGCGCATCACCGACCTGCTGAGGGCGTATCCCGGGCGACAGCCGACGGCGTTCGAGACGTTCGACGACGTTTCGGCATCGATCGCGCGTGCGCACGTCGCGATGGCTCGGCATCGCCAAAAGGTCGGCGGTATCTCGCGGGACGAGCTCGAGCGCCTGAAGGGACGCCCGCTCTCGGCGAGCGAAGAAGCGTTCTTGCGCGAGGTGCAGGCACCCGGCTCGACGAAATCTGAGTGAACCGGGGACCCGTTGGTAGTCAGCGTGCCGAGAGGATTCGCGCGCGAACCAGGCGCTTCGCGGTCGCCTTCAGCGTGACGATCTCTTCGGGCGCGAACGTACGGTCCTCGATCGGCGGCTCGAGGCGCTCCGTCTTGTTCATGATCGAGATCGGGTAGGTCGAGTGCTTGAGCCCGAACACGTGGCCGAGCTCGTGTGCGAGCACGCGATCCGGTGCGATCGCGGAGAGGATGACGTACTTCGTGTCGCCCTTCTTCAGCGCGACGCCGCGGATCTCGTCGTCGGCGACATCGACGTCCTGGAGGCGGTTCGTGACGAACACGTGGATCGTGCGGCCCGTGACGTACTTCTTGAGCGATGCGCGGTCGGCGATGGTGTCGATGCGCTCCATCGTCTTCGCGTCGACCTTCACGATCTTGAAGCTCGCGTCGACCTCGGTGAAGTGGTGGTTCGCCACCGCGACCTGCGTGCCGATCCACGCGGGGTCGACAACACCGTCGGCGACGTGGAGGTGGATCGAGAAGCAATAGCGGCGCTCGGGCTCGCACGCCGGGGCCGCGTCGACGAACGCGCTCGGGCCGGTCGACGGGAGCGCCGGCGCCGACACCGGTACGGCGCCGACCAGCGCCAGCGAGACGCACGCCCACGCAGCGACGCGATGCGTAGCGCACTGTGTCCGCGCGCTCGCTCGTGGAGCCCTTCGGGGATCGCGATCCCGCGTCATACGACACGCATCCCTTCGAGGACCACGAGCACCACCGTGAACGTCATGCGCGCGAGCATCGGAACGATCACGTTGCGCCCCGCGGCCACGTAAATCCAGCCGAAACCGGTGCCCCAGATCGCGGCGCCGACCCGCACCCCGAGCTCGCCCGGCGTCAGGATTGCCTCGGCGAACGCCCCGACGAGGATCGCGATCACGACGTGCATCGAGCGAACCCTCCCGAGCGACCCGAGCGACCCGAGCGACCCGAGCGACCCGACCGATGCACGCGACCCGAGCGACCCGAGCGACCCGACCGATGCACGCGATGCGACCGATGCATGCGATTCGCCAGGCGCGTGCGACCCGAGCGATCCCGGCCTGTCGCCCGCGGTGCGCTGTGCGAGCTCGAGCACGCGTTCGACGATCCAACCACGAAGCGCGAGCTCCATACACGCCGAGGCCATCGCCGCGAAGATGACGACGCCACCGAGCATCGCGAAGTTGCCGCGCACGACCGCGTTCGTCGACCACTCGACGACGCGCGAAGTCATGACTTCGACAAGCGGCGCCCCGGCGATCAACGCGAGCACGAGGCCCGCGATGCCGGCCCCCAGACCCACGAGCGCACCGAAGCCGTTCGCCGCGGCCACGTCGCTCCAGCTCGCACCACGGATCCATCGCGCGAGCGACGCGGCCACGATCAGCGGGATCGCGACCGGGATGGGCTCCGGCAGGGGAAGCACCGCGATCAGCAGCACGATCGCGATCTCGATCGGTACGAGCGCGCGCATCGGGCGAGCGGTGAGCGACGAAGTCGGCACTTTCCTTGCCTACGTTAGCAGGCGACGCTGGTGACACTCGTCTTCCACGACACCGGCATCGAAAGGACGTTGGGTCGATAACTCATGAACTTTCCACGCAACCGACGCACTGCATGGCTGTCATCTTCCTCGATGAGGGTGCTCGCCGCCGCTGTAATTGTTCTTTACACCGCCACCGCTGCCGTTGCAGCCCCGACCAAGGAGCAGCTCGATGAGCGAAAAGCGTCGCTCGAGAAGAAGCTCGCGAAGCAGGGCTACACGGTCGTCGTGTCGCCGCCGTTCGTCGTGATCGGTGACGAGACCGCGAAGAAGGTCGCGTCGCGCGTGAACTTCGTGAACTGGGTGATCGAACTGATCGAGAAGGACTTCTTCGCGAAACAGCCGGAGAAGGTCATCGAGATCTGGCTGTTCCGGAACGAGAAGACGTACCGCGCGGGTGCGAAGAAGTTCTTCGACGACGAGCCGGAGACGCCGTACGGCTACTACTCGTCCGAGGACAACGCACTCGTGATGAACATCGGGCCGGGCGCGGGCACGCTCTCGCACGAGCTCGTACATCCGTACATCGAGACGAACTTCCCGGACTCGCCAGCGTGGTTCAACGAAGGGCTCGCGTCGCTGTACGAGCAACCTCGCGAACGCGACGGGCACATGTGGGGCACCACCAACTGGCGCCTACCCGGTTTGCAGTCGATGATCCGCGCCAAGAAGCTGCCGTCGCTAAAGTCGCTGCTCTCGACGACGCGCGACGGCTTCTACAACGCGCGCTACGACTCGTACGCGTACGCGCGCTTCCTCTGCCAGTACCTCCAGGACCACGGCAAGCTGCGCGACTTCTACAAGAAGTTCACCGCCGACACGAAGGACCTGACCGGCCAGCGCGCGATGGAGGCCGTGCTCGGCCAGGACCTCGAGTCGTTCCAACCCGTGTTCGAGAAGTGGGCCATGTCACTCCGCCGCTGATCGCGCTGCGGCTCGCGCGCCCGCGCCCGAAAACGGTATGCTCGCGACATGTGGCGGGTCGTGATCGCGTGCGTTCTCGCAGCGGGCTGCGCGGAGTCGGTGGACTACGAGGTCACGCTGCGCGTGCAACAAAGCAGCATGGCGCGGATCGTCGTCGACGGGCTCCTCTTCCAAGACCACACGGAGACGTACGTCGTCGACGACTACGACGAGCTGCGCGACGCGGCGGCGAGTGCGACGGTCCGCGCGAATAGCGTCGACCATTTCATCGTGCTGCCGTTCGTCGCGAGCGAGTGTGGCTCCGAGCGGTGGGCCCACACCGGCGAGCTGACGCGGATCGAGGTCGAATACATGATCTACGCGAGCAGCACGACCTTCGAGGCGTTCGCCAACCGTCTCACCTGCACCGATAGTAACGGCGAGACTCATAGCAACCTCTGAGCATCACCCGTGTGAGCTCCGCGTCTTCCTCGTCGCGATCACATCGGCGCTGGCGCCGCCCCGTCGGGACTCGCGGGCGGATTCGCGAGGCATGCGGTGAGCTCGGCGGTCTCACGCCAGCCGCACGCGCCGCTCGCTTGCCACTCGCACGTCTGGCCCTTGTAGCAGGCGTGTTCGGGCTTGAACTCGCACGTCGACATCATGTCTTCGCTCGCGCATATCGTGCCGCTGCAACCGGTCGCGATGCACGTCTTCGCCCCACCGGGTTGTCCGGGCGGAGGCGCCGGCGGGTTCGACTTGCTTCCACACGCGGCGAGCACGAGAGCCAATCCAAAGAGGAGCTTCATGGTGCGAAGCTTGCCACGCGGCGCGATCACGCGAGCGTGTCGGGCGCACCGAACAGCGTTCCGAGTCGATGCGCGAATACGCCCGCCGCCGCACCATCGATGATGCGGTGATCGAACGTCGCGCACAGCCGCAACACCGGGCGCACTTCGACGCGATCCGCGACGGCCCACGGGCGCGGGCGGATCGCGGGGACGAGGATCAACATCGGGCATCGGGCCAGCGGCACGAACGGCGCGAACGCGGTGTCGATACCAAACATGCCGACCGACGTGATGATCGCGGAGCCGAACGGATCGCCGGGCAATCCCTGCGCGGAGAGATCCACGTGTAGCTCGTTGACCAGGATGTCCGAGACGCGCGTCGCGGTGCGTGCGAGCCACCACGGGAGCCGGCGGAAGGCGCCACGCGACTTCTGGTAGCTGGCGTCGCTGCCCTTGCGAATGCGCCCCGCGCGCTCGGCGATCTCCGCGGCGAGCTGCGCGAGCGACTTCTCGTCCGCGCGATCGATGCGTGCGCCCGATAGATCGCGCGCGCCTTCGGTGGCGACCGTGACGAACACGTCGATGCTCGATCGCTTCTCGAGCTTGCCCCAGAAGCGAACCTTGCCGTTCAGCTCGGGCTGTTCGCGTAGCGCGAGCGCCACCGCACGCGCGACGAGGTGGGTGATCGTCAGCTTGGTTCCGGTGCGAGCGCGCTGCTCGTCGAGGAACGCGAGCGCGGCGGTAGCGTCGATATCCATCGAGCCGTAGATGCTCGGGTCGCTCGGAGCCCGCCACATCGCAGCGGCCATGCGGCGGAACGAAGATGCGTCGTCGATCGGCGAGAAGGTAGTCATGCGGCACCTGTGGTGTGAGCGGAGATCGTCGCGTGGTGAAACCCGAGGCGTGGATCGGAAAGGCGCCCCAGGTGCTTGTAGAACGCGCGCATCGGCGGAAACGGCACGCGCGCGTGCAGCTCGAGTGACGGATAGCGATACACGAGCACCTCGTTCAGGCCGCGATGCGCGGACAGCAAGAACCGCTTGTCGGGCGAGAGACCGAGGCCATAGCTGCCGTCGATTGCACTGCCGCCCGCGATGCGGAGCGCCTTCACCAGCCAGTGCGTCGCGCCCGGGAGGTTCACGCGCGACAGACTCTCGACGACGTTCGCGACGCCCACGCGCCACGCGCGCAGCTGCTC
>JBJXGN010000174.1:0-3524 GCA_046160585.1 Kofleriaceae bacterium
CGATCCTGCCGATCGCGACGAGCGGGCACGGCGCGATGGCACCGACCGTCGCACGCACGATGACCCCGACCGGTCTCGTCGCCGTCCGCGCGCCTCTGCCGACACCCCCCGACGGGATCCAGCGTCCGTCGTGGCCGGGCCTGGCGAACGTGAGCCTTCCGGCGCACGACGCGCTGCCGTTCTCCGAGGAGCAGGCGCTGCTCCTACGCAAGCGGTTCTATCGGGTCGGTGGTGCCGTCGTCGGCCTCTTGTTCCTGATCGCGATCGTCAAGGCGTGTGCGGGCGGCGGCGGTGACGACGCGAAGAAGCCGCCGCCCGAGCCCGCGAACGAGCCCGAGCGCGCGGTCACGCCGCCGCCGACGCCCGACGCGCGTGTCGTCGAGCCGTTGCCCGCCATCCCCGACGCGGGCGTCATCGCGACCGAGCCCGCGGTGCCCGATGCCGGAACCGCGGCTGCGATCGACATGGGCTCGGCGACGACGCCCGACGCGGGGGCGGGCACGGCGACGACGAAGCCGCCGAAGAAGGACACCAAGCGGCCGCGTCCACCACGCGCGAAGCCGACGCAGACCTACGATTCGCCGATCGCTCCTCCGCGTCCACCTCGCAAGAAATGACCCGTCTCGTCGTCTCCGCACTCGTCGTCGCGCTCGCCTCGAGCGTCGCGCACGCCGAAATTGATCCGGACGCACGCGCGAAGCTCGTCGCCGGCAACGAGCACTTCGAGGCGAAGCGCTTCTCCCAGGCGCTCGTCGAGTATCAGGCGGCGTACAAGATCGATCCCGATCCGGACATCCTGTTCGCGATCGCGCAGGCCGAGCGATTCCTCGGCAGGTGTGACCTCGCGCTTCCGCGGTTCCGCGAGTACCTCGCCTCGCGTACGGACTTCCCGATCCAGCTCCAGGGGCCGATCGCGGACTGTTGGCGTCAGCTGCCGCCGGCCGCGGCCCAAAAGCCATGCTCGAGCACACCCGATCAGCCCGTGGAGCGTGGGTTGCCCTGGTACAAAAATCCCGCGAGCGGCGCGGTCATCGTCGGCACGGCCGGCATCGCGATCGGCGTCGGCTTTCTGTTCGCCGCGAGCGCCACGCGCGAACAAGCGGATAGCGAGCAATTCAGTGATGACTTCGACAGGAAGCTCGACGAAGCCACCGGCGAGCGCCGCATCGGCGTGACGTTTCTCGTCACCGGGGCGGCCCTCGCGGGCGGCGGTATCGCCTACCACTTCTGGTCGAAGTGGCGTTCATCGCAGTCCTCGGTGCGCCCGACGACCGCCGTAACCACCGACGGACGTTCGATCACGTTTGCGCGGTCGTTCTAGCGCCTTGCATCTACTAAGATGCCCGCAATGACGTCTCGCTCGAAGGTCGCGGTGATCCGCGTCCGCCCCGACTCCGTTCTCGACGACATCGATCGCCTGCACTCGCTCGCCGAGGTCGAGAAGGCGCTCTCGCTCGACGCGCCCACGATCCTCAAGGACAACATCTCGTGGCACTTCCCGTTCCCCGGCGCGAACACCACGCCGTGGCAGCTCGAGGGCGTGACGCGCAGCTTGCGCAAGCGCGGCTTCGACGAGCTCGTGTGCGTGCAGAACAAGACCGTCGTCACCGACGCGTTCAAGGGCGAGGACCTGAACGGCTACGTCCCGATCTTCAAGAAGTACGCGATCCCCGTTCGCTACAACTTCAAGCCCGAGGACATGACGTGGTCGATCTACAAGCCGAAGGCGAAGATGCGCGTGCTCGACACGATCTTCCCCGAGGGCATCCAGATCCCCGACGCGTTCCACGACACCAACATCGTTCACCTACCAACGGTGAAGTGTGTCGGCGGTGACACCGAGGTCGTGCTCGGCGACGGAACTCTCACGACGATCCGCGAGCTCGTCGAGAGCAAGCTCGACGGTGAAGTCACGGTCGAACGCGACGGCGCCGTTCACGCGCCCGGCGACGCAGTCGTGTACGCGATGACGTCGGATGGCGCGGTGCGCCCTCTTCGCGCGACGAGGTTCGCGAGGACCCGCCGCGGTGACCGTCGCCTCCTGCGCGTGACGCTGAAGTCCGGACGAGAGCTGGTCGCGACCGAGGAGCACCCGCTGTTTGCCGCGTCTGGATGGACGCATGCAGGCACGCTCGTGGTCGGCGATCGCGTGGCGATCGCGCGGCGGCTATCGGTGCGTGGCGCAGCACAGCCGCTGCCGCAGACGCACGCGTCACCGGCACCGCGAGCGATCGTCGCGCGCGCCGGACGCACGTATACTGCCGCGTTCGCACAGGACCTGATCGATCGATACCAGCAGGGCGAGACCGTCACTGCGCTCGCTGCCGGCGCCGAGGTGCGCTGGCAGTCGGTGCAATCGATCCTGAAGCGACACGACATCGAGCTCCGGCGCAACGTCGTCCAGATCTCGATCCCGGAGCACACGTCGTCGGACTTCTGGCGGTGGATGGGTTACGTCATCGCGGAGGGCTGCGCCGAGGATCTCGAGAAAGGCGCCGGCAAGCTCTGGTTCTCCAACACCGACGAGGCGCTTCGCGACGACTTCATCGCTCTTTCTCGGTCTCTGTTCGGCGTGGACGCACGTGAACGCGACGCGGCGAAGATCTCGATCTACTCGCGGGACCTGGTGCGCTTCCTCGGCGAGCTCGGGCTCGCGAACCCGCTCTTGTCGGGCAACAAGACCGTCCCTCGACTCCTGTATCGCTGCACCGACGAGGAGATCGCGGCGTTTCTGTCCGCGTACCTCGACGGTGATGGGACGGTTTCTGGGAAGCAGGCGGAGCTCTCGGCGGTCACGAAGAGCAAGCGGCTCGCCGACGATCTCGTCGCCTTGTTCGCACGCCTCGGCGTCGTCGCGTTCGTACAGCCGACGCTTTCGACGATCCCCGGCGTCTGGGAGGAGCCGCGGACCTACTACAAGGTCACCGTTTCGGGCGCTCCGCTCTCGGTGCTGGCTTCGAAGCTTCGCCTCCAGCACCCGCTGAAGGCCGATCGGCTGGCGATGCACGCTGCTCGTCTCGCCGAGAGCAAGCAGCCGAGCAACTGGGACACCGTTCCCGGATGCGCCGATCTCGTCGCGCGGATCCGCAAGGGACTTGGACTCACGCAAGCCGCGACTGCAATGGCCAGCTCCGTGAACAACATCGAGCACGAATACACGACCCCCACACCGCGCGTCGTTCGTGCGCTCTGCGACTTCTTCGCGAACGCAGATCGAGACTCGAAGTTCACGCGCGAGATCAAGCAGCTTCGCTCACTCGCACACCCGGACCTCGCGTGGGATCACGTCGAGTCGATCGTCGAGATTGTCGACGACATTCCGCTCTACGACATCACCGTTCCGGACGCGGGCTCGTTCATCGCCTCGGGCATCGTCGCGCACAACTGCCACATCTACACGACGACCACCGGCGCGATGAAGAACGCGTTCGGCGGCCTGCTCAACACCAAGCGCCACTACACGCACTCGTGGATCCACGAGACGCTCGTCGATCTCCTCGCGATCCAGAAGGAGATCCACTCCG
>JBJXGN010000175.1:0-5117 GCA_046160585.1 Kofleriaceae bacterium
GTCGAGCGGCAATCCTTGTGGTTGTCGCTCGAGCTCGGCGAGACGCGATCAAGGGCTCGGCGAGACGCGATCAAGGGCTCGGCGAGATGCGATCAACAGGCGCGCGAACGCGACGCTCGTCTAGTACGCTTCGGGCCCATGCACCCGACTCCGGCGTTTCGGTGGGACGATCAGGTCGCGATGCTCTCGTTCGCAGCCGGAAGAAGCTTCGCGACGCTCGTCGATCCGTCCCTGCGGGTCGCGCAGGCGCCACTGTTCGTCGATGCGGATCACAGCGTATACCTGCATCTCTCTCGGGCGAATCCGATGGCGCAGGCGATGCCGGTGCGAGTGGTCGCCGTCGTGTCGGGCGACGACGCGTACATCAGTCCGGACTGGTACGAGAGTGCCGATCAGGTGCCGACGTGGAACTACGAGAGCGTCGAGATCGAGGGCGAGTTGACGCCGACCGACGACGCGATGCTCGTGCGAATTCTCGAGGGGCTCTCGGCGAAGCACGAGGCGTGGATCATCGGCAAGAAGCCGTGGACGCTCGACAAGCTGTCGCCCGGCGTCCTCGCGGCGAAGCTCGAGGGCATCATCGGCGCGAAGCTCGCGTACACGTCACTGCGCGGCACGCAGAAGCTCCTGCAGAACAAGTCGCTCGCGGATCGCGACGCCGTCGTGAAGCAGCTCGCGAAGAGCCCGTCGCAGATGGAGCGCGGACTCGCGGTGCGCACGGTGCTCGCGAAGCGGCCAGGCTAGCTACCACGTGCGCGAGATCGCACCGAGCGTGACGGCGATCCCGGCGGCTGCACCCACGAGGATCGCGATCACCGCGACGACGATCACGCGCCGGCGCTTGCGTCGCGTCTGTACCGCCTCCTGGACCAGGGGATCCGAATCACCCACAGCTACAGCCTGACTGCTCGGCCGCATACGTCAAGGACCGCTGGGGTAGGGGGTCAATACGTGATGCGATCGTCGAGGTACGCTTTGTCGACGGCAAGCGGCTGCACGTAGACCTTGTTCTCGTAGAGGTACTGATATCGCGCGAAGTTTTCGGTCACCTTCTTCATGTACTCGCGCGTCTGCGTGTACGGGACCAGCTCGACGAGCTCGTCGATCTCGCGGTCGCCCCACTTGTCGATCCAGCGCATCACGGGGCGCGGGCCGCTGTTGAACGAGCCCGAGCCGAGCGGGACTTGCAGCTTGAACTTGTTGAGAACGTGGCCGATGTACCAGCTGCCCGTCTTCACGTTGTAGTCCGGCTCGTAGAGGGAGCCCGCGTCGTACGGGATGCCGAGCTCCTTCGCAACTCGACGCGTGGTTGCGGGGATCATCTGGAGCAAGCCCTGCGCGTCGGCGTACGAGAGCACGTGCGGATCGAAGCCGCTCTCCTTGCGCATGATCGAGTAGAGGTAACCCTCGGGGTTCTTGCCGAGGTGCTGGTGCTTTTCGATCAACTCGCGATACGCGCGCGGATACGCGTGCTCCCACCATCGCCGGGCGTCTTCGTCGGGCGGACCGTCGAGCGCGCCCCCGTTGTAACTGATCGCGAGCATCCACGGACGATTGAAGTTGCCCGCCTTGCGGTACCGATCGAGCAGCATCGCGAAGGCCGCGCCGCGCGGGTTGCGCTTCAAGAATCCACGCTCGTCGCGCGCGAGCTCGATGCCCGCATCGGTGCCCATTCCGGCGGCGAGCAGCTCGTCGGCCTTGCGGATCAGCGGATCGCGCGCGAGCGATTCGTCGACGGTCGCGGCCAGGTCCGGTCCACGCGGCGTCGGGTTCGCGACGCCGAACGGCGGCAGCGTGACGCCGAGCCTGGCGAGTCGCGCGTGCGAGAGCAGCGCGTACCACGAGAACGGATAGCGCTTGATCGTGTCGGTGTAGCCGGCGATCGCGGATGGTTTCTCGTCGAGGCGCTCGTCCATGCGCGCGAGCCAGTACTTGCCCTTGCCACCCTCGAGCGAGCCGCCTCGCTTCGCGAGCGATGACAGGCGTTCCTTGGCCTTCGCCCACTCGCCGAGGAAGTAGTGCGAGAGGCCGAGGTACCAGAGCGCGTCGTCGACCCACTTGCTCTTGCCGTACTTCGCGAGCGACCTCTCGAGCGGGCCGATCGCCTTCCCGTAGTTGCCGCGATTGAACTCGAGCCAGCCGGCGAGGAACGCGGCCTCCTCGGCATAGCTCGAGCGCGGGTACTGCGCGACGACCTTCTCGTACCAGACGATCGCCTCGTCGTCCTTGTCTGCGCGAGAGAGAGCGCGGGCGCCGTGGAACATCGCCGAGGCCGCGTCCGCGCCCATCTTCTTGTAGACGCCGAGCAGCAACGTGCCCGCCTCGGCGTAGCGGCGCCGCATCTTGAACAACGTGGTGCCGAGCCAGTAGTCGCGCTGGCGCGCTTGCTCCTTCGTGAGCTTCGCGGGCAACTGTTGCAGCTCGACGACCGCTTCGTCCCACAGGTGCGCGGCCTGCAGCTGCTTCGCGCGAGCGATGCGCTCGGCGATCGTGAGGGGACCGCCGGCGCGCTTCATCGCCTCGGCGGCAAGTGGATGCGCGGGGTGCTCGAGCACGAGGCGGCGAAACGCAGCAGTCCGTGCACTGCCGGTTGCAACCTCCGCGATGCGAAACTTCGCGGTGCCGACGTCGCCTTGGTCGCTCGCGTTGTCGGTGGCGATCAGCTTCGCGTAGGCCTTCGCGGCGCTGGCGCGATCACCACGCGACCACAACACGTCGGCGCGGCGCCATGGCACCTCGCGCGCGAGACGACCGCCGAGCTGGCCGAGATCACGAAACGCCGCATCGGCCGTCGCGGCATCGCCCGAGCGCAGCGCGACCATGCCGCGCAGCCACAGTGCGTAGTCCTTCGCGATGAGCTTGTCGATGTCGAGCTTCGCGAGGGCGGCGTGCGCGCCGTCGAGATCGTTCGCATCGTACGCCTTGTAGGCGGCGCCGAGATCGGTGGCCGGCGAGGCCTCCGCGATAGCGGCGCCGAGCGAGGCACAAACGGCGCAAACCCCGACGAGAAGTCGTCGCATTCGTCGAGTATGACGGTCCGTGTAATCGGCGCCAGTTTCCGCTATACGTCCGCCATGGCGTACGCAGCGCTGGACTATTACGGCATCGACGAGTTGTTCACCCACGAGGAGCGCGTGTGCCGCGACACCGTGCGCGAGCTCGTCTCGTCCCGCGTGATGCCGGGCATCGGCAAGCACTTTTCCGCCGGGACGTTCCCGCACGATCTGATCCCGGTGTTCGGTGAGATGGGCCTCCTCGGTCCGTCGCTGACCGGGTACGGCTGCGCGGGAGTTTCCCCGACGGCGTACGGCCTGATCTGCCAGGAGCTCGAGCGCGGGGACTCGGGTATCCGCTCGTTCTGCTCGGTGCAGAGCTCGCTCGTGATGTACCCGATCTGGGCGTTCGGCTCCGAGGCGCAAAAGCAGAAGTACCTTCCCGAGATGGCCGCAGGTCGGACGATCGGCTGCTTCGGTCTGACCGAGCCAGACTTCGGGTCGAACCCGACCGGTATGTTGACGACGGCGACCAAGACGGCCGGTGGCTATCGCCTGAACGGTACGAAGCGGTGGATCACGAACGGCTCCGTCGCGCAGGTCGCCCTCGTCTGGGCCAAGCTTCGAGGAGCCGGCGACGAGATGGGGAGTGGGGCGGGGGGCAAAGCCCCCCGTGGCGAAGACGGCAAGGTTTGTGGCTTCCTCGTGCCGACGAAGACCAAGGGCTTCACGGCGAAGGACATCCACGGCAAGTGGAGCCTGCGCGCGAGCGTGACGAGCGAGTTGCACATGGAAGACTGCGAGGTCGGAGAGGACGCGATCCTGCCGGGCGTCAGCGGCATGCGCGGCCCCCTGTCGTGTCTTTCGCAGGCGCGCTTCGGCATCTGCTACGGCGCTGTCGGCGCGGCGATGGCCTGCTACGACGAGGCGCTGTCGTACGCGAAGGACCGCGTGCAGTTCTCGAAGCCCATCGCCGGCTATCAGCTCGTGCAGCGCAAGCTCGTCGATATGGTCAGCGAGATCACGAAGGCGCAGCTACTCTGCCTTCGCCTCGGTCGCCTCAAGGAGGCCGATAAACTGACGCCGTCGCAGATCTCGCTCGCGAAGCGCAACAACGTCGACATCGCTCGCAACATCGCGCGCGACGCCCGCGACATCCTCGGCGCGAACGGCGTCACCGACGAGTACCAGTGCGGTCGCCACATGCTGAACCTCGAGAGCGTGTACACGTACGAAGGCACGCACGACATCCACACGCTCGTCGTGGGTCAAGACATCACCGGCCTCGCCGCGTTCGACTCGTGAGCGCCGGCATCTATCGCGATCGCCCGATCGTCACGGCGCCCGACGTGCTGATCATCTCGGGGCTCGATCCGTCGGGCGGCGCCGGGTTCCTCGCCGACGCGCGCGTGGTGCACATGCTTGGTGGGCGACCCGTCGGCGCGATCTCGACGATGACCGTTCAGAACACGCGCGGCGTGCGGTCCGCGCACGAGGTCGACCTCGACGTTCTCGGCGCGCAGCTAAACGCGGTGCTCACCGACATCGAAGTCAAGGCCGCGAAGATCGGCATGCTCGACAACCGTGATCTGCTGCGCGTGCTCGACGAGGCGTTCGAGCTGACCCATTCGCCGATCGTGTGGGATCCCATCGCCGCACCCACGCGAGGGCAGGTCTCGTACGGTCGCGATCTCCTCGAGGAAGCGCTGCGCGTGCTCGGTCCGCACCTCGCGCTGATCACGCCGAACGCGAAGGAGCTCGGCATCCTCGCCGGCAACGACGTCACCACGCTCGTCGAGGCTGTCGAGGCGGCCAAGGTCCTCGCGCGTGTCTCGAACGTCGCGGTGCTGGTCAAGGGCGGCCACATCCCCACACTGGCGACCGCCCTCCGCGCCGAAGAGACAGGCGCCAAGCACGAGGGTCCCGGCGTTCCGGGCGATGGTACTCCCGCGGGTGCGGAGCTGGAGGTGGTCGAAGCGCTGTGCACTCCCGCCGGCGAGGTGGAGTACTTTCGCGGGCCGCGGATCGCGGGCGCCGACGTGCACGGCACCGGTTGCGCGCTGTCGACCGCGATCGCGACATACCTCGCGCTCGGGCACCCGATGTCCGCCGCGTGTCGTGAAG
>JBJXGN010000176.1:0-6564 GCA_046160585.1 Kofleriaceae bacterium
TCGACGCGTTCCGCGCACGTGTCATCGACGAGACCATGGAGCGTCACGCCAACTGCGCCGCCTCGGCCGCGAACGAGCTCGATCTCGCGCGCGTGACGATCTATCGACATCAGAAGAACCGGAAGAAGTGATCCGGATGATCCATTCTTCGCGCGCGAGCGATTGTCGCTTGCGATCGAGGTTGCGGCTCTTGTAGGAAGAGAGTGGCGAACGTTCGCGATCGAGCGTTCGCCGCACATCAAGCGGAGGGTCGAGATGCAACTGCACCGACGCGCCCGACGCGGGATCGAGCGCATCCACGCTGCCGTCGCCGGGCCAGCCATACAAGACGGGCGATGGTGCGCTGTGGATGCGGAGCGATCTGACGCTCGACGAGCAACAGCTGCTCGACACGCCCGATCCGACGATGCCCGGCAACGCGCACGAGCGGCACGAGGCCGCCGCCGCATTTCACGCATCGTTCGCGGCCGCGAACCTCGCGAACGCGCGGCTCGGGCTCGTCGGGCTCGAAGAGATCGGGGTGGTGCCATGAGATCGCTGCTCTTATTGGGCCTACTCGTCGGCTGCGCGAGCAACGAGCCGATGGCTTCGCGCGTCGAGTCTCTGGGTCCACTGACGTTCGACGTGCCATCGGATTGGGCCCGCCAGGACTTCGTTAGCGGTGGCACCAGCACCAGCGTGTGGACGCCGACATCCAACGAACGGAAAGAGTCCATCGCGGTGATTCGCGTCGAGCGCGGCGCGATGAAGGTCAAAGGCGCGACTCTCGAGGCGCTCGTCGAGTCTGCGCAGGGCTCGCTACAGAACGCGCGCATCGCGCGAATCGAGAGAGTTTCGACGAGCCGTGGGTTCTCCGGGGCGAAGGCCTCGCTGAGCTTCACGCCCAGCGGAAAGGCGACCGCGTACCACCGCGTCCAGGCGACGCTCGTCGATGGCGACGCGCTGGTCCACGTGTTCTACACCGCCGTCGAGCCCGACGACACGGTCGAGCCGTTCACGCTCGTCGTGGACAGCCTTCGCCGCGGGGAGGGCTAGACCATGCGAACGATCACGAACGCGCTCCTGTCGTCGGTGCTTCTGCTCGGATCGGTCGCCGAGGCCGCCGAGATCTGCGGCAACGGCCTCGACGACGATGCCGACAACCTGGCCGACGAAGGTTGTTATCCAGGTTTGACCAGCGGGGTATGCGAGTCTCCTCTGTCGTGTACGTCGACGGGCATGGTCAGCCCGCTGCTCGGCGGGCTTCGCTACCAGCTCCCGCCGGACGTGGCGCCGCGTGTTCCGTACGGCATCGGGATTTCGTTCGCGCGCTTCTACACCAGCCTTTACGCGCCCGCAGGCGGCGCGCCGGCGTGGCAGAAGCCGCTCGGCGAGCGCTGGCAGCACACGTTTTCCACGTGGATTACCAAGACGGGAACGCCCCCGAGCGGGCATCTGATCTGGCACACGAACCAGGGGCAGGACGCGCGCGCTGCGTTCGCGTCGAGCTCGGGAGGCTTCGACAACTACACGCTGCAAGCGAGCTACCACGTGATGTACCTGCGCCAGCGTCAAGCGGCCCCGGACGAGTTCCAGCTGCGAACGCTGACCGGCGAGACACTCATCTACAACAGCGCCGGGCGATTGACCGAGATCTGGGACACCCTCGCGACGACGCCGAACAAGGTGCTGCTGACGTACGATGGCAGCTCGCAGCTCTCGACGGTGACGGACGCGTCGAACAAGCGCCGCCTGCTGTTCGGCTACGCGAGCGGGCTGCTCACATCGGTCCAGTTCCAGACCTTCGCGTCGAGTGCGTGGACCACGCGGCACACCACGAGCTACGCGTACACGAGCAGTCAGCTGACCTCCGTTACGATTGGTGGGTCGACGGCGCAGACGAACGTCTACTCCAGCGGATATCTAACGCAGATCCAGGATGCCGCCGGGAAGAGCATCGTCGCATTCAACTACAACGCAACGCCCGGAAAGGTCGCGCGGATCGACTCGACCCACGGCATGGTCGGCTTCGACTACAACTCCTCACGAGCGGCGTGCTCGGGCAAAACGGTCCTCTACTTCAACCTCGGCACCGCAGCGACGTGCGACACCGACGCGAACTGTGGAGCCGGATATCTGTGCGGCGGCAAGACGGGCACCGGCTCGACAGGACGATGCTTCCGTGGCGCTCGCTGCCTGACGACCTCGACGACGAACGAAGATCTCGTCACCAGCGTCGCGCCGCTCGGGCCACCGAGTGAGTCGTGCACGGGCGCATGCACCGAGGTCGAACAGTACATCTGGGACACGAGCGGATCGAAGCTCGATCTGACGGCGATCAAAGATCCGTCGACCACGGCCAACTACACCTCGCGAACGTTCGACGCGAACGGGATGCCGACCACGATCGCATACGGCGATCCGGACTCGAACGCCGCGAACACCAACCAAGCTCGCACCGAATGGCGGTACTACACGGACGCGAACTTCCCCGGCAAGGTGACCGAGATCCGCCGCAAGAGCGATCTGCATGCGAGCGCGGCGAGCTGCTCGTCGACGAACACGACGGGGTGCACTCGAACGCAGTTCGCGTACAGCGCCACGACCGGCAAGCTCAGCACAATCACGCAGACGCTGACCACGCACAACAGCGACTACACGCCGACCGAGGTCACGTACACGACGAGCTTCTCGTACGACGCGAAGGGGCGCCTCACCCAAATCGATGGGCCGCTCGCCGGTAGTGATGACGTCACGCAGCTGACCTATCACACGCCAAACGGCACGTTCCGCGATGACTTCCTGTTCGAGCTCAAGCGCAAGAAGAACACGACGACCTTCCTCGTCAGCTCCGCGACGGTCTACGACTCGTGGGGAAATCCCACGACGCTCGTCGACGTCGACACGACGCTCACGTGCCTCACGTTCTCCGCGGATCGCAACCGACTCTCGTCACGGCGCGAGATGATGGCCGGCCAGACGTCGTGCGGATCGCCAAACGCGGCCGATCTCGTCACGAGCTGGGCGCGCGACTCGGCGTTGCGGCTCGTCCAGATCACGCGACCGGACGGCTCGTGCCTGTTCTACGAATACGACTCCAAGGGCCGGCTGCTGCGCACCAAACGACGAGATGACTGCAACGCCGGCTCGGCCGGCGACCGACAGGAGCTCATCTACGACCAGGAAGGTCTCGTCACCGAGATCCAGACCTACGATTCCGCGGGAACGCTCACTGCGAAGCAGCCGTTCTCGTACTTCGACAGCCGCCGGCTCGAGAAGGTGATCAATCCGGTCGACACCTCGAAGTGGACCGGTATCAGCTACGACCCGCGCGGGCTCGTGAGCCAGATCGACGGTGCGGGCAACCTCGGCAAGACGGTGTTCAACCGAACGGGTGCGCCCGGTGCCGACGGCCGCGTCACGAGCGTCGACAAGTACAAGACGTCGACCGCGGCCGACACATGGAACCTCCTCTATACCTGGCTCGGCGACCAGACGAGCGTGAAGGATGGCGACGAGAAGACCACGACCACGCTTCGCGACGACCTCGGCCGGGTGGTGCACTTCGCCAGCCCGGACAAGAACCCGGCCTACCCGACGCTACATGTCTTCGACAGCTCGTCGCGCCGCGTCGCGACGAGGGAGCAGGTGGGTGGCCCTACGTCGCGCACGCACGCATTCACCTTCGACAACCTCGGCCGCCCACTCGAAGACAACTACTCCACCAACAACGCGACGTATGGCGGCTGCGCCGGCAGCACGAATCCAGCGGAGACCCAGCGTGTCTACGATGCGCCGCCCGTGTCCTGTCCCGCAGCGACGACGTGCAACCGCACTGCCGGCCGGCTCGCCTACGTGAAGCGACGGCTCATGTGCGGCGGCTCGACCTACGCGCCGGACAACTCGCTCGACCAGGAGACGTTCTATTCGTACGACGACGCGGGCCGCGTCGTGCGCGAGTACACCCGCGACGATGCGGGTCGCATTCAGAACCAGCAGTTCACGTGGACCAAAAATGGCGACCTCGCGACGTTCACGGCGCCGTCGGGCGCAGTGGTGGGCTGGAGCTACGACAGCGCCGGCAACAACTCGGACAAGGATCGCGTGACCTCGGTGTGGCGCACGAGCTCCGGCACGCCGATCGCCAACAACGTGCTGTGGGAGCCGTACGGTCCGCTCAAGCAGTACAACCAGCAGAACAGCATCGGCGGCGTCGGGCTTCGCACGAGCATCTCGCACAACCTCGCGTACCGGACGACGGCCGCGAGAGTCGAGACCCAGACCGGCGGGACAACGCATCACTCCGTCGTCGTCGCCGAGGACGCAAAGGGCCGCGTGACCTCTCGCGACTACACGCCGAACATCAACACGGTGGAGGACTCGTACTTTCGGTACGACGACCAAGACCGCTTGCTCTGCGAGACGACGAACTTCGTCAGCGCGTGCCCCACCACGCCCGGAGCCAACATCAAGAACAGCCACTCGGCCTCCCCACCGTTCACCAACGCCGGTGACTGGAAGAAGCTGTTGCGCAAGATGCCCGGGATCACCGGGACCGTCGAGCACGACATCAACGGTAGCGGGTACGGCACGAACCATCGCATCACGCGCGTCGACCAGACGACCGGAACGCCGACGCTCGGGCCGACGTACTACACGTACCACTCGGTGTTCGACGGCAATCGTTTCGACGAGTGGAACGACACGCTCGGCATCAATGGCTATCGGTGGTTCAACTACGACAACGAGAACAACCTCATCGACGTCGGGAACTACGTCTGGTTCGGGATCCACGGCTGGTACCAGTTCCAGTACCTGAGTGCGTTCGACGAGAACCATCGCCGCGTGATGAGCACGACGCGGCGGATCGCCGACGGCGCCACCATCGGCTGGTTCTTCTCGTACGACCCGTTCGATCGACTAACCGAGGTGCAGTACTTCCCAGACTTCAACGCCAAGGGGACCTACACGCTGTTCCAGCTCGTCTGGATCGGCGACCGCCTCGTCGGCTACTGGCAGACCGATCAGCCCAGTGGAGTAACGTCGAAGCGCTACGTCGGCACCGATGAGACCGGGCGGCCGATCGACATGTTCAGCTGGCCTAGCTCGGGCGATGCGACACGCGTCTGGGCGGTGAATCCGTTCGCGTGGGGCGAGATGCAGATCTGGCCGATTGGTGCCGGGATTTTCCAGCCGGTGCTGTTTGCGGGGCAGTACATCGACGACTGGACGGTCGTGACTCTGGCCGACGGGGTCACGACACATCGGCCCGGTCTCGCCTGGAATGGACATCGTACGTACGACCCGTTCACCGGCGCATATCTGCAGATCGATCCACTTGTGGATGAGACATGGGAAAGCTATCTGTATGCGAAAGGGAGCCCATCGATGTTCACTGATCCTGACGGACGCAGGATCATGCAGAGCGCTGAGTGCGGCGGAATCTTTGCGGCTGCGTGGGAGGATCTCTCGACCGATGTTCTCGGTTACTGTCTTCGGGGTGAGGGTGGTGGAGGTGGAGGTGGAGGTGGAGGTGGAGGTGGTGGAGGAGGTGGAGGTGGAGGTGGAGGTGGAAATGGCGGCTACGGTGGGCTCGGGTACTTACCCGATTGTGACAATCCCTACACGTGCGATCAGAGCCCATACAATACGGGTGGGGAAAGTTGGGGAGAGCCCTTTGGACCCGGCCCCGATCCCGGAGAGAGCTGGGAGGGCTGGGGTTGCTCGGCTTGGGCGGCCGGCCCACTTTGCAATTCTGCGAGTTCTTGCTTGGAGGGACGGTCCAAGTGCATCCAACGTGAGGGGTGCCGAACACCAAGACCCGCAATTTTCGGTCCCGACGGTGAGGTCCATGAAGTACCCTCTCCTCCCTTATCGGCCGACGAACGTTGGTGTTGGACGGTGTGTAATGCGTGCAGGAATCCCTAGCAACCGTGTATGGAGCTTTGCCTTGGCCATGCTGTTGACTCCGCGACTCTTGAGGGCCGACGACGCTGAGGTTCCATTCGGAACCTACACGTTGGACGTCGTGGAAGAACGCCCCGTGTACCGACAATCGAAGAAGAGACCGTCCTGCGGGGAAAAGGTCGCGAAGCCTTTGGCAGCACTCTCCTCCATGGTCGCTCGCTATTCAAGCTCGTTGTTGGTCAACGATGCTGAATGGAAAATAAAAGAACGTTCGTGGGATACAAAGAGCAACGGAAAAGCAGCCCACGGTGTCACCACAAAGGACGGCGTCCACATCTCCTTGTACTTTCGTCGGGAAGGCTCTCGCGATACCGCGTGGGGCATGCTGTTTCTATTCATGAAGGGGATGGCGAATCAGACCGTCTGTATAGACGCGTATGAGCTTGCTGGCACGTTTGAGAAGCCGAAGAAGTGATGTGGACCTGACGAACCCACGGCTCGACCTCAATCGTAACCCCTCGCCGTATCCCGTCCTGACGTGAGTCCGAGCGCGTAGCGCTCCGTCGAAGATCATGAGAGGTGAGGTCCTGCCGACCTGCGGGCCGACCGCTTCCACACGTCTCCGTGACTTTACCAAGCGTGGCATCGTCGTCGACTTCAATGGCACATCCGTGACGG
>JBJXGN010000177.1:0-3784 GCA_046160585.1 Kofleriaceae bacterium
GGCGACATCGGATCGCGAGCACAGCAAGGTCCACACCAGCAGCGAGAGCCGCGACACCATTGAAGAGCCGACCACGAATCGTCCGTATGCCGGACAGCGTGTCCGGCATCCGGCCGGACACCGGACACCGTGCAGGTCCACCGACTCGCGGCGACCGCCAACGCGTTCGACTTACTCCGTACTGGATTCCTCTCCTCAGTTTTTCTCGGTTTCCTTCACCGTACTGGTTTCGTTCACGCCAACGGTGGTAGCTGCACGGGCGTTCGACTTACCCCGTACTGGTTTTCCTCTTCCGCGGCCGCTTCGAGATCGCGGAATCGATCGCCGAGGGCGCGATGGGGATCGTCTATCGCGCGCACGATCCGACGCTGCGCCGCGACGTGGCGCTCAAGCTCGTGCGCGTTGCCCCGGTGCCGCTCGCGGAACGCAGCAACGCCGAGGCTGATGTCTCGCAAGCGCTGCTCGTACGCGAGGCGCAAGGACTGGCACAGCTCCAGCACCCGAACGTGGTCACCGTGTACGAGGTCGGCATGCACGAGGGTGAGGTGTTCATCGCGATGGAGCTCGTCGAGGGCGAGTCGCTCGATGGCTGGGTACGACGACAGCCGCGCACGTGGCAGGACATCGCGAAGGTGCTCGAGCGAGCGGGCCGTGGACTCGCAGCGGCGCATGCCGCCGGGCTCGTTCATCGCGACGTGAAGCCCGCCAACGTGATGATCGCAAACGACGGCACGGTGAAGGTGGTCGACTTCGGTCTCGATCGCGGCATCTCGGAGCGAATCTCGCGCTCGAACCTCGACGGGCTGGCACTGCAACAGCTCGCGCTCACCGGCAAGGTAGTCGGAACGCCCGCGTACTCCGCACCCAAGCAGCTCGTCGGAAGTGACGTCGATCCATCGAGTGACGTGTTCAGCTTCTGCGTGATGTGCTGCGAGGCGCTGTTCGGTCGACGGCCGTACGTCGCGCCCACGACGGCTGCGCTGCTCGAGCGAATGCGCGAGGAGCCAGAGCTACCGCCGCGGCCGCGACTGCCCGCAAAGCTGCGCGGGTTACTGCGTCGCGGACTCGCGATGGAGCGCGAGCAACGGCTGTCCTCGCTCGATGCACTCCTCGACGAGCTCGCCGCGGCACCCTCGCGATTCCGCAAGCGCGTGCTCGTCGCCGGTGTGGCTGCGCTGGCGATCGCCGCGCCGCTGGTGACGCTCGCATTCACCACTCGGGCGGCGGACGATCCATGTGCAGGGACCGACGAGGCCCTGCCCGGCGGCTATTCGCCCGACGACGCCGCCGCGATCCGTGCGGGGTTCGAAGCGACGAAGCTCGGGTTCGCGGTTCCCACCGCAGAGCGCACGATCTCCAAGCTTGTCGACTGGCGGCAACGCGCGGGTGCGCTGCGTGCCAAGGCATGTCGGGCCGCACGCATCGATCGCGCCGAGTCCCCGGAGTTGTTCGATCTGCGGATGGCGTGTCTGGCAGAGAGCACGCGTCGCGTCGGGGCGTTGGTCCGCGCTCTCGAACAGCCCACGCCGATTCTCGTCGAGGGCGCGGTGTCGCTCACCGACGAAGCGATCGATCTCGCGGTGTGCGCCGGTCCGCGCGAGTCGCTCGCTCAGTTCCGCGTTCCCGCCGACCCGGCGTTGCGTGCACGCTATGACCAGCTGCGGCTCGAGCTCGACGCAGCGACCACCGAGAGGACGAGCGGTCGCTTCGCCGCGGCGGTCGCGAAAGCGACGAAGGTGGCGGACGCCGCGCGCACAACCCCGTTGCCCGCGATCGAAGCGCACGCGTGGAAGATCGTCGGTGACGCACGAAGCGAAGGTCACGAGTTCGCAGCCGCCCGCGACGCGTGGCAGAAGGCGCTCGTCGCTTCCGAGGCCGCGGGACTCGAAGAACTGCGCGCACGCCTCTACCTCTCCCTCGCGCGAGCCGAGTCCAACATCGATCGGCGCGAGGACGGCGCACGCTGGCTCGCGCAGGCACGTGCAATCGCCCCGCGCGTCGCGGACGAGGGCTTCCAGTTCGATCTTGTCTACACCGAAGCGATGGTCGCGATGATCCGCGACGAATATCCCGCTGCGACAGAGCTGATGAAGAAGGCGATCGTGGAGCGCGAGCGCGTGGTCGGCACGCGCGACGATCTCGACCTCTCGCTCGCGCTCGTCGGGCTCGGCACGCTGCAGTGGCAAGCAGGCGCCAACGCGGAGGGAGACAGGACATTGCAGCGGGCAGTCGCGATGCGCGAACGACTCCTCGGTGACACCCATCCCGGACTCGTCGACGCACTCAACATGCTTGGCTCGGCGCGGATCATCGCGGGCAAACCGAGCGAGAGCCTCGATGTTCTGCGCCGCGCCTTCGCGATCGCCGTCGAATCGGCGGGCGCCAATGCTGCCCGCATCTCGCATAGCGCGGCGATCCTCGGGACCGCGCTCACCTCACTCGGTCGTTATGACGAAGCACTCGCGCTCATCGATCGCGCGCTGCCGATCTACGAGCGAGCGACGGGCGAAACGGGCCAGATCGTTCCGATGCTCGAGATGCGCGGCCGCACGCTCACCGATCTAGGGATTCACGATCGTGCACGCACGGATCTCGAGCGTGCCGTCACGATCCGTCGCAAGTTCTCCGCGCCCGACTCGCGCGATCTCGCGATGTCGCTCGAATGGCTCGGGCGGGCGCACCAGGCGGCCATGCGCTTCGACGATGCGATCACCGCGTTCACCGAGGCGCGCTCGATCGGGCAGCGCCACCCCGACGAGCACGCCGACTACTACTCGGAGTTCGGTCTCGGCAGTGTGTACCTCGACGCGAAGCAACCCGCGAAGGCACTGCCACACCTCGAGCGGGCGATCGCACTGCGCCCTACCAGCGGCGAATACGATCCCACCGAGCTCGCCGACGCCCGACTCGGCGTCGCGCGCGCGCTCGTTGCACTCGGCCGCGATCGCGTCCGCGCTCGCGAGCTTCTCGATGCCGCGCGTACCGCGTTCTCGTCTGCCGATGTCGATACCGCGAAGGTCGCGGAGATCGACGCGGTGCTAGCCAAGCTTCCCTAGCTCGTCCTTGCCCACGCGGATGCGAGCCACCGCATCCCAGTCGATGTCCTTGCCATGACGCGCTGCATGGCGTGAGGCTAGTGTGCGGCGATCGTGAGCGGACGCATCCACTTCACGGGTGCGCCCGTCGAGCCGATCACCGCGATCGAGACAGCGAGGAGGTCGCTGCTCGCCTCGAGCGCACGGCCGTGCAAGTGCACCTCGAACTGGCTCTCGGCGAGTGCGCGAGCGGCCGCGCGCGTCTGGGTATCGTTCTTCGGTTTCGGATCGAAGGGATACACGATGCCCTCCGCAAGGTCGACGTCGGCACAGTCGGCCACGTAGCTCCCATCGGGCTTGCGCGAGAATGGAACCGAGCGGTCGCCGATGCACATGCGCTCGAGAGTGATCCGCGGAAGCGCAGCTCCGGTGACCGCGATCCGCACTCCGCGCCCGGCTCCGCCGACGCTGCGGCAACCGAGCGTGAGCCCGAAGGGCTCGCCCGCGACCGCGCGCCATGCGGATTGAGGACCGGTGCCAAAACCGATCGCAGCGGCGCCGCTGACTCGCTTGCCCTCGTAGCGCGCTTCGGCCGCATCCACGTCACGCCGGCGCTTCTGCGTGCGGAGGGCGTCGCAGTACTCCACGATCTCGATGTCCGTCAGGTTCGATCGAGAGACGCGGCCGACCGCGATCGTGGCGTCGTCTGCGAAGGCGAACGCACGTCCATCATGGGAGACCACGCAGTC
>JBJXGN010000178.1:0-23548 GCA_046160585.1 Kofleriaceae bacterium
GAACGAGCCGCCCGGTGCGCGTGCTCGCGTCGCGCTATCCGCACTCGCGATCGCCGAATACTTCCGCGATGTCGACAAGCAGGACTTGTTGCTCTTCATCGACAACATCTTCCGCTTCACGCAGGCGGGCTCCGAGATGTCGGCGCTCCTCGGTCGCATCCCCAGCGCCGTCGGTTACCAGCCGACGCTGTCGACCGAGATGGGCGGTCTGCAGGAGCGCATCACGTCGACGAAGGACGGCTCGATCACCTCGGTGCAGGCGATCTACGTCCCCGCCGACGACTTGACCGACCCGGCGCCGGCGACGGCGTTCGCACACCTCGACGCGACGACGGTGCTCAACCGCGCGATCACCGAGAAGGGCATCTACCCGGCCGTCGATCCGCTCGACTCCACGTCGACGATCCTTTCAGCTGCGGTCGTCGGCGAGCGCCACTACAAGGTCGCTCGCGAGGTGCAGCGCATCCTGCAGCGCTACAAGGATCTGCAGGACATCATCGCGATTCTCGGCATGGACGAGCTCAGCGAAGACGACAAGCAGACCGTGTCGCGCGCTCGCAAGATCGAGAAGTTCATGGGCCAGCCGTTCCACGTCGCCGAGACGTTCACCGGCCTCAAAGGCGTGTTCGTGTCACGCGAGGACACGGTGCGCTCGTTCGAAGAAGTGCTCCAGGGCAAGGCCGATGACCTGCCCGAGCAGGCGTTTGAAATGACCGGCACGATCGACGACGTCCGCACCAAGGCGGCCGAGTTGGCGAAGCGAGTCTGAAGATGGCGGGCGGACTCAATACGATCCTCGGTGTCAACCTGGTCACCCCGCGTGGCGTCATCGCGCACACCGAGGCGAACAGCGTGCAGGCGCCGGGCGAGCTCGGCGAGTTCGAGCTGCTGCCGGGACACATCCCGATGTTGACGGCGCTCAAGCCTGGCGTGCTCACCATCGGAGGGAAGGCGAAGTATGCGGTCGGCAGCGGGTACCTCCGCGTCGATCCCTCGGGCGCCGTCGAGATCCTCGTCGAGCAGGCGCAAGTCGCGACGGACGTGGATCGGAGTGCGGCCGAGAAGGACCTCGCCGCCGCCGAGAAGCAGCTCGCCGAGTGGGGCGACAAGCCGCTCGACGGCGACTACGTGAACGCTCGTGGCCGCGCTGATTGGGCGCGTGCTCGTATTGCAGCGTCCGCCTCGCACTGACTGTCCGGACGCGCGGCCGCTGCGCGACGGCAAGTAGAGTTGCCGCTGAGACGTCGAGGTCATAGTCGACGAACCTCGGGGCTCGCGACATCGATGGGTTAGCGCACTCGATCCCGTTCTGTGGAGCGGCTCGGGTCTTGCTCCTCGCGCGCGCATATATGAAGCGACTTTCTTCGATTCTGCTGGGGTTCTCGTTGGCGACGGTAGGCTGCGTTACCGACGAGGAGTTGTACGAGGGTGAGACCGTCAAGTCAGAAGACGGCAAGGCGGACTCGAGCGCCGTCGCCGTGTTCGTGGACGCCGAGTGGAACGGCACGCTGATCACCGACTCGTCGTGGAACGACCTGTCGACGGTCCAGTCGCAGCTGTTCTACACCGTCGGGCAGCTCAACGGACTCAACGCCGTTGGTCGCATCGACAAGGCGGTCGTCACGAACATCGTCAGGACGCAGGTCAACGGCCGCACGCAGCTCCAGTACAAGGCAAAGCTGCTCGTCGCGTGGGGTAATCGCAACAGCGTGCCCGCGTCTGTCGAGCTCAAGCTGCCGCTCGACGTGTCGAGCGCGGGACAGAGCGCGTTCGCGACGAAGTACGGCACCAAGTGCGTCGACATCAGCGCGCACGATGTCGACGCGGGGTCGATGTTCTACTACTACCGCCCGAAGGCCGCGGGCTGTTCGATCGCGGCGGCCGACGTCAACACGGTCACGGCGACGCTGTCCCCGAGCCCGGTGCAGACGACCGGCAAGTTCCCCGAGTACACGAAGATCTGGGAGGACAACACGCTCAACGTCGTCGCGATCTTCGGCAAGGACAAGGACGGCGCGACGACCGGCGATGTCGGCATCAACGCGTACAACCGGTTTGTCGGCGCGATGAAGCAGGAGCTCAGCACGCGCGGGCTCACCACGGTCCCGGCGAACGTCTCGTCGACGCCGGGTGTCGGCGCGCCGGACATCGAGTTCAATGCGACGCTCCCCGGTGGCAAGAAGATCAAGGTCGTCGCACTACTCACGGACAACGTGCGCATCGGGTTGACGCAGCCGGCGTTCCGCGCGCGCTACGAGGCGCTGTCGACGCGCGCCGACTACATCGTCTACAACGGTCACGCGGGTCTCGGCACCAACGTGCGTGCACTCGCCGCTGCGGGGCGCTGGGTCGCGGGCCAATACGTCGTCGTGCAGCTCAACGGCTGCGATACGTTCGCGTACATCGACGACGCGCTCAACCGCTCGCACCAGGTGGTCAACCCCGACGACACGACGGGCTACAAGTACATCGACCTCGTCAACAACGCGATGCCGGCGTTCTTCCACGAGCTGTCGAACACGACCATGGCCATGTTCCGCGGTCTCATCGCGTACGACCAGCCCAAGACGTACGAGCAGATCTTCCGCCCGATCGATCCCAAGCAGGTCGTGCTGGTCTCCGGTGAGCAGGACAACGTGTTCACCCCCGGCGGCGGTGGAACCCCGACCACGTGGTCGGGTCTGACGGGCACCGCGACCCTTGCGCGCAATGCAGTCAAGACGTGGTCGACCCCGACGGTGGCTGCGGGCACGTACGAGTTCTCGATCACGGGCACCAACGATGCGGACCTCTATGTTCGCGTCGGCAGCGCTCCGACGACGACGGCGTACGATTGCCGCCCGTACAAGAACGGCTCGAGCGAGACGTGCAGCGTCACGCTCGCGCAGCCCGCTGCCATTCACGTGATGGTGCGCGGGTACTCGTCGACGAGCTCTGCGATCGAGCTGGTCGGCAAGAAGTTGTAGCTGCCGGGTCGGGTACGGGCGGGGTGGCGCAGCCACACGCTCGTCGTCGTACGATCGAAACATGGACGTGATGGCGACGCGCGGAGGCAAGCTGCGAACGACGCGTCCGCGGAAACGCACGCGGCCGCGAACGACGCTTCCGCGCAAACGGTTCGGTGGAACAGCGGCACCCACGTCTGGAAGGAACGAGTGTTACCTTCGCGTTCGGCTTCGGCTTCTAGATGGAAACGTTACTTCGCACCGAGCGTCTCGTCCTTCGCGAGTTCACCGTCGACGATCTGCGCACGCTGCTCGCGATCGAGTCGCGACCCGAGCAAGTCCGTTACCAGTCGTTCGACGCGCACACCGAAGACACCGCGCGCGCGTACATCGCCGCGGTGATGGCCGGCGCCCGCGCCGTGCCGCGCCTACTGTTCGATCTCGCGATCACGCGCGACGGCGGCGAGCTGTTCGGACGCGCGGGCTTTCGCCGCGACGCCAGCGATCCGCGCCTCGGCGAGCTGTGGTTCAACGTCGCGCCGGAGCTGACAGGGCAGGGCTACGCGACCGAAGCCGCGCGCGCGATCATCTCGTTCGCGTTTCGCGAGCTCGGCATGCATCGCCTGTTGGGCGATTGCGATCCGCGCAATCCCGCTTCTGCTCGCGTGATGGAGCGGCTCGGCATGCGGCGCGAAGGGCACCACGTGCAGAACGTCTTCCTCAAAGGCGAGTGGTGTGACTCGCTGATCTACGCCGTACTCGCCAGCGAGTGGCGCTGATCAGGGACCAGCGCTTGGTCGGTAGGTGGGATGGTCCCGGCGACATGGGGGCTACATCTATGCGCCTGTTCGATCCGTGTGCTCGCTGACATTGCAATCCCGCGGACTTGGGCTGCCCGCTGTTCGGCCTTCGCGTTGCAGAACCTGACTAGGTGCCCTCGAAGTTTCCGCGCGCGGGACGGGTCCTCGACGACGAGAGCTCGCGTGAGAACGACGACGCACCGAGTCGTACGTACTTTTGGGACGGCTCGAGAGAAACGATCCCGGGCGTGACGCGACTCTCGAGCTCGCGGATCTCGACCACACGTGTTCACGAACCGATGCCGACGTTCGACGGCGACTTCGCGGAGGGCACGAACCCGCCGCGTGCACCGCTATCCCGCAGCACGACGCGTGACGAGACCGCACCCGTCGACTGATCTGCCCTTATTGATCGTGCTCGGTGATCGTGGGACGAGCGTCTCGTCGACATCCGTCACACGTATGCCGTGCGGCGAACGCACAGCGGTCCGCGCACGCTCCTACATCCATCGCTTGGTGATACCGTCGATCGCCGGAACGATGGCGTGTGGCGACGATGGTTCGTCCACGCCACAGGATGCGACTCCGGGAGACGATGCGCCGATGGTCGATGCGAACGAGTCGTGCGCGTCTATTCCAGGTGTGCGCGCTCGCTGGCTCGCCGAGAACAACGCGGACAACGCAGTCGGTGGGTTCACCGGCACGGCCGTTGGCAACGTGACGTATGGCCCCGGGAAGTACGGCAACGCATTCCAGTTCAACGGTACGACGTCGGCGATCAAGGTCGACGACATGGAGATGTTGTGGCCGACGGGATCGTTCTCCATCGAGGCCTGGATCAAGGCCGCGCCGTCGTTCACGGGGACCGGCATCGCCCTCATCAAATACGCGTGCGCGGACGTGTGCATCGCGCCGAACGACAAAGCGTATTACGCACTGTACATGGTGTCGGGCGCACCAGCCGTCGACATTCGCTCGAACAGCGAAGCGAACATCCTCAAGCTGATCAACACGTCGAAGGTCGTGAACGACAACATATGGCACCACCTCGTCGGTGTTCGAGACAATACGAACCTGATGTTGCACCTCTACGTCGACGGCACGTTGAGCACCTCGATGGCACTCACGCAGTCGCAGATCGGTGCGATGTCCGATCTCGACGCCAACCTCGACTACGTGATCATGGGCGCAGCTCCGACGACCGGGACCTCGACCGTGCTGGACACCTTCTTCCCGGGGGCGGTCGACAATCCGGCGTACTACGACCGCGCGCTCACAGCGGCCGAGGTGCTCGATCTATACGAGAAGCCCGAAGGCGCCTGCCCGTAACGCGGCGCTGCGACGGCATGCCGCACGAACGGCCCGCCGGTCTGGTGCATCAACAACATCATGAACGTAGCGGTTCTCGGCGGGACCGGCGGGCTCGGCAAGCTCGTCGTCGACGAGCTGCGCAAGCGCGGCGACTCCGTGCGAGCGCTGGGGCGCAAGGATGGCGATGCGCGAGACCTCGAGGTCGTGAAGCGGCTGTGTGACGGCGCTGGAGCGATCGTGAACTGCGCGGGCGCCGCGGTCGGCTTCGGCAAGGGATGGCGCGGCTACGGAGGTGTCGACACGCCGATCGGACTCGCGACGGTCGCCGCGGCGAGGAGCACCGGCGCGCGGCTCGTGTACACGGCGGTGTTCACCACGCCTGCGCTTCGCGGCTGTGCATACATCGAGGCGCACGAACGCGTCGTCGAAGCGATGCACGACATCGACGGCGTCGTCGTGCGGCCGCTCGGGTTCTTCTCTGCATTCGCAGCTCTGTTGCCGCTCGCGAAGAAAGGGATGCTGTTCGACATCGGCAACGGCAAGGCGCGCACGAACCCGATCGACGAGCGCGACCTCGCGACGATCGTGGCGGAATCGACCCGAGGCGATGGTCCACGCGACGTGCCGTGCGGTGGGCCGGATGTCATGCCGCGCGACGAGCTGTTCCTGGCGGTCGGACGACTGGCGCGCCCCGATATCAAACTGCGGCGATTGCCGGTGTGGATGGCGCGCATCAACGCGACGCTCGCGTATCCGTTCTCGCCGAGGCTGGCGCAGTTCATGCGGTTCGCGACGCTGCTCGCACAGAACGACGCGATCGCTCCAGCGCTCGGGACTCGTCGCTTCTCCGACTATTGCGCGGAGCTCACTCGAACATCGCCCCTACTTCGCGGACGACCTGCGGCGTGAACGGCAGGACGCTGTTCGGCCTAGTCGAACACGCCTTCTCCGGTCGTTTCGATGGTTCCACTCACCATGCAGACAGCGGCCCCGGTGCAGCTCCGCAGCGGTAACGAGGCGAACGTTGCTTTCACCACGCCGTCATTCGGACGGTACTCGGTGATGCTCACGCTCCCACCCGAGGGCGCGCCGCTCGTCCAGCAGTGATTGCCGTGAAGCTGGTAGCTCGGCGTCGTCATCGCGACGACCTTTCGCGGGTCCGAGCCGTTCCACGCTTCGGGGTTCGGGATCGCGCCGGTGTATCCATCGGGCAATTCGAACTGCACCGAACCGAGGAACGTGTACGGCGAGTCGTCCTCGGTGAAGGCGACGCCGAGGTTGCCGTTGAAGTTGACGATCGCGCGCCCTTGCAGCGTAGCTCCACACGTCGACGTCAGCGTCGAGTCAATGCGATTGCTGGAGCCCGCGTCGCCCGACATTCCACCATCGGTGTTCTGGTTCGAGCCGGCATCGCCGCCGTTGCTACCAGCATCGGTTCCCGGATCGGTGCCACCGCTGGAGTCACACGCAGCGAGGACCACGAGCGCGAATGCGAGCCTCATGGCTTTTGGGTATCGCGAAGCACGCGATGCGTGCGCGGTAGTTTCTGCCATTCGCCCGACGAGGATTTATTTCCCGCGCGACTTCATTTGTCCCTGATACACGTTCAGATCGACGGGACCTTGGATGCCCGGGACGCGGCCCGTTTTGCTGTACTGCCAGAACGTCCAGCGCTTCCAGGGTGCGGGCACGCGCGGGCAGTCTTTCGTGTAGTGCGCGACCCACAGCGGCTGCGACGAGAAGTCCGCGCCCCCGACCTCGTCGCGCCAGAAGTCCGGCGATGTGTAGACGATCGGCTCCACGCCCAGCCGCGAGCGTACGCGATCGATCCACAGCGCGACCTGCTTCGCGATCTGCGCGGGACGTAGACCGCCCGTCGCCTCCACATCGATCACCGGCGGAAGCTCGCCCTTGTCGTCGGCGATCGCCGCGACGAGCTTGTCGGCCTGCGCGATCGCGTCCTCCTCGGGACGGAAGAACTGATACGCACCACGAGCGATCTTCGCGGTCCGCGCGTTCGTCCAGTTGCGCACGAACTCCGGGTCCGTCACGGTGAGCCCGTCCGAGACGCGAATGAACGCGAACTTGATGCCCGCGCGCCGAACCTTCGACCACTCGATCGTCGCCTGGTGATACGAGACATCGATGCCCGGCGTCGTCGGACCCTCGGCGCAGCTCGGCGCGTCCAGATCGACGGGCTCGTCGCGTTCGGACCACAGTCGGAGCCCGACCAGCACGGCGACGACCGCCGCGAGGCATCCGATCCACAGGCGCTTTTGCATCCTCTGCTTCAACGCTCGACCCGGGCCGGATGTTCGCACAGACTGCCCTACATGGCCTTGCGGCTCGGCGGCCTCGCCGATCTGGATCCGCAGACGGTCCCGTTACCGGCCGGGACCGAGGTCACCACGCGCGTCGATCGCAGCGTCGGCGCGTACGTGATCCCGCAGGGGGCTAGTGGGCGCGTGGCCGCGGTCGATGGCGATCGGGTCGACGTGGTGTTCCTCGACGGAAAGCGCGCGACCTACGTGCGCAGTGAGGTCACGCCGCGAAAGCTCGGGGTCGTCCGGTACGCGCAGCGGCGAGCGGCGGCGTGGGACCAGCTGCGTCCCTGCGTGGTGATCGATACCGTCGTCGGCTCGCGCGCGTGGGGCGTGGCCGACGAAGGCTCGGACGAGGATCGCAAGGGCGTGTTCGTCTTGCCAACACCATGGACGACGGGCCTCGTCGATCCGCCGCTGGATCTTTCGTCGCTCGACGGCTCGCAGAGCTACTGGGAGATCGGAAAGGCGATCCGGCAGGCGCTGCGCGCGGACCCGAACACGCTCGAGATGCTGTTCGCGTCGCCGATCGTCGTCGACCCGATGGGCGAGGAGCTCGTCGCGATCCGCGAGAGCTTCGTGTCGCAGGAGATCTACGGGAGCTTCGGTCGCTACGCGCTATCGCAACTCGATCGACTCGAGCACAACCAGCGCCTCGCCGATCATCGCATCACGGTGATCGGCTGGTTGCGCGACGATCCATCGCTCGAGCTCGACGCGGCTGCGGAGCGTCTGGCCGATGGCGCGCGGATCACCGCGCCGACGAGGGCCGACGCGATCGTGCGCGCGCGCGACTACCTCAAGCAGCTCTATCGATCGCTCTACGATCAAGGTTTCATCGCGGCGAACGATTGGGCGTCGCTGCGCGCTGTCGCGATGACCGAGATGGATCTGCCGCGCGACCTTCGACCGAAGAACGCGTACAACCTGATCCGCTTGCTCGATAGCGCGATTCGCTGGCTGTCGGGCGAACCTACGACTGTCCGCGTTTCGGACAGTCTTCGGCCGACGCTCGTCGCGATCAAGCGTGGCGAGGTACCGACGCCCGAGGTGATGGCGCTCGCCCGCGAGCTCACGCCGAAGCTCGAGATCGCACGGCAGAGATCGCCGTTGCCACGATATCCCGACGTCGTTCGTGCGGACCGCGCACTCAAGACCGCTCGCGATGAGGCGGCACGCCGATGGCTTCACCAAGAAACGGGACCTTGGGGCCAAGGCGGGCCTCCAGCTCCCGAACCACACTTCGGCGACCACTGAATTGCGCAACGAAATGCGCATTTTGCGGGCGAAACGTAGGCGGTTACGCACACCAACTCAGTAGCGATCGGTGTGTCGGCACGTGCAATAATTAGCGCCCATGACACCGGCGTCGCTGACGGCACCGCACGGCGTCCTGTTCGCACCAGGCACGATGCTAGGACGCTACGAGCTCCTGGCACCGATTGGTACGGGCGGGATGGCGAGCGTGATCCTCGCGCGCCAACGCGGACCGCACGGGTTCGAGAAGCTCGTCGTCATCAAGGTCGTTCATCCGCACCTGGCGCAGGATCCGGCGGCGGTGAACATGCTGCTCGACGAAGCAAGGGTCGCCGCGCAGATCGATCACCCGAACGTCGTACACACGTACGAGCTCGGGGAGGCGTACGGCACGTTCTACATCGTCATGGAGTATCTCGCCGGCGAGTCGTTCCATCAGGTCCTCAAGGCCGCGCGCACTTCGCACCGCCCGATCACGCCATTCATGGCCGCCAAGATCGTGGCCGACGCCGCAGACGGGCTGCACTTCGCGCACATGCTTCGCGACTTCGACGGGCGCCCGCTCAACATCGTCCATCGCGACGTGTCTCCGACGAACATCGTCGTCCAGTACAACGGCACGGTGAAGGTCGTCGACTTCGGTATTGCGAAGGCCGAGGGCCGCGTGACGTCGACGCGCGAGGGCGAGCTCAAGGGCAAATACGGCTACATGCCGCCCGAGCAGATCAAGAACGAGGAGATGGACGCGCGGAGCGACGTGTTCTCGCTTGGTGTGGTGTTGTGGGAGTCGCTCGCGCAGCGACGGCTGTTCCACGCGGACAACGTCGCGGCGACACTGATGCAAGTGCTGACCGGGGATCGGATTCCGCCGTCGAGTTACTTCCCACAGATCCCGCACGCGCTCGATATCGCATGCCTCCGCGCTCTCGCGCCGGAGCCGGGTGATCGCTATCAGAGCGTCGCGGAGATGAAGCAGGCGATCGACGATGCGATCTGGCAGGCGCGCATCGGCACGAAGGAAATCGAGCAGTACATGCACGATTTGTTCGCCGATCGCATGCGCATGCGTGGTGCCGTCGCGAAGCGCGCGACGGTCGAGTTCGCCGCCGTCAACGAGATCAGCGGTGATGCGCTCAGCGTGTTCCGCGAGCCGGTCAGTCATCACCAGCGCGCCCACTCCGGCGAGATCAACCTGCCCGAGCAGGGCAGTGCGTTCGCACCCTCTGCTCCACGCGTGGGCTCGACACCACACATCGGTGCGACGCCACGCGCGACCCCACTCCCAGCGTACCTCCAGGAAGCGCGCGCTCTGCACGACGTCACCGTGCACCCGATGCCGATGGAGCGGCCGTCGATTCACAACCTGCCGTACCAGGTGAATCCGGTAATGCTCGACGAGCAGCCGTCGCTCTCGCCCACGGAGCGCAGCAGCAAGATGCTCGCGATGATGATCGGGGGGGCGATCATCGGTGTCGCAGCGGCGCTGTTCCTCACGATCGGCCGGCAGAGTTCGACGACGAAGCCCGCGCAGACCACCGCCGACACGAGGCCTGTTCTCGATCCCGATAGCCTCCCGACGGCACCGACGAAGAAGCTGCCCGTGGTCGCGATGGCACCGCCCGCGCCACCGCCGCAACAGGCCGCCATCGCACCGCCGCCGCAGCAGGTCGCCATCGCCCCGACCGAGGTCGAGAAGACCGTCGTACGCCCCGACACGTCGACGCCGGTGAAGACGACGAAGACGACGAAGGCAGCGCCGAAGGCGCAGACCTCGAAGGTGCGGAGCACCAAGACCAAGCCCGAGGAGAAGCCAGACGAGAAAGGCAAGCCGGTCGACGAGGACGATGGCGCCGACGCGGACTCGCTGTACAAGGAAGCGTCGCAGGCCCACATGAGCGGCAACCTAAAGGCCGCCGAAGCCGCCTACAAGCGCGCGATCAAGGTCGACAAGGGCCACCCAGAGGCATATCGCGGCCTCGGAATTCTCTATCAGGGCAAGGGAAACGCGAAAAAGGCGATCGAAGCCTTCCAGACGTATTTGCGACTCGCACCGAAGGCGAAGGACAGTGGGAGCGTGCGGAACCGGATCGGGCAACTGGGAGGATCATGAAGCGCGCGCTGGTACTCGCGATCACGCTTTGCCTCGGGGCGACATCTTCGCTCGCGAAGCCCTCGACGACAGTGTTTCCGCTCACGGCGCCGAACCTGCCGATGAAGATCGCCTCGGCTCCCGAGGAGCTATCGAAAGCGCTTGCCGACGAGCTCGGAGGTGATGTGGCGAAAGTGCCGATCGACGACGCTGCGGGCCTTGCCGGGTGCGATCCCGAAGCGACCACCTGCCTCGAGACCGTCTCGCGAAACTTCAAGTCCAAGCGGATCGTGTTCGGCTCGATCGAGATGGTCGACGAGGAGCGCCTCAAGGTGACGCTCACGCGGTTCGACCCGGGGCCCGATCGCCAGCAGCGAACGTTCACCGTCGAGGGCAGCGTCGAGGAGATGGCGGAGGAGCTCGTCGATCTGTCACGGCCGTTGTTCGACGGGTCGAAGGAAGACGAGGATCCCGAGGAAACGACGGAGAATCCACTTCCCGATCCCAAACCGGTGGTGACGGGCGCGACTAGTGGGACCACGATGGTCGTCCTCGTCGGTGGTGGCGCCGTCACGGCTGTCGGCGTGGGCTTCCTGATCTCGTCGCAGATGATCGCGAGGGATGTCTCGAACTCCAAACCGCGGACCGAGGCGGACTTCAAGCGCCTCGTCCCGCTCGAAGAAAAAGGTGCTCAACGACAGCTCATCGGCGCGGTGCTCACGGGGGTGGGCGCGGTGGCGTTGACGTACGGTTTGCTCCGGTACATGACCGACCGAAGTTCGGGGACTTCGGAGGACAGTCTCAGCCGGCGTCTGACACCAGTACCCGTCGAGGGTGGTGCAGCCGTCGTCTATTCGATGGAGTGGCGATGAACACGTTGATCCCCGTATGTGCATTCTCTCTTCTCGCCGGATGCTTCGTGAGGGCGTCCGAGCAATACGCATGCGTCGATGACAGCGAGTGCAACGGCGGTCGAATCTGCGGCGTCTCCAACTTCTGCGTTATCCCCGACGGAGGAAACGGCAGCGACGGACCGCCGGGTGATATCGCGGATCCGTGTATGAGCTTCGGCGCGCGCCACTTCAGCGCGTGTTCGATCCCGCGGCCGATGGGACCGATGTCGCTGACGATCACGACGGGTCCGTACATCTACGACACGTCGACCGGCATGTTGCTCGATCCCAACAACGTGTCGTCCACACCGCCGACGATGATGGTCACCGACGGGCGCGTTCTGTCCGTCGAGTCTTTTTCGCTCGCCGCGGGTGCGACGTTGCGCGTGCGAGGCAACACGCCCTTGATCATCGCGTCGTGGGGCACGCTCGAGGTCAGCGGCACGATCGACGTGTCCAGCAACACGCTCACCGGCGCCGGCGCCGGTGCGTTGCCGTTCGCGACGCCGAGCACGTACTGCGCGATGCATCAGTCAGCGACACCGGCGCAGAACGGTGGTGGCGGTGGTGGTGGCGGCGGCGGCGCCATGCAGAGTAACGGCGGCCCCGGTGGCAGCGGCGGTGGCGGGGGCGATGCCGGTGGTACCGGTGCACCCGGATCGGTCACCCCTCCGCTCCTGGCGGCGGGCTGTGCGGGCGACAAGGGTGGCAACGGTGGCTCGGCCGGCGGCGTTGGTGGGCTCGGCGGTGGAGCGATCCAGCTCACCGCTCGTGTCTCGATCTCGATCGCGGCGACGGGCAAGGTTCACGCAGGCGGCCAGGGTGGTCGTCAGGGTACCGGCGGCACCGGTGGTGGAGGCGGCGGCGGTGGGGGAGGCATGATCGGTCTCGAGACCGTGTCGCTCACGATTACGCCGGGCGCAATCCTCGCCACGAACGGTGGCGGTGGTGGTGAGGGTGGCGGCAACGCGGGTGGAACACCGGCGCCGGGACAAGACGGTCAAGCCTTGCCGGCGAACCCCGCCGCGGCGGGCGGCGCCGGTGGCTCCGGTGGCAACGGTGGTGCGGGAAGCATAAGCGCGTCGGGCCCAGGTGGCACCGGTGCTTCCGACGGCGCGGGCGGCGGTGGTGGCGGCGGCGGCGCGGGCTTCATCACGATCAAAGCGATGACGCGCAGCGATAGCGGCGCACTGTTTTCACCGGCGACGCCGACCATCATTCAGTGACCGGCGATCCCTGGCGCGTTCTGACCGACAAGCAGCGCGTCGCCGCCCGCGCGTTCCTCGCTGTTCGCGACACCGAGCGAACGCACCTCGTCATCTACCTGTCCGGCGCGCACGCCTACGGCTTTCCCTCGCCGGATTCGGACCTCGATTTGAAGTGCGTGCACATCACGCCGACGCGCGAGCTCGTCGGTCTCGCTCCGCCCCCCGACGGCACCGGTGATCGCATCGAGGTGATCGACGGTGTCGAGCTCGACTACGGATCGAACGAGCTCGGACCCGTGCTGCGCGGTGCCATCAAGGGCAACGGCAACTTCCTCGAGCGGATCCTCGGCGAGCTCGCGCTCGGAGGCAGCGAACTGCTCGCGAGTGCGCGCGACGTCGTCCGTCCCCTATTGTCGCGGCGCTGCGCGAAGCACTACGGCGGGTTCGCGACGAGCCAGCTGAAACTGTTCGACGAGAAGCCGAGTGCGAAGCGCGCACTTTACGTACTGCGCACGGCCGCGACGGGGCGCTGCGTGCTCGCGCGGGGCGAGGTCATCACCGACATCGCGCAGCTCGGCGACTTCGTCCCACCCGAGATCCACGAGCTAGTCACGATCAAGCAGCAAGGGGAACGCGCGCAACTCGACGCAACCCAGGTCGCGACATGGCGTACACGGCTCGTCGCCGCGATCGCGGCCGTCGATGCCGCGTGGCCGACGTCGGTCTTGCCCGAGGATCCGTCCGAGTCCGCGATCGGTAGCGTCGACGCCTGGCTACGCGAAGTGCGTCGCGCGAATTGGTAGGAGCTAGGGTTTGTAGCTGAAGCGCGCGGTGATCGCGGCCTCCGCGCCATGGCCGACCTTCACGGTCATGGACTTTGCGCCGAGCGTCGGGTGCCACGCTTCGAGCGTGTAGGTGCCGGCCGCGATCCCCTTCAGCTCGAACGCACCGTCCTCGCCGGTCACCGCGAAGAACGGGTGGTCCTGCACGAGCGCGTACGAGTGCATCCACGGGTGCACGTTGCAGACGATGTCGATCACGTCACCTGCCGCCGCCTTCGCGTCGAGGGCCAGATCGGCTCCATTCGGCTCGTGAGGCTTGTTGAACAGGGACTTCCCGCCCTGCACCTGACCGTTGACGTTGTGGAACGTACCGTCGCTGTTCTTCACGACGAGCCGCTGGCCGGGCATCACGCCGACGACACGCGGCACGTACGTGCAGTCCTTCTGGTCCAGGACGACGGGGGTGTCCGGAGTTCCGTGAGTTCCCGCCGAGCCGTTCTTGATCCGGACGAGGACGTCCTTGAGCTTGCCCTTGGTGACGATGACGTCCTCGTCGAGCTTCGCCGACTTTGCACAGTATGGATCGGTGTCTCGCCGGAGCGGGGCGCGGGTCGGCGCAGTGCCTTCGTAGATGACGGTGCCCTTGATCGAGCCCTTCGCGGGAGCCCTCGATCGCGCTCCCTTCGTCCCTTGCCCGTACGCCAAAGTCCCGAACGCAAGCAACGCGGACGTGGCCAAGATAGCGGTGCGCATGCTCCCGCTAGTATGCTCCCATCGTGGCCGAACCGCCCGTGAAGCTGGGGAGCTTGGATGCGGTTCCGCCGGCGTTGCGTTACCGCCTGCGGGATGCGCTCGGCCTGGTGCCGCGAGACGGCGCACCGCTCGAAGGACTCGCCGCCGAGCGACTCGAGCGCGTGATCGCCGACGGCGAAGTCTGGCTCGGTGCGGACGGTTCGCTCGCGGAGGTCGGCTACTGGATGCTCGACGCGAAGCACTCCGTCGAGCTGCGGCGGCAGGGCTGCATCTGGCTCACGCGGTTCCCGTCGGCAGAGACGGCGAAGCGGCTCGCGCGCGTCGTCATGGATGCGGCGACGCCCGAGCCCGTGCGCGAACAAGCGACGTGGACGCTCGGCTATCGCCAATTGCGCGGGATGTTTCGGTCGACGCAGTGGTCCGCCGACGCGGTGCAGATCGCCGACGAGGTGCTCGGCAAGCTCGCCGATGCGGCGACGACCGCGGGCAATGTCGCGAGCGAAAACCTGCCACACGCGCTTCGCCACGTGCAGTCGGACATGACGGCAGCGATCTTCGCGAAGGCGCCGGGGCTGTGGGGCGAAGCGCTCGAGTGCTTCGCGACGCCGCCGCTCGCGCGTGCTCTGTTCGTGTCGATCGGCGACATCCCGTCGCAACATCGCGTTCGTGTGCTGCGGTTGGTCGCCGCGACGCTCGGTGAGGAAGCGGTCCCGCTGCTCGTCTCGCGCGCTGCAGACGTCTCGATCGACGAGCAACTCGAGATGTTGTTCCTCGCGATCACGTTCGGCGGCGAGAAGCACCTCCCGCGTCTCGAAGCGGCGCTCAAGGGGATGAAGTACGTCGACCTGTTGCGCCAACGCGCGAAGTGGCACCTGCAACATCCCAAGGTGGTGCCGACGGTGCGTGGACTGCGTGTCGCGCGCACGACGGCCGTGACCGCGCCTGCGGACCGCGCCCCACGCTGCCGCCAAGCGGCCGATGATCTGGGTGCGCTGACCAGGTTCGCGCGTCACCCGGAGGCCTATCTCTACACGCTGTGGGGCTGGGCCGTCTTTGGCTCCGGCGATCCGGCGCGCGCGCGCGAGCTCGTGACCGCGCATCCCGAGTCGCAGCACCTCGTGCGCGAGCTATACATGGAGGACCTCGCGCGGCGCGGGCGCGTGAAGCAGCTTGCTGCAGCCGCGCAGACGCTGCACGGCGCGGACGCGGGCGCGTTGCACCTCGCGATCTGGGGACGACCGTTCGCCGCGCTCGACCTCGCGGCCACCGCGCGGCTCCACACGCCGGAGCTCGTCTGTGCACGTGCCCTCGCGTGTTACCGCGCCGGGCGTCCGGATCTCGCGGCGCGGATCCTCGCCGAGGATCTGCCTCCGTCGGAGATCACCGACGACGACTCGGTCAAGCCGTTCCCTGGGCCGAACGAGCAGTGGATGATCGAGCGCGTCCCGGATGCTCGTCCCGCGATCGCGGCGCTCGCGAAGGGGCTGCCCGGCGTGCTCGAGCTCTCGGAGCCCGCACCGATCGACGCCGAGCCGGACCTCGCCTCGCTCGAACCGCTCGTCGCAGTGATCCGTCGCCTCGGGCGCGGCTTCCCGGGGGCCACCGTGTACCTCGCCGGCGAGTTCAAGCACCTGAACAAGGAGTCGATCACCGCGGCGATCGAGAGGGCCGGTGCACGCGTCGTCAGCGGTCCGTTCCCCGGCACCGACTACTACGTACACGGCGACTGGTGCCTCGTGCAGACGATCGCGCAGCTCGAGCGCCAGGGCGCGCGACGCGTGAAGCAAGGGGAGCTCGAGGGCGTGTAATGCCGGCCCTACGCAAACCGTATCGCGTGGCGTTCCTCTTGCCCTCCGTGTCGATCACTGGACCGGACGTCAGCATCGCTCACGAGGTCGCGCTCGTGTTGTGGGCCGCATGTATCGAGGCGTGCCAGCACCATCCCGGACTCGCGGTGTACGACGCGGAGTCGACGCCGCTGTTTCCTCAAGACGCGCACTTCACACCTCAGCACGCTCTGATCGGTGCGACGCCGACGGATCCGTTCTACGCGAACACGCGTCGAGACGAGGTGCTGTGGCTCGAGCTGGCGCTGCCAAAACATCAGGACGCGAAGCTTCACGCTCTGCGCCGCGATGGAGTGCGCGACTCGTTCACCGCGAGCGGCGCGAACCTCGGCGACCAGATCAACAATTTGTTCACGGCGTGGCTCGCGGCGCGCGCACTGCCACCGCTCGTGCGACGTCATCCGTCGCACGAGGCGGCCGATCTGATCGCGACGGTGAAGCCGATCGCGCCGATCCTCGTCGAGCAAGCGCGCGCGTGGGCGCTCCCGACGGCGCCGACGTGGTCGCTCGTCATCGACGGTGGCATCGACGACAGCGCGCCCGAAGTCGAGGACGCGAACACAGATCACTCACTCGAGATCGAGATCGATGCCGTCGACGACGAGCCGGCAAAGCCCGTCGCGAAGTCGTCTCTCGGGCGACCCGCCGCGAACAAGCTGCCGCAGAACCCGCTGAGACTCGCCGCGCTGCGCGTGTTGCAACTCGCGTTGCGCGAGGACCTCGACGATCTGATCCTGGCGGTCGATCCCGAGCAACCGCAGGCGCTTTTCGCCAAGTTCCGCGAGGAAGGTGCGCGCGACTTCGCATTGCTTCGCCGCGTGATCGCCGCAGCGCCATGTTGGGCGAAGCCGTACGCGGAGCTGGATCGCAAGTCCGACGAACGTCGGACGCGCAGCACTTCCGAAGGAAGTGCGGAGGTAGATCGCGCCACCAGCAGTGAGCTCGAGATCGTCGCGGGCGCCGGCATCGCGGCGCTGTGCCGCCCGCAACACCTCGACGTGATCGAGCGCGTCGCGTCGCTGCTCGAGACGTCTGGCCTCGTGGACGAAGGCATCCGCCTTCTCGATCGCGCGCAGCTGGCGTTGCACGAACAGTCGCGGGCGCATCTCGCGTTTCTCGGCCTCTATCCGCTCACCGGGCGCGTCGGGGCGTGGCTCGCGCAGGCAGCGCGCAGCGCGCGCGTACACGGCTGCCCGATGGACGTTCACTTCCCCTGGTATCCCGATCAGATCCAGGTGGATCTGTGCGTCGCCGATGCGCTGATGAATGCGGGCCGACTCGACGAGGCGATCGCGCTGCGCGCCAATCGACTCGAGGGGCGCGAGTCCACGTGGCCGCGTCACACGCGGATCCTGCAACGCTGGCGGAAGGACCCGCGCTACGTCGCGTGGTGTTACGCGCTCGAGGGGTACTTCCGCGGTGATCCCGCGCGGACCATCGAGGGATTCGGTCGCATCGAGCCCGGCGACGACGTCGACGTGGCCGCGCTCCTCGACGCGCTCGTCGCGACGGGGCGCGAGGACGAGGTCGCGCTCGCATGGGCGGAGTTCGGTCTCGGGCGCGATCACACGGGCCCGGTCGCACGGCTCGCCGCGGCTCGCGCGCTGCTCTCGGCCGGCGAGTGGCGGCGCGGTATGGAAGAGATGTGGCGCGTGGAGCTCGGCGAGCCGGGACGCGACGAGCACGTCGCGATCACGCGGTGCGGGCAACTGCTGTCGTGCGCGCCGATCGACGTCGCCGAGGCGGCGCTCGGGGAGCGTGTCGCGATCGGTGCGGCGTCGATCGCTCGACGCATGGCACGCGACGTCGCCGACTTCATCCCGGGCGCCGCGAAGAGCACGGTGGTCACGCGCGCGCTCGGCAAGGTCACGCCGATCGAGATCGATCCGGCATCGATGGCTGGTTTCTCTCCCGATACGCGCAGCAAGAAGGCGATCGACAGGTTCTTCGACGCGTTCAGCGTCAAGCGCGAAAAGGGTGACGACGGTGCCGACGACACGAAGCTAGTCCGGCACGCGGACACACTCGTCGCGCGCTGGCTCGAGATCACGTACACCGACGCTGGCGAGGACGATCCGCGCGCGCTCGCGCAAGCGGCGACGTACATGGCGGCGCAGGCGCTCGCGCGATACCTCGCGGCGACGACGATGCCGGCGAGCCCGATCACCGGTGCGGTGCGCACGATCGCCGCGGAGTCGCTCGCACTCGTTCGCGTACATCGCGACCACGTCACCGACCGCGACGCACGTGCACTCCTGCGCATGGTCGAGCCGCTGCTCCGTCGCGTGGACCGGTGGATCGGCAGCGCGTGGCTCGGCACCGTCGAGCGCAGTCTCGGGATCGACGAGCGCGCCGCGGGTGATGTCGCCGGCTTCGCGCGCGACCAGGCGACGATTGCGGCGCGCGTGCTCGGTCCCGAAGAGTCCGCCGTGCTCGCCGCGTCGATCGCGCGCCTTCATCGCGAGCAGCCGAAGAACTGGGCCGCCGCCGTGGTCGCGCAGGCCACGCAACTCGCACTTCACACCGGGTACCTCGGCGCGGAGGAGTGGGCCGACGCGATCGTCGCGCAGCTCGCCGCCAAGGAGATCGAGCTCGACGACGCGATCGACGAGCTGCACACGACCTGCTACTTGACGCAGGGCCTGTCCGCGAAGCCCGCGATGCACGCCGCGCGCGTGTTGCTCCAGGCGCGTCGCGGACCCGCGGCCATCGCCGTCCTCGTCGCGGGGCTGCCCGCCGCCGAACCCGCGTGGCGCGACAAGGAGCTCGCGACGCTGTCCGAGGCATGGGCCACGCTGTCGATCGACATCCCGGTCGACTTCGCGAAGGTGGCGACGCAGATGTTCGAGGCGCTGCAGAAGGGCGATCCCGCGCGTGCCGAGAAGCTCGGGCGGTGGGCGGTCGCCTTCGATCCCTCGAACGCCGAGGCGCATCGCAACCTCGGTCTCGCGCTCGCGCAGCAGGGCAAGCTCGCCGATGCGCTCGTGCACCTCGTCCGCGCGACGCCCGAGCAGGCGACGCAGATCCTGTCCGGCATTCTCTACCAGGGCGGCAAGCTCGCCGACGCGATGACCGTCCTCGACTACGCGAGCCGCTGGTACGTGCGCGCCGATCAGTGGCTCACGTACGGCGGCATCGCGTACGCCGCTATGGACAACCCGCGAACGGTCCGCGCGTACGCGCTCGCGTATCGGCTCGATCCAGACGCGTTCGACGCGACGCAGCTGAACGCGTACGCCGGCGTTCTTGACGAGGTCGGGGACTACGAGACCTGCGAGACGATCGCGAAGCACCTCGTTCGTGCGGCCGGCGACGACATCATGTGGCTCACGAACGCGTGGAACCACCTCGCGTGCGCGCGCATCGGGCAAGGCAAGTTCGACGAAGCCGAGAAGCTCGCGGCCGATGCCGTCGAGAAGAACCCGTTGCCCGACAACGACGCGAACTTTGCGGCCACGCTCGAGCGCGCGAAGAAGAAGCAGAAGCCCACGCCGCAGCAGGCCACGCCGCCCGGCAAGCAGCGTGATCCGATCTACGCGCACATCGACGCGAGCGAGCTCGGCGCCGCGGCGAATTCACCCGACAAGGACAAGAGCTGGCGCGTGAAGCGCGCTGCGATCGAGGCGGTACGCTTCCGGTTCTCGTCGGAGAACGCCGTCGCGGTGACACCTCGCGCGCGCGCCGCGGCGGCGGCCGTCCTCGCCCAGACCGCGCAGTATCGCGATCGCGACGTGTGCATCGCGCGGTGCACCGCGATGCAGATCCGCGAGCAAGCCGCATTCGCGCGCGACCCGATCCCGACGCTCGGCGACCGCATGACCCGCGAGGCCTTCTACCAGGAGTTCCGCGCACGCGGCGGTGTGGTCATCGGGGAGGACGCGCCACCGCCAGCGCCGTTCAAGGATCGCGTCGTCATCGCAGGGAGTCCTATCGCGCGCGCGAGCGACTACATCGCGCTGCTTCGCGACCTCGCGGCGATCGATCCGCGCGAGGCGATCAAGCAGTTCGATCTCGACGAGGCGTCGTACCTCGAGGTCGCGCGGGCGTGGACTGCCGCGATGGAGGCCGATCCCACGATCGCAGAGACGATCGCGGCCGGCCTCGCGAAACGATGACGCTCACGCGGACGTGAGGCCACCATCGATGACGACGGTGCTGCCAGTCGTGAACGACGCGGCATCGGACAGTAGGTACACGACCGCTCCCGCGATTTCCGCGGGCTGCGCATGGCGGGCGAGGGGGGTGCGGTTTACGACGTGATCGCGGAGCATCGGGTTCTGCACGATCGCCGACGCGAACCGCGTCTCGACAAGGCCAGGCGCGATCGCGTTCACGCGGATGTTGGATCCGCCGAGCTCGAACGCGAGCGTCTGCGTCATGCTGATGACCGCGGCCTTCGTCGCACCGTAGATGCCCTGCATGGGGGCCGCGCGGATGCCGGCGACGCTCGCGATGTTGACGATGGAGCCACCGCCGTTCCGCGAGCGGGCGTGCTTGACCAACGCGCGCGCGCCATAGAGGTAACCGCGCACGTTCACCTCGAACGTCTTGTCGATCGCCGCGTCGGGTGTATCGATCAACGGACCGAAGTACGGGTTCGTGGCTGCGTTGTTCACCCAGCCGTCGACGCGACCGAACTTCTCGACGGCCTTCGCGAGCAGCGCGTCGACCTCGTCGGACTTGCCGGTGTGACACGCGACGGCGATCGCGCTCTCGCCGAGCGCCGCCGCGACCTTGTCGAGATCGGCTTGCTTGCGCGATGCGAGCACCACCCGCGCGCCGTTGTCGACGCACGCGCGCGCGATCGCCTCGCCGATGCCACGGCTCGCGCCGGTGACGACGATGACCTTGTCCTTCAGCATGGCCGCGACGCTATCACTCAGCGGTTGAACACGACGATGTAGTTCACCGAATACGTGATGCCGTCGGAGCGGATGCCGACGTTGCCCGGGCTCAGCGGGTTGACGCTCACGGTGCCCGTGTTCACCGTTCCGCGCCCGTCGTTGACGGTGCAGTCGATGTTGTCGTCTTGTGCGTTGCCGCGCACGCGGATCGTGAAGTTGCCCGTAAGGCGCGCCGGGTTGTAGTGATCGATCGCGCCCCAGAAGTCCCAGGCAACGCCGACGCCCGTCCCCCACACTGCGCGGTGATAGTCCGAGGTGTCGCCCTCGTCCTCGTAGCCGCAGTGAACGTACCCGGCCGCGGCCTCGCCGACGGTCGCAGCGATCCGCACGAGCGGCACGAGGTTCGCTTCCTGCTTCGCGCTGACGACGATCGTCGGGTTCGTCCACGGTCCGCCTTGCACGATCAAGGCGGAGTCCCCGTTGTTCGGGTGGACGTACGCATCCCCCATCTGCGTCCAACCACCGGTCGTCGTCACCATCGGCGGGACGACGTGCATCGGCAGGAAGCGCACGATCGAGTCGCCTCCCGTCGTCGGATACGGGTCGCACGCGTCGCCGACGGAGTCGTTGTCCATCACGGCCGCTTGGTTCGCGTTCGCGACGTGCGGGCAGTTGTCGCAGACATCGCCGACCGCGTCGTTGTCCTCGTCATGCTGGTCGTTGTTCGCCATCTGCGGGCAGTTGTCGGACGCGTTCGCGACGCCGTCGCCATCGTTGTCCATCGGCCCAGCGTCGAACATCGGCGCATCCGGCTCGATCATCGCGTCGTCGGGGAGGGCACCGTCGTTGCTGTCGACGTTGGCGTCGGGCGTGCCGTTCGCGGCGCGTTCGCAGGTGCCGTTCATGCAGGCGAGTGTGCCGGGACACGCGCCGTTCTCGCCGCACGGCGCGCCGGGCTGCACGCTCGGGTCGAAACAACCGGCGATCCCCACGAGGATCAGCGCCCGACGCATGCCTCTACGATCACCGTTTCGAGCGATCGACGCAACGGCGGAATACCGGCCCCTCGGGCCCACATGTGCTACTTCGCATTGTCGTCGTCGGGGACCGGAACCTTCCGGGCAGCGAGCGTCTTGCGCACGAGCGCCCAGACGGCTCCGGCATCGGTCGTGACATCGTCCCAGCGCCCGGGGAACCGACCGCAGAACGAGGTCTTCAGGATCTCGGGCAGGGAGCGCTTCCCGTCGTCGGCGAACAGCGGGTGCTTGAGATAGACGCACGCCTCGTCGGTGGCGCGCACGCTGAGGCTGCCCGGGAGATCGGGCGCGTTCCGGATCGCATCGGCGACATCGATGATCGTCTCGATGTTGACCGGCGGAATCTCGGGGTGACGCTTCGTGAGAATGTCGAGCTCGGCCGTCGGCGGCGGATAGTCCATCTGCAGCGGCGCGAAGCGATCGAGCTGCGCGGCGTCGATGCCGAATGTTCCGGTGAACTCGCGACCGCGATTGACGGCGGCGATGAACTGCACGTTGTCTGGAATCGGGATGAACGTGTTCTCGATCGGATGGAACACGCGGCGTGTAGCATCGAGCGCCGGCATGAGCGCGTTGCGCGCGCTTTCTTGGCAACGATTCAGCTCGTCGAGGAACACGAGGTAGCGGCGCTCGGGGTTCTCGGCCGCCTCCTCGAGCGCGGTGAGGATGTCGGTCTTCACGAAGTCGGTGACAGGCGAGCCGGACGCCGACGCGCGCACCTGGATCGAGACGAAGAAGTCGCTCGCCTCGACGACCGCGCCGCAGTTGAAGAACACGAACACCATGCCGAGGCTCTCGGCGATCGAGCGCGCGAGCACGGTCTTGCCGCAACCCTGCGGTCCGTCGAGCAGGATGTTGAGCCCGCTCTCGAGGAGCACCTGCAGCTTCTTCGATACGATCGGATCGAGGTAGACACCCTCGATGCGAAACGGCGCGCGGCCCGTATATTCGACCTCGATGCGCCCGCGATCCTCGCGGTCGGGCTTGTGCACGGCGACGATGCGCACGATGCACGGGATGCCGGCGATGATCCGCTCGTCGTTGGACAGGACGACCTTGGGGGCGCGGCGGCCGTCGAGGTGCGTCGCGCGGAACTTGAACTCCGAGTCTTCGAGTGTGTTGGGGAAGAACGTCGCCTCGACGGTACGGCCTGGCGTCAGCTCGTCGAGAGTCCACTTCGCGGGCATGACCAACGCTACCAATCTCGCGTGTGAGGGACGCGTGAGGTGGCGACCAATCGACGGGGCGATCCGCCTAAAAGGTTCGCTCGGGTCAAGCGAGGCGTGCTCGAGCTCCTCTCGACGATCGCGTGACTATCGGCAGTACGCGTTGCCCCACGCATCGACAAGACACGAGCCACCGGGCTGTGTCGCGCAGAACGCAACGCCCGCACTCAGCATGCAGTCGTAGCCGCAGGGAGGCGGCGGAGGCGCAGGCGCCGCTACCATCGCCGGTGCGCCA
>JBJXGN010000179.1:0-10875 GCA_046160585.1 Kofleriaceae bacterium
ATACGCCGCTTGCTGGTGCTGCTGCGCGATCGCCTGGACCTGCGCCATCTGCACGCGCTGGGTATGGAGATCCGTCGCGACCTGCGCGGCCATCGTCATTGCACGCGTCTCGGTCACCGACGTCGGAGCCTCGTCGCGTGCGGCGTCGTCGGTCGGCGATGGTGGCGTCACCATCTCTGGCGCGCGCGTCGACACTGCGGTCGGTGTCGTCGGAACGGAAGCACGCTCGAGCATCGTGGTGAGGACCGTGCGCAGCGAGGGCGCGATGCGGCCCATCTGAGTGGCCATCGCCGGCTGGCTCGCCTGCGTGGCGGTGGTCGTCGGCGCCATCAGCGGCGCGACGGCGCGATTCATCAGCTCGGCGGCCTGCACGGCGGCGAGCGACACCAACGGCGAGTACGGCTGCGAATATGTCTGCGCCGGAGCGGCGCGATACGCCGTCTCGGTCATCTCCGTCGAGCGCGGGGGCGCGATCGAGAGCGACGGCGCTACATATTCGTATAGCGCCGACGGCATGACGGTCGTCTGCGGGCGCAGCTGCGCCTGTGGCGCGACGTAGGTGCCGCGCGTGGTGAGCATGTTCGGGCGCGGCGCATCGCTCGCATACGAGGCCATCTCGCTCTGCTCGCGAGCGGCGGTCATCCAGTCGAGCTCGTCCTGGTACCACGGGCGCGGAAACACCCACGACACGTGCTGCGTCGAGCGCTCGTTGCCACGCGTGTGCGTCGGCGACGAGAACATGCGAAGGCCCATCGAGCGCTGCGACGTCTCCAGCCACGGTGCGATGAGACGATCGACGAAGCCGAGCGAGCGCATCGAGCGCACGCGGCTCGCGTTCGACTCGGGCGCCCAGCGCTCGACGTGCCGATTCGCGATGTGCATCGCACCGCCACCCGTCCGAGTCGTCCATGCGGGACCCGAAAGAGCTGCGGTTAGTGCACGAGTATCTGATTTGTCAGCGGCCACTCGGCGTCACCTTGTTGCCGCTGCCCGCTTCCCACTTGAGACCGTTGTGCGCGATCTCGAGTGTCTCGATCGCGAGCTCGGACTTGCTCGCGTCGAGCTCGGAGAGCTCCCACTTCACCGGCCATCCCTTGACGAACTTCCACTTGGCCTGCTCGCAGAGGTTGCCGTCGAGCTGTGTGATCGTGCCGTTGATACGGACCTTGTCCTTCTCGCGATCGAGCCACGACTCACGCCACTCGAGCAGCTTCGAAGAACCCGTGTATCCCTGCTTGAGTATCAAGTTCGACCACTTGGTGGCGCCGACGAGCTGCCAGGTCGTGTCGTTCACACCACCCTCGCGCACCGGAACCATCTCCGTCTCGTACTTGAGGCCGCCGACGCTCTTGAAGAACGCGACACCGGTCGCTCCACCACTGAAGTCGAGGGAGACGTGAAAGCAGAAAACGGGAAGTGGTTGGATGCGAGCCATGAAGAACTCCTATACCGACTGTGGATTGTTCATCGTTTGCGTGAGCGAGATCATGATGAACTCGGCGGGGGAGACAGGAGCCACGCCGATGTCGCAAATCAACATGCCTGAGTCCACCTGGTCATGTGGGTTGTTCTCAGCATCGCATTTTACGAAGAACGCCTGTTCGGGATTCCCTCCAGCCAACATCCCTTTGGCGTGAAGATCCGCCAGGAAAAGCGTCGTCCTGTCACGCACGAGATCCCAGGTACGACCGTCGTTGGGCTCGAACGTGATCCAGGCGTATCCCGCCTCGATCGAGCGACGTAACATGATGAAAAGACGTCGAACTGGGATATAGCGCCACTGTGGGTCCGACGACGAGGTCCGTGCGCCCCAGGCACGAACTCCGCGCTGGAGGCGGAAGGTGTTCACCGCATCGCTGTTGAGGAGGCCGATGTGATCCTCGGTGATCCGGAGCGAAACATCCTCGGCGCCGGTGATCTCTAGGTTGGCGGGAGCGGTGTGGACGCCATCCGAGACGTCGCGGCGGGCATAGCACCCGAGGAGGTGTCCCGAGGGCGGAACGATCCGCGACTTCTCTTCGGTCGTGGTGACCTTGAGCCACGGCCAGTAGTACGCGCAGAACGAGCTGTCGGTCCGGCGGCGCCAGCGACGAACCCATTCGACGTCTTTGCTCTGCGGGATGTCCAGGACCGCGAATCGGTCCTTCTGGTTCTCGCAAATGTTGATCATCGCGTCCTGGAGCCGCTGTGCCTTGAGCTCGCCCGAGGGTCCAGGCTCGCGCTCGTACAGCCACATCGCGTCGGGGATCGACAGCAAGCCGACCTCTTCGTTCGCGGCGAGGCCGTACAGGCCGATGCGCTGTCCCGGGCCGAGATCGTGACCGAGATAGTCCTCGGGCGTGATCGCCTCGAGCCCGTCGCGCCCACCGGAGAGGCGCGTCATCGCGAGCGGCTCGGGCAAGTTGTGCGGCACGGGCGACTTCGTCTCGAGATCCTCGACGCGCACCAAGCGGCTGCGCTGCGAGACCACGCGCGGCGCGTAGTTTCGCGACGAGGGATGCATCTGGAGCCCCTTGAACACCTCGCGGCGATCCTTCATCGCGAGGTGGAGCTCGAACGTCATGATCTCGAGGTGGGTCGGAGCAGCGGCGCGGTGACGGCGATTGACCGGCGTCGAGGTGCTCCACTTGACGAGCTTGTCGCTCACCTCGGTGATGACGATGTAGTCGGAGTTCTCGCGATCGTAGATGCGAACGAGCGAGCCGACCTCGAAGCCACGCGTCGTGTTGACGTGTGCCTCACCGGAGCCGATGTCGAGGTCACGGGTCAGCAGCGCTTGCGCGCCCGGTGCGTGAACGCAACGAAACCAGATCATGTTGCCCCACGCGCCCTCGTTGAGCGCGCGGATCTTCAGCGACGGCTTGCTCCAGTCATCGACCTGGATGCACGCCGCGCACCCCGCATGCTCGGGGCCCTCGGTCTCCCCCTCCTTCGGCATGTGAGCGACGCGGTTGATCCAGCAGTCGTTGCCGCCGTTTTGGAAGAAGCCGTACACGGCGTCGGACGTGTACGTGTCCGTCATGTAGCCGTATGTCTCGACGAACTCGTCCCAGTTCTGGAGACGTGTCGGGACGTTCATCGGCCCCTTTTGCGTGGTGCCGACGAATCCAGCGATTCGCGTGTTCGCGATCGATAGCGGTGGCGGCGCCACCGCGTCGAACGTTTGATAGATGCCAGGTGCTCTCGGATCTGCGGACGGTCGCATGCGCATGGTCAGTTACCTCGTCGTGTCTTGCTTCAGAGTCGTCATCGTCTTCTGGCTTCGTTGATCTCGCGATTGATGCGAGCGATCTCGCGAAGCCACATGTGACGCTCTTCGTGTTCCATGTCGAGAATGTCGTCGGCGGACCAGTGGAAGTGGTACGCGATGTACGAAATCTCTTGGTAGAGCTGCTCGCGCGGATATGTAGCGACCGCCGCCCAGTTCACCCCGGGCCAGCCTGGCCACTACCTCCATCCTCGGCGAGCACGGCGCCGGTAACCATGTCGACGTTCATCTCGTGCTGGCACTTGGGGCACGCCACGTGATGTTTGGGAGCTCCGCCCTCCTCGTTGATCTTCCGGTAGAACTCCTGGAGGTACGCGAGGTCGGTCGAGAACAAGTTCTCGACGGTGTCCACCGAGATGCTGGTGTAGTCACCGAGCTTGGTGATCACGCGCGAGAGCAACACGATCACGAGATACGCGCGGTTGCTCTGCACGCGATAGTCCTGCAGCGGCAGGATCTCGTCGCGTGCGGTCGCGAGCCGCATCACACCTTCGCGATACAAGTTCCCGTCCTTGTCGACGTATCCGCGCGGGAGGCGAAACGGAAATTCAGTCTTGAACGCCATCGGCCGTGGTTCCCTCTTCCTGTGCTCGCCCTGATCAAAACGCCCGCCCCGAAAACGACGATGCGGGCACCCTCGCGAGCGCCCGCATCCTACTTCGACCGCCCAGCGCTTTCAGCTGAGCCAGCCCTCAATTACACGACGATCACGCGTCGACGTACTTGAGAACGAACTCCATCTCCTCGACGTACATCGTGACCTTGAAGCGCTTGATGGACTCGGCGTTCGCCTTCGACTCGCCGTCCTCGAGCTTGACCAGGCCGCAGTGGGTGAGCTTGATCTCGCCGAGCTCCTCCTGTTGGTCCGGGCCGAGGAAGACGATGCGGCCGTTCTTCTCGTGCTCGTCCTTGCGGTTGCCGGTGACGAACCACTCCTTGGCCCAGTCAGCCCACCCCTTGTGCTCGCGGTAGCCGATCTCGAACACGATGTTCGGCACCGTGACTGCAGCCGGCGTGATCTGCGCCCATTGGGTCGAGCCCTGGTAGTCACGGGTGACCGAGCACTTCCAGGTGAACGACTCGATGACACCGCAGGTCTTGGTGTCCATACCGTCGATCTCGAGCTTGAAGTTCGCGGCGAGCCACGCCTTTTGCTTCGTGGCGATCTTCGACTTCAGGTCCTCGCCGCCGGCCGGCGCGTGCTCGATGCGCTCGGCGTCGAACGTGATGTCGAAGTAGCACGCTTCCTTGGCGTCACCCGACAGCTTCGGGACGGTGATCGAGGTGACCAGCGCGTCGTGGAAGGTGACGATCGACGTCGCCTTGAAGTCGAAGTCGGCCGCCGTGAACGCGCCGGAGCGGTGCTCGAACTTCTTCATGAAGGCGAGCCGGATCCACTCGTACATGCCCTTGCCAAGGCCGATACCCATCTTCACCTTCGCCTCGGTCGGCTTGATGGTGGCGACGTGCTTCTTGACGTGCAGGTCCTGCCCCATCGCGTTTTCCGCGATGACGGCCTCGTAGTTGAGGCCGCTGAAGCTCTGGACGAAGCCGACGTTGTGGCCGGCGACGTCGAGCATGAAGCGTCCACCGGTGTGATTACGTTTATCGTGTCCCGCCATTCGAGTTCCTGTCCTTCTTTGCGTTCGTTAGTTCGCCGGCCCGGCCGGGAGCCCATCGGCAACCACAACGCTCGCGTTGTGGACACCGACGATCCCCCTGAACGTTTTCTCGAGTCTCTACCCTTTGAGCCGTCGGGTCCGGTCCGAGCTGCATCGCTTCTGACCGCCCGCTTTGTGGTTGTGTCTTACGAGGTCGTAGTCGGGATTCTTCCCTCCACGAGCACCGCCCAACCAAGAAGATCTGCGTTGAACGGTAGTCGGTTACGACCTACTTCTTGTTACTCCTCGACGCCGCCACCGGACGCCATCTGGCCAATCCGGAAGATGACGAACTCGGCCGGCTTCACCGGCGCGAGACCGATCTCGACGACCAGCTGACCCGCGTCGATGACCTCGGGCGGGTTGGTCTCCTCGTCGCACTTGACGTAGAAGGCCTGCTCCGGCGCCGTGCCCATCAGCGCGCCCGTACGCCACATGAGCGTGAGGAACGAGGTGATGGTGCGCTGCACGCGCTTCCACAGGCGATGGTCGTTCGGCTCGAACACGACCCACTGGGTCGCGCGCTCGATCGACGACTCCACCATGATGAACAGGCGGCGGACGTTGATGTAACGCCAGCTCGGATCCGTCGAGAGCGTGCGAGCGCCCCAGATGCGGATCGCGCCGGTCATGAAGCGGATCGCGTTGATCCCCTTCGGGTTGAGCAGGTCTTGCTCGCCCTTCGAGACGTTGTACTTGAGGCCAAGCGCGCCACGGACGATCTCGTTCGCCGGTGCCTTGTGGACACCGCGCTCCGAGTCGACGCGCGAGTACACGCCGCAGATGTGGCCCGAGGGCGGAACGAAGATGTTGCCCTTGTCCGGGTCATAGACCTGGATCCACGGGAAGTAGTACGCGCCGTACTTCGAGTCGCGCGGCTTCGGGAGCTTGTCGACGCCACCGGTGATCGTCTCCGGCGAGTCGAGGACCGCGAAGCGATCCTTGCGCGTCTCGCAGTGTGAGAGGATCGCGTCGGCGACCGCGGGCGAGACCTGGCCGGGAGCCGCGACGATCGCGATCTCGTCGACTTCCTCGAAGCACTTGAGGCCGGTACGGGCGCCGGGGCCGCCGTCCTTGCCGATGTAGAGACCCTCACGACCACCGCCACCCGTCGCCGGGGCCGCGGCCGCCTTCTCGTCCTTCTTGTCGCCGGCCGGAGCTGCCGCCTTGGGGGGCGGTGCCGACTCCGGGCTGCCGACGTTCACGACGAAGCAGCGGGAACCGCCGTTGTTGAAGAAGCCGTAGATCGCGTGTGCGAGGTGCTCGCTGCAATCCTTGAAGTCGCCGTACGTCTTCACGAACTGCGACCAGTTGGTGATGAGGACGGCCTCGTTCAGCGGGCCCTTCGAGGACTCACCGAGGAAACCGACGGTGTTCGTACCGACGGCCTCGATGGGCTTGGATCCGCGATCGACTTCTTCGACGTATACGCCTGGGCTCAGGTAGCTAGTAGCCATTCGCTCTTCTCCTTGTACAAAGGTGCCGGTGGTCTTCGCCCGACTACCTCACCCGGATGTCATCCGGGATTTGGACGTCCGCCCTCACACGCACCATGCGCGAGAGAGCATGAACCAGATCATTTCTTCCCCGCGCCGCCTCCGAGATCGAGGCGCTTCGCGCCGAGGAAGGGGTTGCCGCTCGGTCCCGTTTCGGAGATCCGAGGATCGGTGATGCTCTTGTACTCGAGCTGGCGCGACTGCACGCGCTTGAACTCCTCGAGTCCCATCGGAAGGATCGGCACTGCGGTCCACGCTTGAATCGCGGGGCGGATCGGCTGCTGCAAGCTTCCCCAGAAGCGAGACAGCGTTCCTTCATCGAGGCGCGTCGACATGAGCCAGTTGAGCTCGAAGTCCTCGTCGTACGAGATGCCGCGAAGCCGTTCGCGTTTGACGGCCGCGTTCTCGAGCAGCGTGCGGATCACGAGGCCGAGCAGCAGCTGCTCGTCCTCGGGGGTCTGCGCCCACGCCGAGATCAAATAGTCGAGACGCACCCAGAGGCGACGGCGGCGTGCGTACTCCTTGAGCGATCCGTCGGGGAGCGCGACCTCGACGACCTCGGCGGCCGGCGTCGCGTCGAAGCCCTCGGGATCGATCGATACGTTGAACAGGTACGTGCTGACCGCGGGGAGCTTGCCTTCGATCGACTCCGCCTTCGGAGCCTCTTCGATGATGTGGACGCGCTTGTAGCCGTTGCGCTTGAACTCGTCAGTCAAGAGATCGGAGAGCGACTCCGACGTCTCCTTGATGATGTGGTGCTGATGCGGAGCTGTTGGCTTTTCAGGTTGCGTGATCACCGTCGTCGTCCCAGCACCACCACGTCCCCACGTGGATCGGCCGCGTGATGTTAGACGAGACCGAAATCGCTACAAGCGACCGGCGCATGAATTTGAGGTTACTCGCGTCAGCGATTTGGCCGTACGGGAATCGTGGTGGAAGACAGACCGTGTCGATCGTGTTTGTGACAGTTGCGACGGGAGTCAGTGGCAGTCGTTTGGCGTCCACCCATCGAACGAGTTGTTCCCGGGTACGAGCAGGCGCCAGCGCCCGTCCTGAAGCCCAGCGTACAGATAACCTCGTGCGGTCGGTCGATATCCGAGGGCAACAGCGCGGTTGTAGAGCTCGGCACCAGTACATTGCGGCGCTCCCCCGTGCCAGATGAACCCCCGGCAGTACGCCTCGTTCGCCACAAGCATCATCTTGAAGCGAGGCTGGTCCTTCGAGTGGGAGGAAACCTCGACGCAGTGAAAACCGTCCTCGGTCGGCGGGCGAAATCGGAACGCGATCGTCATTCCGTGCCCGAGCGCCGTGGCGTCGAGCCGGCCATCGGGCCCTATCCCATTCACGCTGAAATGCGCGACCTCGCCGCGCTCGCCGAACAGCCGTCGAACCTCGGTGCGAATCTGATCGAAGTACGCGAGTGGTTCCACCGCTTTCTCGTCTGGTGGTGGGAATGGATGTACGCCCTTGGTCGTTTGGGCTGCTGCGATCCACTTCGCGCGTTCTGCGACAAGCTCCGGATCGTTCGGACCCGCATCGACCACGATAGCGGCATCGAGTGCGTGGGGCGACACGGCGTCCTCGGTAGACAACCGAGTCGCGATGACGACGCTCGTGGCAGCGATCGCCGGCAGCGCGATCGCACCGATGACCAACCGGCGTCGCTTGCGCGCACGTGTCGCGTCCCGCGGCGCTGGGAGGGTTGGCGCGTTTTCCGCCGGCGTGCGCACGGTCGGCACGTCGGCGAACGAGCGCCGGCGTTGCGGCGCGTCGGCGGCGAAGCGATCCGCGAGCAGCGCGACGAGCTGTTCGCGACCGTCGCGTGGGTGATCCTTGCACGCGACGAGCGCGGCGATCGCCTCGTCGGCGCCGGCGTAGCGATCGTGCTTCTCGCGCGCGAGCAGCTTCATCACGACAACGTCCACGTCCGTTGGCAGCTCCGGCCGGATCGATCGCGGGGACGGAATCGGCGCGAACAACACACGCGCGAGCGTCTCCTGCGTCGTGTGACCCGCGAACAGCGAGCGCCCCACGAGCAGCTCCCACAACACGACCCCGACGGCGAACAGGTCGCTCCGTCCGTCGAGCGGCTCGCCGTTCGCCTGCTCGGGGCTCATATAGGCGGGCTTCCCCTTGAGTAGCTCGCTCGCCGTGACGCCGCTCGCCGCGCGTGCCTTCGCGATCCCGAAGTCGGACACCTTGACGGCGCCCTCCCACGACAAGAGGACGTTGTGCGGAGAGATGTCGCGATGAACGACCCCGCGCACGTCGCCCTCGCCCGGCAGATCGTGCGCGTACGCGAGCCCGCGCAACAGCTCGCACGCGACGTGAAGCGCCGCTCCGATCGGAAGTGCCCCGCCGTCGGCGAGCTCTGCGAGACTTGGACCGTCGACGAGCTCGATGACGAGGAAGGGTCTGCCCTCCTCGTCGCGATCGAAGTCGAGCACGGACACGATGTTCGGGTGCACGAGCTTCGCGCACATCTGTGCCTCGGCGACGAACATCTTCGCGAACGCCTCGTCGGTCGCGAGGTGTGCGAGCACGCGCTTGATCGCGACGTGCCTCGAGAATCCTTCCTTGCCGACGAGACGCGCGAGGAACACCTCCGCCATTCCGCCGCCGCCGAGCCGGCGCTCGAGCTCGTACCTGCCCGCGAGGATCACGTGGCGTGATGGTAACAGCGGAGACCGTCAGCGTTGTTGCCTGCTGCCGACGCTCGTCCTCGTCGCTCGTGAAGTCGCCATCGTTCAGCTCGACACAGCCATCGAGCTCCTCGGACAACCGAGCAGGCGATTCGCAGGACCGTGAATCGACGCCGCTCGATTCGCCCCACGAAGATCGCAGTCCTCGAACTGGGTGTCGATGGAGCACTTCGAACCTTGCATCGAGGCGTCTCGGCCGCGGAAGGGTGCGCTTTCACTTGGGAAACTGCGATCGCGAAAATCCTCGCAACTTCGACCAGCCATACACGAGTGGTCTGCGTATGCCTGACGACCGCGTGCGCGAGCAACGCCCCCACAAGTCGACCGCAACCGAGGCGAGCTCGATCCAGCAGCAGAAGAAGACGTCGCGACGAACCTCGCCGATCGACGTCGACACCGTTGTTGCCAAGGCCGGGACCCCGGCCGCGAGTGCGATCGCCGTCGCACCGCTCGATCTCGGCGATCAGGTGGTCGGGGTGCGGACGACCAAGGCGTTTTCACTCTTCAACACGGATGCGACGTCCGAAGCAGGCGTGGCAATGCGAATCGAGGGAGACCCGGCGGTGACGATCGTGTCGTCGCCACATCGTCTGCGGCCGTCTCACGAGGGGACGATGGATCAGCTGGTGCTCGCGTTTCATCCGACGACCGAAACGGAAGTGAACGCGGTCGTCACGTTGAGCGCGATCTGGCACATGGGAGCTCGACCTTCCGAACAGGTCCGGCTCGCGGTGCGGGGGCGAGCGCATCATCAGGGTTCGCCGACGCACGCCGAGCGAGCGGCGACCACCACGAGGCAGCAGGAGGAGGAGCGCCAGCGGGCACGCGACGAGGCGTTCAAACACGACACCCAGACGAAGATCGACGCGACCTACGACCCGAAGACACCGCGCCTGCGCGTCGAGCCTGCCCACATCGCGAAGCTCGAGGAGAAGCGCGAGAAGTACCAGGCGGCGATCCTCGATTTGTACAACATGCGTCGCGAGGGCGTCACGAAGGCGAACGGGAACATCAAAGACTTCAAGCGCCAGCAGCCGCGGGCGGCGTCCCCGTCGCTCGTCGAGACCCTCGCGTGGGCGGCGCTCGACATGGTCACGGCGGGAATCGCGGGCAACGTGGCGAAGGTCGCCGGTGCCGCGTTCACCTCGATCGCATCGCACACGAGGATCTCGCCCGCGCCGATCCAGCCATTTCACAAAGCTCCGATGTACGGCCCATCGCACGAGACGCGTTCGGACGTGGCGCCGCAGCTCGTCTTGTTCGTCACCGAGGCGGTGAAGGAGGGCGTCAAGAAGGGCGGCAAGGAGATCGGATCGCGGGACGGAACCGACGCGTCGCCGCGCAACGAGCAAGACGTGCTGGCCGACTTCATCGGCGCGCAGGCCGGAGCGTTCATGGGGCACATGCACACCTACGCCACAAAGACCTCGCGGTTTCTCACCAACAGCGTGCTCGTGAACCTGATGGAGACGAACCCCGACGCGGGCTTCGCGGTCTTCGACGGCGCGACCGCCGCCGTCGAGGCAGCCGCCGACGGCGCGCTCGAGACGCAGCGCCAATCGACGCTCCAGCACTGGGTCCAGCTCATCGCGCGTAGCTCGATGGGCACCGCGAGTGGACCGAAAGGGAGTACGGTCAGCGATGTGAGCCGCGCGAACCACACGGACGCCGAGCACGCAGCCAACAACTCGTCGAAGCAGCCGGCGCGTGTCTTCGACGGGCTCGTCGACCTTCGCTTCACGGTGAGC
>JBJXGN010000180.1:0-59958 GCA_046160585.1 Kofleriaceae bacterium
TCGACATGTACAGCTCGGCTGACGTCACGAACGAGATGGATCTACCGATCGATCGCACGAGCGGCCTCCTCAGCGGCGCGATCGGCGTGCGTACGCAGGTCGCGTCGTGGTTGCGCGCGTACGTGCAGCTGGGCGCGGGCCTCGAGGTAACGAAGGTGTCGGTTCCGTACGGCGACGAGCGCATCCGCGACACCAAGGCGATGCCCGAGGGCTTCTTCGGCATCGGTGCGGACCTCAAGATCTGGAAGGGCACGCACATCGGCGCGACATTCCGGACGCTCGTGATGGGCTCGTTCGACTACGACCCGTCGCACCTCGATCCCGGCGCGGGCTGGGTCGCGGCGCCGACCGCCGACACGGTGTTCGAACCGACCAGTGGCGTCGCTGCACAGGGACAGTTCTACATCCGCCGCGACCTGTAGCGAAACGCTCCCGCCGGTGTAGGCTCCGCGCATGCCGGAGCTAAAGGTCGGAGATGTGATGCCGGACTCGACGCTGGTCGGCGAAAGCGGCCCCGTGAAGTTGCGCGAGAAGCTCGGCAAGCCTCTCGTCGTGTACTTCTATCCGGCCGACGAGACGTTCGGGTGCACGCGCGAGGCATGTAGCTTTCGCGACTCGTACCAGGACTTCACCGATGCCGGCGCGGACGTCATTGGCATCTCGAGCGACGACACGACCTCGCACGCGAAGTTCAAGGCGAACCATCGCCTCCCGTTCACGCTGCTCTCGGATCCGGGCCACGCGGTCGCGAAGGATTGGGGCCTGAAGAAGTCGCTCGGCCTCCCGCCGCGCGTGACGTTCGTGTTCGACAAGGCGGGCGTCGTGCGCCATCGCTTCGACTCGATGATCCGGTTCGGCGCGCACGTCGATACCGCGCTCGAAATCGTAAAGACGCTGCGCTGATTGCATGAGCACGAACGGTTGCAGTCGACCGTCGGCAGTTTCGGCGGTGCTCGCCGCGATGCCCGCGGAATCGCTGGTGCGTGCGCATGGCCGGGATGCTGCACGTCGCGCGCGTGTGAAGGCATCGATCGCTCTTGCACTCGTCGCGGCTTGTTCGAGCCCGCCGGGCGAGGCACCGGATGCATCCGTCGAGGACGCGGCGGTCGATGCGCACATCGATGCACAACCGGCCACGGGCGAGATGCGCGGCATCTGGATCACGCGGTTCGCGTGGACAACACGCGCACAGCTCGAGGCGATCATCGATCGCGCCGCAGCCGCGAACTTCAACGCCGTGTTCGTGCAGGTGCGCGCGGAAGGCGACGCGTACTATCACTCGGCGCACGAGCCGTGGTCGCGCCGTCTCGGTGCGCTCGGTCGCGATCCCGGATGGGATCCACTCCAGGTGTCGATCGATCGCGCACACGCACACGGCATGGAGCTGCACGCGTACGTGAACGTGTTCACCGCGTGGCCGGCCGCGCTCGCGATGCCCGTCGCCGAGGGAACGAAGCCGCATCCGCTCCACGCACATCCCGAGTGGCTTGCCGTGAACTCCTCGGGCGTGAACGCGGATGGCGAGTACCGCTGGTTCACCGCCGGCAACCCCGCCGTGCGCGCGCACGTCGTCGCGGTCGTCACGGACCTGCTCGCGAACTACAGCGTCGACGGGCTACACCTCGATCGCATTCGCGCACCGGGCGCGGACTACTCGCACGACGCGATCACACAGGCCGCGTTCGACGCAGCGAAGGCGCAGAACACGTCGCTGACGTGGTCGATGTTCATGCGCGCGCAGGTCGACACGATGGTCGCCGATATCCACGCGGCGCTCGTCGCGACGCGTCCGAGCGCGAAGCTGTCCGCCGCGGTGTGGGGAATCTACGAACCGCTGACCGGTTGCTCGACGAGCCAGGGCCTGCGCGATTACCACCAGGACTCTCTCGCGTGGCTCGATCGCGAGATCGTCGACGCGATCACGCCGATGATCTACTGGTCGATCGAAGACGGTGCATGCACCGACTGGGCGACGCTCGCGCGGGGCTTCATCGCGGAGCGTGGAACGCGCCAGGTGTGGGCCGGCATGCACGCACTTGACGACGGCGCGTTCGACTTCGCCCAGATCGGCGCGCGCGTCGAGCTCGCCCGCACCGAGGGCGCGCAGGGCGTGATGGTCTACGCGTCGACCTACCTCGACGAGGATCCCATGCGCTGGTCCGCGTTCGTCGGCACGGCATCCGCTCCGTCGGTTTTCTTCGAAGCGTCGCCGCCGCCGTACATGCCGTGGAAGCCGTAAACGGCTAGACCGGCATCATGCCGTGGCCGCGATACGACCAGTACGTCGCCCACTTCGCCGCTGCGAACAACACGTGTCCGCGTCGCTCCTGCGAACCCTCGGGGAACACCGGTTCGCGGATCGTTTCGACGTGCCCGGGCAAGCCGCGCTCGAGCACGAAGCGCTGCGCTGCCTCGTGCAACTTCTCCGCGAATTCGGCGAGGGTCTCCGGCAACATCGCCGTATGCGCACGCTCCCATAGCTCGTCGCCGATCAGCTCGCGCTCGGCAAGGACGAGCTCTGCATTGAACGCGTACCGCTCGAGCGAATCCGAGCCGACGTAATTCGAGTAGACCGGGAACCCGTCGCATGGGGGAAGCAGCACGAGCACGCAGTAGCCGCGCATCTCGCTCTGGATCTCCTCGAGCTCTTCCATCCGCTGCTGCTTCTCGACGCGCGTCACGAGCCACTCGTCGGCCGCCTCGTCGTAGCCCACGCGTGGCGCGCCGATCAGCGAAAACGCCGGATCACTCACGTTGGCGAACCACTCGAGCAACCGGTCGCGCCGCTGCCCCCGCGCGTCCTCGAGCTTGCGGAACAGGTCGTCGAACTCCTTCTCCCGACCCGGTTTGGGCTTGGGCAACGGTTCCCAGTCGAGCGCCATGGAACGCACGCATTGTACGCGCGCTGGCATCCTGTGCCCAATCTTCACCGCGACCCGAACCAACGCCCCGTCGGGCGAACGAACCGCCGCCGTGCTCCCGCTCGTTGGGCCCCTACTCTCGCCGTCCACTCGCCCTGTGGCCCGTGGAACCCCTCGCAATCCGCTGCAACTCCGCCGCCTGGCAAGCGCCCTCCAGATCCGCAGAACTGGCCGAGTCAACATGTATGCGTTCGGCAAGTCCCGTGAAGAGCTCGGTCGACGTGGTGATGGTGCAGTGTTGGTTGTTCGGGCTCGAGCTTTGCGCCGGCGCGTCGTTCGATGCCTTCCTCGAGCTCCTCGAGGAGGAATGGCCGGACACCTACCGCCCTCGTACGCAGGCCTAGTCGTCGGGCGGCGTCGCGACCTGACGTGTACACTGGTGGCTGATGATCGATACGACGGTGGGTGGCTACACCATCACCAAGTTTCTCGCCGAGGGCGGCATGGGAACCGTGTGGCTCGCACGCCATGGCGTGATGGAACGCGACGCTGTCGTCAAGCTGCTGCACCCGGAGCTGGGCCGCGACGCGTCGATCGTCGAGCGCTTCATCAACGAAGCACTTTAGCTCTGCCACCGGCGAGAATCGTCCACCCGCGCGACCCGCCCGACGCCCGATCACGATCCGCCCCGGACTTCGAGCGATCTTCGAGAGGCTGTAAGAGCGGCTCGAGCAGGACAGCAAGCAGTGAGGGCAGCCTCGAAACGGGAGATGGCGCGCGCGGACCACGAAGCGACGGTCTGGTCCGAAAACGATCTTAGTCACCGGCCGTCGAAAGACTCGCCACGCCGTCGCGTGTGAGACATCCTGTGTCAAGCGTCGTCGCGTCACGCGGCCTCCTGTTCGACGAGTCGAAGCGTGTGATCGCGCGCGGCGCGGTGCTTGGTCGGGTCGTACGGTTCGCGCTTCTGCCAGCACGTCCAGAGCACGCGACACCACGCCCGCGCGACGATGCGGAGCGCGTGGACGTGGTCGCATCCCCGAACACGTGCACGGGACACGCGAGAATAGAACGCCGCCATTGCGAGCTGCCGCACGATCACTCGCTTCGTCACGATGAAGCCGTGCTCGTTGCGACATCCCTACCGGGGTCTCGGAGGGATGATCTCGTCCCTACGAAGCCTTGAGCGCGGCGACGACCTTCTCGACCGCGTCCTTCGCGTCACCGAACAGCATCTTGGTGACGGGCTTGTAGAACAGCGGGTTGTCGATGCCGGCGTAGCCCGCCGCGCGCGAGCGCTTGTTGACGATGACGAGCTTCGACTTCCACACCTGCAACACGGGCATGCCCGCGATCGGCGACGTCGGGTCGTCCTCGGCGGCGGGGTTCACGATGTCGTTCGCGCCGATCACCATCGCGACGTCCGTCGTCGGGAAGTCCGCGTTGATCTCGTCCATCTCGAGGACGATGTCGTAAGGGACGTTCGCTTCCGCGAGCAGCACGTTCATGTGACCGGGCAAACGGCCCGCGACCGGATGGATCGCGAAGCGCACCTGCGTGCCGCGTGCCCGGAGCACTTCGGTCAACTCGCGCACCGCGTGCTGCGCGCGACCAACCGCCATGCCGTAGCCCGGGATGATGATGACGGACTTGGCTTCTTTGAGCGCCGTGGCGAGCGTCGGGGCGTCGATGTCCTGGACCTCGCCCGCCGGTTGTTGGGCCTTGTCGCCCGACGCCTTGGGCGGCGTGGCGCCGAAGCCGCCGAAGATGACGTTCCAGATCGAACGGTTCATCGCGCGGCACATGATGTACGAAAGGATCGCGCCCGACGAGCCGACGAGCGCGCCCGTAATAATGAGCAGATCGTTGCCGAGCATGAAGCCCGCGGCAGAAGCAGTCCACCCGGAGTAGGAGTTCAGCATCGAAACGACGACCGGCATGTCCGCGCCGCCGATCGCGGCGACGAGGTGAACGCCGAGCACGCACGCGATGGCCGTGCCGATGTGCAAGCCGAGCTGGTTGCCGTCGCTGCAATAGAGGACGCCCGCGACGATCGATCCCGCGAGCATCGCGAGGTTCAGGAAGTGACGCGCCGGGAGGAGGAGCGGCTTTCCGGAGACCGAGCCGCGGAGCTTCAAGAACGCGAGGACGGAGCCCGTCGTGGTGATGGCGCCGATCCAGACGTCGATGAAGATCTCGACGCGGTGGGTGAAGCTCGGCGGACCGACCTCGACCTGCCCCTCGATGGGCGTGCCCGCGAAGTCGAGGGCGTACCCGACGAGCACGGCTGCAACGCCGACGAAGGAGTGCAGGAGCGCTACGAGCTCTGGCATCTGCGTCATGCCGACGCGCGCGGCCATGATGGCGCCGATGCAACCGCCGACGAGGATCGCGGCGAACAGGGCCGGATGGAACTTGCCGCCGAGCTGCGGGTTCGATGCGAGCGTGGCGGCGATGGCGATCGCCATGCCGATCACACCGTACAGATTTCCGCGACGCGCCGTCTCCTGCGAGGAGAGGCCGCGCAACGACAGGATGAACAGGACACCCGCGACGAGGTACGCAGTGTCGATCAGGATCTGTGAGTTCAGGAATGGCATCGGATTACTTCCTGAACATCGCGAGCATGCGACGGGTCACGAGGAACCCGCCGGCGACGTTGATGGTGGCGAACAGCGTCGCGACGATGGCGACGATCACCGAGGTCTGCAGTCCGAACAGCGAGCGAGCGCCGAGCAATCCGCCGACGACGATGATGCCGCTGATCGCGTTGGTAACGGACATCAGCGGCGTGTGCAGCGCTGGCGTCACGTTCCACACGACCTGGAACCCGACGAAGATCGCCATCACGAACACTGTGAGGTGCTGGAGCAACTCGCGCGTGGACTCGCTCGCGATCGCGTCGGCCTGGCCGTAGCGCAGGTAGACGAAGGCGATCGCCGCGAGGATGCCGACGATCGCCATGATCGTGCCGACCGTCTTGCTCGGCGGCTTCACCGCGTGTCCGTGGCCGTGCGGCTTCGCGGGCGCATGGGCAGGCGCGGGTGGCTCTCGGTACGGGGACTTGCCCTCGGGCTCCGCCTTCGCGGGCGCCTGCGGAGGCGCTTCCACCTTCTTCGGCGGCGGAGGCGGCCAGCGCGTCTCGCCGTTCTCGAGAACGAGCGCGGGACGAACCGCGTCGTTGTCGTGATCGATCGCGTGCTTCGCCGCGCCGCCCATCTCCTCGAGGAAGTGGTGGAGGTTGGTGCCGTAGAGCTCGCTCGCCACGTTCGGCATGCGGCTCGCGAGGTCCGTGTAGCCGACGATCGTGACGCCGTGGTGGACGATCACCTCGCCCGGCTTGGTCAGCTCGCAGTTGCCGCCCTTCTCGGCCGCGAGATCGACGACGACCGAGCCGGGCTTCATGAGCTCGACCATGTCGGTGAACCACAGCTTTGGAGCCGCGCGACCCGGGATCAGCGCCGTCGTGATGACGATGTCGACCTCCTTCGCCTGCGCGCGGAACAGCGCGTATTCAGCGTCGAGGAACTCCTTCGACATCTCTTTCGCGTAGCCGCCCTGCCCTTCGCCCGACTCCGTGATCGACACGGTCAGGAACTCGCCGCCGAGCGACTTCACCTGATCCTCGACGGCCGGGCGCACGTCGAACGCGCGCACGATCGCACCGAGTCCGCGCGCGGCACCGAGCGCCGCCAACCCCGCGACTCCCGCGCCGATGATGAGCACCTTCGCGGGCCGCACCTTGCCGGCCGCGGTGATCTGTCCCGTGAAGAACGAGCCGAAGCGATTCGCCGCCTCGATCACCGAGCGGTACCCGGCGATGTTCGCCATCGAGCTCAGCGCGTCCATCTTCTGTGCGCGCGAGATGCGCGGCACCTGGTCCATCGCGAGCACCGTCAGCTTGCGCGCCGCCAGCAACGCGAGCAGCTCGGCGTTCTCCGACGGGAAGATGTACGAGACGAGCGTCGCGCCCTCTCGCATCTGAGCGACCTCCGCATCCAGCGGGGGCCGCAGCTTGAGGACGATGTCCGCCTCCCACGCTTCCGCGCGATCGACGAGCTTCGCGCCGGCTTCGTCGTACTGCGCGTCGGGAAACGCGGCCGAGTCACCGGCACCCTTCTCGACGAGGACGTCCCACCCAGCTTTTACCCAGCGAGCTACGCTAGTGGGCGACGCAGCGACCCGTCGCTCTTCGGGCCGGGTCTCCCTGACGATGCCTAACTTCATAAGACGCGCCGAAGGTGCCAAACCAGGGCCCCCGGCGAAAGGGCCGAACACCCCAAACCCACCCCCGAAAGCGCTAACAATCGCCACAGATGCCCGATGCGCGCGATGCCGAGCTCGAATCCCTGCGCCAAGACCTCGAGTCCCTACGTGCCACCGTTGCCGCGCTCGACGCCGAGCTGCGCGCGGCTTCCGGCCGCGTCGATCTCACGATGCGGAACCAGCAACGCTGCCGGGCGTGCGGCAACCGCAAGATCGCGCACGCGCTCTCGGTCCTCGATCGTGGCGACAGCAACACGCGCGAGTCGCTCGCCCTGAACCGCCCCTCGTGGTGGTCGTCGAAGACCCAAGGAGAGCTCGAGGCGTTCGTGTGCATGTCGTGTGGCCTCGTCGAGTGGTGGGTGAAAGATCCCGAGTCGCTGCGCCCGCACGAGGACTACCTCGCGATCATCGACGGCGAGCCCGACGCGAACGGGCCCTATCGGTGACCCGCGACGTCGATGGCCGCCTGACCGAGATCGTCGACCGCCACGGCTTCGTGCATGCGCGCCTGGAGTGGAACGGCGACACGCTCGTCGAGCTTCGCGTGGCCAACGCAGTCGTGCGGGGCGCGATCGTCGACGATCCGCTCCTCGGTCGCGCGCACGAGATCATCGCGCCCATGGCGCCCACAACGTCCGACGCCGTTACATCGCGTGCGGCGTCCGCCCATCGCGTGCTCACGACGATGTCGGCAGTCGACTGGTCGCGACCGACCGAGATCCCCGCGATCGCCGCGCCTGGCGCCCTGCCTCCCGGTGCCGGCGGCGCGATCATGAACGTCCTCGCGATCCTCGCGCAGCGCGCAGGCGTGACCGAGCTGCGCTACGCGGGGCCGTACCCGACGAACGCGTTGTTCGCGACGCTCGCGCGGTCCTTTCGTACGACCACCACCGAGGAGGAGTTCACGTCGGCGTTCCTCGATCGCGCAGCGCGAGTCGCGCGCGATCCGATGGCCGCGGTGTTCCTCCCCGCACCGCACGACCGCGTCGCGCTCCTCGCCCGCGCCGATCCCGCCGATGACCGAGACGAAGACCGACACGATGACCGACCCGATGGCGACGTCGACAACGGCGACGAGGAGGTCAGTGTCCGTGGCATCGTCGAGCTCCGCGACGGCATCGAGCGCGTCACGCTCGACGGTGTGGTCTACACGCGTGGCGCGGGCATCGCCCGTCTCGTCGACGCATCCGTCATCCGCGAAGCCCAACCGCGCGACGTCCCCGATGCCCGCACGTACCGTGGCGTGCGCGCGGAGGTCTGGTTTGCCGACGAGGTCCATGCGCGTGTCGCCGCGGTCGATGCGCGCGGCGAGCTCGTCGAGGGTCCGGATCCGATCCCGCCGTGCGAGAGCACCGTGCTCGGCACCGAGCTCCCGCGGGCGATGGTCGATGCGCTCGGCGCGGTGATCGCCGACCTCGTGCCCGCGGGCCTCGGTGCAGCGGCCGCGAACGTCATCGCGGGCAGAACGCTGCGCTGGGCCGACCTCGGTGCGCGGGTAGCCGCGCGTGTCGGCGACGAGCTCCATTTGCACGCCGCGCTGTGGCGCCTCGCGCCACGCGGCATGGCGCGGGTGGCGCTCGCGATCGTCGAAGCACTCGTGCCGATCGTCACGCCGCTCGCGGTCGCATCGCTCCGACCGCACCTCGAGCGGGCACCGTGATCGCGCGTCATGCCGGGGTACGAAATCTGTTTGCCCGCGTGAATTTCTAGGCGCCACGATCGTACGCGCGACGGGACGCGCTGATGTCGTGATGATGTCGACTTGCGTACGAGGCTGATGCAGGATGGACCCCATGATCAAACTCGGTTCGATCGTAGTGATGTTGGGTCTTCTCGGCGGTGTCGCGGCTGCCGATGCAAGCTTCATCGACAACCACCAGACCGCGACCGTCGATTGCGCGAAGGACGCGACCGTCAACATCAGCGGCAACGAGGCCACGATCACGCTGACCGGTGTCTGCGAGAACGTCGTCATCGCGGGCAACAAGGCGAAGCTGACGGGCTCCGCGAAGAACGTCCTCGTGGCGGGCAACCAGAATTCCGTCGACCTCGACGTCGTCGACCAGCTGTCGGTGGCGGGCAACAAGAATACGGTCAGGTACAAGAGCTCGTCGGACCCGAAGAAGAAGCCCAAGGTCTCCAACACGGGCAACAAGAACAAAGTCTCGAAGAAGAAGTAACGCCGCGCTCGGACAGTCAGACCGACGCGACCACGTCACCGCCCGAGGCAGCGAACGCCGCCTGATCGATATCGAACGTCCAGCGCCCGCGCTTGGTCGGCTCGTCGAGGGCGACCTTGAGCATCTCGAGATAGTCGAGGCGCGGCACCTCGTAGGCACCGAAGCGCTCGAGGTGATCGGTGTGTACCTGGCAATCGATGAGGCCGATGTGCCACGCGTCGAGCTGGCGCACGCAGGCGACGTACGCGATCTTCGAGGCGTCGTCGGCGCGGGCGAACATCGACTCACCAAAGAAGGCGGCGCCGAGCGAGACGCCATAGAGACCACCGACGAGCGTGTCGCCGTCCCACGCCTCGATCGAGTGTGCGAAGCCGAGCTGGTGCAGCTTGGTGTACGCGTCGACCATCTCGGGGATGAGCCACGTGCCGGTCTGCCCGGAGCGCGGGACGGAAGCGCATCCCTCGAGGACGGCGACGAAGGCCGTGTCCATCTTCAGCTCGTAGGGACGGCGGCGGATGGACTTGCGTAGCGATCGCTGGACGATCAGATCGCGCGTCGTCATCACCATGCGCGGATCGGGGGAGTGCCACAGGATCGGCAGGTTCTCCGCGTACCAGGGGAAGATGCCCTTCGTGTAGCCGAGCAGCAGACGCTCCGGCCGCAGATCGCCGCCGAGCGCGAGCAGTCCATCCTCGGCGAGGTGGACGGGCGGAAACACGAGGCGATCATCGAGCCGGTACACCGGCATGCCGGGCAGCATAGCGCGACTCGCGAGTGCGAGCGGTGACGGCAGGTGCCGCGTTCAACGGCGGCGGCGGCGGCGCAGGAACATCGCGAGCGCCGGGATCATCAGCGCCCAGCTCGTGCTACCGCCACCGGCGCTGCAACCACCTTCGACCTCGGGCGACTCGTCGTGGATGTCGTCGCTCTCGCCGCTCGTGCCCTCGTCGCCGTTTGGCGTGATGCGCACTGCAACGTCGAGGACGCCGTACTGATCCGAGCCGTCGGAGAGCACGAACTGCGTGAACACCGGCGTCTCCTCGGTGACCATCGGCGCTTCGAACTCGATGTCGACGTTGCCCATCTCACCGACGGGAATGGCCGCCGCGAGCGGCCCCACCTCGGACGGCGACGTCCAGCTCGACGGATCGTGCAGCGGGCTCGTGCCGCCGCCGAGGACCATCACGCGCGTTCCCATCGGGATCGGAACGTTGCCGGTGTTCTGCACGATGATCGAGAACACGCCATGCGTTCCGGGCGCGACCTTGTCCGGACCGTCGACGGATACGACCTCGGCGCCGAGCACGCGCGGCTGCCCGGGCTGTTGCGGCTCGGGAGCCGCCTGCGAACCGCACGTCGGTCCGAGCGTGAAGCCGGTGGCGGGCGACGAGCGCAGGCGCGCTTCGGTCTGCGGACCGTACGCACCGTCCTCGGCGATGCGGTCGCTCGGGTTGTTGCGATTCCACAGGCGCTGGAACGCGAGCACATCGCGGCCTCGAATGTCCGGAGACGACAGATAGTCGAAGTGAACCGGATCACCTGGCACCGAGTGCGACCAACCCTGGTTGCCCATGGCGGTGATCCGCGACGAGTAGTTCGCGATGTCGAGCGCGCGACCACTCTGGTGGTTCGAGCGTCCCGGGCTGGCGGCGGCGGTGATGCCGCAGCGACCCTGCTGGTACCAGCGGTAGAGCAGATACTGCTGCGCGACCGTGCGGAAACCACTGTTGACCTGGATCGTGTTGTTGAGCGTGACCCTCTCGAGCGCGGTCTTCGCCGCGGCGCTCATGTAGGGGAGCACCGCCGTGCTCGTGAACGTCAGGTTGCCGCCCGGCGTGAACTTCACGAGGCTCGTCGGGTTCATGCACCCGATCTCTTCGGCGATCTGCTTCGACAGACCGACGACCACCGACGTCGAGCAGCCCGACGTCACGTACGTCGAAACGTTCACCTCGTGCGTCGACTCGCCGTAGATCGGATCCTCTGGCTCCGCGCAACCGACCGCGAGCAGACCTACCAGTAGGTACTGCACACGACCGATTGCACTGGGGATCCGCCGATCGGCCAACCGAGCAGAAGCGCTGTTACGGGTCATCGTAGCCGTTCGCACGAGCAACTCGTGGGCCGATGCGCGAGTCGTGCAGTCGACTGCGCATTGGCCGTATCGGCATGCGCGACCGGCGCACACGAGACGGGCGAATGTACGGTCGCTCGCCTCGATCACGAGCGCGCTAGCCACCCACCACCCGACACGCCGGTGAGTCGATCCTCCGACCGTGGGGGCCTTCTCCCGACGATGCTCGGGATGTCGCGGCGCGCTTGGTGGCGCGAAAAGCGATAGCCTCTCGACGCGAGATGCGCGTGCTGTTCACGGGAAGCGGCTGGCTGCCGATCGTCGACATGATCGCCGCGCGGCTCCCGGCGAGCGCCACGCTCGTGCGTTGGGACCAGGCCATCCCCCTGACCGACGCGATCGCCGAGGTCGACGTGCTGCTCCCGTCGAACGCGAAGATCAGCGCCGACGTGATCCACGCTGCGCGCAGGCTTCGCCTCGTCCAGCAACCCGCCGCGGGCACGGAGCAGATCGATCGCGCGGCGCTCGTCGAGCGCGGCATCCCGTTGTGCAACGCGCCCGGCACGAACCACGTGTCGGTCGCGGAGTGCGCGTTGTATCTCCTGCTGTCGCTCGCGCGCCGCGCTCCCGTTGCCGCCCAGAAGCTCCGCGATCGCGTGATCGGCGAGCCGCTCGGCATCGAGCTCGCGGGACGCACGCTCGGCGTGATCGGCATGGGCCGGGCAGGCACCGCACTTGCCGAGCGTGCCACCGCGCTCGGCATGCACGTACGCGCGTTGCGCCGCGGCGCGAGCGACGGTGACCGCGTCGCGTTCTTCGCCGGGTGCGACGCGATCAGCATCCACTGCCCGCTCACCCCCGAGACTCGCGGGCTCGTCGACGCGCGCGCATTCGCCGCCATGCGCGACGGAGCGCTGTTGATCAACGTCGCCCGCGGCGGCGTAATCGATCGCGCCGCGCTCGTCGCCGCACTCGCGAGCGGACGCCTCGGCGGCGTCGGCCTGGACGTGCACTGGAGCGAGCCGCCCGATCTCGACGAGGACGGCCTGTATCGCGATGCGCGCGTCGTCGCGTTGCCGCACGTCGCCGGCTCGACGGTGGAGGCGTTCTCCCGGATCGCGGATGTCGTCGTCGACAACATCGCGCGCCTCGACCGCGGCGAGCCGCTACGGCACCGCGTCGCCTAGCACGATCGCGAGCCACAACCACCAACGAGCACGGCTCATCCGTGCAAACACCGTCTCATTCCCTGCCTGCTCGCGCTTGCGACGGCGCGCCGGGTTGCCGCATCGTAGGTCTCAACGTCATGAGCTGGTTCGCTGGCTATCTACGCTCGTCGGTAGGCGCGAAGCACGTCATGGCCCTCACCGGCCTCGGGCTTCTGCTGTTCGCGATCATCCACATGATCGGGCACCTGCAGATGTTCGGCGGTCCGAGCATGTACAACGCGTACGCGAACTTCCTGCAGAACCTGTGGGAGGTGAAGTGGCCCGTCCGCGCCGGTCTCCTCGCCCTCTTGCTGATCCACGTGGTCGTCGCGATCGGCCTTGTCGCGCGCAATCGCGCCGCGCGCGGTCCCGTCGGCTACGTGAAGTTCAAGGGTCGCACGTCGTCGATCGCCGGCCGCACGATGGCGTGGACCGGCCTCGTCGTGTTCGCGTTCCTCGCGTTCCACATCCTTCACTTCACCGCGGGCCAGATCCAGCCGGAGTACTTCCACCTCCCGCAGAACGGCGGCACCGACGTTCGCGCGGGCGGCGCCTACGCGATGTTCGTCCACGGCTTCCGCCAGCCGTGGGTGTACGGAATCTACCTTGTGGGTGTCGCCCTGCTCTCGTCCCACCTCGGCCACGGCTCCTCGAGCTGGCTCCAGTCCCTCGGGCTGCGGCACCCGAAGTATCCGGCCGACAAGATCGGCCCGGCGATCGGCGTGTTCCTGTTCGTGGGGTACATGGTGCCGCCTACGGCGGTGCTGCTCGGAGCGATCCGATGACCTTGAAGCTCGACGCGCGGACACCCTCGGGGCCGATCGAACAGAAGTGGCAACGCGCGAAGTTCGAGATGCGCCTCGTCAACCCGGCGAACAAGCGCAAGTACAAGGTCATCGTCGTCGGCAGCGGCCTCGCCGGCGGCGCCGCCGCAGCCACGCTCGCGGAGCTCGGCTACGACGTGGCGTGCTTCTGCTTCCAGGACTCGCCACGCCGCGCGCACTCGATCGCCGCACAGGGCGGCATCAACGCCGCGAAGAACTACCAGAACGACGGTGACTCGATCTACCGGCTGTTCTACGACACCGTCAAAGGCGGCGACTTCCGCGCGCGCGAAGCAAACGTCTATCGCCTCGCCGAGGTTAGCGTCGACATCATCGATCAGTGCGCGGCGATGGGCGTTCCATTCGCACGCGAATACGGCGGCACGCTGGCGAACCGTTCGTTCGGCGGCGCGCAGGTGTCGCGCACGTTCTACGCGCGCGGTCAGACGGGCCAGCAGCTTCTCCTCGGCGTGTATTCCGCGCTCGAGCGGCAGATCGGTGCGGGCAAGGTCACGATGTTCCCGCGCGCCGAGATGCTCGACCTCGTCGTCGACAACGGTCGTGCCGCGGGCATCGTCGTGCGCGATCTCGTGACCGGCGCGATCACGTCCCACGCAGCACACGCCGTCGTCCTCGCGACTGGCGGCTACGGCAACGTGTTCTTCCTCTCGACGAACGCGAAGGGCTGCAACGTCACGTCGACGTATCGCGCCTACAAGCGCGGCGCCGGCTTTGGCAACCCGTGCTTCACTCAGATCCACCCCACGTGCATTCCGGTCAGCGGCGACTACCAGTCGAAGCTCACGCTGATGTCCGAGTCGCTGCGCAACGACGGGCGCGTCTGGGTGCCGAAGGCGAAGGCCGACACCGCGAAGCACCCCGACAAGATCGGCGAGGACGATCGCGACTACTACCTCGAGCGCAAGTACCCCGCGTTCGGCAACCTGTCACCGCGCGACATCGCCTCGCGCGCGGCGAAGGAGCAATGCGACGACGGGCGCGGCGTCGGTCCCGGCGGGCGCGGCGTGTACCTCGACTTCCGCGACGCGATCCAGCGCGACGGTGAGGATCGCATCCGCGAGAAGTACGGCAACCTGTTCGACATGTACGAGCGGATCACGGGTGAGAACCCGTACCGCGTTCCGATGCGAATCTACCCCGCGGTCCACTACACGATGGGCGGGCTCTGGGTCGACTACCACTTGCAGACCACGATCCCCGGTCTGTTCTGCCTCGGCGAGGCGAACTTCAGCGATCATGGCGCGAACCGGCTCGGCGCATCCGCGCTCATGCAGGGCCTCGCCGACGGCTACTTCATCATCTCGTACACGCTCGGCCACTACCTTGCCGGCGTGAACGCGAAGTCGATCTCGGACACGACGAGCGCGGCATTCACGACCGTCGAGGCCGAGGTCCGCGCACGCCTGGATCGCCTGGTCAACGTGAAGGGCAAGCGATCGATCGCCTCGTTCTACAAGGAGCTCGGCAACATCATGTGGGAGCAGTGCGGCATGGCGCGGAGCAAGGAATCGCTCTCGTCCGCGCTGGCGAAGATCCCCGAGCTGCGCGAGCAGTTCTGGAGGGACGTCACGGTCCTCGGCGATCGCGACTCGTTCAACCAGTCGCTCGAGAAAGCGGGTCGCGTCGCCGACTTCTTGGAGTTCGCCGAGCTGATGTGCAAAGACGCCCTCGTGCGCGAAGAGTCGTGCGGTGGTCACTTCCGTGTCGAGCACCAGGTCGATGGCGAAGCGAAGCGCGACGACCAGAACTTCTGTAACGCAACGGTGTGGGAGTACACGGGCGAGGCCTCAACACCGGTTCGCAACGTCGAGCCGCTGGTGTTCGAGAACGTGAAGCTCGCCACCAGGAGCTACAAGTGAGCGAGTCTCTGGAACTGACCCTCCACGTCTGGCGCCAGCGCGATCGCAAGTCGACCGGCAAGATGGTCACGTACGTGGTGAAGGAGGTCTCCACGCACGCGTCGTTCCTCGAGATGCTCGACATCCTCAACGAACAGCTGTCCGCGAAAGGCGAGGAGCCGATCGCGTTCGACCACGACTGTCGCGAAGGGATCTGCGGCAGTTGCTCGCTGATGATCGACGGTCGCCCGCACGGCGGACGCCACGCGACGACGACCTGCCAGCTGCACATGCGCCACTTTTCGAACCATGCCGAGATCTGGATCGAGCCGTGGCGCGCGGAGGCGTTCCCGGTGATCAAGGACCTCTGCGTCGATCGCACGCCGTTCGATCGCGTGATCGCAGCGGGCGGCTTCGTCACCGCGAATACCGGGTCCGCACCCGACGCGAACGACAACCTGATCCCCAAGGAGAACGCCGATCGCGCGATGGACGCCGCCGGGTGCATCGGCTGCGGAGCGTGTGTCGCCGCGTGCCCGAACAGCTCCGCGATGCTGTTCGTCGCCGCGAAGCTCGCGCACCTACACCACCTGCCACAGGGCCAACCCGAGCGCGCGCATCGCACGCACGCGATGGTCACCGCGATGGACGCTGCCGGCTTCGGCAACTGCTCGAACCACTACGAATGCGAAGCGGCGTGCCCCAAGGAGATCAAGCGCGACGTCATCGCGATGCTCAATCGCGACTACGCGAAGTCGAGCTTCATCGCCCGCGCACGCGAGTCGAAGTCCGACGGAGCCGGCTGAGCGCGCATAGGTTTTAACCTCGCGCGACAATCCTTGCAGCGTCGGTAGGCCCAGCAGGGCTCATGTGTGCGCTCGATCTCTTGCGACCCGAACGGGATCGGGCACGTACCTCGTCGCTACCCAAACGACCCTCCGAGCCGGTCGATGCGAAATCTGTGCAGATCCAACAACGGCGAATGACGCGCGAGGGTAGCTGGGTCGATGGTCCCCCCGACTCGAACGCCGCCTTGGTCCTGGTGTTTGGAGACGGTGAAGCGCTCTTGCGGCCGAACACCCGACAAATGCTCGGCGAGACCTTTCCCACCGCGGTCGTTGCCGGGTGCTCGACGGCCGGCAACATCATTGGCAATCACACGGACGACGCGCACCTCGTGGTGACTACGGTCCGTTTCGAGCATAGCGGGGTACGTGGCGCGATCGCTTCGTTCGCGTCAGCGGAAGGTGAACGCGCCGCCGGCATCGCTCTGGCCAGCGAGCTCGCGGCACCGGATCTCGTACATCTCTTCGTGTTGTCCGAGGGAATCGGCGTCAATGGCACGACGCTCGTCAGTGGCCTTCGTGACGTCCTGCCCGATACCCCCATCAGTGGAGGACTTGCGGGGGATGGCGAGCGAATGGAGCGAACGTTCGTGATGCTAGGTGATCGCGTCGTGAGTGGGGCCGTGGTCGGTGTTGGTTTCTACGGGTCGCACCTTCGTGCTGGGTTCGGGTGTCGCGGTGGATGGCAAGCATTCGGTCCAGAACGAAGGATCACGCGATCGACAGGGAACCTGCTCCACGAGCTGGATGGCGAGCCCGCGCTGGCGCTCTATCGGCGCTACTTGGGCGCTGCCGCGGATGGCCTCCCGGCGACGGGGCTCCTGTTCCCCATCGAGATCCGGCCGCCGACGGGTGGCAACGGGACCGTCCGGACGCTGCTCGGGGTGGAGCCGAATGGCGTGATGCGGTTCGCCGGCGACGTTCCCGAAGGGTTCTTCGCGCGCCTGATGACGGCGAGCACGACCAACTTGCTCGAAGGCGCATCGGTGGCTGCGAGCCGGAGCACCGAGAACTTCGGGCGCGGCGTCGATCTCGCGATCCTCGTGTCGTGCGTGGGACGGCGCATGGTCCTCGGCCAACGCACCGACGACGAGCTCGACTCGGTGAACGAGGCGCTCGGCAACGTCCCGATGACCGGCTTCTACTCGTACGGAGAGCTCTCTCCGACGGGCGTGATCGGTTGCGACCTCCACAACCAGACGATGACGCTCACCACGTTGTACGAGGTGCCGTGAACCGGCTGCTTCGCACACAACTGCGACGCTTCTTCGGCGGAGGACAGTTCGACCCCACCAGTGTCCAGGCGTTTCTGACGGCAGTGGATGCCGCCTACAACGAGACGGACCAGCACTCCAACCGCCTCGTGCACTCGATTAGCGTCATGTGCGACGAGCTCGAATCGCGCAACGCCGAGCTCGCCGCGCGCAACGCGCGTCTCGAGCACCTGAACAGTCTCGTCGTCGATCTCGCTCGGAACATCGGAACGGAGCCGTACCGGCGGATCACCGCGACGTGCGGGTATGCGTTCAATGCCGCGCGCACGAGCGTGTGGGCCGTCGAGGGCGATCGCATGCGATGTCTCGATCTGTTCACGCTCGCCGATGGCTCGCACACCGAGGGTGTCGAGCTTCACGGGTCGTCGTTCCCCGCGTACTTCGACGCGATTCGCACCCAGCGCTCGCTCGCCGCCCACGACGCGCGGACCGATCCCCGGACATGCGAGTTCACCGAGGGCTATCTCGTTCCGCTCGGGATCACCTCGATGCTGGACTCGGGCGCGTTTGCAGACAACGAGCTGCGAGGCGTCCTGTGTGTCGAGCACACGGGATCGCCACGGCGTTGGACCGCCGAGGAGATCGCCTTCGCGGGCTCGGTCTCGGAGGTGCTGGCGGTAGCGTTCGAGTCGAGGCGACGACGCGAGACCCAATCCATGCTCGATCATCAGCGCGCCTTCCTGCGGCAGGTGATCGATCTCATCCCGAACCTCATCTTCGCCAAGGACCGAGACAACCGGTTCACACTCGTGAACGACGCGACGGCGACGTTCTACGGCACCACGGTGGCCGAGTTGCTCGGGAAACGCGACGATGACTTCAACCCCGATCACGCGCAGGTCGAGCACTTTCAGCGCATCGACGCCGAGGTCCTCGCGACTCTTCGCGAGCACTTCGTCGAGGAGCGCGCGACGAACGCGGCCGGTGAGGAGCGTTGGCTTCAGACGATCAAGCGTCCGATCGTCGAGCCCGACGGGCAGGCGTCGATGGTGCTCGGTGTCTCCACCGACATCACGGCGGCGCGCACGGCCACCGCTCAGCGCGAGAAGCTCGAAGGAAAGTTGCGCCAAGCGCAGAAACTCGAATCGTTGGGCCTTCTGTCGGGTGGGATCGCCCACGACCTCAACAACATCCTGACGCCCGTGCTGATGACCGCGTCGATGATGCTCGAGGTGGCCCCGCCGGACGACCCCCAACGGGAGGATTACAGGTCGATCCTCGACGCGGCGGAGTCGGCCCGCGAGCTAACCCGACAGCTCCTGGCGTTCGGGCGCAAGCAAGTGCTGTCCTTGGCGATCATCGATCTCAATCAGGTGATCACGCAGGCGATCCGGATGATCGCGCGCTTGGTCCCGGCTTCGGTCCGGATCGAGACCCGGTTCGCACCTCACGGCGCACCGGTGCGTGCAGATGCCTCGCAGATGAATCAAGTGATCGTCAACTTGATCATGAACGCCTGCGACGCTCTCCACCACGGAGGCCGGATCTGCTGCGGCACCGAGTACCTCGAGGACGAGCAGATGATCGCGTTGACCGTCGAGGACAACGGGACGGGGATGGACGAACAGACCGTCACCCAGATCTTCGACCCGTTCTTCACGACGAAGGAGCTCGGTCGTGGCACCGGTCTCGGTCTGGCAACGGTTCACGGCATCGTCGAACAACACCACGGTACGATCACCGTCGAGAGCACTCGCGGCCGCGGGACCAAGTTCACGATCAAGGTTCCGCGCCGTGACCGAATCACGGCACCGGTTGCGGTCGCGGGCGTGCCTGTTCGAACACAGGAGGCTCGAACGATCCTCTTGGTAGAGGACGAATCGCCCATTCGTCGCCTCGTTCAGCGTGTGCTGAACGCCGACGGATATGTCGTTCTCAGCGCAGAACATGCCGAACAGGCGTTGTCGCTCGTGAAGTCGCACCACGGCAGGATCGACCTGTTGCTCACCGACGTGGTGTTGCCGGGCATGTCAGGACCGGTGTTGTTCGACCGCCTCCGCGAGCACACCATCGAGCGGGTGATCTTCATGTCGGGGCATGCACGTGACGCGCTGAAGGGGTCCACGCTTCCGGGCGGCGCGTCGTTTCTTCCCAAGCCGTTTACGGTCGCCGATCTCCATTCAGCCCTCCACAACGCGTTCAGCTGAGGGCTTCCGGGCGGGCTGGATCGAAGTGGGCGGACACGCGGCTTGACCTACTTGCGCGTGCGTTCGTCTGCGAGCGCCGCAGCAAACGCTGACGGGGGGACGCCGACCATACGCTCCGTCGATGGGAGGCTAAACGGTCGTCGCTGACGCGAAGGCTCGCCGGCCACGGCGTTGCGACTAGTCGCGCCCGCGATCCGTCCGGAGCTGCATGCAGTTATCTTCGAACCCTCCCATGCAGCTCGTCGCTCCTCCAATGACTCCATTCCCGCTGACGATGCAGATCGGCATGAAGCGGTTCTATGGCCACATCTTCCTGGGGCCCGGCCGCCTGTACTTCGTGTGCGGTCGCAAAGGTGGTGCATGGGGTGCGGCGATCGGTCAAAGCCTCGGCGGTCTCGTCGGTGCCGCGATCGTTGCTGCCGCCACGCCCGGCGCGGGCGCGTCGCCGACCAACATCGTCGACGAACCGACGGTGCTGCAGGCGATCCAGGCCAACGAGGGCAGCATGATCCTCGAGGCGAAGGACATCTCGATGATCAAGCACACGATCTGGTGGCGCCTGATCAAGTGGCACGGCAAGACGGTCGGTCTGCCGCAGGGGATGGCGAAGGATCTCCGCGCCGCGATCGGACAGTGGGCGAAGTACCACAACGTCCCGCACAAGGGCGTCGGCTGATCACCAGCCGATTCGTTCCTGCTCCCTCCGTCGCTCCATCTCCTCGAGGCGCTTTGTCCGCGACTGGTGCGACTCGAGCTCGAAGGTCACTGCTACGTCGACGGGCGCGTCGATGCGAAAGAACTCGACGTGTTTCTCGCCGTTGAAGTAGCGCGAGCGGAAGTGCTGGCCGAATCGCTTGTTCAGTGCTTCGCTCATACACGTCGCGAAGTCGGGGCTCCCCGTCGCGGTCACCGTGAAGCGCGGATCGTCGATCCTCGCCGAGACGGCGACCTTGGCCGTCTGCTTCTTGGCTGGCGCGGGCAAGCAGTTCGTTGCCTCGTCGATCGCGTAGTGCTTCAGCGTCTGCGCGTCGAGGGTGACGCGCGGCCACAGCTTGATCGTCTTCTGCGCTCGTAGCGTCCACACACCGGCACCGAAGTCCGCGAACGTGTCCTTCGCATTTCGCGCGAGGCACGCGTCGACGATCGCGTTCGACGGACTCGACGCCGCGCGCACGACGAACCCCTCGCGCGAGCTCGTCACGTCGACGATCACCTCGCGCGCGATGACGCCCGGGGCCGGCGAGCACGAAGGGCTCCAACGCGCCACGCGCTCGTCGAGCAGCTTCTGCGGCGACGTGAAGTCGAGCGTCAGGAGGAACGCGAAGGTGCGGATATTGCCGTCGAACGCGTGCCGACCGCGATCGAGCCCGTTCGCGCCGCGCGCGAAACATCGTGCGAACGGAGCGGAGCTCTTTGTCGACACGTTGATCGCTCCGTCGTCGTCGGTCTGCACGACGACCTGGAGACGCTTCATCGCCGGGTGCTTCCGCGCGCAGCTGAGCGCGATGATGTCCTTCGCCGACACGATCGTTTCGCGCGCGGACTCCAGCGTCGGTGGTCTCGCGTAGCCCGGCTGGATCATCGCGAGCTCGTCGACGGTGAAGCCATGCGCGCTCGCCCACGCGACGAGCGGGGGCTCGTCGATGTCGCGAACGTGTGCGTATTCGAAGCGCGCGTCGATCGATCGCGCGAGATCCGTGTGCCCGCTGTCGGCGAGGAGCTGCCCGACTGCGCAGTGCACGCCGCGATCGTCGATGAAGCGCGGACGTCGCCCGTCGTACGCGTCGTCCGTGCGGCGCGGGAACACGCCGCGCTCGATGTAGCGCACCAGGTCCGCGAGCGACGCCGTGCGCGCCATGCGCTGCGCCGGCGACAGCGCGCTGACATCGCGGTCCGCGAGCATCGCGTGCACGAAGCGCAGGTGCGTGCGGATCCTCGTGACCTCGTCGCCCTGGTCGGGTGGGTAGGTGCGACCTGCCCAGCTGGCGTCACCGACAACGACATTGATCTCGCGATCGGCGCGCGCCGAGCCCATGCCACACACGAGCAACACGACGGCGAATACGAGTCGCATGACCCAGTAAACGCACCATCGGCGGAACATGGGCAGCTTTTTCAGCGAGGGGTATGCTGCGTCTCGTGCGGGTCCCACTCCTCGTCGTGACTGGCTTCCTCGGAAGCGGCAAGACGACGCTCGTCAATCGCATCCTCTCGCGGCGCGCAGCGCGCGAGGAGACTACGAAGCTCGGCGTGATCGTCAACGAGCTCGGCGCGATCGGCATCGACGGCGCGCTCCTCGGCGGCGAGACCGCGCGGCAGGTCGAGCTCCCTGGCGGATGCGTGTGCTGCGTGCTCGGCGACGAGCTCGATCGAACGCTGCTCGATCTCGTCGAGAAGAACCCGGGCCTGTCCGCAATCGTCCTCGAGACCACGGGGGTGGCGGAGCCGTTGCCGATCGCGTGGGCGGTCCGCCGCGCGCCGGTCGCCGACGTGGTGCGCCTCGCCGCCGTGATCACGCTCGTCGACGCGACGACGTTTGTCGCGAGCCGTGCGCTCTCGAACGCGGTAGATGCGCAGGTCGCGTACGCCGACGCCGTGCTCGTGACCAAGTCAGAGATCGCGCACGACCACGACACGAACGCCGCGATCGATGCCGCGCGCGAGCTGGCCCCGCGTGCTCGGCTACGCACCGGCACGACGGATTCGCATGCGGCGTGGCTCGAGGAGGTCCTCGCAGACCCCTCGCTGGTTGATCTCGTCGACCACCCACACGAGGCAAGTGGGCATGTCCACGACGAGAACTGTCGGCATCCCGAGCAGTCCGCTGCTCATGGAATCGACAGCGTATGGATCCGCGTCGGAAACGTCGTCGATCTCGAGGAGCTCGAGGATCAACTCGGCGACCTCCCCGACAACTACGTGAGGATCAAAGGGATCCTCCGGGCGGTCGACGAAAGCACGGGGTTTTCGGAGCCTCGGTGGTACGCGATTCATCGCGTCGGGCTTCGCGTGTCCTCCGAGCCGGTCGACGCCCCGAACTTCGAGAACCCCCATGAAGGACGCATCGTTGCGCTCGGTCCTGACGTTTCGGTCGAGGCACTCGCACGTGCGACTACCTCCAGCGTGCGACCGTGACCCGACGGCATCCGACTTGCTTCCTTCGTCCTCGTCCCATGTCCGCCGTCCACTTTGGCCTCGTCGCCGCCGCGCTCGCTCTGACAGCCTGCGGCGACAAGCCTGTGGACGTCGTCGCCGAAACCGACGCGGACTATAACCACAGCGAGCTCGAAGCCGCGGTCGACCAGTTCGTCACGGCGGGCCGCACGCCCGAGGCGTACCAGAAGTTCTCGAAGACCGTGCTCGCGCTTCGCGGTGGCATGGATCATACCGTCGCAAACGAAGCGGAGCTGCGCCTCCTCGTGCTCGCGCTCGCGCCGGTGACAAACGCGAAACAACAGTCGATGCCCGAGCAAGTCGAGGCGCTCGCGCTCACCGTGTGGCCGACGTTGCTGCATCCGCCGTTCAAAGAGGACGCGGTGCTGATCAAGCGCGATCCCAAGGCTGCGCTGTTGCAGCCGCTGCCCGACGAAGGCGCGCGCGCATATCTGCAGCGCCTGTGCGGCGGTGCGCTCGCCGGCGAGTGCAAGCAGGTCGTCCCCGAGCTGCAAGGCGCACTCGTGCAGGCACTCGCGACGCGCAACGCGATGGAGCGCGTGCGCAACTCCGTCGCGAAGTGCCAGGCGTGCAAGGCCGAGCCCGGCTGGCGCGACGCGGTTCAGCAGTGGGAAGCACTCGACCGCTCGATGCACGGCACGCTGTTCGAGATCGAGCGCCGCGGTGATCCTCAGAACTGGCCGATCGCCGGCAACGCCTCCGAGGACGGAACGACGATGGACGATCCGACGGCGCTGTGGCGCGAGGCCGAGATCAACGCGATCGGCGAGGTCGTGATCAACGGCCAGCGCTACTTCGGCGAGCAACGCATCGCCGCGCTTCGCGAGCTTCGCGGCGACAGCGAGACGATCTCGCTTCACCTCCGTCCCGAGCTAACGCTCGCGCAGGTCAAGGGCATTCTCTCCGACGCGAAGAAGGCCGGCGCGACGAAGGTCGCCGTCGTCGCACGCACCCCCGAGTATCCGTGGTTGCGTCGCATCTACTGGCTCAGCGACGCGGGTCGCCGCATCGGCCTACGCCCGTCGGACTCGCTCCAGTTGCTGTTGCACACGATCGACCACGTCGCGGGCCCCGGCGCTGTCGCGCGCGTGGACTGATGCGTCCGCGGTAAGCTCGCCGGCGCGTGATCCGCTCACCACACCGCTGGACGTACCTCGGGTGGATCCTGTGCGTCGTCGTTCTCGTCTTCGGCGTGCGCAAGTTCGTCGACGGCCAGGACGGCTGGAAGCGTCCGATCAACGAGCCGAGCGCCGACGGTGCGTACTACTACGTCTACCTGCCGTCGCTGTTCCTCGATGGCGATCTCGACTTCTCGAACCAGTACACGGTCACGAAGAACTGGTATCGGCTGGGCGCGACGCCGTTGCAGAGGCCGGGAAACGTCTTCGGCATCGGACCTGCGATCTTCCAAGCACCGGCGTTCCTCGTCGGTCACGCGATCGCGATCGCCGACGGCGACCGGCGCGACGGTTTCTCGAAGTGGGAAACCGGGCTCGTGCTGTCGACCTCGCTCGGTTTTTCGCTCGGCGCGGTGCTGCTCGTCGCTCGCCTCGTGCGGCGCCGCGTCGGCGACGGTCCCGCGAGCATCATCGGTCCGCTGCTCGCGTTGTTCGCGGGCTCGCTCTGGTACTACTCGATTCGACAGCCGGGCTACGCGCACCCGTACGCAGCATTCGCGACGGCGTGGCTGATCGAGCGTTGGGACGCGTCGTACGACGGTGACGCTCCGCGTAGCTGGAAGAACTGGCTACACCTCGGCGTCGCGATGGGCGCAGCAATGCTCGCGCGACCGCAGCTCGTGCTGTGGGGCATCGTCCTCGTCGCAGCCGTGGTCGATGACGTTCGCAAGCGCGGCGATTTGCGCTGGAAGTCGCTCGTGGTGCGCTGGGCGATCGCGGGAGCCGCAGTTCTCGTGGTGTTCTCGCCGCAGCTATTCGCGTGGAAGTTTCTCTACGGGAGCTGGTATACGGTCCCGCAGGGGGAAGGCTTCATGCGCTGGGACGATCCCGCGTGGCTCGAGACCCTGTTCTCGTCGCGCAACGGCCTGTTCCCGTGGGCTCCGCTCTACCTGCCGATGCTCGTCGGCCTCGTGTTCACCACCGCGCGCCTCCGCCTCGCGTCGCTGCTACTCGCGGGCTTTCTCTTGCAGGCGATCGTCAACGGTGCAGTGTGGGACTGGTGGGCCGGTGGATCGTTCGGCGGGCGACGCTTCGATTCGACGTTCGTCTTGTTCGCACTCGGTGCATCGGCGCTGCTCCACGCGGGATTCAACCTCGTGCGCGCGGCGTGGCGCGGCTCGTGGCTCGTTCGCGCGGGCGCTGCGCTGTCCGTGTTTGCGATGGTGATCGCGCTGTACGCTACGCGCGGTCAATACGTGCTCGCGCGCGAGACGTCGGTGACCAACGCGCGCATCTTCGGTGGCGAAGCGGCCGCGGAGTCGTACAAGCGCCAAGTCCACGACGCTCCGGGGCGCATCTGCAAGACTCTCTCGGGCTGGGTGACGTGGCCGGTGCGCGCGTTGTTCGCATGGCGCAACGAGGTCGATCTCGGCGCATACGATCGCCTCGTCGGCGTGCATCATCTCGGCGAGGTGTTCCCCGGCCTCAACGCGTTCGAGGAGCGCAAGAAGGACACCCTCAAGTTCGATCGAATGGCCGAACCACGCTTTCGTGGTCTGAAGGTGATCGCCAAGGGCACCGCCGAGCTCGTGCAGTTTCGCGCGCGCATGTTCGTGGGCCTCAATCGCGATGACGACCTCCGGATCCGGATCCCGGTCGAAGCATCCGGGTTCGTTCGGCTCGGTTGGGATGGCGACGTGCAGATCGATCGCATCCTCGTCGGAAGCGAGGTCCTCGAGCTGGTGGTACGGGCCCCGTCCCGCGGTGTGCACTGGTTAGAGCTGGAAGCGGCGCCCGGAACGCGCGTGCAAGAACCGATGTTGATTGCAGAGTGAGGCGCGCCAGGCTGCTAGGCTCGGATAGACGACACCGGTTGGCGCGCTGCGACAACCGTCACCACGGCGGTAGCAGCGTCGAGGATCCACGCGTTCGTGTTACGTTGGAATCGTGTCCAGGCAGCTCCGGATGCGTATTGTCGGCCTGTTGGCCGTCTTGCTCGCGGGGCTGGTCGCGATCGCGACGGTGATTCCGGCCTGCGGGTTCGAGGCGCCCAACCTGCGCGAGGTGCCTTTCGACGCAGCCGACATTCCAGACTCGCCTCCCGATACGTTTGTCCACGACGCCGCGCCGTGCTCGTCGCTCGTGAACATTTGCGTGACCGAAGATTTGCTACGCGAGTGCTACGCGACCATGACGCTACCGCGCGAGATCTCGTGCGACTGGGGTTGTACGGAGCCGACGACGGGCAACGGTCGCTGCCGAACGTTTTCGCCGTCGGGCGGTGCGGTCACGGCCCTGGATCTCGATCGTGCGATGGCGATGATCGCGGGGCTCCAAAAGCGAACGTTCACCACGATCATCAGCACTGGAACGATCAACACCGACACCGGGCAGATCCAGATCGGCGTCGACGGTCGTCAGTCCGGGACCGGCGTGCGCGACGGTGTCGACTTCAAGATCGTCAACGGTGTCGGCGTGTTTCGCTTCCTGGAGCTCGAGCTGAAGGGCTTCCAAGACATTCGCGTCGTCGGAACTAACGCCCTCGCGCTCGTCGCGATCGATCGGATCTCGATCGAGGACGGCGCGGTGATCGACCTGCGAGGCACCTGCACAGGGCGCAACGCCGGACCCGGTGGGCGCATGGGCGGTGCGTCGAACGGCAACGGCACGGGCAATGGCGCAGGTGGCGCGGGTGCGGGGGACACCCCGTGCACCGGCGGCGGTGGTGCCGGACACTCGCGCGGCGGTGCCGCTGGAGGAGGCGCGAACAACGCGGGCGGAACAACGGGCACCACGACGATCTCGGTGCTCGCAGGGGGCGCCGGCGGCGGCGGCGGCTCGAGCGGCGACGGCGGCGGTGGTGGCGGCGCGATCCAGCTCGTGTCGAACGGGCAGATCCGATTCGACGCTGCCAACCTCAGCCAGGTCGGCATCAACGCTGGTGGCTGCGGCGGCAAGGAGGGCAATTGTGGTGGTGGGGCGGGCGCCGGCGGAGCGATCCTGATCGAAGGTCGTACCGTCGACTTCAGCGGCGCGTTCATCACCGTGAACGGCGGCGGTGGCGGTGGAGCGGCGAACGGCAACGACGGCGGTAACGCATTAACGACGACGCGTGCGTCGGGTGGTGCGGGAGCCATCGGCCCCGGATCGGGAGACGACGGTGGTGATGGTGGTGGCGGCGGCGACCGCCTCTCCACACCCAGCGCCGGCGGCGTTCGCGATCAACGCGGTGGCGGCGGTGGTGGTGGTCTCGGATGGATTCGCGTCAACACGCGGAGTGGCAACATCGGCGGCGGCGCCTACTTCTCGCCGAGCATTGGAACGCAGGGCGCTTCCACCGGACCGGCGAACGCACAGTGACGCTGTAGCGCGTCTCACGCCCCCTCCTGACGGAGATCGGGGTGGTAGATGTCACCCGCCGGAGTATTGACAGCTCGGGCTGAAATCCGAGGAATTCCTCGGGCATAATATTGGGGTGACCATTCCGGCGGGGACCTTGGTCCCCCGCGACGCCAGAGATTTCGGCAACTATCAGCTGATCGCGAAGCTTGCGACCGGCGGGATGGCGGAGATCTTTTTGGCGCGGCCGAACCCGCGCGATGGAATGGCGCCCGACCCGAAAGACGTGTTGGTGCTGAAGCGGATCCTCCCGCACCTCGCGGAGGACGAGCACTTCGTCACCATGTTTCGCGACGAAGCGGACCTCGCGAGTCAGCTCACGCACAAGAACGTGTGCCACGTGCACGCGTTCGGCGAATACGGCGGCACGTGGTTCATCGCCATGGAGTACCTCCACGGCGTGCCGCTGTCGCGCATGATGACGCGGCTGTCGAAGGCCGGAAAGATGCTCGATGTCCGCATGGTCGCAGGCATCGTGATCCAGGCGTGCGAGGGCCTGCACGCCGCGCACGAGGCGAAGGGTCCCGACGGGAGCTCGCTGCATGTCGTCCATCGCGACGTCTCGCCACCGAACATCATGGTGTGCGGCGACGGCATGGTGAAGGTGCTCGACTTCGGCATCGCGAAGGCGCGCGGCGCGAACTCGCGAACGCGCACGGGAACCGTCAAGGGCAAGAACGCGTACATGAGCCCCGAGCAGATCCTCGGCAAGCCGCTCGATCGACGCAGCGACGTGTTCGCGCTCGCGATCGTCATGTACGAGATGCTCGCGATCAAACGTCTGTTCCATCGCGACTCGGACTTCCTCACGTTCAAGGCGATCACCGAGGAGCCTATCCCCGACATCCGCGAGCGTCGCCCCGATCTACCGCCCGGCATGCGCGCGGCGCTGATCCAGGCGATGGCACGCGATCCGAATGGTCGCTTCGACACCGCACAGGCGTTCGCGAACGCGATCCGTCAATCGCTCGCGACGCAGGGCGGTCCCGCATCGCCGGCTGATCTCGCGCGCCTCCTCGCGAGCGACTTCAGCGACGAGATGGCGACGCGCGACGAGATCCTCAAGGCCGCCGAAGAGGCGCCGCTCTCCGTCCCGCGCACGGCTTCGATTCCGCCGATCAACGCACCGCGCGCGACGCCACCGCCGATCCCACCGGCCGCGCGCAGCGGCGAGCTCGGGGCGCGGATGAAGGCCGCGACGACACCGCAACCGCAGTCCGTCCCGACGATGATCGTTCAGGGCGAAGGTTCGAGCCGCATCGAGATTCCGGTGCCACCGCTGCCTGCGGGCGTTCGCGACCTCTCGCAGGCGGTCGCCGAAGACCTGTGGATGGCGAACCCGGACACGAACCTCTTGCGAGCGCATCGCTGGAAGGGGTTGCTCACCGCGGTGCTTGTCATCGGCTCGCTCGCAGCGATCGCGATCGCGGTCGTTCTGATCACCGGCTCGACCAGCGACGCTGGCGGTGGCTCGGGCTCCGGCACTGGCAGCGACTTGGTCGTCACACCGAAGGCAGTGGACGCGGCGGTAGACCCGTCGCGCGCTGACGCTGGCAGCGGGATGACCAAGGAGGACATCTACGCGATCTCGCGGTTCGGGTACTTCACCATCAAATCGAACGCGAAGACGACGATCTTCGTCGACGGCAAGTACATCGGAGAGACTCCAATGACGCGCCTGCCGCTCCCACCGGGCCCGAAGAAGATCAAAGCGATCGGCCCGAAGGGAAAGACGAAACAGTTCACGACGACGATCCTCGGCGGGCAAGACACCGACGAGGGCACCATCATCTGGTAACGCGCGTGCTCGATCGGCGCGGGACCAGGCGGGCCATCGAACGCGCGGCCAACGTCCAGCGTCTGGCTATCGAGCGCCGCGCGATCTGTTTTGGCATGCCGCTCGGCGCTAACGACGCGACCATCATCGAGCACCGGACCTTCGTCGAGAGGTGGCCCACACCGTGACGCTCGATCTTTTGGGGGCGCTCGCGGTGGGCCTTGGGCTCGGCGTGCTCACGGGCATGCCGCTCGGCGTGATCAACGTGGCCATCGTCGACGCGGTGATCGCCGGCGAGCGACGTCACGCGCGCGGGCTGGCGATCGGCGGCGCGCTCGCCGACGCGACGCACACGCTCGTCGCGTTCCTCGGGCTCGGCCAGCTCGTGACCGCGCAGCCGCAGTTCACGCGCTACCTCGCCATCACCGCGGCCCTGGTGATCGTCAGCTTCGCGGTCGTGTCCTGGCGCCGCCGGCGCGCGCTGCCGACTGCATCGATGACCCAGAACGCGGCATCGACACGTGATGCGGCATCGACACGTGACGCGGCATCGACACGTGACGCGGCATCGACACGCGACGCAGCATCGACATCCGCGGAGTCGAACCGGGAACCGTCCGGTCGGCGCGTCGCCGGCAGCATCCTTTCGGGGATCGCGCTCACGCTGCCGAACCCCGCCGCGCTCGGCGCGTGGGTTGCGGTAGCGGCGATGACCTGGCCACACGCGTCGATTCCGATCGCGATCACGATGGCCGTCGGCGTCGGCGTCGGTTCGGCGGCGTGGTTCGTCGCGCTCGGACGCGTGGTCGCGAAAGTGCGTCCCGATCACCGAGCGCTCCGCGTGGTCCCGCAGGTCGCAATCCTCGCGTTCGTCGGCATCGCGGTCGCCGGCGTGGTCCGCTTCGCGTAAAGCGATCGTGGAGCCAACTGCTACGCTGACGATCGTGGAGCCAACTGCGGCGCTGACTACGAGAGCGGCGCCGGGCGGATGCTCGTGATGTGAAAGCTCGACTCCGGGCTCGTCACGATCTGAACGCGATCACCTTCGTGAAAGCGTGGGATCAGCTCGGCCGGTCCCTGGAAGTGCAGATCCGCGAGGTTCACGACGTCGAGATCTTCACCGTCGTCGTCGGTCGCGCGCTCGATGTCGAGCTGGATCTTCGTGACCTGTCGCGTGGTCACGTTCTGGAACTTCGCCGCGAGCGTGTGCAGCTCGATGCTGCGGATGGTCCCCACCACCCGCATGCCTTCATCGCTGCCCATGGACCCATCATACGCGGGTTGCGCTAACTACGCGATGGACGGACGGGCGCTCCCGCGATCGCGATCCCATTCATCGCGCGGGCCGCGTAGATCGCGTCTTCAGTGCCGACGCTGACAACGTCATGCTCGGAGTCAACCAGCTTCACGACCTCGTCACCTGCGCGATAGATCACGCCCGTCTGCTTGTCCTGGATCTCACCTGCGAGGATGAGCGACACCTCCTCACCCATGTGCGTGTGGTGAGGAAAAGACGTGCCGGGCGCCAGTCGCACGAAGCCGCAGTCGGCGGCCGCGTAGGCCGGACCACCATCGAAGTGCACGAGTCCGAGTCCCGGCATCGCCTGTTCCCACGATGCTTTGCGCTCCATGAGTCCAAGGATCTCGCGTGTGCGATCGACCGTCACGTCGTAGAGCTTCGCCAGCCGCGATGTGAACTTCTCGAAGCGACTCTCTCCGATCGACGCCATGAGCCGTGCCTTCACATCGGGATCGGGCGTGGCCGGCCGGACCAGATCGACGAGCTCGGCCGCGCCGTCCTGATAGGTCGCCAGCTCGAGCGCCAGCGATGGATCGCGCGACAGAGCCGCCTCGACGAGCGCGGCGTCCTCGTCGTCGAGGACCCCGAGGGCATAGAGCGGAAGGAGCTCCTTGATGTCCGAGCTCATGACACCTCCTTCGGTCCGACCTGGGCTCGTAGCCGCTCGAGTCCCGCAGCGATGCGGGACTTCACGGTGCCGACCGGAATGGAGACACGCTCCGCGATCTCCGTGCAGGACAACCCCTCGAAGTACGCCAGCTCCAGGGCCTTTCGTTGATCGGGGCCTAGTGCGGCCAGCGCCGCGCGGACCCGTGCGTGATCCGGGGTCGGTGTAACCGAGTCATCGACCACGACATCCAATCCTGCATCACCGGCGTTCCGAGAAACGCGGGCGGACTTTTTCAGGTCTAGAGCTCGGCTGCGCATACGAATCGCAAGCCAGGTACGAACGCGACCTCGCTTCGGATCGAAGTCTTTCGCCGCGCGCCAAGCCTCGAGGAACACGTCGTGTAGGAGGTCCTCGGCCTCCCGCCGCTCGCGGACGATTTTCAGGGCCAGGCCCAGGAGGATCCCGGCGTGGCGCTCGTAGAGCTGCGACATCGCCGCCCGGTCGCCCTCGGCCATTCGAGCCACCAGCGCGGCGTCGAGATCGGCCTCGGCATCGTCCTTGAGGGCCCCTGCCACGAGACGCACCGTACCACGCCTTTGGTCCAAAACGCCGACGTGCTACGTAGCTGGGCCGTGCTGTCCGGTCTTCGCGATGCCATCCGCGCAGAGGCGAACGACCGAACATGGTCGCAAGGTGTCACGCTCGCGCGCGATGGTCGCGTCATCGGTCGCGAGGAGCGCGGCGACGAGATCGAGCTCGAGGTCCGCGTCCCCGGCCGGCCCACGCCGTTCGAGGTGATCCTGAACCCGAAGCACCGCGAGTGGGAGTGCAGCTGTACGAGCCGCGAACCGGCGTGCTCGCACGTGGTGGCGGCGGTGATCGCCGCGGAGCAATCGGACGGCGAGCTACCGCAGTCGGCGATCGCGAGCGTCCCGCTTCGCTACGTGTTGTCGTCCGATCCCGCGGGCGTCATCGTCGAGCGCCAGCTCGTGCGCGGCGACAAGACCGAGGTGCTGCGCGAGGCCTTGATGTCGCTCGTCGGCACGGGCAAAGCCGGCCACATCGCGACGATCGAGGCCGACCTCCGGGCCGATCCGATCCTCATGGCGCGCAAAGGGCCGATCAGCGGCGAGCGCCTCGACCGCCTGCTCGGTGTGCTCACCGACGCGCGCGACGTCCGGTGGAGAGACGAACCGGTCACGACGAGCGCGGATCCGGTGATGCCGCGCGCGATCGTCGAGGACGCGCCTCATGGCGTGCGCGTGCGGATCGAAGCGGATCGCGGCGTGCGCGACGTGGTCGCACTCGGCTTGGTGCGCACGACGGACAACGTGTTGCGACCGATCGGCGCGACGGACATCGCGGGCAGCCGGCTCGAGAAGCTCCCGCAGACCTGGGACATCGCGCGTTCCGCGGTGCCCGAGCTTATCCGCACGACGCTCCCGGCGCTCTCCGCGCGCTTCGACGTCGACGTGCGCGCGAAGTCCCTTCCGAAGATCGGCCAGCGCGAGAAACCGCGGATGACGTTCGAGGTGGAGCAGCAAGGCGACCGACTGCTCGTGTTCCCGACGCTGGTCTACGGCGATCCTCCGCGCGCGCGTGTGGATGGCTCGACCCTCGTGCACCTCGGTGGCGCCCTCCCCGTTCGTGATCAGGATGCGGAGCGCCGCCTCGTGCATCGTCTGCGCGACGAGCTGAACCTCGTGCCCGGCCGTCGCGTCGAGCTCGCTGGACGCGAAGCGTTCGGCATGCACGAGAAGCTCGGCGCGTGGTTCCGCGACGACGCGCTCGCCGCCAACGCGACGAAGGCAATCCCCCTCGAAGCGACGATCCGCATCGACGGTAGCTCGTTCGACGTCACCCTCGGCGGAAGCGGAAGGTCCGCGTCGATCGCGGCCGCGCTGCGTGCTTGGCAAGCCGGCGTCGATCTCGTCCCGATCGAGGGCGGCGGTTGGGGGCGCGTTCCGATGAGCTGGTTCGATCAGCACGGCGATCGCGTCGCCGATCTGCTCGCCGCGCGCGGTGACGATCACAGCGTGCCGATGTACGCGCTGCCCGATCTCGCGCGGCTGGCCGCGGAGCTCGACGAGCCACCGCCGGCCGAGCTCGACAAGCTGAAGCCACTACTCGACGGCTTCACCGGGATCCCCGTCGCCCACGCCGCGGCCGGCTTCGAAGGCGAGCTCCGCCCGTACCAGCAGCGTGGCGTCGACTGGCTCGTGTTCTGTCGCGACGCCGGGCTCGGCTGCGTGCTCGCCGACGACATGGGTCTTGGAAAGACGATCCAGGCTCTCGCGTCGCTGCCCACGCCGAGCACGTCGGCGAAAGACAAACACAAGACGCTCGTGGTCTCGCCGACGAGCGTCTTGTTCAACTGGCTCGTGGAGGCGCGTAAGTTCCGCCCGGATCTCGCGGTCAGCACGTATCACGGTGCGCGCCGCGCTCTCGACACGACCGCCGACATCGTACTCACGAGCTATCCGATCCTGCGCAACGACACCGACGTGCTCGCCGGTCCGTGGGACACCGTGATTCTCGACGAGAGTCAGACCATCAAGAACCCAGACTCGCAGGTCGCGCGTGCCGCGTACAGGCTGAAGGCGGCCTGGCGACTCACGCTGTCCGGAACACCGATCGAAAATCGGCTCGACGAATTGTGGTCGCAGCTTCACTTCACCAACCCCGGCCTGCTCGGTGGTCGCACCGACTTCGCAGAGCGCTGGGCGCAGCCAATCGGCGAAGGCGACGCAGGTGCCGCCGCGCGCCTGCGCGAACGCATCCGTCCGTTCGTGCTTCGCCGCATGAAGACCGAGGTCGCACGCGAGCTCCCACCGCGCACCGACGCGGTGATGTACGTCGAGCTCGATGAGACCGAGCGTGTCGTCTACGACACGATCCGCGCGGCCACGCAGCGCGAGATCGTCGCGATGCTCGAGCAAGGCAAGGGCATCATGGCCGCGCTCGAAGCGCTGCTTCGCCTGCGCCAGGCCGCGTGTCACGCCGCGTTGTTGCCGGGTGCGATCCGCGGCGGCGAGGCGCCGGCGAGCTCCACAAAGATCGCGCGTCTCCTCGAGGCGCTCGAGGATGCCGTGGCCGACGGCCATCGCGCACTGGTGTTCTCGCAGTGGACGTCGCTGCTCGACCTGATCGAGCCGCACCTGACGGCGGCCGGCATTCGCTTCACGCGCCTCGACGGCACCACCGTCGATCGCGGCGGCGTCGTCGGCGAGTTCCAGGCGGAGGGAGGCCCGCCGGTGATGCTGCTCTCGCTCAAAGCGGGCGGCACCGGCCTCAACCTCACCGCTGCGGATCACGTGTTCCTCGTCGATCCGTGGTGGAACCCGGCCGTCGAGGATCAGGCGGCGGACCGCGCGCATCGCATCGGCCAGGACAAGCCGGTCATGGTCTACCGCATGGTCGCGCGCGACACCGTCGAGGAGCGCATCCTCGAGCTGCAGGCCAAGAAGCGAGCGCTCGCGGACGCGGCGCTTTCGGAGGCCGGTGGAGCTGCCGCGATCACGCGCGACGATCTCCTCGCACTGCTATCGTAGGCCCGTGCTCACCGGTGCATTGATCGGCCTCGTGGTCGGAGTCGTGGTCATCGTCATGAACAGAAACCAGGCCAAGGCAGGCACGGGACTGCCGGGCGAGATCGAACAGAAGATGCGCGGCAAGGGCCCGATGAACCTGAAGCAGATCTCCGTCCTCGTCGGCAAAGACTCGTTCATGGGGCGCGGCAAGGTCGGGCAGGCGCTCGCCGGTCTGCAGAGCGCCGGCAAGATCAAGATGACGCCCGCACCCGAAGGCACGGCGCAGCTCCAGAAGGTCGACCACATCACGTACGAGGTGCTCGGGGAGCCCGGGCGGTCCGCCTGATGCGAACGCTCGAGCAGCTCGGTACGCCGCCCTGGGCGAAGCTCGCCCTCTTCGTCGCACTCATCGCACTCGTCGCACTCGTCGCGTGCAAGGACAAACCAGCGGCGCCGACACCGGCGACACCGACGATCGTCGCGGACGCGAGCGTTGGAGACTCTTCCTCGCAGGTCGCGAGGCGCGACCGCGTCCTCGTCGATCGCCGCGTCGAGCTCGTGTCGATCATCTGCCGGCTCGCGGGCTTCCCCGAATACAACACGACGAAAGGCACGCCGTACCTCGACAGCGTCGACACGTGGTTCGCATCGCACGCGACGCACGCCGCCGTGACGCGAGCTCGCGAGCTGCGCGCGACGAAGAGCCTCTCGTACGACGCGTGGATGGCGTTCGCGGTGCAGCTCGACGAAGCGGGCGCGGTCGCGAACCCGGCGGAGCTCGTCGTGATCGATTCGCGCTGGAAGGACGTCGATCTCGCCGCACTCGCCAAGGACGTCGCCGCGTTCGCGACGGACACGAAGCTCGCGGAGTTTCGCGCGCAGCACGCGGGGTACTACGCGTCGCTCGTCGCGACCATCGAGGCGCTGGTCGCGAAGGAGAACCCCGTCGGGTGGTTCGATAGGGTGTTCGGACCCGCCGAGGCGACGTTTACCGTGATTCCGTCCCCCATCGCGGGCACCCGCTTCTACGGCGTGCGCGCGTCGACGGCCGGCGCGCATCAGCTCTATCAGGTGCTCGGTGTCATGGGGAAGACCGGGAAGATCGAGGTGGACGAACAGCTCGTCGCGTTGCTCGTCCACGAGATGGCGCACTCGTACATCAATCCCGTGTTTGCGAAGCACGAGGCGGAGCTGGCTACCTCCGCGTCGAAGGTGTTCTCCCTCGTCGAGAACCAGATGCGCGCACAGGCGTACGGGACCTGGCAGACGATGGTGAACGAGTCGGTCGTGCGTGCCGTCGTGGTCAACTACATGCGCGAGAAGCACGGCGACGTCGCCGCTGCGCGGCAGGCGCGCGCGGAGCACCGAAATAGCTTTTTGTGGATCAACGAGCTCGCGGAAGTGATGCGCCAGCTCGCGAAGTCGCGGCAGGCCTCGAGCACGTACGACCTCGAGGCGCACGTTCCACACATCGTCGCGTTCTTCGACCAGCTCGCCGAGAGCTATTCGAACGGTTTGCCGCGGATGCCGTTCCGCGGTCCCGTCGATGCCGTGCACCAGCGCGACGCGGTGTGGATCGTCCCGTCCACGGCTGAGGTCGCCGCGTACGCGCGCATGATCCACACGCGGCTGAACAAGACGACGCCCGTCGTCGCCGCGACCGGGACCACACTGCGCGAGCAATACGGCAAGGACCTCGTCGTGTACGGAACGCCGGCCGACAATCCGGTCATCGCGGCCGTCGTGCGATCCGCGCGCTGGAAGCTCGGCAAGGACTCGATCGTCCTCGGCGACAAGACGTTCACGGGACCGGGCCTCGTGCTGATCGCGTGTTGGTATCTGCGCGAATCGCCTTCGAACGGCGTGGCGGTCTACGCGGCGAACGATGCGGCGAGCCTCGTCGGCATCAACAACGTGCGCCACGGCGCGAACGACTGGCTCGTCGCACGCAAGCAAGGCGCCGCGTTCGCGATCCTAGGCGCGGGAGACTTCCCACGCGGCCTCGACGATATGTGGATGCTCCCCGGCGAGACGCCGACCGGTGCGCCGGTGGATCTACCGCCATGACGGCACGGTGGACCGAGGGCGCCATTCCGGATCTACCGCCATGACGCGACGGGGGACCGAGGGCGCCGTTCCGGATCTACCGCCGTGACGCCAAGGCGGACCGAGGGCGCCGTTCCGGATCTACCGCCATGACGCCACGGTGGACCGAGGGCGCCGTTCCGGATCTACCGCCATGACGCCAAGGCGCCAAGGATCTGTTGGAGCCGTCTCGATCGATCTGGATGAATGCGGACTCTACGATCACACCCTTCGCTACCGCACGGGATGACGTGTCGGCGGTCATCAGGAGGTGATGACCGCCTCGTCTCGCCCAAGCCAGAGTCTTCCGTGGCTGTGCGGCCCCACGACAACCGCGCAGTTGTGGATGCCCGCGCAGTTGTGGATGCGCGTGTGGAAGCACTCGACGAAACCAGCGCACTCGCCTCGACAACGCAGGGGAGGACGTGTCGCCCAAACCAGAGTCTTCCGGTGCCCACGACCCACCGCGCGCATCCACAAAACCAGCGCACTCGCGTCGACGTGCGGGTGCTACTCGAAGTCGACCATCACGTCGTTCAGCGCGCCGTCGAGCGCGTAGTCGACCATGATCGTCACGTTGCCGCGCTCCCACGTGAGCATGACTTCTTCGTCGTCGGTCTCGCGCTTCGTGGGCGCGCCGAGGAGCTTCACCACGTCGGCCTCGCTGGGCGGGCGGCTTCCGAGCTCCTTCCACCTCCAGTGCACGAGGATCTCGGGCGAGAAGAAGATGCTCCAGCCGGTGATCGTCCCGGTCTTCGTGACCCTGAACAGGAGGCCGACCTGCGCGTAGCGCACGCCATTCGCGTCGCGCTTCGTCGGTACACCGAGGCGGCGCTCGATCGTCGTGCGGTTGTCTTCGCGGCCGAGCTCGCACACGATGCCGCGGGCGAGGTCCACGTGCGGGACGATCTGTGCGGGCGTGCGCGGCTTCTCGCCGAGACCGAACAGCGACAGGAAGCCCATGTCAGGTTAGCGGCGAGAGACGCAGGATCTGTCCGTGAACGTCGCCGCTCGTCGCATCGATTGCTGGATCGATGAACAGACGTGTGACCGCGGTGTTACGCAGGCCCGACAAGATCTCGTCGGTGAGCAGAGCGCCCGCATCCAGTCCGACCGCGAACAGCTCTTCTCCGTTGCCCATCGCCTTCGCAAAAGACTCCGCGGCCTGGCCCGTCGAGAACAAGAACCCGTACGGCCTGCGACACCACATGTCCTGACCGTTCGAGGTCAGGTACCAGATCCGCGGCGGCAGCAGCTCGATCAGCTGCTGCATGGTTACGTCCTCGCTCGATCGTCCATCCATCGCGGCACACTGCCATGCTAGCGTCCGCGCATGAAGAGCCTAGCCCTGGCATTGCTCCTCGCTGCGTGTGGTCCCGGCGTGAAGGGCGGCCCGACGATGAACAACAAGATCGGCTCGCAGCCGTACGAGGCACCGAAGTCGACCGGTGTCGTCTCCGAGGACATCCTCGCTCGCGAGCCTCTCGCGAACACCGCGCAGGTGAAGCACATCCTGATCTCGTGGTCGGATCTCGCGGACGCGTTCGGTGGTCGACTGGACGAGCGCGCAGAGAAGCGCTCGATGGGCGACGCCGAGACGCAGGTGAAATCGCTCGTCACGCAGATCAACGCGGGCGCAGACTTCGACATGCTGATGAAGGAGTGGTCGGAGGACAAGGGAAGCGCGGCGAACGGGCGGCCGTTCACCGTCACTCCCGACGCGCAGCTCGTGATCGAGTTCCGCCAGCTCTCGCTCCGGCTCAAGCCCAGCGAGATCGGCGTGTGTCAGTCCGAGTTCGGCTTCCACATCATCAAGCGAATCGAATAGTGCCCGACGCCATCGCTGCGGCGCTGAAGGCCGGCGACGGCGAGGCTCTCGCCGCGGCGCTCGCGCGAAAGAAGAAGCCCGAGCTCGTGAAGCCGATCGCGCAGAAGGTCGACGTTAGCCGCTGGGACGTCAACGCCGGCAAGGCACTCGTCGGCGCGGCCGAGTGGATCTGCGCGCAGAACATCGAGCACGTGCGCGACTTCCTGCCGTGCCTCGCGATCGGCGCCGCGCGCGCGGTGCACGGCAAGGCCGCCGACAAGGCGCGCGGCGCAGCGGTGCTCGCGATGCTCCGCCCGTTCGTCGAGGCCGACGAGTGGACCGCCGATCTCGTCGCGCGATCGGGCTGTCACTTCGTGCGCGCCCACAAACTGCCCGAGCATGGCAAGACACTTCGGGACCTGGTGCGGGCGCGCAAAGGCATCGAGAAGAACCCGTTCTTCGTCGAGCTTTTGAAGCTCACGGCCTGACGCGCATCACTTTTGACGAGCCGTGAATATCGGCTCTGAGGCTCGCGTTGGCGCCAAATGGAGGAACTCGAGCGTCCGGTCTTTCGTCGTCGGCGTCGCTGGGCAGCGGTGGTGATCGGCGTCGCGATCTCCGCGCACCTTGCCGCAGTCTACGCACTACTCACCCGCCCGGTTCCCGTCGCGCACAGCACGCGCACGGAGATCGTCGAGACCATCCGAACGATCCACCTGCCGATACCGATCGTGGTGCCATCGCCGCCCGTTGTCGCGCCCGTTGTCGCGCCCGTCGAGGCACGCGTGTGTCCCGCACCGAATCGCACGGCGACTCGCGTGACCGTTCCGGCGATGCCGGTCGTCGATCGCGTCTATGCGTCGCCGACGAACGTCGACTGGATCGTCGCGTGGAACGACGCGTCCGTCTATTCGTCGACGGACGGCGGCCGCTCGTTCCGTGAGGTCCTGACGGGCGAGGGTCGCGTGCTATCCGCCGCGATCGACTGCTTCGGCGACGTGCTCGTCGCGCGCGGAACACGGGTCGGCGTCCTCGCGAAGGGCGTCGAGACATGGCGCGATGTTCCTGGCATCGACTTCACGGAGACGGTCTACCAGAACGGATACGCCGAGCCGGCCGAGGTCTGGATCGTCGGCGGCGGGCCCGACCTCGTCGTCGTGGGTTTCGAGAAGGCGACGGAGCACGAGTCGCGCGCCGCGATCAGCCGCGACCTCGGGCGTACGTGGAGCCATCACGATCTCTCGGAGGACGGCTTCCAGGGCGGTCACATCGCCGGACGCCAGCGCTCCGATGGCACCGTCGAGCTCGAGCTGGAGATCGAGGATTGCGGTGGCGAGTGGATGGAGACGTTCACGATCGCGAACGGCACGGTCACGCGTCTCGAAGACGCGATCACCGACGACATGGACGAAGCGGCGCATCGCGCGCGTGTCGTGAAGCGCGAACCGTGGCGCGACCGGAGCGCATCGCACGACGCCGGCGGTCGCGCGTGGGTCATCGGGTGCGGTGCTCCGCAGCTCGCACCCGCGAACGACACCGAGTGCCGGGGAGACGAATGACGACCGACGCGAACACCGCAGCCGTGTGGATGCCGCAGGTGCCGCGCCGCGGTCGCTAGCGTCAGGGCCGCGGGGCTCGTGGCTCCGGCGGCCACGACGGTCGCGACCAGCACGATCCGTCCGACCGCGCCGCCGCCACCACCACCGTTGTTCGCGAGATCGCCCCCTGCGTGGGAAGCACGTCTCGGGCGCCGCCGTTGCCGCCGGGCGATCCCTTCGACATCGTCCTCGGCGCGCCCGGGGCGGACTGCATGTCGAGTGCACCGTCCACACCGGACGTGCCCGGGACAGAGTCATCACCGCCACTGCCGCCGCTGCCGCCGCTGGCCGCGAGGACGCCGAAGTTCTCGATCGTCTCCGCCTCGAGGTAGATCGCGCCGCCGCTGCCCCCACCGCCACCGGCTCCCGAGTTTCCGCCGCATGAATCCGCACGTCCACCACCGCCACCACCGACGTTGATGCCGCCGCTGATCTCGATCGCTCCGATCGCCGAGATCTGGATCGCTCCGCCGCCGGCGCCGGGAGGGACGCGCACACAGTTCGATGCTTCCTGACCGACACCACCACCGGAGCCCGCGATGAGGATCTGCAGATCCGGCGTGCCGTAGCGCGGGCCCGGGGCGGCACCGACCACAGGCTCGGTGCTGTTTCCACCACGCGCACCCTCGGTCGCGAAGCCTGCGCCGCCGCCGCCGCTATCACCCGAGTTGATGCGGGTGCCGTTCGCGCCGGCGCCCGGTCCTGCGTTGGGCTGCGCGCCTCCCGCGCCCGGAACGTCGCGCCGCGCGCCCGCATCGATCACGCCGCTGACTGTCACGTCGCCGCCGGCGACGATGACAAACGGTCGCGTACCGATCGCGCGAACGGTGACGCCACCCACGATCACGAGATCGCCGACGGCGAGCACCGCGAGCTCCGGACCGCCGGCTTGCTCGGAGAAGCTGTACGTCGCGCCGGTGGGGAGCGCGATCGGAAACACGGTGCTGTCGGTGTCGACGACGACCGAGGTGTCGATGACCAGCACGCCAGATCCATAGGAGGTCCCCGGCGACACGTGCGCAGGCCGCGAGCGATCTTCGCGCTCGAAGTCGAGTCGCCCACAGCTCACCGCAGCGATCACGAGCAGTGCCGGCGCAGCCCGCATCGGCACGATCCTAGCGCGTCCAGGCACGAGCCCCCCTACTTCTCTCGGCAGCCGCGCGAGCACTCGACTCGAGGGCCCTCGATGCGGACGGAACGCGAAGGCGCGCGGCAGCGTCGACATCGCGCGTGCTACCGTGCCCGCGTGCCAGCGCACAAGCCTGTCCTCGAATTCGTCGAGATCCCATCTCCAGCCACCGCCGAGCCGAGCGCAAAGGAGGCGGAGGTCTTCGCGTACGCCGACGAGGCCGCGAAGTCCGTCGGCACCGATCTGCTTCGCCCGGTCCGCCTGGGCACGGGCCTCATCGGGTTTCACTACAACCCGTTCGGGACGCCGCCACCGGAGTATGCGGCGGTTCTGAAGCACGTCGCCGAGACGTGGATCATCATCTACCGGGATGGCCAGGTGACGAGGTTCCCGCTCATCCCGAAGCACGAGTTCGCCGCGCTGATCCCGAACCGGGCGGGCGATCGCTTCCTCGTGTTCAGCAAGAAGGGACCCACGAAGGACGATCCAACGGCGGAGGTCGGTGGCGGACATGCGATCGAGGTCGATGCACGGACGCTGCAGTCATCCGTGGCGATCACCGGCACCCTCGGCCGGAGCGTGAGCTTCCTCGGCAGCAACGCGCGCGATGTCCTCACGGTGTGGGCGGTGGACTACGTCGACGACGACACGTTGGTCGCCTCGATCTCAGAGGACAACTCTACCGTGCACTCGATCGTGGTGCTCGGGCGCGGAGCCGATGGCGCGTTCGCCGAGATCGACCGGACGAAGGCGCCGACCGGCGGAACGATCCTGAACGCTGGCGCGGGTGTGATCGCCGTGAACAACAACGCCAAGCTGGTCGTGTTCGCGGTGATCGAGCGCAAACTGGTCAAGCTCGGCATTGTTGACAAGCCGGCGAAGTTTGGCCGCGTGGTGGCACACCCCATGGATAGCCGCGAGGAGCTGCACTTCTTCGACAAGGCGAGCTCGAAGCACTACCGGCTGACGAATCACGATCTGCTCCTCGTGGCCAAGAAGCCCAAGAAGAAGACGCCCTGATCGCCGCGCACAGAAGCGTAGCGCGAAGCGCCGGAGTCCCCGCAACGCAGCTGTGCAGCAGCCGCGTCATCGCGAGGTATGTACGTCGTCGATCGAACGATCGATAACGATCGCGCCGCTTCAGAGCTTCGCGATCGCGCGATCGAACGAGACGTCGAACTTCCGGTCCGCGGTCTTCACCGTGTAGCCGAGGCCCTCGCCAAGAACCTCGAGGACCGAGCCCTCGACGAAAGCCAGCGACATGCCGCTGGACGGGGCGGCCCAGATCTTTGCACCCTTCGCGAACCGCTTCGAGAGATCGATCAAGCGGACGTCGGCCTTCGCGACCTTCTCGACCTTGCGATCGATAAACACGTGGACGTCGGTGTCGCCATCGAGCACGAGCTGCGCGGTGACCCACGAGGTTCCTCGCTTGTACGCGAGCGGTGCGCCGAAGACCCAGCCGCTACCGATCGCGAGGACGCGCTGAGGTTCCATCGTGGTCTCCGCGACCTTGCCGAACTGCCAGTACTTGACCTCGAGCTTGTCCCCCTTCATCGCGGTCACTCGCCCGTGCGGCATCAGCGCGCCGATCGAGAGGAGCGCGGGCGTCCCGGCCGTCGCGGTCCCGGTCGCGTCGTGAACGAACGGCGATGGTGCCCACGCATCGTCCATACCGGTGACCCACACCGCATCGTTGTCGAACGACTTGTAGCGGAAGGTGCGGAGGTCCCAGCGACCATCGCGCGTGACCGCCGCCGCCCACACGGGAGCATTGGCGGCGAATGCGGGCGCCGTAGACGCGAGGCCCCAGCTCTTGAACGGGAGATCGGTCGGCGTCTTGGTCAGCGCCGTCATCTTGTCGATCGCTTCTTTTTGCTTCGCGATCGCCGCGTCGAGCGACGCCAGCTTCGCGGCCTTGTTGTTTTCCATCTGGAGCGAGAGCAGGACGTTGCCCCTCACGTTCAGCGTCTCGACGCCGTAGATCTTGCGCTTGCTGTTGGTGTCGTCGGCGGTGAACGTCTTCTTGTCGTCGGCATACGTGCAGTCGCCGGGCTCTTTCTCCCATTCATCGACGCCGGGCTTCGAGAACGACTTCTTCGTCCACCGCGTACAGGTGCCGTTGTCGAGGACGTACATGCCGACCGCCATGCATCCGATCGTCCGATCTCCCGCGACCACACCGGCGATGCCCAGTCCGAGGTAGAGCGTGTCGCCGTCGAGCGCGAAGTGACCGTACGTCCCCGAGCTGCCATCGGGCGCGCCCTCCACGAAGTAGCACGGCGCCAACAGCCGAAAGGTCGAGGTCGTGCGCTCGCCCTTCGCGTCGACCTGGGTCAGCGTGTCGCCGTCGAGCGACCACACGTTCGGGATACTCGAGAACGCCGCGCCGCCGACCAGCCACGAACCCTGGAGCTTCTTGTGGATGGCCGCGAGATCGAAGCCCTCGTGTGGACCCGGTCCGGTGGGCGACCCGAAGGCCTTCGCGCCGGTCTTGGTCGACGAGGTAGAGCTTCCAGTGTTGGTCGTGTCGGTCGTGGCGGTCGTGACGGGCTTGACGTTCGTGTCGGTCTTGTCGGTCTTGCCGGTGTTGTCGGTCTTGTCGGTCTTTCCGCAGGCAGCGACGATCAGGAGAAAGAGCGTGAACCTAGGCATCCCGCCATCCTCGTCGCGTTCGGGCGATCCGGCAACGGGACGGCGATCCAACGATGGCGGCCTCGCCACCGTTTCGGGTCGCGTGTCGCCGAACGGAGGCGAGGTAGAGCGTGACCACGCTAAACGCGCGCGAGGGCGACCTCGGGCTGGACTCCGCCATTGTCGTCGAACACAGACTGTCTTGAAGGAAGCGCGCTATCGTCGGGGAATGCGATTGGGCTGGATGTTGCTCGTCAGCGCGTGCGGACGGATCCACTTCAGCGACAACACCGCACTCGACGCGACGGATGGCGCCCAGGATCTCATGGTGGTCGATGCCCTCGACCCGATACTCGAATCCTGCGTGATGCACCTGTCGGTCGACGAACTATCATGGAGCGGCGCCGGCGGAGAGGTAACGACACGCTGCGGCTCGATCACGGGAACCGCGGTGGGTGGAGCACGCGTGGTCGATGATCTAGTCCGCGGACGCGTGGCCGAGTTTGTCGGCGACCCGAGCTGCCTTCGCTTCCCATCCTCGGCAACGCTGGAGCCCACCTCCGAGCTCACGATGAGCGCCTGGATGATGCGGACCGTCGACGATCTCGCACCACATGGCATCCTCGCCAAACGCGTTGCGTACCAGGTTGCCTCCCAATACACGCTGTTCACCCAATACGGTCCCTTGGTGTACGTCGATATCAACGACGAAACGGATCGCTTCAGCAGCAACATCGCTGCGTCGGTGGGCGCCTGGACGCAAGTCACGGCGGTCTACGATGGCAGCCGTCCTGCAAGTCTCCGCACCCGGATCTACCTCGACGGCCAGCTCGACCAAATTGCCCTCGATGGGGAGAGCTCGATCGCGGCGATCGGGTCGCCTTTCGCGATCGGGTGCATTCCGGACGGTGCCGCATCGCAGAGCTTCATCGGCCGCCTCGACGACGTGATCGTGTGGACTCGCGCTCTCGACGACGTCGAGGTCGCGGCTTGGTACGAGCAAACGCGGTGAGCCCAGACATCGGTGGTCGATGCGCAGTGCGGGCGCGGCGAGTGTTTCGCTGTCGATTTTCGCGCTACTTGGTGCGCCGGTTCGGGTCACTGGGGCATGACGGACCGATTGTTACCCATGATCTTGGCCACCTGCGTGTGTGCCGGATGCGACACCGATACCGAAGCTGCGCTCTACGAGGGTGAGGACCGCTTCGAAGAGCTCGTGACCAAGAGCTTCGAAGCCGACGAGATCGACATCGTGACGACCCTCGCGGCGACTCCGCGGCCGGGCGATCGCGACGGCGACTATGTCGACGACGCGCTCGATAGTTGTCCCGATGTGGAGGACTTCACCAACTTCGACGCCGATCTCGACGGTGCGGGAAACGCGTGCGACGCCGACTACGACAACGACCAGATCGTCGGTGGGTCCGACTACGCGGTGTTCATCGCTGCGTTCGGCAGCGTGCGCGGCGACGCGCTCTACGACCCGCGCGTAGATCACGACCGCAGCGGATCGATCGGCGGGAGCGACTTCTCCACGTTCTTGCGGTACTTCAACACCCAACAGCCGGCGCTGGCCGGCACGATTCCGTTCGCGAACATCGCCGTTGGCGACCGGGTCTACCTTCGCGGCACCTGGACGATCACGACGCCGGATGGAATCCCCGGGTGGGGCGCATACCACACCCCCACGGTGGTCGCGACGAGCATCGAGCGAGATGCCGCCGGGCGCGTGACGAGTATCGAGACCTCGGGCGCACATCGGATCGACGTGTGGAGCCCCGACGCCTTCGTCGTGGGTCCGATGTTCCTCCCGTCGAGCCCCAACATCGGGACGTTGTGCTCGCGCTTCGTGTTGTTCCCAGCGCGCCCGATCGATGGGATCTCGCAGCTGTGCACGTCGTTCCGCTTCGACACCTTCACGCTCACCGTTTCTCGCTCGTGACACCAGGAGGATCTATGACGTTCATCCGATCGTGCCTGCTTGTATCCCTCGCCGCGTGCGTCGATGTCGACGATGTCGAGCTCGCCGAGACCACCCACGAGCTCACCTCCGCCGAGATCATGGCGGGCCCCAACCGCGACGGGGATGCGCTCCCTGATCTCATCGACAACTGCCCCGACGTTCCCAACTCCGACGCGTTCGACTCCGACAAAGACGGCCTCGGCAACGCGTGCGATGCTGACTACGACAACAGCGGATCGGTCACCGCCGTCGATTTCGGCATCTTCCTGGCTACGTTCGGCAAAGCCGATGGCACGCCGGGATTCGACCCGCGCGCTGATCACGTTACCAGCGCGTCGGGCAATGCCGTTACCGCGGCCGACTTTGGCACCTTCATTCGCTACTTCGGTGGACCCGCGCAGGTGACCCCGGTTGCGGGGATCGAAGCGGCGCGGGTCGGCGACACGCACGTGATGGTGGTGACCGAGATGAACGGAGCGGCGCCCAGGCACTGGGTGCGGCTACGCTCGATCGTCGGGGTGCAACGCTATCCGAACGGGAGGCTCGACCGACTCCAGTTTTCGTCGAGCCGCCTGACCACGCTCGACGACGGTCGCTGGATCGCCCAGGGTCCGTTCCCGTGCTTCGACACCGGACTCATCGATCCGCGCCGCTTTGCGGGCGGCACACCGCAGTTCGCGTCCGATTGTCTCCCACCCGACACGGTGCACGTGGCGATGTATGTGGCCCCCATTGCTCTCACTCCCTGAGGTTCGTCGGGGCCAGACAGTCGATCACTGTGGTGCTGTCGTCGACGAGCGCTTGCGACCCGAGCACGACCGCGTGGTGCGGCCGCGAACCACGCACGTTTAGCGGCTGGCTGCGGTAAGAACCGGCCGAAGGGGGTAAGTGGCACCGCGATCTCTCAAAAGAGGAGAGAGACTGAGAGCGAGAGCCGGACAGGTGGCCACGACGAAACCAGCACGACGCCACGACGAAACCCACGACGAAACCAGCACGGGGTAAGTTGATCGATGCTCGGGTGACGAAACCAACACTCATCGACGAAACCAACACGGGGTAAGTGAAACCCGCCCGAAACCAGCACGGGGCGGCGGACGGGGTAAGTGTGGCGGGCGGGTGATCAGGGAGCTGTCCTGACAAGTGCGAGGTGGCGGATTGGTACGTTGTCCGGTGTCCGGGGAAGAAGGCGCACGACGAAACCAGCACGGGGTAAGTTGATCGATGCTCGGGTGACGAACGAAACCAACACGGGTAAGTGAAACCCGCCCGAAACCAGCACGGGGCGACGGACGGGGTAAGTGTGGCGGGTGATGAGGGAGCTGTCCTGACAAGTGTGAGGTGGCGGATTGGTACGTTGTCCGGTGTCCGGCGACGAGCCCAGCACGGAGATGCGTTCCCATCGCGTGCACGTGGGGTGTTACCCAACAACGATGAGACATCTAGCCGTGGCTTGTGTCGTGGTCGGTAGTGGAGCAACAGGTGCGTGTAAGGACACTGGTGCGATCAACGATGCGGCCGTCGGCGATGCGAACGGCGATGCGGCGATCGTCGACGCGGACCCGCGCCTGAGTTTGGTCCCGCGCGGCCCGTTCGAGATCGGCCCCGGCGGTGCGCGGCAGGACGAGGATCCGACGCTGGCGGTATCTCCCGAGGGGACGTTGATCGTGCTCTGGTATTCCGACCGCGGCTCCGCAGCGGCCGGCCGGATGGACAAGCAAGTCTACGCAACCCGCTCCAACGATGGCATCGAGTGGTCGAGCCCCGTTGCGGTCTCGGCGGGCGCGGACTGGGGATTCGCTCCCAGCCTGTCCACCACCGAGCAAGGCGTCGTCGCGAGCTGGTGGAACTGGAAACACATACCAGATGGGTGTTCGCCGGGCGTCGATTGCACGGGGGCGAGCAATCGGATCCTCGCGCGTCGCACCACCGACGTGACCACGTGGACGTCATCGATCGAAACGGTGACCGATGGGCTTGGTGATTGGCTACCTTCGGTTGTCGAGGACCTGCCGATGCAGCGGACGTTGGTCTACTTCGCGGCAGTCGCGCGGAGGGCCGACGGGACGATCGATACCTCGCAGACAACGTCGCGCTTGTTCGTCGCGATCCATGAGAACGGTGGGTGGCAGCCTCCGATCCCGCTCGTCGGCGTGAACGCGGACCCGACACACCAGAGCTACCCGTTCGTCGTGCGCCGGAGTGACGGGACCTTCGCGATGACGTGGACGCGATTCGTCGCAGCAGACGGAGACTTCTCTCGCGTCTACTCGGAGCCGTCGACGGAGACAATGCTCGCCACGTCGGCTGACGGGATTTCGTGGACCGATATCCGGACGGTATCCGAGGGCGCGGGCGGCTTCGTCGATGTCTTCCCGTCGCTCCACGTCGATCATGCAGGCATGCTTCACGTCCTCTGGGTCACGACGGATGGCGCTCCGACGGGGCAGGTGATCGAGCTGCCGTTTGCTGGCGCGTATCCGGCCGATCGGACGGTGCGCAGCGCGCTGGCCGGCTACTCGCCGCGCATCGTCGCGACTGCGACCCCGGACGTGTTCTTGGCCGCGTGGGTTCAAGGGGCCGAGCCGATGCAGCGCGTCCAGAGCATGTTGTTCATCAAGTGAGCTCGGGCACGCCGCCTGCCTGAACACCACGTGCGGCACTGAGCGATCGGCCACTTCCAGGTCGCACGTGCGCCCGTGAGCTAACGCCGTTCCGGTCTTCTGTCATGGGTCTTCGTGAATCGTGCGTAACGACGGAGCTCGAACCTGCACTACCAGGATGTCCGAAATCCAGACCGCGACGAAGCGACTCGAGTACGCGTGGACGCGATCGCCGCGCTCGAAAGCCTCAGGGAGACACATGACCCATCCTCTCATTGAAAGATTCATCGGTCTCGCTGGCGGCATCCCCGCTCCCGCGCCAGGCATCGAGGTTCCAGGCCTCCCGCCGACCGTCCCCGGGAGACTTTGGGAGGCCACCACGCCGGCTCGCGATGCGGTTCGCGCTGCCAGCAGTGCGTACCACTACGCGCAGCACTCAGCGCAGGCGCGTGAGGCCGCGAGGACCGGTGACCACGATGCGGCGGAGGATGGGCTCGGCGAATCGTTGGTCGACCTCGCGCAGGTGATCCCCGGCGTGGGGAGTGTGGTCAGCATCGGACGGAGCGTCCACGACAGGATCTCGACCCGGTTCGGCGGACCCACCCTCGGGCAACGCGTGGGACGAGGCGGCCCGCACACCGACTTCAGCGACATCGAGGCCGCGGACCGCATCCAGCGCGGAGATACGCAGCCGCACGCGACCGGAGGCAACGACAATGACCGACGACGTCGCAACCGCGAGCACGAAGCGCACGTCCAGGCGCAGATCCAGCGCCAACAACAGCAGCGCCAGCAGCAACAAGCTGCGCAGGAAGCCGAAGCGCACCGCCAGTCGCCAAGCGGTCATCCGATGAACGTTGACCCGCGGACTGCCGCCGAGCATGCGCGCGAGCTGCAGCAACGCGCGGCTACGGCGAACACGCCAGGCTACGACATGAACCGCGCGTTTCGCCCGATCACGGCGCCGCGGCTCGGACCGACCGGCTATCCAACGGTGGGCGCAGAGATCACGCTGTCTGAAGAAGGGCGCTGAGTCGTGGATGCGCTCGTTGGGTGGTGCAGAACCGACCACGGCGACGGTTGCCGTCTCATTCCGCCGGACGGCCGTCGTGCGGGTGAGATCCGGTTCTCGCCGAAGCGCCCGCTACGGCCGGCGCGCCAGGTGATCTACGAAGTGGGCGCGTTGCTCGCGGCGTCGGGTGTCGAGACGCGTCTTGCGGGTGCCCGGCGCGTCGTCACACGAGATGGCGAATATGGTGTCGTCGCACGTCTCGATGGTGGGGACACCGCATCCGTCACGGTCGGCATCGTGTTCGCCGACGACGTCGCGACCGAGTTGCTCGCGTTCGCGTGGCGCTCGGCGACGGCCGCGAAGATCCACGCGACGGCCGAGGCGCTCGTGGACTCGCTCCCCATCGCCGCGCCCATCCGGCGGCGACGTTTTGCGTATGCACCACCCGAGGGCTGGCGAGGCGTGGCGCGCGAGTTGGGCGCCACGTGGCTCGCGCCAGGGTTCCCACGCCGGCCGGGGATGATCACGGTCGCCCCGGCGCGCCCGATAAGCAGCGATGACACTCGCGACGCGGTCGCTGCGCTGGTGTACGAGCACGCGAGTGCGCCGCTCACCGACCACCGCACATGGGTCGAAGACCTCGACACCGAGAATGGCCTGCGGGGCGCCACTCTCATGCTCACCGATCGAGAACGCATCCAGTACACCGCGTTCCTGAGTGATGAGACGTACCTCTACCAGATCCGGCTCGAGACAGCTGCGCCGCACTTTCAGAGAGACGAGGCGGTCTGGCGCCACCTTCTCGACAGCATCGAGCCACTGCCACTGCCGGCTACGCCGAAACCGGTCGGCCGGGCCGTCCACGAGGCGCTCCTTCACTGGGCGTTGTGACCATGAAACTGCACGTAGACCTGAACGAACCATGGAGCTCCTGCTTGTCTGTCGCCGTGCAAACGGACGACGTGTGCTTGGAGCGTTTTCTCGCGCGCGGGCTCGCCGCCCGCGGCACGATCGTAACGACCGGCCGGCGTGACGGTGAAACCGCGCTCGGCTGGCGCTTCACCGCGATCACTGCCGACGCTGTGGTGGATGAACGCGTGTGCGCCCGCCTCGCGGCGGTCACGGTCTCGTGCCTGGATCTCAATCTCATCGCTGCGGCTGCCGAAACCGACCTCGACCTGGACGAGCTCACGGCGATCGCCGACGCGGTCGACATCGAGGATGAAGCGGACACGTGCGCCCTCACGCGGATGTGGAGCATGACGTAACTTCGCGGACCACGAGACCCACGAGACCAGCACCCGGCCCGGAGACCAGCACGCAGACCGAGACCCACGAGACCGAGACCGAGACAGCACGGGGTAAGTGAGCCGCGGCCAGCGACGCGAGACCAGCACGGGGTAAGTGGCCAGGCCAGCGACAGCGAGACCTAAGAGCGACGCGAGACCAGAGCGACGCGAGACCAGCACAGCGACGCGAGACCAGCACGGGGTAAGTGGCCAGGCCAGCGACAGCGAGACCTAAGTGCGAGAGAGACCAGCGGGGTAAGTGAGCGGCGGACCCGAAACCGAAACCAGCACGGGGTAAGTAAGAGCGACGCGAGACCAGCACGGGGTAAGTGGCCAGGCCAGCGACAGCGAGACCTAAGTACAGCCCACCGCAAGAAGGTGATCACCAAGGCGGCTGCGGCTTCCTGATCGATTTCGATCAGTTAGCGCGGCTGGCCGTTTCGCCGTCAGAGGGACGTGATCCCCTGAAGTGAGCGGCGGACCCGAAACCGAAACCGAAACCAGCACGGGGTAAGTAAGCCGTGACCGAGGTGTGTTGTGACTGCGAGTTGGCGGCCCGACGTTGTCCGGTGTCCGGCCGGATGCCGGACACGCTGTCCGGGATCCGGACAATTCGACGGTGGCTCTTCAATGATGTCGCGACTCTCGCTGCTGGTGTGGACCTTGCTGTGCTCGCGATCCGATGTCGCCACGTCAGATTCTTCCGAATCAGTTCTATCTGCTCACGCGTCGCTGTACCCAGCGCATGTTCTTGCTTCGACCGGACGATGCGACGACCAACGCGTTCTTCTACTGCCTCGCCGTCGCCGCGCTGCGCTTCCGCATCGAGGTGCTGCTCACGCTGGCCGAGTCAAACCACCACCACACCGTGTTCTTCGATCGCTACGGCAACGCCCCTGCGTTCGTCGAGTACTTCCACAAACTGTTCGCGCGCAGTCAAAACGCACTACGCGGGCGGCGGGAGAACTTCTGGGCGGCCGTGGAACCGTGCCTCACACGGCTGCTCGATCCCGAGACCGTGATCGCCAAGCTCGTCTACACCGCGACCAACCCGGTCAAAGATCGGCTCGTCGAGCGCGTTCACCACTGGCCCGGCGCGAACGGATATCCGAACTTGCTGTCGGGCCGTTCCATCGTCTGCCGACGCCCACTCCACTTCTTCCGTACCAACGGACCGATGCCGGCATCGGTGACGCTCGAGATGACCATCCCCCCCGAGCTCGGAGAACGCGATGACGTACTCGCCAAGGTTCGAGCCGGCGTCGAAGCCGTCGAGCGCGACGTCGCCGAGCAACGGATGCGCACCGGCGCGCAAGTGTTCGGGCGGCGCCAGATCCTCGACCAGTCGTGGAAGGACTCGCCGACGTCGAACGAGCCGCGCCGCACCCTGCGCCCGCGGTTCGCCGGAGGTGTCGTCGCGCGCGTCAGTGCGCTGCTCGACTACCGTGCGTTCCTTGCAGCGTACCGGGCCGCGCGACAACGCTGGCTCGCCCATCGCGACGCGACGTTCCCGCCCGGCACGTACTGGCTTGCCAAGTTCGCCGCGGTCCCCGTCGCCTCACTTTCTCCCGCCTGACTTCACACGCTCAACGACTCCCACACAACCCGAACGCTCGGATGCGCGCTCCGCTCCGTGCGGCGCTGCTGCATTCCGGATCCGTCATGAACGGTCTCGCTAGCTGCTCATTGCGGCGGCCATGGTTCGCAGCGGCAGCTGTCTGCAGGCTCCGTGTTGCAATCGCGACCGACAGGAACCCCGTTCTGGTCTCCTCTGGGTCTCCTCTTGTTCTGGTCTCCTCTCAGGAACCCCGTTCTGGTCTCCTCTTCGTTCTGGTCTCCTCTTCCTCCCGTTCTGGTCTCCTCTCCGCAACGGCACCAGCCCGTGATCTGGCGCATGGGCATGACGGCGAACTGCCCATGACCGCCCAGTCCACCAGCCACATCTGCGCGTGACAGGGGATGAGCGGGTGGATCGAGATGATGCGCCCTTGGCATCGAAGGACCGTCTAGCTTTGCCAGCGGTGGGCGATGCTCCCGGCTGTATGATGGGAACGGATGGGGGTGTCTGCCACGGTGATCGTGCTGCTCGCGATGCTCGCGTTGCTGATCGCGGTCGAGCACGTGCGGCCGGTCCGCACCTTCGAAGACGTCCCGGGGTGGAAGCTCAAGTGCCTCGCGTTCATTCCGATCATTCTCGGTCTCGCCGGATCGATTCCGTATCTGATGTCCGGACTGATCGGCGCCGCGAAGCTACTGCCCGGTGATCGACTCGGCATCGTCGGCGGCACGATCGTCGGCGTGGTCGTGTCCGAATTCGTCGTGTATTGGGCGCATCGACTGCACCACAGCGTCTCGTTTCTGTGGCGGTGGATCCATCAGCTGCATCACAGCGCCGAACGTGTCGACGTGTACGGCGCCGCGTACTTTCATCCGTTCGAGATCATCGAAGGCACGGTCGTCGGTGTGTTGATGTTCAACGTCGTGCTCGGGCTCGCACCCGAGGCCGCGTTTCTCGCGGGGGCGTGGCAAGCATTCAACGGCGTGTTCCAGCATGGGAACATCAAGACGCCGACATGGCTCGGCTACTTCATCCAGCGACCCGAAGCGCACGCCGTTCATCACGAGCGCGGCATCCATCACTTCAACTACGCCAACCTTCCGCTCTGGGACATCATCTTCGGAACGTTCCGAAATCCCCGATCCTGGGAAGGCGTCGCGGGCTTCTACTCGGGTGCATCGAAGCAGACGGTGCCGATGCTCTTCGGTCGCGACATCTCCGGTGGAGCACCGCGCGCATGAACGGCCTCCGCATCATGCTCTACGACAAGTCGTGCCGCGGGCGTGGTCTCGTCCCGGGCCTTAGTCACGCGTGGGGCGGTGGCGGCGCGTTGTTTCGTGCGCTCGGTCGATTCGATGCCGTGCACGGCGCGTGGTCTTGGTCGGCCGCGCTCGACTGGCTGATCGCGGCGTCCGAGAAACGCCCGATCGGGGAGATCCAGTTCTGGGGACACGGTGAGTGGGGCGGCTTGTGGATCGATGAAGAGCTCATGACCGGGAAGGCGCTCGAGCCCGGTCACTACCTGCACGATCGTCTCGCGACGCTGCGAACGCGTCTCGTCCCCGACGGCAAAGCGTTGTGGTGGTTTCGCAGTTGCGACGTGTTCGGGACACAGACGGGCCATGACTTCGCGCGCGCGTGGACTCGCTTCTTCACATGTCGTGCCGCCGGGCACACGCACCACATCATGATGTTGCAGAGCGGCCTGCACGTGCTCGCGCCCGGCGAGGAGCCCACGTGGCCGCTCGACGAGGGCATCGAGCCGGGTCTCGCTCACGCCCGCGAGTCGAGCTTGTTTGCACCGCGCACGATCACGTTCCTCCACAGCGAGCTCCGACGATGAAGGCGCGCTACGTACCGGCGCTCGGATTTCACTGGCTCACGGGTCTCTACGATCCGTTGATCCGTCGATGGGGCGCAGCAGCGCGAATGCGTGCATCGGTGATCGACGCACTCGATCTCCAACCCGGCATGCGCATTCTCGAGCTAGGCGCAGGTCCGGGACGTCTCGCGATCCAGATCAAGTGCGCGCACCCAGGCGTCAGGCTCGATGCCGTCGACATCGACGAGCGCATGGTCGCGCGTGCCCAGCGCAACGCCTCGATCGCGGGCGTCGACGTCGCATTTCGCCAGGCGGACATGACTCGACTCTCCGAGCTCGCAGGCAAGTACGACCGCGTGTACTCGACGATGACCTTTCACCACCTCGGGCTCGACGCGAAGCACGCCGCGCTCGACACGGCGAGAGAAGCACTCGCCCACGATGGCAGGTTCGTCCTCGCAGACTTCACGAAGCCACGCGACCCGTTCCAGTGGGCGCTGTTCGCGTGGATTCAACAGCCGCTCGACGGGTTCACGAACACACGGCCTCATCGTGACGGGCGCTTCGAACGGGCGATCCAGGCCGCGTTCACGCGCGTTCGGTCGACGGCGGTAGCGCGCACCATCGCCGGCACGATCGAGACGTTCGTCTGCGAACGGTGATCATCCGCCGCCGCGGATCCACGGCATCGCGACCCCTCGCGCGATCCGTGCGATCGCACGGAGCGAGTCGCGCACCGAGATCCTCGTCGAGTGGATCAGCGCGAGCAGGCGTGGGTGGTCCTCGTTGGACCACGTACCGTTCGAGGCAACGCACGCTGCGAGCCGTGCACATGCGAGCGAGAGCGCGCCCCCTGTCCCGCCGTAGCCCACGTTGAACACGAGTGCGTGGTTCTCGTCCGACGTGCGGATGATCGGCAGCCCAGTTCGCGTGGCGTGGAAGCATCCAGACCACGCCTCGTCGATCGCGAGTGCGCCGCCGAAGCTCTTGGCCATGTGTTCCGCGAGGCGCTGTCGTTCTCGTGGCGGGACCCCGAAGTCATCTCCGTCGGGAGTTCGGAGCTTGTCGATGCCGCCGTACACGATTCGATCGCCGTGGGTGCGGTGATACGCCTGCGCGACGTTCACCTCGACCGTGAAGTCGCCGTCGAGGACCAGCGTGTCGGGCTTTCGTGCCGTGGCCATGAAGCTGTGAACGACCAGCGCGCCCACTCGTTCGCCGAGCTCGATCGAGGCTGTGTATGCGTTCGTGCACAGCACGACCTTGGTTGCTTCGATGGTCGTCTCGTCCACGTGCACGAGCGCGCCGCCGGCACGCAGCCCCTGAACTTCGCGCACGCAGGTGCGTTCGCGAAGCTCGACGCCGATGCGGGCTGCATGGTCGGCGAGCCCGCGTACGAGCTTGTAGGGATGCATCGTGTACGCGGCCATCTCCAGCACCGAGCAGCCGGGCCACACGCGACTCTTGCCTACGCGATGTGTGAGCCCCACATGCGCGACAGCTCGCACGAACTCGCGGAGCGCGCTCTCCGACGCACGACTCTGCGCCTGCAACGCGAGCGTGCCTTCCTGGAGCTCGCAGTCGGGCACGTGCTCGCCGATCCATCTCGCTACGGCATGAACTTCTGCATTGATCTTCGCCGCACCCCACGCCTGCTCCGTGGATCGTTCCGCGCCGAGGAGCCACACAGGTGCGGCGAGCGGCGACAAGAAGCCCGCATTCCGTCCGCTCGCACCGAATCCGACGCGCTCCGCCTCGAACACCACGATCACCGCCGCGGGATGCATCGTGCGCAGCTCGATCGCCGTCGCGAGTCCGGCGAAGCCGCCACCGACCACAGCGAAATCGACAGTCTTCGGAATCGGCACGCCAACCCACCGATCGCGCCAGTCCGCCTCCCGTTGCCAGTAACTGCCGGTCACCGTCGATCCGAGAGTCTATCGCGCTCGACCCGTGGTCAGATAGAGATGGATGGAGTTGCGAAGCATCGCGAGCTACGCGAGTGCCGTACGACCGCTGGTACCGGCCACCGCGTTCGTGCCCGCGCACTCGCGACTCGCGTGGCTGCCGTTCCACGCGGCGGTGATCACCGCGCTCGCGTGGCTGATCGCGACGGGACGCATCCCCAACGCCCTCTATCCGGTCGCTTCGATCGCGATCGGACTCTCGATGGCGTTCGTGGCGTTCCTCGGCCACGAGATCCTTCACGGCGCGATCGTGCGAGGCCGCATCGCGATCCACGCGCTCGGTTGGCTCTGCCTTCTCCCGTTCACGGTGTCGCCGACGCTGTGGACCAACTGGCACAACCGTGTCCACCACAACCACTGCGCGCAGGTCGGTCGCGATCCGGACATGTATCCGACCGTCGCGGAATACGAAGCACAATTCGCGATGCGAATCATGGCCGACTACTTCGGACTCGGTGGCCGGCGCTGGCGCAGCCTGATCAGCCTCGTGCTGGGCTTTACCGGTCAGAGCCAGCAGATGTTGTGGCAAGCGCGCATGCTCCGGATCCTCACCCCGCGCCAGCACGCACGCGCGATCTTCGAGTTCTTGCTCGGCGCCGCGTTCTGGACTGCCATCGCATTCGCGATCGGCGGCACGGCGTTCCTGTTCGTCTTCGCAATCCCGGTGGTCATCGGGAACGTGATCGTCATGTGCTTCATCCTGACGAACCACAGCCTCAGCTCGCTCACCCCGGATATCAGCGATCCGCTCGTGAACTCGCTGTCGGTCACCCTGCCCCGCCCACTCGAGTGGCTCACGCTGGGCTTCGGTTTTCACGTCGAGCATCATGTGTTTCCGACGCTGAGCGCGCGGCACCACCGTGTCGTCCGGGCCGCGCTACAGGCCCAGTTTGCCGACCGCTATCAGTCCATGCCGCTGACGCACGCCGTGCGCGAGCTGTACCGGACGGGCCGTGTCTACCGTGATAACTACACGTTGATCGAGCCGAGGTCCGGTCTTATGTCCCCCGCGCTACGACCGCGGGACTCCTCGCAGTGAATCCCTAGCGGAATTCGCCTGGGGAGCGCGATGTCGCTCGAGCAAAGCAATCCAGTCTTGGGAATCATGGTTGTCCCGCTGGATCCGGGCGCGTATCGTCGATGCGTGGCTGGGATCCTCACCAGGTCGCTCGCGCCACTCTTGATCGTGGCGGGTTGCGCAAGCGCTGAACCCGGCATCACCGGGGATGGTGGGTCATCCGGTAGCGACGGAAGCGGAAGCGGAAGCGCAGACGCCTCGTGCGGAACGATGTGCGACGAGGATAACGACGGCGTCTTCGATGGCTCCGACATGTGTCCGGCGACTCCCTCGGGGGCGCCCGTCAACGGCGCCGGCTGCGCGGACTCTCAGGTCATGCCGATGCTCGAACCAGACTTTCCGCCGTTCGGCCTGACCTGGACACCAACGGGCGATCTCGGCCGCCCGGGTGGCTTGACCTGGACGTACGCGGGCATCGAGCGCGCCGACCTCTTCCACATCTACTGGATCGTCTGTGACGACCCGAACACGCCGTGCGGCGTTTCGCTCGATGGACCGATCGACGTCGGCGAGCGCTGGCAGTTCAGCGCGACCGATTCCGATCTCATCAACGGCAGGCTCGTCTTCACGAACGCGACGCGCATCTTGCTCAACGACACCTCTACGCCTGCGCTCACCGGTCGGTTGACGCTGACGATCGTCAACCAGAACGACATGCCCATGAGCTTCTACAGCATTGCCTCGATGGGTGTGACGGCGCGCATGGGAACGCACGGCGCCGAGATCACGGGCACCGGCTACAAGGTCGTCGCGATCATCGAGGTGCAAGACGCGACGTTGGTGTGGACGCCGTTCCTCACGTACTACGACGCGGCCCCGACTCCGACCACCGGAGGTGGTGCGTACGTGTCATTCGGCGGTTCGTTCTACAGCGAGTGACGCGCGCTAGCTCGGCACCGAAGCCGCTTTGCGTTTGTTGATCTGCTGGAAGACCGTGTGCTCCTCGCCATACGTCCCGCGCGCGATCGCGATCGCCGCGTCGTACACGCGGGTCGCGAGCGCCACATCGCGAACACCGAGACACCGATGCGCGAGCTCGTCGAGCCGGGCGATCGAGCTCTCCGCGCCCACGAACGCTGCCGGCTTCTCGCGCGAGAACAGATAGTCGACGAACGCGCTCGCCTCGCGAATGTTGTCGTCGTTGCCAGTACCAGCCGACGCCTGGAACAGATTCGACGTGATCCAGTACGTGTACGGATGCCAGGCGCCGAAGTGATGCAAGCACAGCGCGAGCGCTTGTCGTCCGATCCCCATGCTCTCGCCGAGCTCGTGATCGTTCCATGCCTCGCCCATCGCCGATGCGAGCTGCTCGAGTAACGCGGTGGCGTCCGCCTTCGCCAGCGACGGCGCTGCATCGGGGCCCGCGAGATCCAGGGTTGCCCCGTGGCGGATGGCGCCCGAATCCCCAGCCGCGTTTCGTTGCCTCGTCCAGCACGTGTCCCGCTACACCGTGCCTCCCGTCGAGCGGATCGATCAACGTGGGCTTCGCCTCGGGGGCGCGCGCGATCAGTGCATCACAGACAATCGCGATCGTCGCGCCTCGGTCCTCGAACAGCGCGCCGTTTGCCGAGAGAACACCGGATATGCTGGTGGCGTCGGGCGACCGAGGGATCCTGAGAACGAGCCACGAGCTCATGGAGCGCAGGCTATCGCGTCGCGTCTGTTCAGTCCGCCAAGCGCGTCAGAATCAAGAAGCTGATGCGCTCGTTTTTCCACGATCCGGGGGTGCGATCGATCGGTTGCGTGTCGCCGTACCCTTGCGCGCTCAGTCGCGCTGGCTCGATTCCCACGTTCTCGAGATACGCGGTGACGACAGCCGCGCGTCGCTCCGCGAGCGACAGGTTTGCGATCTCGTCACCCATTCGGCTCGTGTGCAACTGCACCTCGACGAGCGTGATGCTCGGATTGCCATGCAGCGTCGTTGCGACCGCATCGAGGATCGCCAACGACTTCGGGAGCAGCATCGCAGTTCCCGGCGCGAACTCGATGTTCTCGAGGATCTCGGTCTCGGTATCGGTGACGACTACGCGCCCGCGCGGCGGCTCGGTCGTGACAACCGCAATCGCCGATACGATAGCGAGCACGAATGCGAACGCGATGTAGCGACCGATCCGACCGTCGAGCAGGTGCATGACGTCAGTATCGCGCGACTCTTGCCACGCGCCAGGTGATAGCGTCCGTGGCGAATGCGGTTGTGGACGGATGGCACCACCACGGTCCTGGCGTGCCCCAAAGGCGTGCTCCGGTGGCGTCGTGGGGAAGACGTCGTCGTCGACAGGCCCGTGGCACGGGACGCGCTCCACGACTACGAGCGGGACGGCATGCTCGCGATCACTCCGAGCGGGATCGACCGAACGGAGACGCTGCGCGCAGCGGGCGCCATCGACGCGGCATTCCTCGACGAGGACCGCGCCGTCACCGTCGTCGCGCGTGACCAGCGGCTCGTCCTGGTCAGCGATCCGCCGGGGAGCTGGGAGATTCCACTCCACGATATCGAGCCTCGTCGGGTCGCCTGGCCCAAAGGCTTCAAACCCACCAAGGGCGACAAGCCCGTTCCACGGGGCTTTCCGTACGATGGGCGCACGAAGCTGACCGCGAACCGATGGGGCATCGCGATCACCTCCGATCACAGCGGTATGGTGGCGCTCGTCCGTTCGGGCTCCACCACCGTGGATCTCGCGGTTCAAGTCCGGCCGATCGACTCGGCCGTTGATGCGATGGCGACCGAGCTCGGCCTCCTCATCACGTACGTCGTTCAGGGTCGCGAGAGCACGCAGTTTCATCTCACCGCGAGCGGCAAGATCGTCGCGACTCGGGAGACGTACAGCGCACCTCCCGGTCTGGTGATCGAAGGCGGGTTCCTGGTTCGCGACGAGCAACGGGGGATCATCCAGCTCGTCGACGAGCGCTTCGCGCCGATGGCGCAGGAGGCTCTCGACGTGGATCGCGGCGACTGCGTGGTCTCCC
>JBJXGN010000181.1:0-3252 GCA_046160585.1 Kofleriaceae bacterium
GGTCGCCGAGCGCGGCGCGCGCTCCGGCGTTGCGCGCATGGGCGGCGCCACGAACCTGGCTCGAGTCGATCGAACGCACCCGCGGGTCGGCCAGCTCGGCGAGGCAGGAGTCGAGGGCGCGACGAGCGGCGGGATCGGCGGTGTTGAGCGACACGATCACTTCGAACGGCGCCGTCGCCTCCTGAGCGAGCACAGCGCGCAACTGGGTGGTCAGGTCGCCGTCGACCGACCCCGTGGGGATCACGACGGAGATGGCCGGTGCGGAGCTCATCTCGCGTTCCGACGTCACGTGGAGAAGGGGTTGCGGTACTTCCCGAACGCGTCGCGAACGAGGTACGGGATCACCTTCGGCTCTTCGATCACGTACCGGCGCCAGCGCCGCTTCGGTTCGCGCACGAGACGCCAGAACCACTCGAGACCGATGTTGGTGATGAACGCCGGCGGGCGCTTCACGGCGTCCGCCTCGTAGTCGATGGTGCCGCCGAGGGGCAGGAAGAGCTTCACGTTCGGCATGCGGTGCCGGTTGTTGGCGATCCACTTCTCCTGGCGACCGGCGCCGAGCGCGACGAGCAGCGAGGTGGCCCCCGAGGCGTTGATCTCGTCGATGAGCGCATCGTTGGCGGGCGTGCCGTCACGGAAGTCGAACGCGGGTGCGTTGGTGCCGACGATGATCTCGCGGCCGACCTTCGCATTGATGTCGGCGCGGGCCTTCTCGGCGATGCCTGGGGCGGCGCCGACGAGGAACACGGTCACCGACGGGTCGTTCGCGTACCGCGTGTAGAACCTCGGGAAGTAGTCGGAACCCGACACGCGCATGCACACGCCGCGGCGAAGCAGCTTCAGCGCGAAGTAGAGGAACTGGCTGTCGCAGGTGACGACGTCGAACGTGTGCCAGATGTCGTAGAACTCGCGGTCGTGCTGGAGCTTCACGATCATGTCGACGTGCAGGGTGGCCATCGCGCCTTCGCGCATCTCCAGCAGGTCGTCCATGGAGATGTCGTCGACGTAGACGTTGAGCACCGGCACGCGGCGCGGGGTGACGGCGAGGCCGACCGGGGTGCTCCGCGGTGTGGCGCCCTGGTCCCCTGCAGGGTTGGAGACGATGTCGGTCATGCCTGGACTCCCACGCTGTACTTCTCGATGAGCTGCTTGGTCTGGAGGATGTTCCCACGCGACGAGGCGCCGAACACGATGGACTCGATCTGCGGGCGCTCGCAGATCCACTTGATCGCCTCCTCGGCCGGGATGGCACCCGAGGCGAGCACCGACATGGCCACGCAGCGGACGCGCCGGGTCTCGAGCGTGCGGTCGTAGAGGTCGACGCCGCCGGACATGCGGAAGCCGATCTTGTTGTAGTTGCAACAGATGATCGGGTTGTCGAGGCCGACCGACTCGAGCGTGTCGAGCAGGCGCGGCATGTTCATGCTGAAGAAACCCGCCTCCGCGCCGTAGTTGTCGCGGACGTAGTCGTTGAACGACTTGAACATCGGCGCCATGCCCAGCCCGAGCAACAGGTCGACGACGACGTTCTGGAGGAAGACCACCGGGGTCTTCGTGCCGACGAACCGCTTCATCTCCGCGTCGACGAGCATGTTCATCAGTTGCTCGGCGTCCTTGCGCAGGCCGGCACGAGCACCCTTCCAGAGGGTTTCGACCACGCCGCCGGGGGCGAACTGCTTCAACGTCTCCATGACGCCGAGCTCGCTGACCGCGTTCGCGTACTTGTGGGCGTACGGCATGCCTGGGTAGAAGATGAAGTCGGAGTAGCGCTCGGGGTTGGCGCGCACGTGGTCGGCCACCCCGCCGATCGCGTCGTGCGTGGTGCACATGAACGTGCGGATGCCCGCGTCGTACGCGATGTCGAGCACCTGGATGATGTCGTCGACGGTGCGGAAGCGCATGGCCTGCGCCCGCGCCTTCTCCTCGGACATGTGGTTGACACCGAAGAACTGGTTGTCGCCGAAAAGGATGCGGTCCATGGCGGTCACTCCCCGCTCGCCTTCATGATCTGGTCGATCGTCCAGTCGGTCTCGTACGCACTGGCGAACGAGTTGAGCGGCGCGGTGTTCCGCTCGCTGCACGCGGCCACGAAGCTGTCGACCTGTGCGGAGTACTCCTCGCCGCGGAGGTAGAACGACACCGGCCCCTGGAGCTCGGTGATGTACTTGATGGTCCAGCCGGACGGGTAGCCCTCGACCGAGTGGCCGGGCTTCATGAACACCTGGCACTCCTGGCGGTCGGCGTGGATCTTGCCGTTCGTGCCGTACACCGTGATCGATGTGCTCATCTTGCGGTGGGCCTCGTCGCTCCAGTTGGTCTCGAGCTGACCCGAGAAACCGGCGGCGTAGCCGAACAGGGCGTACACGGCGTCCTCGACGTCCTTGGAGTGGACGTTCGTGAGACGGGCACCGACGACGCTCTGGGGCGGTCCGACGATCCAGTTCATGAGGTCGACGACGTGCGAGGCGTAGTCGTGGAGGCAGCCGCCGCCTTCGGACTTCTTCGCCCGCCACGTGAAACCGGACTTGGGCTTGGTGACGACCTGGCCGAAGGCACGGCCGTCGACGTGGTACACCTCGCCGATCGCGCCGGACTGCACGAGCCGGCGGACCTCGCCGAACGTGGCGATGAAGCGGTTGTGGTAGCCGACCTGGTTGGCCACGCCGGCCTGCAGCGCGGCTTGCGACATCTGCCACGACTGGGCTGCGCTCAGCGACAGCGGCTTCTCGACGAAGACGTGCAGCCCCTTCTTGATCGCGTACATCGCCGCTTCGAAGTGCGTGGAGCTGGGCGTCGCGATGACGACCGCGTCGAGCGGCGCGTTGTCGATCAATTTCTCGTGTGTCTTGTACGTCTCGATGCCCGTCTGCGACTCGACCGCGGACGCGACGAAGGACTGCGGCTCACAGATCCCGGTGACATCGACCTGCGAATGCGCGTTGAACAGAGCCAGATGGGACAGGCCCATCTTCCCTACACCGACGATCCCGACTCGAACCATGGTTTCCGACACGACCGAAGCACCTTCCATCGCAACTCGCGGCCGACGTCGGCTGGTCCGATCGACCCATTCCGAATCGTCACCTCCGAACCCCGCACACCCGGGGACGCCCGGGATCGTCGGTGACCGTTGTCGACCCAGGGAAGCATCGGCCCGCGAGCGCGCCACCATGAGTGACTTTTTCGACGATCTGACACGCATTCCGACAATGCCCTGGTGCTCCCCTGGCGTTCTCCCGGTCATCGCCCGGG
>JBJXGN010000182.1:0-4962 GCA_046160585.1 Kofleriaceae bacterium
CGCGACGGTCGTCACCGCGACCGCCACCGCGATCGGCAAGGACCTCACGCCGCGCGTGGCCGCGCTACTCGACGCGGGCATGGCCTCCGACATCGCGAAGCTCGCATCGGCGAACACGTTCGTGCGCCCGATCCTCGCGGGCAACGCGTATTCGACGGTGCAGATCAACACGGCGACCATCTGCGTGACGCCGCGCCAGGCGGAGTTCGAGGCGGCCGAGCCGCTCGCCTCCGCGGGCACGGTGACCACAGCCGCGGCGGGTGCCATCGACGCGCTCGGCGCTGCGTTCGAGCGCCTCGACGCGCAGAAGTCCGATCGCCCCGACCTCGGCGACGCGAAGGTCGTCGTGGCGGGCGGTCGCGGCATGAAGAACGGCGAGAACTTCAAGGTGCTCGAGGAGCTCGCGGATCTCCTCGGCGCTGCGATGGGTGCGTCACGCGCAGCCACGGATGCGGGCATGGTTCCGGCGGACTGGCAGGTCGGACAAACCGGCAAGATCGTCGCGCCGAACCTGTACTTCGCGGTCGCGATCTCCGGCGCCATCCAGCACCTCGCGGGCATGAAGGGCTCCAAGACGATCGTCGCGATCAACAAGAACAAAGACGAGCCGATCTTCCAGGTCGCCGACTACGGCATCGTGCAGGAGTGGGAGAAGGCGGTTCCGGAGCTTATCGGCGAGATCAAGAAGCTCAAGGCGTCGCGCTAGCTCGCGAGCGGCGCCGCGATCCCACACGCGCTTACGGGCGTAGCCAGTGAAGCTCGGCACACGTGCGTGGGTCGACGACTCCATCCGCCACGAGGCCGCGACGTGCCTGGAGGCGAACCACGGCGTCGCGCATCTCCACATCGAACAGCGGAGAGTCGGAGATGTCTCCGAATCGTCCTCTACGAAGCAGTTGCTTCCATCGCTCGATGTGGGGGCCCTCATCCCCAACGGCGCTTGGATGGAATCGATCGAGACGTACCACGCCCGCTGCACCGGGGATGCCGCGCGTTCCGAGGGTGTACTGATGAAACGTCCAGTCGTCGGGGTGCCGAGCCCGCGGAGTGAGCGGAGTCGTGAAGTTGAACGGATCGACGATCCACAGTCCATATCGATCGACCTCATGCGCGGTCTGGTCCGCGGGCCACGAAACGCTCGTCGCTCGGAGAACTGCGCGCAAGACCACACCGTGGCGTGCTTCTAGCTCGGGTTCGACGACAGATACCCACGTAGCGATCATCGCTGCGATCGTCGCAGCGCTAAGGTGTGCGAGGTGCTCGAGATCGAGCATCGGTGGCAAATCACCGCGCTGCAGCTCGACGGCTTTCAAGAACCTCAGTGCTTGTTCCGCCGCATCTTCATCAGCGCGAAGTGACTGCCAGGCGCCACGTGTGATTCGGGCGTCCTCCATTGCACGCCACTCGGACGAGAACGCGGCCTCGATCGTGCAACCATTCGCAGCGCGCACGTATGCGAAGGTTCGACCGCTCGCCTGAACACGAAGCCAATCGACCGGCGCTTGCAAAGAGGGGAGGAGATCGAGACCGTACATGAGACTCGACGATGTGGCCGGACACCTTCCGGGCTCCCGACGCTTGTCGGGAGCCCGGCCCCGCCCGGCGAGCCCAACCACCTTAGGTCCAACCTGCACCGCTCGCCCCGAGCGTCTCGATGCAGCCTCGATGCCGCACCGTTGCTCCAGCGATCTGCCACGGTTGGTCAAACAACGGGCACGATCGCGATCTCGATCTCGGACTTCGATCGTGTCAGGGGTCGCGGCGTCGGGTCTCGTAGAAGCGGCGGAGCTGCTTGATTACGGTCCCGCGATCCGCTCTCACGGTGTCGGCAACCTTGGAAGCCGGAACGGCCTCGGGATTCGTCGCGTCAGCGACGCCCGCCATATGAGCGAGCGCGTAGGGCTTGAGGTACTGCTCGATGAACGCCGTCATCTCGCTCCACGTCGAGGGACCGGAGACGCTGGCGTCGCTGCAAAAGCGCTCCGCTGCGGCGCGAACCCATTCGAGCCAGCTGCCGTCGTTCGTGGCGTTCGAAATCGGTGGGGGCGTGGAGATCGGATGCAAAGCACCGGTGGACAGTAAGCGACGAACCTCGTCGGCCGTGATCGAGCGATGCGCGGAGTTACGCGGTAGGCGTGTGGCGAGGTTCAAGAGCTCACGGAAATTGCCCGACCATGCGTGGTGGCGGAGCACCTCCAGGGCACCGGGCTCGAGTGCATCGAGTGCTGACACTGTACCGACTGAATAGCTAGCCAAGAACGAGATGGCGTCCTTGAAGCGTTCGCGTAGCGACGGGACCTCGATGACCTCCAGCGCGATACGAAAGAACAGATCGAGTCGAAACGTACCCGTGTTCACCATTGAACGAAGGTCACGGTTCGTAGCGGCGACCAGGTAGACATCCGCGTGCCGATTGAGGCCCGTCGAACCGAGGCGCTGGTACTCGCCAGTGTCGAGAAATCGAAGCAGTTGAGACTGGACCTCGCTCGGCATCTCACCGATCTCGTCGAGGAACAGCGTGCCGCCATCGGCGCGCTCCACAGCACCAACCACGGTGCGTTGTGCTCCGGTGTACGCGCCGACCTCTGCACCGAATAGATCCGCGATAATCCGATCGCGACTCAACGTCGCGCAGTTCACGGTGACTAGCGGACCACTGCGACCGAGATGGCGATGATACGTGCGCGCGAGCCGCTCCTTGCCCGTCCCCGACGGACCGAGCAGCAGGACACGATTGACGTTGCGCATCGCCGCGTCGACGGTGCGACGATGAACGTGGCGAATCGCCGTGGAAGCGAGGATCATTCCGTCGCCACGCGTCTGTTGCTCTGCGGCAAATAGCGAGTTCTGGGCCGCGACGTAGCGTGCGATCGTCACCAGCATGTCAGCGAACTGATCGTCGACCGTGCGCGCCGAGATGATCTGCAGCGCCTCACCACTTGCTAGCTGCATGTCGACCGCGCCAGCGACTGGCGCTTCGTCGGGTGACACGACGCGAACCTGAAGTGCGACTCCAGCCTCCGTACACCATCGCTCGATCTCGCGCCCCATCGCAGAACCGAGCTCGCTCGGGGTCTCGTAGTGTGGCGGATCGATCGGTCGCTCGAGACGAGTTCCCGATGGTTGAAACCCGAGCCGGAGCTGCAGGTCACGGTCCGTTGGAAATGTCAGCGTCACCTCCGTCGGGAGGCGGACCCAGCTTCCGTTACGGCTACCGAGATCACGAACGTGGACCCGATTGTCGCGAATCCATACGGCGAGATGGTTGCTTGAGACGCTCGGGTACGGAAGACGATGAAGGGTCGGCGACTCGAGTGCCAACGCATCGATTCGTGATCCATCCGGCGCCCGTCCCAACACCCACGAGCCCGAGTCAGCAAGGTCAACGACCTCCTCCGTAGGGGCACCCGCAGCTTCGACGTGCAGACGCGGCATCGGCGCATCGTGCCATGGCATGATCGCGCTGTGAACGTGGTGACTGGCTCTCCCGAGAAGTTCGGGGGCCGATTCACCTTTGTCCGACGTATCGGAGAGGGTGGATTCGGGGTGGTGTACGAAGCGATCGATTCGCGGTTCGGCGGACGCGTGGCGATCAAGGTGCTGCGCCCCGAACGCGCCACCGCTGCCGCGCGCTTCAAGCGAGAGTTCCGCAGCCTCATCGACGTGCAGCACGCGAACCTCGTCCGGTTGTTCGAGCTCGCTGCGCACGAAGAGACGCTGTTCTTCTCGATGGAGCTCGTCGAAGGCGTGGACTTCCTCGAGCACGTGGCAGCCACGAAAGCGAGGGCCGTGCGTACGGAAGACTGGCCCGGTGCACCTCGACGAGGTGTAGCGCCCACACTATCTGTCGAGAGGCTGCGCGCCGCGTTGATCCAGCTCGCCGAAGCGCTCCACGCGCTCCACGAGGCGCGCAAGCTCCACTGCGACGTTAAGCCGACGAACGTGCTCGTGGATGCATCGGGCCGCGTTGTGCTCCTCGACTTCGGCCTTGTCGCGAACCTCGATGAGCCGAGTCCAAGCACATCGGGAACGCCCGGCTACATGGCCCCCGAGCAAGCGAGTGGTGGACCGATGAGCGAGGCGACGGATTGGTACGCCGTCGGTGCGATGCTTCACGAGGCCCTCACCGGTGAGCTGCCGCGTGCAGGGCAAACGTGCGAGACCGCGGTACCGGAGCTGCGCATGTTTGCCGATCTCTGTACCGACCTTCTCGAAGCGAATCCCTCGCAGCGCCCACGAGGCGAGGAGGTGCTCGCACGCCTCGGCGTGGGAGCGAGTCGCACGGCGCGCATCGGTCCGCCGCTCTTCGGGCGCGACGAACAGCTCGCGAGCCTTCGCCGTTGCTGGGCCTCCGTCCTGCGCAGCGCTGGCACACAACTCGTGCACGTCGTCGGCACCTCGGGAATCGGCAAGACAGCGCTCGTCGAACACTTCCTCGCGGAGGCGCGTCGCGACGGCGCGTGGATCCTGTCGAGCCGCAGCTACGAGCAGGAATCGGTTCCCTACAAGGCGCTCGACGGCGCCATCGATGCCCTCGCGGATGTGCTGCGAGATTGCGCGATCGTCACTCCACCGCGTGCGGTGCTCGCCCGTGTCTTCCCCGTTCTCGAGACGCTTGTCCGTCCGGACGACCCCGTGTCGGACTTCGATTCGCAGGTCGCACGTCGCTCCGCGTTCGAGGCGTTGCGAGCGCTTTTCGTCGAGGTCTCGGCCGTCCGGCCGATCGTGTTGTTTCTCGACGACGTGCAATGGGGCGACGTGGACAGTGCGCGCCTGCTCGCCGAGCTCGTACGTCCGCCAAGTTCTCCGCGAATGTTCGTGATTGCCGCGTCGCGCCCCCAGGAAACACGGCATGGCTTCCTTGCGGCGCTCGCGGAAGAGCCACTCCGCATCCAGGAGGAGCACATCGAGCTCGGCGAGCTGAGCCCGGCAGCCGCGCGCGATCTTGTCGTCCATCTCGTC
>JBJXGN010000183.1:0-21342 GCA_046160585.1 Kofleriaceae bacterium
ATCCTGGCCGGCGACGCGTTCCAGGTCGTGCTCTCGCAGCGCTTCTCCGAGCCTGCCGCGGGCGCACGCCCGCTCGACGTCTACCGCGCGCTTCGCGTGATCAACCCGTCGCCGTACATGTTCCACCTCGAGTTCCCCGAGGCGCGCGTGACCGGCGCGTCGCCCGAGACGCTCGTCCGCCTCTCCGACGGTCGTGTCGAGGTTCGGCCGATCGCCGGTACGCGGCCCCGTGGCGCGTCGCTCGCCGATGACGAACGCCTCGCGGCCGAGCTTCTCGCGGATCCAAAGGAGCGCGCCGAGCACCTCATGCTGATCGATCTCGGGCGCAACGACGTCGGGCGCGTCGCGGAGGTCGGCTCCGTGTACGTCGCCGAGCACATGGTCGTCGAGCGCTACTCGCACGTGATGCACCTGACGTCGCATGTCGTCGGGAAGCTCGCGAAGGGCAAGTCGTGGCTCGACGTACTGCGCGCGGCATTCCCGGCGGGCACGCTGTCGGGCGCGCCGAAGATCCGTGCGATGGAGATCATCGACGAGCTCGAGCCGCACCAGCGCGGCCTGTACGGCGGCGCCGTCGGCTACGTGAGCTACACGGGCAACCTCGATCTCGCGATCGCCATCCGCACGCTGGTCTCGCATGGCGACACGATCTACGTGCAAGCGGGCGCCGGGCTCGTCGCGGACTCGGTGCCGGAGCTCGAGTATCAGGAGTCGGTGAACAAGGCGCGCGCGGTGCTGCGCGCGGTGGCGATGGCGCGGACCGCTTCGGAGGACACGCCATGAAGCTCTTGCTGATCGACAACTACGACTCCTTCACGTGGAACCTCGCGCAGTACTTCGGCGAGCTCGGCGCGGAGGTCTCGGTCGAGCGCAACGACGCGATCACCATCGAGCAGATCCGCGAGCGCGCCCCCGAGGCGATCGTGATCTCGCCCGGTCCGTGTACGCCCAACGAGGCGGGCATCTCGATGGAGGTGATCGAGAAGTTCGCGGGCACGACGCCGATCCTCGGCGTGTGCCTCGGTCACCAGTGCATCGGTCAGGTGTTCGGCGGCAAGGTCGTGCGTGCGCCGCGCATCATGCACGGCAAGACGTCGAAGATCTTCCACGACGAGAAGGGCCTCTACGCGGGCGTCGAGAATCCGTTCGTCGCCACGCGCTATCACTCGCTTGTCATCGCGCCCGAGACGATGCCCGACTCGCTCGAGGTCACGTCGAAGACGTGGGAGGACGAGATCATGGGCGTACGGCTGCGCGCACGAGGCGCCCCACTCGAGGGCGTCCAGTTCCACCCCGAGTCGATCATGACGACCGCCGGCAAGTCGCTGCTGAAGAACTTCCTCGCGATGGCGCGCGAGTCCCGAGGCGCTCGAAGCGAATGACCGCCGTCGTCATCAAGGCGATCAACGCTGCGCTCGCTCGCCAGGATCTCGGCCGCGCCGAGATGGCCGACGTGATCGGACAGATCATGGACGGCGCGGCGACGCCCGCACAGATCGGCGGGCTGCTCGTCGCGTTGCGGGCCAAGGGCGAGGCCGTCGACGAGATCGTCGGTGCCGCGGCGGCGATGCGCTTGCGCGCACTGCCGCTCGATATTCCGCGCCACGATCATTCGATCGACACGTGCGGGACGGGCGGCGACGGGGCCGGGACGATCAACGTGTCCACGCTCGCCGCGATCCTGATCGCCGCGTGCGGTGGTGTCGTCGCCAAACACGGCAACCGCGCGCTGTCGTCGAAGTGCGGCTCCGCCGACGTGCTCGAGGCGCTCGGTGTCGCGATCGAAGCGTCGCCCGAGGTGATCGCGCGCTGCATTTCCGTCGCGAACATCGGCTTCGCCTTCGCACCGAAGTTCCACGCGGCCACGCGGCACGTCGGCGGTCCGCGCCGCGAGCTCGGCACGCGAACGATTTTCAACCTCCTCGGTCCGCTCACGAACCCCGCGAACGTTCGCCACCAGGTGATGGGCGTCTACGACCAGCGCTGGTGCGAGCCGCTCGCCGCGGCGCTCGGCGCGCTCGGGTTGCGCCGCGCCGCCGTCGTGCACGGCGACGGCGGGATCGACGAGGTCGCGGTCCGCGGCGAGACGTTCGTCGCGATCTGGAACGACGGTTCCGTCGAGTGCCGCATGCTGTCGCCGCGCGACTTCGGCGCCGACGAGGTCGATCCCGCCGGGCTCGCCGGTGGTGACGCTGCGTTCAACGCGCAGGTCCTGCGCAAAGTCCTCGCCGGCAACCAGGTCGGCCACGGCGAGCGCTACGAGGCGTGCCTTCGCGCCGCCGCGATGACCGCCGCGCTCGGCCTCGAGCTGCTCGAGCCGGGCGAGCTCGATCTCGACCGGCTGCCCGACCAGCTCGTCCGCGCGCAGACCGTGGCAATCGACGGCGCGGGTCGGTTGGTTCTGCACAGGTGGGCAGAAGCCTCCACGGCGACACCAGAGATCGACCTCGCGTACCTGAGCGCCCTTCGGCCCGAGGAATTTCGCGGGGTCGAGTGATCCTGCGTAGTAGCGCTCACGAGCGCTACACCGAAGGCGAACATAGACACAGAATTCGCACGCCGATCGGGTGAAAGCGCGCGGTCCTTGGCGTAGATCCTTTGCACTCTAATGAGGCACCTCGCGTGAGTAAACCGATCGAGGACTCGCCATCGCTCGTGGACGTTCTTGTCCGCCAGCACGCTGCTCGGCGCGCGCACATCGAGGCGGAAGCCGCGGTGCTTCTCGGCGCAGATGCGCAGGTCGACACGCCGACGACGCTCGACACTCCGCCGGCGACCGATGTGCGCACCGAGGCATCGCCTCTACACACCGAGGCATCACCCGCACGCGCCGACGCGTCGAAGCCGCGGCCCCTCGTCGAGGAGCTCACACGCAAGTGCTGCGAGCGCCGCGCCGCGCTCGACAAAGAAGCGCACCGAGGATAGCGCTGCTCGCGTGACCGTCGGCTGTCGCGCGTGCGATCGGTCCGGCCGACTCGCGTGACCGTAGACTGCACGATATGCTCGCCGTCCGCGTGACGATCCTCGACGAGATCCTGGCGACCAAACGCGACGAGGTCGCGGCCGCGAAGGCAACGCGATCGCTCTCGGATCTAGAGCGCGCCGCGCGCGAGTCCGGGCCCGTGCGCGGGATGACCGCCGCACTTCGTCGTGCGCCGGGCGAGCCCGTCCGCGTGCTCGCCGAGATCAAGCGCGCGAGCCCGAGCGCGGGTGCGATCCGTGCGGGCGCCGATCCGGCGGTGATCGCCGCGGACTACGCGGGCGCGGGCGCGGCGGCGTTGAGCGTGCTCACCGACGAGCGCTACTTTGACGGCCGCCTCGCGTTCCTCGCGCAGGTCCGCGAGCGCGTGTCGCTGCCGTTGCTTCGCAAGGACTTCATCGTCGATCCGTACCAGGTGGTCGAGGCGCGCGCGGCGGGGGCGGATGCGATCCTGTTGATCGTCGCGGCGCTCGACAAGAGCCGGCTCGCCGAGCTGATGCGCGTGGCCGAGGAGCACGCGCTCGACGTACTCGTGGAGGTACACACGCAGAAGGAAGCGGAGATCGCGCTCGGCGTTGGCACGACGCTGCTCGGTGTGAATCATCGCGACCTGAAGACGTTCACGATCGACATGTCGCTCACGAGCGTCGTGGCGCCGATGTTGCCGCCCGACGTGGTGCTCGTCGCCGAGAGCGGCATCCGCACCCCTGCCGACGTGCAGCTGCTCGGCGCTGTCGGTGCGCACGCGGTGCTCGTCGGCGAGCAGCTGATGCGTGCTCCGTCCGTGGGCGATGCGTTGCGCGCGCTCCGGGGCGTGCCGTGACGGCGATCAAGATCTGCGGCGTGACGCTTGCCGACGACGCGGCGCGCGTCGCGGCCGCGGGCGTCGAATACATCGGGCTCAACTTCTGGACGAAGTCGCGTCGCTATCTCGAGCCCGCGCGCGCGCCGATGATCGCGGCGGCGGCCCGGGCGGCGGGCGCGATCCAGATCGTCGGCGTGTTCGTGGACTCCGATCTCGACGAGGTGAAGCAGATCGCGACGGTCGTCTCGCTCGACGTGATCCAGCTGCACGGCGACGAGGATCTCGACGACGTCGCCGAGATCACCGCGGCGACGAAGCGGCCGGTGTGGAAGTCGCTCGCGATGGGCGCGCCGAGGGACGTCGACGGGATCGAGGCGTGGCCCACCGAACACGTCGAGCACGTACTGCTCGATGCGCCGTCGGCCGGGAAGGGCGGCTCGGGGAAGACCTTCGACTGGACGCTCGCGATCGACGCGCATCGCCGGTATCCCGCGCGTCGATTCCTGCTGGCGGGCGGGCTCGATCCCGGCAACGTCGCGCAGGCGATCGCGACCGTGTCGCCGTGGGGCGTCGATGTCGCGAGTGGCGTCGAGGCGGGCCCGGGGATCAAAGACCCGGACAAGATCGCGGCGTTCGTCGCGGCGGTGCGCGGCGTTTGAACCGCGCGGCGATCACCATCCGCTGTCGTCAAGCGTCGTCCACCGCGTGAAGCCGAGCTGCGAGTCGACGCCACCCTCGCCGGCGAACGCTGCGCTGACGTAGATGCCGCGCTCGCTGGGTGCAACCTGCCACCACTGCCCGCCGCGGGGCGCGCCGTAATAGGTCCAGTCGTCGTCGGGATCGTCGAGGAACGCGAGGCGCCCACCGTCACCCTCGTCGATCGACGCGACGACGCCGTCCGAGCACGCCGCGAGGCCGTAGATGGTCGCGCGGGACACCGTACGCCATTCGCTGCCGTTCCAAACGCGCAGGCCTCCGGTCGTCGCAGCGACGAGGCCGAGCGCGGGCGAGACGACGAGGTTGACCGTCACGTCGGACCACGCGCCGAGGAGCTCCCACGCGCCGTCGTGCCGGCGATAGATGGTGTGCCCGCCGAGCATCGGGTTGTTCGTCGCCACGACGAGCGTGCCGTCGTAGATGGCCATCGCGAGCACCTCGCCCGGCACCGTGGCGAAGAAGCTCGTGTCGCCGCGCGAGGTCTGCACGATCGTCGACTCGGGCTGTGTCGGAAGGACGAAGTACAGCGTTCCGCTTCCATCGGCGACGATCGGACCGCGAACGGGACGGTTCGTGACGATCTTCCAGCGATCGCCGCTGAGCCGGCGATAGAGCTTGTCGCCCGAGCGCACGGCATAGCCCTCGTCACCGAGCGAGGCGGCAACCATCGCGCCTTCGTTCGGAATGCCTTCGATCGATCGCCAATCTCCGTCGAAGTGAAGCAACGTCTGCGCGGTCGTCACCGGTTGGCCGACCTCGGCCAGACTCCGGAACTGCCCAGCGAGCAAGAGCCCGTCGGAGAGGACGGCCATGTCGCTGATCGAGCCGAGCTTCGCGAGCGCATGTGTCGCCGCCGGGAGCGCGCGCACGTCGCCCGCGTCGACGCTCGCGATGCCGGCCCCGGCCTCGATCCCGATGCGCGGGAACGAGCCGCCGACATACGTGTGAGCGTCGGTCGCGAGCACGGTCGCGAGGCGCCCGAACAGATCGCTCGGCGGAGTCATCGCGCTCCAGCCGGTCGTCGGGTTCCAGCGCGCGAGGTGATACGCACGTCGCTTCGGCACGCCGACGTACACGAAGCGTCCGGCGATCACGAGGTCATCACCGTCGAGCGAGATCGAGGTTACATACGGCTGGAACACCTCACCGCCTCCCAGGCCCGGCTCGTGCGGGAACACGCCGCCGTCGAGGCCACGCCACACGCCATCCTCGAGGCGCGCGATGCCGTACCGATCGTTGCCTTCCTCGAACAGACGGAAATAGCCGCCCGCGTACCAGCCACCGTTCTTGTCACGCGCGAGCGACAGCACCGAGTCGATCGAGTCGCCAAGCTGCGTCCACGCAGTCCCATTCCAACACGCGACGCCGGCGATCGTCTTGTCCTGCGTCGTCGACAACACGCCGCTCGCGCACACGCCGGTCCCGTCGCGATGAGCAGTCATCACGTCGCTGCCGTTGCCGAGGTTCGTCCCCGACCACACGCCGTCGCGCCAGATGCCGAGGGCCGCGGTCGGGATCATGTTGTCCGCGAAGAACGAGCCGAACACCGCAACGCCCCCATCGACGGGCGTGATCCCGCGGATGGTGTACGCGTACTCGACGACAGAGATCCACTCCGCCCCGGTCCACCGCACGACGTACGAGCCTCCGAAGCCGCCGCCGTCGAGCTTGTCGGTTCCGCCGTGATCACCGGCGGCCCAGAGCTGACCGCGATCGTCGACGGTGACGGACATGACCAGGCCGGGCAGGCCCTCGCCGAGTGCGTGCCACCGGGCACCATCCCATCGCGCGATGTTCTTGGCCACGACTCCGCTCATGGTCTGGAAGCTGCCGCCTGCGACGATCGATCCGTCGGGCATCTTGGCAAGTGACGCCACGCTCGGATTGAAGCCACCCGCTACCCCCGGGCTCAAGAGCCGCGAGTCCCAGTGACCATCAGCGAGGTTGCCGCATGCAGGGAGCTCCTTCGACGCGATCTCGTCCCCGCACCCGGCGACCAGAGCGCACGCGATCACGACCCGAAACATGCCCGCGCGATCAGCAAGCTGTGGGCCATTCGTGCGGCGTGCGGTCTCGCGGGGTTGCGCACCCTCGGGGTCAACGGGGTTGGCGTTTGCCACGCTCCGACCCCCAGAAATCCGACGCCGCATCGGCGCCGATGGTACCCGCGAAGAAAGTCCGCAACCAGCGATGAGTGTCCGCGACAGGCCCGCTCCGTCACGAACAACCATTCACTGAAAGGACTACTTCGATGCTTGCAGTCATCATGCTCCTAGGCGCCGGTCTCTCCGCCCTCATCGCATCCAACAAGAACCGCAATCCCATCGGCTGGATGATCCTCGGGCTTTGCTTCCCACTCGTCGGGATCATCGTCATCTCGTGCCAGTCGACGCTGCCGCCGCCGGGTGCCGTCGCGCAGCTCCCGACATCGCGCGCGGTCTAGGAGTCGTGCGTGGCCGCCCGCGCGGGCGGCACACCTGCGAGGTGTGTCGCTCGCGGCGTGCGCGCTGATCGTGGCCGCGCGACGGCAGCGCGGATCGTGGCACCACAAATGGTCGACACGACGGCAACATGGTAGGGCAAGGCATGTCCACCGCGGCCGAAGTCGCGCAGCTCGCGGAGCCGGTCGGCGGTCGCTTCGGCGCGTTTGGCGGCCAGTACGTTGCCGAGACGCTGATGCCCGCGATCGCGGAGCTCGAAGTCGCGTGGCGCGCGGCGCGCGCGGACGCGGCGTTCTGGGGCGAGGTCGACGATCTGCTCGTGAACTACGTCGGGCGCCCGTCGCTGATGTATCGCGCGCGGCGACTCTCCGACGACGTCGGTGCAACGGTGTTCCTGAAGCGCGAGGACCTGAACCACACGGGTGCGCACAAGATCAACAACTGCATCGGGCAGGCGGTGCTCGCGCGGCGCATGGGCAAGCGCCGGTTGATCGCCGAGACCGGGGCGGGTCAGCACGGCGTCGCCACCGCAACGGTGGCCGCACTGTTCGGCCTGCCGTGCGAGATCTACATGGGCGCCGAGGACGTCGTTCGCCAGGCGCTCAACGTCGAGCGCATGCGCTTGCTCGGCGCCACGGTACACCCGGTCCACAGCGGCACGCGGACGCTCAAGGACGCGATGAACGAGGCGCTGCGCGACTGGGTGACCAACGTCGGCGACACGTTCTACCTGATCGGCTCCGTCGCGGGCCCGCACCCGTACCCGTGGATGGTGCGCGACCTCCAGTCGGTCATCGGTCGCGAAGCGCGCGCGCAGATCCACGTGGCGACCGGGCGCTTGCCGGACGCGCTCGTCGCGTGCGTCGGCGGCGGTAGCAACGCGGCGGGCCTGTTCGCGCCGTTCGTCGACGACGCGTCGGTGCGGCTGGTCGGCGTCGAGGCGGCCGGGGAGGGCGTCGAGACGCCGCGCCACGCGGCCACGCTCGGCGCCGGTCGCGTCGGCGTGCTGCACGGCTCGAAGTCGTACGTGCTCACGCACACCGACGAGGCGCGTCTGGGTCAGATCGCACACGCGCACTCGATCAGCGCGGGGCTCGACTATCCGGGCGTCGGCCCCGAACACGCGGCGTGGAAGGTCTCGGGGCGGGCCGTGTACATGTCGCGCACCGACGAGCAGGCGCTCGCGGCGCTCGAGCGACTCGCACGGACCGAGGGCATCCTGTGCGCACTCGAGACGGCGCACGCGATCGCTGCACTCGACGAGGTCGCGTCGCTCGTCGGCAAGGACGGCGTGATCGTCGTCGGCCTCTCCGGCCGCGGCGACAAGGACATGGTCACGGTAGCGTCGCACCGCGCGGAGAAGATGAAGTGAACGCGGGCATCGTGCGTGTCGCGGACGCGGGCATCGTCGCGGCGCGCGGAGAAGATGAAGTGAACGCCGGCATCGTGTGCGCCGCGGATGCGGGCATCGTGCGCGTCGAGGAGCATTGCTCGTGACGGCGAGGCTGCGTGCCGCGTTCGTCAACGCGGCGGCCGAGAAGCGTGCAGCGCTTGTCGCCTACCTGACGTTCGGCGATCCGGATCCGGCGACGTCGGTCGTTGTGGTCGAGGCGGTCGCGAAGGCGGGCGCGGATGTCATCGAGCTCGGCGTGCCGTTCTCCGATCCGTCGGCGGATGGGCCGTCGATCCAGAAAGCGATGGAGCGCGCGCTCGACGCGGGTGCGAGCCTGCCGGGTGCGCTCGCGGCGATCGAGACGCTGCGCCAGCGAGGCATCACGACGCCGATCGTGCTGTTCGGCTACTACAACCCGATCTTCGTGATGGGCCCCGAAGAGTTCGCGCAGCGCGCGGCGCGCGCGGGGGTCGATGCGGTGCTCACGGTCGACCTGCCGATCGACGAGATCGGCGAGCTCGCACAGCCGCTCGCGAAGCACGGCGTCGCCGTGATCCCGCTCGTCGCGCCGACGAGCACGCCCGACCGCATCGCACGCCTCGCACCGCTGCACGCACCGTTCGTCTACTACATCTCGCTCACGGGCGTGACCGGGTCGCGCGCGGCGGCACCGGTCGATCCCGCACGGCTCGCGCAGATCCGCGACGCCGCGCAGGCGCCGGTCGCGGTCGGCTTCGGAATCCGCACGCCCGACGACGCGCGCCGGTTCTCGGCGATCGCCGATGGTGTCGTCGTGGGTACCGCGCTCGTCGATCGGGTCGCGGCCGGCGATGCCGACGGCGCACCCGAGCGCGTCGCTGCGCTCGTCCGCGACCTCGCTGCCGCGATGCCTCGCTAGTCTCGGTCACCGTCGGGCCGGGGCCTCGCTGCCGCGATGCCTCGCTAGTCTCGGTCACCGTTCGTCCGGGACCTCGCGGCCCCGATGCTTCGCACGTCCTTCTGTCCGGCGCGCGGACGGTCAGGGCTTCGTGCAGAACTCGTTCGTGAACTGCGGATCCGGCGTCATCGGTCCTTCACCGCCGTAGGTCTCGCGCTGCGCGGTCGTGAGCGAACGCTCGGTCGCGATGTCGCGCAGCACCGTCGCGCCTTCGGTCTCGGCGCGCGCGAACGTCGTGCGGTCCACCGCGTAGAGGCCGAACTTCGGCACGTAGCCTTCGGCCCACTCGAAGTTGTCCGTAAGGCTCCAGTGGTAGTAGCCACGCACGTCGGCGCCCGCAGCGCGCGCTCGCTCGGTCGCCTCGAGCACGCGCACCACGTTCTCCGCGCGGCGCTTGCCCGTGCTCGTCGCGATGCCGGCCTCGGTGACGACGAGCGGCATGCCCTCGTAGCGCTTCGCGTGGTCGGTGATGATCTGCTCGAAGCCCTGGGCGTAGCCCTCGTAGCCCATCGTCGGCACGCAGTACGTCGGATCGAGCGCGGGCAAACACGAGCCGACGTCGAAGCCGCCGATGCACGGCGTGAGTGACGCGGGTGCGGGGATCAGCGGTCGATCCGCCGAGACGCCGGCGCGGAAGTAGTACTGGAGGCCGAGCCAATCGATCGTGCCGGCCCACTCGGGGTGCTGCTCGTCCGGGACGCCATCAACATCGCTGTCGAACGTGCCGTTCAGCGCGGCGTCGACGAACAGGTAATGCATGATGTACGTCAGGCGCTCGGCGGCGGCGGCGTCGTCCGGGTGCGTCGACGGCTTGTTCGCGCGCGCCGGCTGCCAGCTCGCGACGGACATCGAGAGTCCGACGTCGGCCGGGTTTCCGTCGCCGTCGGAATCGATCGTGTCGTTCGCCTTGATCGCCTTGTACATCGCGGCGTGCGCCGCCACGTAGTCGCGCACCGCGGGCAAGAACTCGGGGAGGTTCAGGATCGTGTTCTTGCCCGGCGGGAAGCTGCCAATCCCGTACGCGGCGAGGATGTAGATGAACGGCTCGTTGACCGTGCCCCATTCGTCCACGAGATCGCCGAACCGCTGCGCGACGAGCGCCGCGTGGGCGCCCATCTCCTCGACGATCATCGCGCCGCCCGGACCGCCGAAGCCGCACAGGTTCGTCGGGCCCGGACCGCCGGGGCACGCGGGCTCGCGCGCATTCATGACCCACACCGGGTTCGAGAAGTGATGGAGGGTGACGACGGGGCGGATGCCCATCGCCGTCATCGTCTGGAGCTGCATCCGGTAGTGCGTCAGCGCGGCCTCGTCGATCTGATCTTTGACCGGCTCGACACGCGCCCATTCGATCGAGAAGCGATAGCTGTCGAGGCCGAGCGACGAAACGAGCGCGAGGTCCTCGTCGACCATCGAGTAGCCCTTCACCGCGTCGCCGACGAACGTGCCCTTGCCGAGCCCGCCCTCGGCCACCGGTTGCGTCCACTGGTACCAGTCCGTGGCGGGGTTCATGTCCTCGATCTGCGTCGCGGCCGTCGCAGCGCCGAACCGAAAGCTCCCCTCGCCACCCGGTTGGGTGAGCGAGCCCATGCCGTTGTACGTGATCGAGGGCGGCGGGCCATCGCCGCAGGCGGCGAACAGGACGGCGAGGGCGAGGGCGGTCTTCACGGAAGTATTGTCGCCGATCGCACGCTCGACGAACGTTGACAATCGAGATCGCACTCCTATAGTGCGTCGCTTTCGCCATGGCCAAGCTCCCCCCATTTGCGGTTCGTCTCATCGACCTTCCGACGCATCGGGAATTCGATGTCGGCCCCGAGCTCGTGGGCGAGTGGTTGCGCGGCATGCCGATGCGGGACGTGCTCAATGCGGCCGTCGACGATCCGAACGCCGGCCACGGTCACGCGGACCTCGAGCTGTACAGCGAGGGCTCGCACGTGTTCGCGAGCGGCTCGTTCAAGGGCGAGCTCACCGTCGCGTGCAGCCGCTGCGTCGAGCCGTTGAAGTTGCCGATCGACGAGCGCCTCATGGTCACGTTCATGCCGAAGCACGAGATGCCGGCGGACGACGACGACGAAAAGCCCGCGAAAGAACGGGCGAAGAAGGACGAGAGCGACGGACCCGAAGTGGCCGCCGAAGACCTCGATCTGTTCCCGTACGAGGGCGAGCACGTCGACCTCGAGGCCCTGTTCCGCGAGCAATTCGTGCTGGCGGTCCCGTACGCGCCACTGTGCCGCGAGGACTGCAAGGGCCTTTGCCCGCAGTGCGGAATCGACCGAAATTCGGGCACCTGCGCGTGCGAGAAGCCCATCGATCCGCGGTTGGCGGCCCTCAAGAACCTGAAGCTCCCCTCCACATGACGCGATTCGCGCTACGGGCTTGAAACGGCCCGCCAAAGCTGGCACATAAGGCCCCCCCGGAGATTTGTCATGGCACTTCAGAAACGACGTCGCGGACCGACCCGCACCCGCCAGCAGCGCTCGGCATGGATGCGCAAGTCGGGTGCGAACCACATGATGGTTCAAGCTTGTCCTGATTGCGGAGCGCCGCGCATCGCGCACCGCGTCTGTATGAGCTGTGGCAAGTACGGCGGCGAGCAGATCCTCGCCGTCAAGTCCGCCGAAGAGTAGTCACGGCAATCGCGGTCGTCGCGGTCGTCGCACGTCGGCCGCGATGCGATAGCTTCGACGCGGGCCATGAAGGTCATCGTCGACGCGATGGGAAGTGATCGCGCGCCCGGCCCCGAAGCCGACGGCGCGCTTCGTGCGTCTCGCGCGCGCGGGATCGATGTCGTCCTGGTCGGCGACGCCGCACGCCTCGACGCGGAGCTCGCACGCGCGGGCCGTCACGAGGACGATCGCGTGACGGTGGTGCACGCGTCCGAGGTCGTCACGATGCACGACCATCCCGCGCAAGCGTTCCGGGCGAAGCCCGACTCGTCGATGCGCGTCGCCGTGCAGCGCGTGGCCGACGGCCAGGGCGATGCTGTCGTCAGCGCCGGCAACTCGGGCGCGATGCTCGCGTGTGCGATCTTCGTCCTCGGCCGCCTTCCCGGTGTCGAGCGCCCCGCGATCGTCACCGTGCTGCCGACACCGTCGGGGCCGCTCGTCCTCTGCGATGCGGGAGCGAACACCGAGCCCAAAGCATCGCAGCTCGCGCAGTTCGGCCTCCTCGGCGCCGCGTACGATCGCGTCGTCCACGCGCGCCCCCGCCCGCGCCTCGGGCTGTTGTCGAACGGCACCGAGGAAGGCAAGGGCACACCGCTCACGCGTGAGGCCCATGCGCTGCTCGCGGCCGCGAGCGGGCCGTTCGAGTACGTCGGCTACGTCGAGGGCTCCGACCTGTTCCGCGGCGTCGTCGACGTGATCGCCACCGACGGTTTCACCGGCAACGTCGTCCTCAAGACGTGCGAGGGCATCGCCGAGGGCATGTTCGGCCTCGTCCGCCAGGAGATCGACAAGACGCCGCTCGCGCGGCTCGGCGGCGCACTCGTCGCACCCGCGCTGCGCGGCCTGGCAAAGCGCATCGACTACACCGAGATCGGCGGCGCGCTCCTCGCGGGCGTCACCAAGCCGGCCGTGATCGCGCACGGTCGCAGCGACGCGGCCGCGATCGCGAGCGCGATCCACGCGGCTGCCCAGTTCGCCCAGCGCGCGCTCCCCGCGCAGCTGGCCTCGGCGATCGCCCCCGCGTGATCACCCACCGGCGACCGCGTGATCGCCCCCCGCGTGATCACCCACGGGCGACCGCGTGATCGCCCCCCGCGTGATCACCCACCGGCGACCGCGTGATCGGCTCCGTTCGCGCATGCACGTCGTAGACGTGCGCTAGGATGGCCCCCGCATGGGCGACCCGAACCTGATCAAGGTCTGTCTCACCAACAAGGGCGAGGACACGGAGACTCCGTGGGCCGCGGATCTCGGCCCCGCCGGAAGCGACGGCAGCCGCAAGGTGAAGCTCGTGAACGTCCCCTTCATGCACGCGAAGCCGACGTGGGGCGACACGATCGTCGTGAGGCCCGCGCGAAACGACGGGCACCCCACGTGGGATCGCGACGGCGTCCCCTGGAAGCAGATCGCGACCAAGATCGTCGAGGACGGCGGTCGCTGGGCGATGATCATCGACTACCTGCCTGCTACGTCCGCCGAAGAGGCGTTCGCCGCGCTCGGCCGTGCGTGTGACGACGCGAAGATCGTGTGCGAGGGCGCGTGGGGCCCGCGTGATCACGACCCAGGCCGCGTCTACCTCGCGGTGCAGAAGGAGCTGACCGCAGAGCACGTGATGGGGATCCTCGTCGGCGCGTCGCTGCCGATGGAGCTGATCCAGATCCACCCGGAGCCCAAGAAGAAGCAGCGCGCGCAGACGGTCGTGGGCATCTCCGACGAGGCGGGGCGTCCGCCGGCCAAGCGTGCGAAGACGGAGCCGCCCACGGTCGCGAAGTCGGGTGCGTCGAAGCCGGCGAGGAGCGAGACGTCCGCCGCGATGAAGGCGAACGACACGTCGGCCGCAAAGAAGGTGAAGCCGATCGCGAACGCGGTCCCGGCCGCGAAGAGCGTTCCGAAGAAGGCCGCGAAGGCCGAGCCCGCGAAGCCCGCAGCGAAGCCGCCCACAAAGCCCGCGGCGAAGGCCGCGCCCGCGAAGCCCGTGGCGAAGGCCGCACCCGCGAAGCCCGCGGCGAAGGCCGCGCCCGCGAAGCCCGCAGCGAAGGCGCCGCCGGCGAAAGCCGCGCCGGCGAAGTCGGCTCCGAAGCCCGCGGCGAAGCCCGTGGCGAAGGCCGCGCCCGCAAAGCCCGCACCCATGAAGCCCGCGACGAAAGCGCCTACGAAGCCGCCGAAGAAGAAGTGAGGATCGGGCGCGTGATCCTCGTCGACACTCGACCGTTCGCTCGGCGTGGTCGAGGGGCGACGGAGCGGGCATAGTCGGGACGTGTTCTGGTTGATCGCGATGATCGCCTCGCTCGGCGTAGGCACCGCGTCTGTGATCGTCGCGCTCAACCGTATGGGCGGAGACCTCGCGGGCCTGTTCCGCGCCGCGCCGGATCTCGAGCCGAGCGCGTTCGCCGAGGGCGCCTACGGAAAGATCACGGGTGTCGTGAGCTCGGCGACGGAGGCGCTCGATACGCCGGGGAGTGGTGCGCCGTCGGTGCTCTACGAGATGACGGTCTACAAGACGCACGGCGACAACACGCAGTGGCGTCTCGTGCACCAGCGGCTGCACGGCAAGGAGCTCGAGATCACGACGGGCGATGTCTCGATCCGCGTGGCGGTGGGGGACGTCTACCTGCTCGACGCACCGGCGACGGATCATCTGAACGACCTGCGCACGAACGCACCGGGCGACTACGGATGGTTCCGCACGCGCGTGCGCTTCGTACCCGAGGGCGCGACGGTGCAGATCGTCGGCACGCTCACACGCGAGGTCGACGCGGATCCGAGCGCGCAGAACGACTACCGCGAGGTCGCGACGAGGTACCGACTGCTCGGACGCAGGAAGCAGCCGCTGATCTTGTCGTGCAAGCTACACAAACAGCTGCCCACAGGACCTTCAGGTCCCTGAGCGGAGTGAGAGAGCGTCGTTATGCTCGCGAGTTAGAAGACTCGCGCGAATCCTCGCAACCCGCATGCTACGGGCCCGACGGAGCCGTGAATGGGCGATAGCTCCTACGACACGAAGGCCGATCAGAAGTCGAAACGTTCCCGAGCCAAGGATCGAGGTACGGAACGGAAGCCTCCACCGACGAACCCCCAAGAGCTTTCGGCGCAGCACACCATTGCACTCCTGCTGCGTGACTCGATCAGCGTCGTCAACGACGCGCTCCAACAGGACAACGATCGCGAGCAAGCGCTTGCAGGGTTACGCGCTGCGAACTCGGTGATTCGGAATGCCAAGGAGGTGGTCACGCTGAGTCGAGGCCACGTGATCGCATGGGACGCGGTTCAAGCGGAAGTGCACTGGTTTCTCGATGCTTCTCGTCGACTCCAACCTGCACTTGGTCCGGAGGTCGCGTCCCACGCGCCGAGGATCTTGCGGTCGAAGCCGAGACGGCCACGTCCGTGCTCGACGCGATCGAGTCGAACACGTCGGTCGTGTTGATCGGTGGGGTCGGGACGGGACGTCGCTGCCTCCTCCAAGCGGCGCTGCGCGCGCGTAGTCATCGCTGCGATGGGTGAACCGCACCGGGTGGCCGGTGGATAGGGGGGTGCGAGCGAGCGAGACGCCGGTGAGCGTCACTGACAGTTCGGCACTCGTCGGTGTTGCACAGCGCCGTGTTGGCGTAGGCTGACAGGCGGTCGCGCGGAATCACGGGAACTTTTCGAGGCACGGCGGGTGCAATCCGCGCAGGCTCGCCGGGTCGAGGACATATGAAGACACGTTCGCTCGCATTTGTGGTGTTCGGAGCAGTTGTCGCCTGCGGTTCGCCGCAGCCTTCACGCACGGTCTCCGCGCCGCCCGCCACCGGCGTCGAAGCGCCGGTCGTCGAGGCGCCGAAGCCACCGGCGGCCGAGCCGCTGCTGCCGCTCGATCCCAAGATCCGGATGACGAAGCTGAAGAACGGACTGACGGTCTACGTCATGCCGCACCAGAAGCCCGAGCAGCGCGCGGCGCTGTGGCTCGCCGTGAACGCGGGCAGCGTGCAAGAGGACGACGACCAGCGCGGGCTGGCGCACTTCGTCGAGCACATGGCGTTCAACGGCACCAAGCGGTTCGCGAAGAGCGCGATCGTCGATTACATCGAGAAGATCGGCATGCGCTTCGGGCCGGACGTGAACGCGTACACGTCGTTCGATCAGACCGTGTACATGCTGACGGTGCCGACGGACAACGCGCAGCAGATGTCGACGGGACTCGACATCTTGCGCGACTGGGCGGGCGACGTGTCGTTCGACGCGAACGAGGTCGAGAAGGAGCGCGGCGTTGTCATGGAGGAGTGGCGCCTGGGTCGCGGCCCGTTCGCCCGCCTCAACGACAAGCAGTTCCCCGTGCTGTATCAGGGCAGCAAATATGGCGCGCGGCTCCCGATCGGCTTGCCCGAGATCCTGAAGGGCGCACCGCGCGACGCATTGGTGCGCTACTACAAGGACTGGTACCGCCCGGAGAACATGGCGGTGATGGCCGTCGGTGACTTCGATCCGGAGGCCATGGAGAAGGAGATCGCGTCGCGGTTCGGAAGCCTCGCAGCGGATCCGAAGCGCCGCGTGCGCGACGTGGTCGCCGTGCCGCACGATCACGCGACCGCGATCACGATCGATACCGATCCGGAGATGCCGTTCTCGCAGGTCGAGATCATCAACAAGATGGATCACCGCCAGGAAGGCACGAAGAGCGACTACCGGCGGTTCATCGTCGAGGATCTGTATCACGCGATGGTCAATGCGCGGTTCGCGCAGCTGGCGCTCGATCCGGCGTCGCCGTTCACGTACGCGGGCTCGAGCACCGGCGGCTACACGCGCGTCGTCGACGAGTTCACGCGCTATGCGAACGCCAAGCAGGGCCGCACGGCAGAGGCGCTGACGGCGCTCGTGCGCGAGATCGCACGCGTCGAGCAGCACGGCTTCACGCAGGCGGAGCTCGATCGCGCGATCGCCGCGCAGCTCGCCGACTCGGAGACCTCGGCGGCCGAGTGGGGCAAGCGGCAGGCCGGCGCGATCGCCGACGAGATGACGCGTCACTTCTTCGAGGGCGAGCCGATGCCGGGGCGCCCGTTCGAGCTCGGGCTCAACAAGGAGTTCCTGCCGACGGTGACGCTGGCCGAGCTGAACAAGCTCGCTGCGAGCTGGGGCGGCGAGAAGGGCCGCGTGATCCAGATCTCCGGTCCGGCGAGCGCGAAGCTGCCGACCGAGGCCGAGGTCCGCACGCTGTACACCCAAGCGGCGAACGCGAAGGTAGAAGCGTGGAAGGACGAGCCGGTTCGCCCGCTGATGACGGCGGTGCCGGCACCGGGGACGGTGACGGCGACGTCGCGCGATGAAGCGGCCGACGCGACGGTGTGGACCTTGTCGAACGGCGTGAAGGTCATCGTGAAGCCGACGACGTTCCAGAACGATCGCATCGAGATCCAGGGCTGGAAGGCCGGTGGCTCGTCGCGCGTCGCGGATGTCGTGCACGCGCGGTTCGCGACGCAGGTCGTCGAGACCGGAGGTGTCGGCGAGCTGGATCCGACGGCGCTGCGCAAGGCGCTGCAGGGCAAGGTCGCGAACGTGAACCTCTGGATGGGCGAGCTCTCGGAGACGCTGCGCGGATCCACACGGCCGGCGGATCTCGAGACCGCGATGCAGCTCGTGCACCTGCGCCTCACCGCGCCGCGCGTGGATCAGAAAGCGTTCGAGGCATGGAAGCAGGACCAGCTCGAGTGGGCGCGAAACCGGCGCCTTCTGCCCGAGTCGTCGTTCTTCGAGGATATGAGCGTCATCGCGACCAAGAATCACCCGCGCAGCCAGCCGACGACACCGGAGCTGCTCGCGAAGGTCGACCTCGCGAAGTCACACGCGATCTGGAAGGAGCGCTTCGCAGACCTCGGCGGCATGACGTTCGTGATCGTCGGCAACGTCGATCCCGCGACGCTGCAGCCGCTCGTCGAGAAGTACATCGCGAGCCTACCCAGCAAGTCCAAAGGCAAAGGCAAGGACAGCTGGAAGGACGTCAAGATGACGTACGCGACCGGCAAGGTGACAAAGGAGATCCTCCAGGGCAGCGAGCCGAAGAGCTATGTCTCGATGTCGTTCGGCGCGCCCGACAAGTGGACACGCGAGTCGAGCGCCGACGCGCGCGTGTTGTCGATGGTGCTGCAGATCCGCCTGCGCGAAGTGATGCGCGAGGACATGGGTGGTGTCTACGGCGTGCGTAGCTGGGTCGGCATGTCGCGCCAACCGACGGTACGTCGCAACGCGAGCATCTCGTTCGGGTGCGATCCGGGCAACGTCGAGAAGCTGCAGAAGGCCGCGATGGACACGGTCCACGCGATCCAGAAGGACGGCATCGGCCCCGAGTACCTCGACAAGGTCAAAGAACAGCTCCGCCGCGGCCGCGAGACCGACGCGAAGGAGAACTGGTGGTGGGTCGGCCAGCTGCGCGAAGCGTACTGGTTTGGCGAGAGCTTCACCGACACGACCGACCTCTCGAAGGTGATGGCACGCGTGACGAGCGATCACGTGAAGGCCGCCGCGAAGCGGTTCTTCGACGAGAAGCACACCGTGTTCGGCGTGCTGCGCCCGAAGACCGTGGCCGCTCCTGCCGGTGCGACCGCGCCGGCGGCTGCCCCTTAGTGCAACACCTATGAGCGGCACGCGCTGGATGTGGGTCCCGATCGACGGCACGTGGGCCCTCGCGTACGGCTACATGGATCCGATGGCGGGACCGTCGGCGAAGGGTGCGATCGTCTCGAACCCGCCGACGTTCGACGAGATTCGCACCGCGATCGATCATCCGAACCGCACGTTCCGCGAACCGACCGCATTTGGTGCCGTCGTGATCACGGCCGAAGACGCGATGAAGATGGGCTTGCCGAAGGATCCGCCGTGGATTGGGTTCTTCGAGAAGGACAAGGCAGTGCCGCCTCCGCGCGGCGAGCCATCGCGTGTCGTCATCGCGATCGTCACGCAGAACGGTCAGCCCGTCGCGAACGCGGAGGTGAAGCTCGGCGAAGCGTTCGGTGTCGCGCGCGAGGTCGTTGCGCTCCACACGCTCACCTCCGACGAGAACGGCCGCTGCGTGTTCCCGCTCGCTCGGCGATCGGGACTGGTCGTCGTGGCGCGTACGCCGGCCGCTGGCTCGAAGCAAACCGACGTGGTGCCCGAGCGAGACTTCGTCGAGGTGCCGCTCGTCGCATTCGGTGCACTCGAGGGGATGATCACGCAGAGCGGCACGCCGATCGCCGGGTCGGTGTCGATCACGGGGCAAGGTGGCGGCGTTCATCGCGTGAAGCGCGGTGACGCGACGGGGCACTATCGCATCGACGGCGTCGTTCCCGACACCTACGACGTGAGGGTCGAGAGCATCGATCCCGAGACGCTCATGACCGCGGGCACGCCGACGCTCGACGTGGTCACGATCGCGCCCGGCAGTGTCGCGCGGCGCGACTTCTCGCTGGTCGCGGGTGTGAGCATCGACTTCCAGTTGCGCGTCCAGCACAACTCGCACAACGGCTCGATCTATTTGCTGCGCGGCGAGCACGCGCCGCAAACGTCGGTCGAGCTCTACGAGATCACGAATCGACTCGGCAGAACGCAGTACCTGTCCACGAATTCGTCGTCGAACAACGGCACGTACATGACGACCCGGCTCGCCGACGTGACACCCGGTGTCTACACGATGTGCATCACGCCGACGGACTACGAGCCCGATCGCCATCGCGAGCAACCCGTGATGGTGCAGCGCATCGTCGTCGGCAGCGAGCCGATGCAGCTCGAGCTCGAGCTCGTCGGGGTTCGTCGCTCGGACCCCAAGCCCGCGCCCGCGCCGGGACCGCGCGCGGATGTTCGCCCGCCGCCGCTACCGCCGAAGCGCCGGTAGACACGAGAGGATCGCCCGAGCGCGATCGATGACGCGATCGTGACGAGAGTGGGGGCCGTCGAGCGGCTCGTCGATTTCCGACAGGTTGCGCGTCCTGTGTAGTTCTCTTCGCACTGTGTCAGCGATTTCGCGCACCTAGATCTCTTATTGGGGGCTTCCCTCGACGAGAAAGCCGTGGGAAGAACCAGCCCGATGACGACCGCACTCCTCTTCCCCGGCCAGGGCTCACAACGCGTGGGCATGGGCCGTGACCTTGCGGTGAAGTTCGACGTCGCGAAGCGGACCTACGACGAGGCCGACGAAGCGCTTGGCTTCGCGATCAGCAAGCTCTGCTGGGACGGTCCCGAGGACGACCTCACGCTGACCAAACACACGCAGCCGGCGATCCTCACGACGAGCATCGCGGTGTTCCGCGCCCTTGCGGACAAGGGCCTGTCGTTCGACGTCGTCGCCGGTCACTCGCTCGGCGAGTGGAGCGCGCTTGTCGCGGCGGGCGCGATGACGCTGCGCGACGCCGTGAAGCTCACGCACCTGCGCGGCACGTTCATGCAGGAGGCCGTACCGGTGGGGCAGGGCGCGATGGCCGCGCTGATGGGCCTCGATCTCGAGAAGACGAGGGCCGTGTGCGCCGAAGCGAGCAAGCCCGGCGAGCCCGTCGAGCCGGCGAACTTGAACGGCGGCGGACAGATCGTGATCAGCGGTCACACGGACGCGGTCGATCGGGCGATCCCGCTCGCGAAGACGGCGGGCGCGCGCATCGCGAAGAAGCTCACGGTGAGCGCTCCCTTCCATTGCTCGATGATGAAGCCCGCGGCGGAGAAGCTCGCGGCGGCGCTCGCGGACGTCGTGATCTCGGTGCCGAGCGTACCGGTGATCGCGAACGTCACGGCGGAGCCCACGCAGGATCCCGCTCGGATCAAGGAGCTCCTCGTCGCACAAGTGACGGCGAGCGTGCGGTGGGAAGAATCGATCCAGCACGCCGCGAAGCTCGGCGTGACCAAGGCGTACGAGCTCGGCTCGGGCGCCGTATTGAAGGGCCTCGTGAAGCGCATCGCCGACGGTATCGAGGTCACCACGATCGGCGAGCCCCACGAAGTGGACGCATTCGGAGCGTAACCATGGCGATCATCGACAAGGCACTCGCAGGAAGAGTCGCGCTCGTGACGGGCGCATCGCGCGGCATCGGCCGCGGCATCGCGGTGGCGCTGGGTCGCCGCGGTGCGAAGGTCATCGTCAACTACGCCGCGCGCGAAGACGCGGCGCGCGAAGCAGCGGCCGAGGTCGAGGCGGCGGGCGGCCAGGCGGCGGTCAGCAAGTTCGACGTCGGCAACAGCGCCGAGACCACCGAGGCGATCAAGGCCATCGGGAAGGACCACGGCTCGCTCGACATCCTCGTCAACAACGCCGGCGTCGCGGTGAACGGCATGCTGATGCGCTTCACCGACGAGCAGTGGAAGAAGGTCATGGACACGAACCTCGGCGGCGCGTTCCACTGCCTGCGCGCGGCGTCGATGATGATCCTCAAGGCCAAAGACGCGGGCCGCATCATCAACATCACGA
>JBJXGN010000184.1:0-8351 GCA_046160585.1 Kofleriaceae bacterium
ACCTCGGCCTCGCGTCGCGCGACGCGAACGGAACGATGACGAACGGCCACTTCAATCTGCGCATCGGTCACGATCGCCGTGTCGTGATGCGCATCCAGCAGATCAGCGATCCGACGGTCGATGCATATCGCTGCACCGCGGCTCCCGTCCCGACCGACGTATGGCACCACGTCGAGGTCCGGTTCGGCGGAACCTTGTCGATGGAGGTGGACGGTGTGGCGGCGACCGGAACGTCGTGGACCGACATGAACGGCGAAACGCGCGACTGCACCGCCGCCTGGGCGGGCGGCATCGACGGGAATGACAATCCGTGGGTGATCGGTGCCCTAAGCGTTCAGTCGACCGAAGGCACCGGGATGCCCGTCGGTTCGGTCGCGGGCGGGGTGCAGATCGACGAGCTCCTCATCCGTCGGGTCCCCTGAACTGGGCGTACACGCACCCTAGACGAATCGCGCGGGATTCGGCAGGGTGTTCTCGATGGTCCCTCCCGACGACGGCGTACCGGAGGCGGTGCCCGACCGCCCCGAACAAGCCACGGGCGAGATCTCGATGCTGCCGCCCGAAGAGGCGGAGAAGGTCATCGGGGACATCCGCGCGATCGCCGAGAGCCGCGGCGACGACACCGAGGTCGTCGACATGACCCCGATCGAGCTGCAGGCGTCGGGTCGCGCACGGCGCTCGTCGATGTTGCCGCCGATCCCGAACGTGACCGCGGAGCTTCCGGTGGTCGCGCCGGCGCCGGGTGACGAGGACGACGCGCTCTCCGGCGAGGACCTCCGGGATGCGTGGCCGCTGCTCGATCTCGACGAGCGCAGCGACGGCCTACGCGTGCTCGATCGCGGTGACGCCGAGGACTTCTTTGTCTCGCTCAGCGCTACGGATCAAGCCGCGCTGCTCCTGCACTTCCGTCCGGGCCAGCGGCGGCAGTGGATGCGTATGCTCGAGCCGGACGACGTCGCCGACGTGATCCAGGAGGTCGACGACCCGGCCGAGCCGGAGAAGAAGGCCACGCTGCTCGCGCTACTCGACGCGCCGACGCGCAAAGAGGTGACCGCACTGCTCGCGTACGCGGAGGACGAGGCCGGTGGCCTCATGTCGACGCGCTACGCACGCTTGCGCTTGCACATGACCGCCGATGAGGCGGTGAGCTACCTGCGCCGGCAGGCGCGCGACAAGATCGAGACGATCTACTACGCGTACGTCCTCGACGGCGATCATCGCCTGCTCGGCGTCGTGTCGTTCCGCGATCTGTTCGCGGCGGATCCGAAGAAGACCGTTGTCGAGATCATGGAGACCGACGTCGTCCGCGTCACGGACGAGATGGATCAGGAGACGGTGTCTCGCGTGTTCGCCGAGCACGACTTGACGGTCGTCCCCGTCGTCGGTCGCGACGGACGCATGAAGGGTATCGTCACGGTCGACGACATCGTCGACGTCGTCCAGGAAGAGGCTACGGAAGACGCGCAGAAGTTCGGTGGTATGGCCGCCCTCGAGGTGCCGTACCTCCAGAGCTCGCGCCGCGAGATGATCAAGAAGCGCCTCGGCTGGCTCGTGCTCCTGCTCGTTGGCTCGATGCTCACGGCGACGGCGCTCGAGTCGTTCGAAGGGCAGATCGACGCGGTCCCGCTGCTCGCGCTGTTCCTGCCGATGATCGTGTCGACCGGCGGGAACTCCGGCTCGCAGGCCTCGACGCTCGTCATTCGCGCCATGGCGCTCGGTGAGATCCGCGCGGCAGACTGGTGGCTGATCATGCGTCGCGAGCTCCTCACGGGGCTCGCACTCGGCGGCGTCCTCGGCGCGCTGACGCTCGCGCGCGTCGCGATCTGGGGCACGTGGGGCAAATACGGCGAGCACTTCGTGATCATGGCGATCGTCGCCGGCCTGTCCGTCCTCGGCTGCGTTCTATGCGGAACGCTCGCGGGCGCGATGTTGCCGTTCGTGCTGCGCAAGGTTGGCGCAGATCCCGCGAGCGCGTCGGCGCCGTTCGTCGCGACGCTCGTCGACGTGAGCGGCATTCTGATCTACTTCGGCATCGCGAATCTGCTGCTGCGCGGCGTGCTGCTCTGATACTGTCCGGCGCTCGGACGATGTTCTCGACGAAGACGTACCACTATCGAGACCCCGCCGCCGTTATCCTCGGGCTCAAGGAGCTCCGCAAGCAAGGGCTGACGCCGCGCGGCTTGCTCTTCGTCGCGCTCGATCCACGTGGCGAGACGAACATCGCTGTGCCCGAGGACGTCGACGCCGTGTCTTCGGTCCGCGTCGGCGACAAGCTGTCGCTCGTCTCGCCCTTCGTCGGACGCCACTTTCACTTCGACGCCGTGCACCGGCTGCCCGGCGACAGTGTCCTGTGGAACGGCGATCGCCGCCTCGGCGACACGGGGAGCGCACCCGAGGTCGCGTGCGCGATCAGCGAGTGGCTCAAGGGCAGCTCCGCGAAGAACGTGTTCCTCGGCTGCAACGCGCACGTGCCCGGCTCGTGGTGGACCGTCGATCATCTCTCCGCCGTGACGGACCTGCACGCACAGGGCTTCCTCGACTGCGTGGTCACGTCGTCGGGGATCCTCGCGCGCAAGATCGATAGCCCGACGCTGTATCACCTCGAGTTCCAGGCGCTCGCGCAGCACGGCTCGCCGACGGACGGCTGGCAAGAGGTGTTCACGTCCGAGCTCGGCAATGTCTTGCTCGTCGAGCGACGCGTCTTGCAGTACCGGCTTGTCATCACGTGCGAACGCGGGCTCGTCGAGGTCGACGTCAGCCACCTGCCGGAGCTCGTGATCGAGACCGCGCGGGTACCGATGAAGTCGGGGTTCGGCGTCGTGGGCCGCATCGACGGCGGCGCGTTCGCCGTCACGTCCGGTACGGTCGAGCCCTGGGGCCTCACGAACATGAGCCCGGCGATGCTCGTCGGCTCGCCCACCGAGCGCCTGCTCGATCTGCCGAAGACCCTCCGTGCGATGCCGCTCGAGAACGAGTAGCGCTACGGCGACGAGAAGCGCGCCGCGAGGTACAGGAGCGCCATCGCGAGCATCACGACACCGGTGAGCGGCCACATGCCGAACATCACCTCGAGCACGCTGCGTACACCGCGTGCCAGCATGGTCGGATCCGCCGGCGGGGCTGGAGGCGGAGTGACGAGCTGTCCGCCGGCGCGAACCACACGAGCCTGAGGCAAGGAGTCGAAGGTCAGCATGGTTTCCTCAGTATGGAGTGATCGGGGGAACTGGGAAGTGGCGAACTTGGTCGCGCTTCACCACCGACACATCGGTGTGCGCCGCGTTGCAAGGTAACATCCGTCACCTATGGGTTCTTCCTTGGCCGATCTGTCGCGTGGCTTTCGCAAGACCTACCTGAATCACGAGGAGATCACGGCGCAGCTCGAGGCGTGGGTCACCGCATATCCCACCTTCTGCAAAATGACCTCGCTCGCGAAGACTCCCGAGGGTCGCGACGTGTGGCTCCTGACGATCGGCCGCGACCACGAGCGCATCCGCCCGGCAGCGTGGGTCGACGGCAACATGCACGCCTCGGAGCTCGCGGGCTCGAGCGTCGCGCTCGCGATCGCGGAGGACGTGCTGCGCTTGCACGTCGAGCCGACCGCGTTCGACGCGCAGGACGTGTCCGCGCCGATCGCGCAGCGCCTGTGCGAGATCCTCCTGTATGTCGTGCCGCGGATCTCGCCCGACGGTGCGGAGGCAGTGCTGACGAGCGGTCGCTCCGTGCGCAGCGTCCCGCGCGATCACCGCGTGCATCGCGGCGACCCGCGCTGGGTACACGAGGACATCGACGGCGACGGGCAGATCCGATCGATCCGCATGAAAGATCCAGGCGGCGAGCTCGTCGAGGCGATCGAGATGCCCGGGTTGCTCGTGGAGAGAACGCTCGACGACGTCGGGCCGTTCTACAAGCTCTACCCGGAGGGACGCATCGAGCACTTCGACGGCAAGTTCATCCCCTCGCCGTTCTTCCTCGGTGACAACCCGATCGATCTCAACCGGAACTTCCCGTGGTCATGGGCGCCACATCACGAGCAGATCGGCGCCGGTGCGTTCGCCACGAGCGAGCCCGAAGCGCGGGGCATCGTCGAGTTCGCGACCAGACACCCGAACATCTTCGCGTGGTGCGACTTCCACACGTTCGGCGGCGTGATGATCCGCCCGCTCGGTCATGCGCCCGACGCGAAGATGAACCAGGAAGACCTCGCGGTCTTCCGCCAGCTCGAAGCGTGGATGCTGGAGATCACCGGCTACCCGACGGTGAGCGGCCACGAGGAGTTCCTCTACGAGCCGGAGAAACCGCTGCGCGGCGACCTCACCGACTACGCGTACAACCAACGAGGTGCGATCGGCTACGTCGTCGAGCTGTGGGACCTGTTCGCGCGGATGAACATGCCGCGCCCCCCGAAGTTCGCGCAGTACTACGAGCGCGTCACGCGACACGATCTGGTGAAGCTCGCGTGGTGGGATCGCGAGGAGAACCACAGCCGCGCGTTCCCGCCCTGGCGCACGATCGAACACCCGCAGCTCGGCACCGTCGACGTCGGCGGGGTCGATCCCCGCGTCGGCATCTGGAATCCGCCGCCGCACGAGCTTCCCGTGATGTGCGCGAAGCAGTCGCAGATGTTCCTGCGCGTCGCAGCGCTCGCGCCACAGCTACGCGTCGGGCGCATCGAGCGCTTTCCTCTCGCAGGCGATCTCACGCGCGTCGAGATCGAGCTCCGCAACGACGGCTACCTCGGCACGTACGGCCTCCCGTCGGCGAAGTCGCTCGACTTCAACGAACCCGTCTACGCGACAGCGAAGGTGTTCGAGGAGGCGGTCCTCGTCGACGCGGGCCGCGCGCATCAGGTGCTCGGGCACCTCGACGGGTGGGGCCACGGCCTACACACCGGCGCAAACCTGCCCGCATATCCGGGGACGCGCGGCACCACGAACGCGGCGTGGGCCCGCTACCTCGTGAAGGGGCGAGGACGCCTCGAGGTTCGTGCAGGTTCGTGTCGCGTCGGCTTCTTGACGATCAGCGTGACCGTCTAACGCCCTCAGCGACGGCGATGATCGCGAACGCGCGCGCGCGGCGACCAGCTGCCACGCGAGTAGCTGCGGACGCCGTTGTTGTTCGACCAGCGTCCGTTCACCCAAACATGATCGTTACGATCGCGCTGCCATCCACCGTTGACCCAGACATGGCCGCGCCCGCGACGATCCCAGTAGCCACCCGTATACGTGTAGCCCGCGCGCGGGCGCTCCCATCCGCCGCGATAGAAGCGGTTCCCGTACCAGTACGGCTGCACGTAGATGTAGCCCGGGCGATCGACCTCGTAGTAGCCACCCGTCCAGACCCACTGGTTGCCTTGGTACTGGTAGTGACCGTTGACCCACACCTGGCCCTCACGGGGCTCGTGATAGAGGTCGACATCCACTTCGACGGGCGCGGGCGCCGCGTACGCCACGTAGCCGGTCGTCGAGCCATAGCTCGTCGAGCCGCCCGCGTAGCCGTATCCCGTCGCGTAGCAACCGGCGCTCGCCGCGAGCGCTACGACCAGAGCTGCGAGTTTCATCATCGAGCTCATGATGACACCCGACGGCGTGGTACTCAAGGACGTGGCTCGCTACGCCATCGGGGACATCCAGGGTTGCATGGCGAGCCTGGACCGCTTGTTGGCGCTGATCGCATTCTCGCCGGCACGCGACGAGCTGTGGCTCGTCGGCGACCTCGTCAACCGCGGGCCGCGCTCGCTCGACGTGATCAAGTGGGCAATGAGCCTCGGCGACGGGGTCGTGTGCGTACTCGGCAATCATGACCTGCACTTGCTCGCACGTGCGGCGGGTGCCGTCCCCGAGAAGAAGCGCGACACCCTCGACGAGATCCTTACGGCGCGTGATCGAGATCGCATGATCGACTGGCTCCGGCATCGGGCGGTCGTCCACGTCGAGGGCACGCACGCTCTCGTCCACGCGGGGCTTCACCCCGACTGGACCATCGCCGTCGCGAAGCAGCTCGGCAGCGAGATCGAGCGCGAGCTTCGCGCACCGACGTGGCGCGCGTTCCTCGCGCAGACGATCGCGAGCAAGTCGACGCCGCCGCGCTGGGATACGCGCCTCGGTGGTGCGGATCGGTGGCGTGCGATCCTCGCGTACCTGGTCCGCGCGCGAACGTTGCACGCGAGCGACGGGCGTGTCGATCCGGACTTCGACGGCGCGCGGACCGAGATTCCCGAGGGCCGGACGCCATGGTTCGGGATGCCGAACCGCGCGTGGGCGACGCACACGGTGGTGTTCGGTCACTGGGCAGCGCTCGGCCTCGATCTCGGGGTGCACCACCTCGGGATCGACACGGGCTGCGTGTGGGGGCGATCGCTCACGGCGATCCGCCTCGACGATCGCACGGTGTATCAGGTGAAAGCCGTCGAGGCCGCGTCGTAGCGATCAGGAACCGGGGCACGTCCCGACGAGCGGCGCGTGAGTGACCTGCTGCGCGCTGCCCGGTGCGGGACACGATCCGCCTTCGCCGAGTAGCCCGACGACGAACCCCGTGCGTTGCTGCGGTGGGATCTCGACGGTGATCAGCAGGTGGGGACTCCCGTCGAACAGCGTCGTAGTCGTCGATGCGATCGTCAGACGACACACGTTCGGAGACGCCCCGGGCTCGATCGCGAAGTCGAACCGTGCGCCCCGCTGCGCGAAGTACACCACTGCGTCGATCGACGGGTTCGTGCACGGGAACGGAAGCTCGATGTCGACGAGCGTCGGATCGTTGCAGAGCTCGAAGTTGCCTCGGGTGATCACGCGGACATCGCTCGGATGGGTCTCGACGCCGAGCAACGCGCAGTCGAGGATCTCGGCCGTCGATCGAGAGAGATCGCACATCGCACACAGCAAGTCGCTCACGCAGATGTCGTTGGCGCACGCGCGCGGCACTCCGTCCTTGTTCGCACAGGAGCCGATGTTGCACGCGGCGGCCCTGTTCAAGCACGGGGTCCTGCCGATGCAATCGCTCTCGCCGCTGCCGTCGCAGTAGAGGAGTGGCTCGCAGTCGGTGTTCCCCACGTCCGAGCGATCGGGGAACAGGTCGCAGTCCGAGTCGTCGCGATCGACGACCGCCACGACGGCCGGAAGCTCCGCGCCGCGATCGCGATCGTACCGGAGACACCTCGCGTCACCGCGTCCCCACTCGTAGATCGAGGCCGGGATCACGGGCTCCAAATCGATCGTGTACTTGTAGACGATGTCGCCGGTCGGAACTTCGAAGTCGAACAGCTCGCCGACCGCCACTCGCTGCGTGCCCGCATACGCGATCGCGAGCGCGTACGCGCCAAGCGCGTCGTTCTCCCCACCGTCGGGGATCCACACGGTGTATTCGGTGCGACGAGCTCCAAACATCTGCACGTCGTCGGGAGCGAACGCACGCGCGACCACGAGCTGGCGCGTGTCGATGGGCTCCGGCATCGCGAACTTCGGGTTCGTCGGGACCGTGTCGCCGATCGCGACGCCGTAGTAGATCTCGAGACGATCGAACGCGAGCTCCTTGGTAGAAGCTCGCACCGTGATGTACGCGCCGTAGCGGTCTTCGCAACCGGCGACGCAACCGAACAGGCTCGCAACAGCGACCACGATCGCGGCGCTGCGCGGGGCCACGTCGATCAGGCCTTCTTCTTCGGACCCGCCGGCAGGACCGGCGGTGCGGGAGGTGGGGCGTGTTTGAGCGCCGGTGCGGTGACCGCCGCCGGGTCCACTGCCTTTTTTGGCTTCGTAAGAAGCACCGGATCGCTGGCCGCGGGTTTCGGATGCTCCGTCGTCGATTGATCGTCGGGATCCGTCGCCGTCGCTCGCAGGCGTGTGCGCGCCTCCGCGACGGCGGTGCCGAGCGCGGCGCCCGGGTTGATGCCGACCGCTTGCTTCATCACCTGGCTGAGAGCGTGCGCGAACTCGTCGGCGTTCGCGAACCTTCCGTCGGAATCCGCGGTGAGCGCCGTGTCGAGCACCGCGAGTAGTGCAGCCGGCACGGGATCGGACTTGCGATAGGTCGTGATCGACGGGACCTCGCAGGCGCGAATCTTCTTGAAGATCTCGACGTCGGTCTTGCCATCGAACAGGCGCTCGCCGGTCAACGTCTCCCACAGGATATTGCCGACGCCGAACAGATCCGACTGGACGGTGTTCGGCTTGCCGAACGCGACCTCGGGCGCGAGGTAGCTGAGCTTGCCCTTCACGGTGCCGGGCGCGGTGAGGCTCGCGATGCGATCGCGTGCGCGTGCGAGCCCGAAGTCGGACAGCTTCACGCCTCCGTTCACGCCGAGCAGCACGTTGTGCGGCGAGATATCGCGATGGATGACCGGCGCCAGTGTTCCGTCC
>JBJXGN010000185.1:0-58248 GCA_046160585.1 Kofleriaceae bacterium
CCCGCTGACATCGTCGGGCGCGTGGTTCGCCGCGCTCTTGACGACCTGCGCGGCGCTCGCGAGATCGCCCGCCTGCTCGAGCGCGCGCGCTTGTGCACGGAGCAGCGCGGCCTTCTCGACGCCACTCGCCGCGCGCCTCGCGCGATGGCCGCGGACCTCCGCGAGCTCTGCCCAGCGGCCTTGCTCGGCGAGCAGATCGTCGAGGGAACGCCACGCCTCCGCGTCCGTCGGCCGATGCTCGACGATCGTGCGGTAGACGGCGACCGAGCGATCGAGCCGCCCGTTGTCGCGATACAGCTTGCCGGCGGCGCGCATCGCGGCGCGCGCGCGATCGTCCTGCGCGATCAGCCCGACGCGCTCGAACGTCTCGGCCGCCTTCTGCCACGCGCCCGCCTTGCGATACAGCCAGGCGAGGCGGTCCAGATGATCGACGTCTCGGGTCGCGATCGAGCACACCTGCTCCATCGCCGTGATCACCTCGAGCGGCTGGTCGAGGTTCTCGTAGAGATCCGCGAGCTCCTCCCAAAACGCCTGGGCGACCTCGGGCCTCTCGGTGTTCGCGCGTGCCTCGTCGAGCATGAGCACGCTGACCTGATCGACCATGCCCTGCTCGGTGGCGATCGCGCGCAGCTGTCGTCGCGCTTCGAGATCCGTCGGCGCTTTGCGCACCGCGGTGATCGCGTTGCGAAGCAGCCCGATCATGTCGGACAGCGGAGTTCTGCGCTCGCTCTTCTGCCAGCGCCTCGTCCGCTCTTCGTCCGCCATCGACGGCGATGGTATCAGGGCCCGCGGACGACGATCTCGAACAGCATGCGCGCCTTCACGCCGGGCGGCGCAACGGGCACTCCCTCGGGGCGCAACCGCGTGCGTGCGACCCCCCGCGCGACGACATATTCGACCACGCTGCGCGCGCGCAGATCAGCCACGATGCGCTGCCAGTGCGGCGCGACGTCCTCCGCGAACACGCGAATCGCGACGAGCTGCAGGCTCGGGTTGCCGACCATGGTGTCGGCGAACGCGTCGAGAATCGGGAGCGTCGCCTTCTCGATGATCGCGGAGCCGGGCTTGAAGCGAAGGTCATCGAGGACGGTGATCGAGGTCGAGGTCACGACCGTGCGACCACGCCGCGTGTGCGGGACCCAGTCTGGCGACTCGACCTCGATGTGGCGGGTCGGCGCCGTGCGCGGGGCCTCGGTCGACTGCGAGAGGGGCTGCCGCGGGTGTGGCGTTGCGTGGCAACCCGCCACGAGCGCCACGAGGAGCAGTAAGCGCGACATCGAACCAGTCTAACGCACCGCTGGGCGTTTCGATTCATTCCCTCGGATAACGAGGGGATAGCCTACTCGGGTGTGACGGCCATTCCGACCGCAGAGCTGAGGTCGTTCGCGCGATCTTCGTCGAGACCGAGCGCCTCGCGCAACGTCTCGAGCATCAAGCCCTCCTCCGGCGCGATGTCCATGTCCGAGATGACGAGCGCGTACGCGAGCGCGAAGGCGAGCGACGCCGACGGCTTGCCGGCGAGCTGCGCCGCGTGCGAACGCAGGTGATCGATGCGTTGCTCGTCGTCGGTGACCGGGGCGAGCGTCGGCGCGGTCGTCTCCACGTTTGCGTGGCGATAGACGTGCGCTGCGATCTCCTGGAAAAGTCGTTGTTCGTCGGGATCGTCGACTCGATCGGCGGCGATCGCGAGTTGTGCGATCGCGATGACCAACTCGGCTTCCCCGGCCAGAAGTGCTTGCGGCGTGTACGTCTCGCGGAGCTCGATGCCGGGCTCGCGATACGCCGCACCTTCGGTTTGCTCCACCGGAGTTGCGACTCGCTCGGTCGTGCCGGCTCCGCGAAACGCTGCCTCGACGATTCTCGTGTACTGACTCGCGTCGATGTTCACGACGTGGACGATAGCTCAGTACGCGACGTGGACGTGGTTGCCGTGGCCGCCGATCGCGCCGATGTTGCGACCGTTCTTCATACCGCCCATCGGGTCGTAGAACAGCTCCGTCGGGTTCGTGCGCGACATCTCCGTGTAGAACTGGCGCATCGCGCCCCGCGAGCCGGAGACGTCGATCGCGCGTCCCTGGTAGTGGTACGAGCGCGGCGCGTGTCGGCCACCCGTTGTCGACGTGATGGTCAGGCCGAGCTCCACAGCGCGCTCGCGAGCGTCGGATAGTTGGCCGCCACCGGCAACACGGAGGAGGTCGGACTCGGAAGTGATCGTCTCGAATGCATCTTGATGGCTCATGCTCGGAGGAAGTGCAGCGTCGATGCCACTCGCGCGCTGTTCACCGCGGTAGACGCAGCGAATCCTGGAGTCGACACCCGTAGAACAAAGTAGACAACCGAACCCAGCGAACGTGATCGAGTCGCGCAGGCACGAGCACATCGACACGACGGTCGATGTCGCCGGTTACATCGCGATGCACGAATCGTGATGGCAACCGGACCTTTCACCCCGGCCAGACGAATGGCCGCCTAGATCAGCGATAGACTCGTCGCGGGATGGACGAAGCGACCTTGCGCTCCTTGCTCGACGCGCTCGCGGCGACGCCGCAGAACGTGTCCCTCCGCGTGGCTGTCGTGCGCGCGCTCTCCGAACGCGGCGACACGCGCGCGGCCGAGTATTGCGACGGCCTCTCGCCTGAAGCGTTGATGGCCAAGGATCGTGCGTTCGTCGCGACGTTGCTCCTGCGCGCGGGTGTCCCCCAGCGCGCGATGCCGTACGTGACGAGCGGCGAGCCGGACCCGGACCTCCAGCTCGCGAAGGCGCGGGTGCTGCACGCCGCCGGCGATCAACACAACGCGCTCGCCGCGTACGAGGCCGCCGTGCGCGGCAACCCCACGCTCGAAGATCGCGACCTGCGCTCTGCGATCACGGCGAAGGTCACGACGCACGAGGGCAACAGCGATGGATTCAAGCTGCGTGTGATCGCGAACGACGACACCGACAACAGCGAGGTCGATCGGCTCCTGCATCCGGAGCAAACGCCTGTCACGTTCGCGGATGTCGGCGGTCTCGACGACATCAAGACGCAGATCGAGAAGCGCATCATCCTCCCGTTTCAGAAGCCGGCGCTGTTCGCGAAGTTCAAGAAGAAGGCGGGCGGTGGCATCTTGATGTACGGGCCGCCCGGCTGCGGCAAGACGCTGCTCGCGCGCGCGACTGCCGGCCAGTGCAAGGCGACGTTCCTCAACGTCGCGATCGAAGATGTCCTCGACATGTACATCGGCGAGAGCGAGCGCAAGCTCCACGCGCTGTTCGAGAAGGCGCGTGCGTCGACGCCGGCGGTGATGTTCTTCGACGAGCTAGAGGCGCTGGCCGGCAAGCGGCAGCACACGCGCGAGCAGACGTCGTCGAAGCTCGTGAGCCTGTTCCTCTCCGAGATGGACGGCTTCATCAAGAACAACTCGGGCGTGCTGATCCTCGCCGCGAGCAACGTCCCGTGGGCGATCGATCCGGCGTTCCGCCGGCCGGGGCGCTTCGATCGCGTGCTGTTCGTGCCGCCGCCCGACCGCGTCGCGCGCGCTGGCATCCTCAAGATCCTGCTGAACGGTCGCCCCGTCGCGAACAACATCGATCACGAAGGGATCGCGCAGCGCACCTCGGGCTTCTCCGGCGCGGACCTGGAGAACCTCGTCGACACTGCCGCGGATCGCGCGATCTCGGCGTCGCTGGCGAGCGGAGGCGAGGTGCCGATCGATCAGAGCCACTTGATCTCCGCGCTCGGGGAGATCAAGTCGACGACGCTCGAGTGGCTCACGACCGCGCGCAACTACGCGCGCTACGCGAACGAGGGCGGTCAGTACGACGAGGTCCTCGACTTCCTCAAGAAGTACGGAAAGTGACCGCATGAGCTATCAAATCGCCGACGAACCTCACGAGTCGTCACTCTCAGCCTACGCGTGTAAACCCGACGCACCGCTCCTCGCGATGATGATGTGCGGCTCGTGGCTCGCGTGGCCGTGGTTCATCTTTAACTCGATCGCGCTCGGCTCGCCGACGAAGCGCAAGGAGATCGGGCTGTGCCTCCTCGCGATCGGCGGCACGTTCGTCCTCGGGTGGGTCGTGCTCGAGCTGCTCGGCGCCGGCATCATCACGATCGGCGCGCCGTTCAAGCTGTGCGTCCTCGCGATCTCCGCGTGGAAGCTGACGATCGCGTACTGGGTCTCGACGATCCAGGCGCGCACGTTTCACGTCTACGAGTACTACGGCGGCACCGTGAAGAACTCTGCAGCGGTGATCAGTACGGGCTGGTACCTCTCCGACATCGTGTTCGCGATCTCCGACGATCCACTATGGATAATCATCGTCACGGGAGGGCCCTGGCTATGAACGACGATCGTCAGGTCGAGGTCCTCCTCGAGCAGGCCGGCACGCAGCGGCGGCTCGGCAACTGGCGCACGGCGATCGAGCTCTGCCAGCGCGCACTCGCGCTCGATCCCGATCACGCGCATGCCCACGCAGCGCTATCGTTTTCGCTGCTCGGTGCGCGCCGCGTTTCGGGTGCGTTGATCGAGGCGCGCCTCGCACTCGCGATGGACGGCAACGACACGTATTGTCACTACGCGATGGCCGCCGCTCTCGAGGCCGATCGAAAGCTCGACGACGCGTGGGCGCACTGCATGATCGTCCTCCAGTCCGACACGACCGATGTCGACGCTCGCGTCCTCGGCGCGCGGATCCGCCACCATCGTAACGAGCGCAAGGAAGCGATCGAGCTATTGCGCGAGGGCCTCGAGATCGAGCCCTCACACGTCGATACGCTCTCGACGCTCGCGCGCTTCGAGATGGAGATGAAGGATCTCGTCGCGGCCACCGAGCACATCGAGCAGGCGCTCCGCGCCGATCCCGCGGATCTCGAGGCGCACGTCGTCGCCGGACTCATCGAGCTCGTGAAGGGCGACACTGACGCGGCCGAGAAGCACGCGCGCTACGTGCTCGGCCAGGATTCGACGGATCGCAACGGGCTCGAGTTGTGGGCCGCGATCAAGGCGCGCCGCTCGTGGATCCTCGGCCTGTGGTGGCGGTTCAACGTGTTCATCTCGATGCGCAGCGAGACGGGCCAGATCGCACTGCTCATCGGCGGGTTCATCGCCGTGCGCGTGTTGGTGATCATCCTCGTCGCGATCGAGCTGTTTGGACCCGCGCAGTTCCTCAGCTACGGATGGCTGGGCTTCTGCGTGTACACGTGGTTCGCACCGGAGATCTTCCGGTGGATGCTCGACCACGATCTCGGGACCGTGAAGCTCGACCCGAACTTCTAGCGGCGACGGCGGCGGAGGCCGAGGAGACCCACGAGAATCACGCCGAGGCCGGCTCCGCCACCCGCAGCGGAGCAGCCGTCGTCAGACGGCGGCGGCATCGTGCCACCGTCGCTGCCCATCATGCCACCGTCGTTCATCGGGCCTGCATCACCGCCGCCCATGGGCGGATCCATACACGTGAGCACCGTGTTGACCGCGTTCGGCGTCGGCGCGCCGATGCCGGCGCAGTTCCCGGTGGCCTGGCGCTGGAGCGACATGTTGTCCATCGGCGCGGGACCACCGAGGCGACCGTTGGTCGGGTTCTGCGTCGGCAGCGTGACGAGGCCCCACGACATGCAGTGGAGATCGACGCCTGACTTGCGGAAGCATGCCGTGCCGGCAGCGGGGAGGGTGCCATTGAGGTTCGTGACCGCGAAGGGCGGGTTGACCGTGGTCGAGAGTCCGAACTCCGTGTACGCGCTGGCGCTCGCGATCGTGATGCGCATCGTTCCCGGGTTGACCACGAGGTTCTGAAAATGCGCCTGCGAAGTTCCGTCCGCTTCGTAGACGAAGAGCGTGTATCCGGCGCCGAACGGCTCGTTCCCGAGATCCTCGATCTCGACGAGCTGCCGGGTGGCATCCCCCTCGTGCGAGAGCAAGACCTCGTTCACGCGTGCAAGGTGATCAGCCGCGAATGCCGACGACACCGAGGCTACGACGACCAAAGACGCGAGTACCCGCCGAGCAAGCTTCATCAAGAAGGAGTATCACGGAACATCGGCGTACAGTCGGGCATGAATCGCGATCGCGTCGCGGACCTCGACGATCCGCAGCTCCGCCCCTTCGCTCCGCTCGTGTACGTCGCGTGGAGTGACTTCGATCTCGATCACGCCGAGCGCGAGAAGGTCCTCTCGACGATCGCGGCGCAGCCGTGGCTCCGACCTGCAGCACGCGCGGTCATCGCGGCGTGGATCGATCCGAGTACCCCACCCAGTGCCGACGAGCTCGGTAGGCTTCGCACGCTGATCGATCGCGTCGCCGTGACGGCGAGCACACGCGCGAAGGCGTCGTTCGCGCGGATCGCTCAACGCGTCGCGGATGACGAGACGCGCGAGGTCGCGTTCGGCCTGGCGGCAAACCTCGGCATGATCGCTGGCGAGGAGTCTGCTCCCGTGGTGGCGCAGGGCGATCCGGAGATCGTTCGGGGCCTCGCTGCGGTTCTCGACGGGCACCACGCCGACATCCGCGCAAAGGTGCGCGAGTGGCTCGGTCGCGAGTCGCGCCGCGCGTACGGTCTGCCGGTCGCAGAGCACCGCACGTTCGTGCGCGGCTGGCTCGCCGACTTCGCATCGACGGGGCTCGGTCGCCTCGCGTATCCGGGGGTGACGTCGACCGACGATCTCGCAGCGTTCACCGCGGTGTTCGAGGAGCTCGGCCACGGTGATCTGTCGTTGCTCGTGAAGGTCGGCGTGCAGTTCGGGCTCTACGGTGGAGCGGTGTGGGCGCTCGGCACCGAGCGGCATCATGCACACCTGCCGCGGATCGCTTCGTGCGAGGAGCTCGGGTGCTTCGCGATGAGCGAGGTCGGGCACGGGTCGAACGTCGCGGCGATCGAGACGACGGCGACATATCTTCACGAGACGCGCGAGCTCGAGATCCACACGCCCGGCGAGTCTGCACGCAAGGAGTGGATCGGCGGTGCGGCGCACGACGCTCGCTGGGCAGTCGTGTTCGCGCAGCTCGACGTGGGTGGTGCGCGGCAGGGCGTTCACGCGATGCTCGTGCGTGTTCGCGCCGACGACGGATCGCCGGTGCCGGGCGTACGTACGGGAGACTCGGGGCACAAGCTCGGTCTCAACGGGGTCGACAACGGCCGCCTGTGGTTCGAGCGACTGCGCGTGCCCGTCGACAGTCTGCTCGATCGGTTTGCGTCGATCGACGCGAGCGGCGCGTACACGAGTCCGATCGCGAGCCCCGATCGCCGCTTCTTCACGATGCTCGGCACGCTGGTCGGCGGTCGGGTCAGCGTGGGTGCCGGCGCCGTTTCGGCGGCGCGCAACGCGCTCGCGATCGCGGTGCGCTATGCGCACGCACGCCGCCAGTTCGGCCAAGAAGGAGACGGCGAGCGCCGTCTGATCGACTATCCGACGCACCAGCGCCGGTTGTTGCCGCACGTTGCGGACACGGTCGTGCTGCGCGTCGCGTTCGCGGAGCTGCGTGCGCGTCACGCCGCGATCGCGATGCAGAAGGACGCCGACACGCGCGAGCTCGAGGCCGAGGCCGCGGCGATGAAGATCCTCGGCAGCAAACACGCGATCGCCGCGGTGCAGGCCGCGCGCGAAGCGTGCGGCGGGCAGGGGTACCTCAGCGTCAATCGCATCCCCGAGATCCGATCGGACGTCGATGTCTTCACGACGTTCGAGGGCGACAACGTCGTGCTCGCACAGCTCGTCGGCAAGGCGCTCCTCGGTGCGCAGCGCAAGCAGCTCGCCACCGGTGGCACGCTCGCAGTGCTGCGCGCGGTCGGCCGGCGCCTCGCGACTGCCGTCACCGAGAAGAACCCGGTGCAGTCGCGTCGCGGGGCATCGTCCCATCTGCGCGATCGCGGGATGCAGCTCGACGCGTTTCGCTACCGCGAACGCCACCTCGTCGAGACCTGCCTGCTGCGCATCAAGAAACGGCTCGACGCGGGCGCCGACGGAGAGACCGCGGTGATCGCGGTGCAGGAGCACGTCGTCGCGATCGCCGATGCGTTCGCGGAGCGGCTCGCCGCCGAGTGGTTCGCCGCGGCCGAGGCGAAGGCGGCACCGGAGATCCGCGGGTTGCTCGCGCGCATCGGTGATCTCTCGCTGCTCTCGCGCCTCGAAGCGCGCGCGTCCTGGTTCCTCGAGACCGACTACTTCGAGATCGGCAAGACACGCGCGATCCGGAAGGAGGTCGAGCGGGTCATGGGCGAGGTCGCGCTGCACGCGCGCGAGATCGTCGACGCGTTCCAGATCCCCGACGCCGCCCTCGCCGCGCCCATCGCGTTCTTCGATCCCGCGCACCCGACCTACGACTGACGGGCCCGACGATCAAAGCCGCGGACGCTGCGACCGACGCGGATGCCGGTGATGGCGTCCGCGAGATCGAGACGAGTTAGGGACCGCAATCGCCGGGGCAGCTCGTCTCCCCCAGCGAGCACACGGAATCGCCGCAGAGAATGGGGCACGCGCCCACGTCCAGGGGGCAGTTGTGACAGTTCTCCAGGACCGAAATCGTTCCGTCGCCGCAGTTGCACCGTGCCCAGCAATCGGGATCCGCGCACCCGGCGAGCCCATCGCCGTCGTGATCGTTGCCGAGCAAGCACGTTTCGCTGACTGCGGACTCCCACGTCAGGATAAACATCGTCGCGTCGCTCATGGCGACGGTCTCGCGATCCGCGCTCAAGTAGGCCGCGTGCTTCAGGAGCGGGAGCACGCGCCGTTGCTCCACCGCTTCCAGTTTCCATCCCGTGGACTCGAGCAGGTACGTCGCGCCGTGAAGCGCCAGCAGCATCGTTTGACCGAGGTCGCGGTTGAACACCGGGACTCCGTCGAGGGGTGGGGCGGGCTCGGGGCTCCACGGTGTTGCCTCGTCGCCGTTCCAGCTCCACGCCTTGAACTCGATTGAACTGCCGATGAACTGTTTGCAGAACAACACGAACTTGCGGGCGGCCGTGTCGTGAACCAGTTGGGGGTTCAGGCAGCTCGAGCTGAATGTGACCATGGGAGCGGCGACCCACGCGGAGTTACGCCAGACGTAGGTGTCCGCGTGCCATTGGGAGGACTGGCCGCCAAACAGAACGCCGACGTGAGTGTTTTCGTCGTAGGCCGTGGCGGCATCCACGCGCGACGAGATGACGTCGGTGCTCGACGCGCATGTCCACGCGGTTGTCGGCTCGGCCAGATCATCCGAGATCGTGCAGGTGGATCCGTTGGCGGTCCACACCAGCGTGCGCGCCTGGCTGTCGGCGAACACGGCCGGCGAGAGCGTGGGTGCTCCGGGAACCGTCGCATTGGCGTGCTTGCGCCAGCCCTGATCGCGGTTGTAGCTCCACACATCGTTGTTGGACTCAATAGCCATCACCACTCCGCGCGCAGGAACCTCGAACAGGTAGGTCGGGTCGGGCGTCGTGACCTCTCCGCGCCATCCGCTCGCGTCGAGCACCTCCGTTAGCGAGCTGTACGTGGAACCGTTACCGCCACCCACCAGCACGGTCGAGGCACGAAGCGGGTCATGAGTCGCGACGCCTGCGCTGCGTGGGGCGGCCAGCGTCCCGCCGGCTCCCCACGTCCACATCGCCGGGTTCGACGACGACGTATCCAAGGCATGAACTCCCGCACTCGAGGAAGTCAGCGAGAACTGACCGCCCACCACGAGGAGGCGCTGGAGGCGAGCGTCCCACACGGCAGGCGCAGTTGCAGCCGATGGGCCGCCGGTGGCCGCGTTCTGCCAGGTCGCGCCAGTCACCGAAACGCTCGTGAATGATTCGACGTGGGGAAGTCCGCCGGTCATGGGCACCTTGGAGATCCCTCCATGCCGCACGAGCATCGCGTTGCGCGGATCAAAGCCCGTGATGAAGCCGCCGCTGCCCGTATTGGGAATCATGCCGACGGGCGTGGTGAGGTCGCCGCCGAGATCGAAAACCTCACCGACGTTGGAGATCGCGTACAGGGTATTCGCGCTACCGATGAGGTCGTTCAGGTTGCGTGCGGGCGCGCCGCCGCGAGGGAACCATTGTAGACCGTCCCAGCGAAACGCCTTGCCCACCGCGACGCCAACCACTTCGCGTTTGACTCGATCGAAGGCGACTCTGAAGATGCCGGCAGGTGGCTGCGCCGGCACGCGTCGCCAGCTCCAGCCGTAGCGCTCCCACGTCTGGGCGCCGAGTTCACCCGCATCAGCGAACAACACCGAGCGGCCGCGCTCTGCATCAAACGCCAGGCCTCCTGTCCACGGAGGTGCCGGCGTTCCGACCTCGAGCCAGCGCGCCTGCTCGACGGCGCACGAGGCGTCGCAGCCATCGAGGCCGGTTCGATTGCCGTCGTCGCATTGTTCGCCGACGACGTCATCGAGGACGTTGTTGCCACACGAAAGGGTCGACCGGCAGTCGGAGCTACAGTCGTCGGTCGCGATGTTGTTGCCGTCGTCGCAGATCTCATCCGCGTCGAGCACCAAATCACCACAGATGGCAACGGCTGTGCAACTGGGATGGCATCCGTCGCCGGCGACGGAATTGCCGTCATCACACACTTCGCCATCGTCGACCACGCCATCACCACACACCTGGGTCGTACTGCAACTGGGATGGCATCCGTCGCCGGCGATGGCATTGCCGTCATCACACACTTCGCCGAGCTCGGGCTCGACGACGCGATTGCCGCACCCGGGACTCGGGTCGTAGCAGGTGTTGGTTTCTAGATCGCACACCGTACCGATGGGACAGATCAACCCGTCTCCACACGTGACGAACGCAGCCTCGAAACAACCACCCAGCAATCCGACCAATGCGACCAGGTACGCGCGCATCGGGCCATTGTACTCCGTTGCGTCGTCGTCCCGCCCGGCATCAAGGTGGTCTAGAAGACGCCCGTTCGACTACTTGCCCTTCTGCTCGAGCAGGCTGAACGAGATGCCATGTTCGATCTCCGAGCCCGCATCGGCAGCCGGGAAGATCCACTTGGCCGCGCGGTCGGTCATGCACTTCTCGACGGCGGCGGGAACCGAGCCCTCGATCCACGCGCCGGCGACAAGCCCCGACGCTTCGATCGCGATGTGCAGCAGCGCCGAGGTCTCCACGCGGTGCTTCGGCGGGAGCTTGATCCAGCAGTACTCGAGCTCGTCCGACTTCGACTTCACGAGTGCGACCGCTTCCTTGTTGCTGACGCGCTTGAGGTCGAACGTCTCTTCGTCGAGGTCGGGCTTCGCCGACGCGCGAGCGGCCTTGAGACCGAAGTCTTCGCCGAGGTTCAGCTTGGGCTGCTCTTTGTCCTCGACGAGCACGATGTCGCGCTCCTCGACAACCGGTGCCGGAGCGGGCGCCTTCTTGGCGGGGGCGGGCTTGGCCTTGGTCGCCGGGCGGTGTTTGCCGGCGAACGCCGGGGTCGCGAGGACCCCGATGGCGGTGAGAGCGAGGATGGTCTTCATGGTTGGCTGCCTAGAGCACCCCTCGTGCCATCGGCGAAGTGCGCGGGATCCGGTTATTTCCCTGGGGGTGGCAACTCGAGCTGCCACGGCACTCGCGACCCCGTGGTTCAGCTGTACCCGGCGTTGGAACGGTCGCGATGATCACGTTCTCGATTTCCATGTGCTCGATGGGAATCGCGATCGTGGTGAACACGTAGCGCTGGAGTTGGTTGACTCCAACGGCGGCGAAGGGCGTTGCCGCCAACAACAGAGGGCACTGCTCGTTCACGTGGCGCGTGCACCTCGCTGGGTCGCTGACTCGGATCGAGCTCGCCGATAGAAGCTGCCGTCAGTTTCCGTCGGAGATCATCCGCTGCACGGCCGCGAGTGCCCACGCGCGATCGATCCGCAGGTCGCGTACGCTCGGCCGAGAGGCCTCGCGTGTGGCGAGCCGCTCGTACGCGGAGCGTGGGCTCTTCGCAGCTTCTGGGTGCGAACCGTCGTAGAGGATCCAGTGGAGCGCCTCGTCGTCCGCGCGATCGAACAGCATCACGCGGTCGAGGTCGCTCGGATCGATGGAGGCGACGATCAACAGCTTCGCCATCTCGATCGCCCAGTCCTCGAGCTTCGCGTCGACGATCTTCACCTTCTCGACGAGTGCGTTCGGCGATGGAACGAGGCGCTGTCGTCCCGACGCTCCCGACGCACGAAACAGCTCGGCGGCCTTCGCCATCGCGGCCTCACCGCCGGGGACGACCTGGCAATAGAAGTCCGCATCCGGATCGTGAAACAACAGCGTCGCGGCGAGCTGGGTGCGCCGGCCGCACTCGCATGCGAGCACGTTGAGCTCGCCGGCCAGGAGGCGTGCCTTCAGCGCGGGATGTGTGCGCGTGTTCACGCTCTGCACGAGCTCGTGTTCGCGCGACTGTCCGCAACTCGGACAGGTGACCTCCACGCGACCGACGACGCTCATGGGATGCCGCGTGCGTGTTGCTCGTCGAAGCGCGCGGCCAGCTCGGGGCTCGCGTCGCGTAAACCGTCGACCACCTGCTTGGCCCACACGAGGTACTGCTGCTTTCGTTCGATGGGCCAGTCCGCAGGCGGGCTGTCGATGATGTCGCGGACGTTACACGTCTTGTCGGCGAGCTTCACGAGCTTCGCCGCGCGTGACATGTGCGGCGCGTGTTCGACCTGGAGCTCCTTGCGCCGCGCCTTCGGCAGCGACTTGTCGTCGGTGACCTCGGCGACGACGTTCGCGACGTCGTCGCCGAACAGCGCCGCGAGCTCGTCGCGCGTCGTCGCGGTGTCCTCGATCGTGTCGTGCAGCACACCCGCCAGCAGCGGCGTCTCGTCGTGCACGCCGCACTCCCAGAGCAGGCGCGCCACCGCGATCGGATGGTTGATGTACGGCGACGTCGGCTGATCCTTTCGCCGTTGATCGCGATGCTTCGCCGCTGCCAGATCCAGTGCGCGTAACAGCCGTCCGGTGTCCATACACGCAGCCTAGCTCACGGACACGTGACACCGACAGCAACGCGACATCACACCGGGCCGACGTGGCAGACTCGTCGGCGATGAGCCGGGTGGTCCTTTTCTGCGCGATCCTCGCGAGCGCGACGCAAGTCGCATGCGATGACGAGGACGGCGACATTCGCGGACCGTTCACGGGCGACGTGCATCGCTTCTATCTCACGAGCCTCCAGCTCCCCATCGACAACACGACCACGCTCGCGTTCGGTGCCGATTTCGACGGAGACGGCAAGGTCGACAACGCCCTCGGTACGATCCTCACCGCGCTCGGCGTCGCCGGCGATCTCACGCCCCACGGCCTCGACATGATCGCGAGCGGCGCCATCGCGAGCTACCTCGAGATCCAGGCCGACGATCTCGAGAACGATCCCACCGCCGGCGTCACGTTCTTCGGCCAGGACGGTGATGCCGCCACCGTGATGGGCGGCGCGATCGAGAACGGCGCCTTCGTTTCGAACCGCACGCGTACGACCAAGGTCCCCGGCGCCGCGATCGCGCGCCTCCCCGTGTTCGAGGATGCGGACCCGGTCGCGCTGCCGCTGGCGTGGGTCGAGATCGATCTCGGCACCGACGACGCGGGTGGCTACGACGCGGTGTTGCGCGGTGGGCTGCCCGCCGCCGAGGCGTCGATGGTCGCGTACGAAGGCGTGCTCGAGATGATGACCACGAACCCGCAGGGCCACACGGTGTTCCAGCGCATACTCGATGCGAACATGGACGGCGCGCTGTCGATCGACGAGGTCGCGAGCTCGTCGCTACTCACGCTCCTGTTGCGCCCCGACATCGAGTTTGGCGGCGAGGATCACCTCTCGTTCGCGTTCGGTGCGCACTTCGCCCCCGAACGCCCGACGACAGCACCCTCCGCGCCGTGCGGCGATCGCATCAAGGATGGCGACGAGTCGGACGTGGACTGCGGCGGCACGAGCACCGCGTGCCCGCGCTGCCCCGGCGGCGCCACGTGCACGATCCCCGAGGACTGCCAGACCGGCGGCTGCGTGAACGGTCGTTGTCGCACCGCGACATGCACCGACGGTGTGCGCGACGGCTTCGAGGGTGACATCGACTGCGGCGCGGGTTGTCCGAAGTGCACCGACGGTCAGCGCTGCGCCGCGAACCCGGACTGCACGAGCAACTCGTGCACCGCGAGCGTCGGGACGCCGGGCGTCTGCGTGCCCTGACGTGGCAGCTGCTAGAGTGCACATATGTGCCTCATCTGTATCGACCTGGCGAAACAGAAGATCACGCCCGTCGAGGGGCGCCGTGCGCTGCGCGAGATGAGCGAGAAGCTCGATCGCGAACACGTCCGCGAGGTCGAGGCAAAGCTCGCCGAGGCCGAGGCGCCGAAGAAACCTTGAGACAAACCTTAGAACGCGCCGCCGTACAGCGAGAAAATGACCGGATCGCGCGTCGAGCGCGCCGATCCCACACGAGGTGTTGCGGTGCTCTCGTTCGTGAGCACGTCATCGTGGAACAGCAGCGGCACGGCGACGCCGATCGCGCCGCCCACGATCGCACCGACCAGAACATCTGTGAAGTAGTGCGCGTCCGCGGCGATGCGAAAGTAGCCCGTGGCCGTGGCGAGCGCGAGGCCGCCACCCCAGAGCAACGGTGCGGAGCGGTACTCGCGCATCGACGCGACCGTGGCGGACGACGTCGCCATCGCGAACGCGAGTGAGGTGTGGCCCGAGAAGAACGACATGTTCACGTCGTTCGCAGCGCGGGTGGACGTCCCCTTGAACTCGGCGTACGGGCGGCGTCGACCGAAGACGACCTTGAACAGCTGGTTCACCATGCCGGTCACGACGCCGGCCTGGAGAACGGGGATCGCGTCGTCGTACCACTCGCGACGGTCATCGGTGTCGAGGTTCGACAGAAACAGCCCGCCGAGCGCGAGCGCCGGGTTGCCGATGTAGCCGGTGAGGTTGGACACCTGGTTTGGACCCTGGACGTTCTTCCAGACGAGCGCGTTGCGGATCGACGCGTCGAGTCCGTTGGCGCGGCACCAGCGGCACTCCATCGGTGTGATCTGGTCCTTCAGGCCGAGCTCGAGGACGAGGTAGATGGCGCCGCCGGCCGCGATCGGGATCGGTTGGTACAGGTACCGGCTCCTGTCCGTGCGCTCGTCGGGCGACGCACCTGCGAGCGTCGAGAAGAACGCGATCGTCGCGAGGACACCCAGAGATCGCATTCACCCCGAGAATAGACGATTCAGCGCCACGAGATCAGGCGCGAGATGCCCAAGGTGAACGTGACGTGACGCTCGGTCGTGACAGCACCGTCGAGGTGGAAGCCCAACGTCGGTGTCCACGCGAGCCAGACGCCAGCTTGTCCCCCCGCATAGGGCGTGGTCTTCGCGAGGCCGCCGACCGCGGCGATCTGGATCGCGGCTGCGTCGGCCATGATCGGGATGCGCACGCCGGCGAACACCGCGCTGTCGATCGTCGAGAGCGTGCTGTAGCCCGCGCGGACGCCCGCGATCGCGAACCGTCCGAGCGGCATCGCGAAGCGCAGCGACGCGGTAAACGCACGCACGTCCTCGCCGAAGGCGGCTCCCGATTCGATGCCGAGCTGTATGCGCGAGATCGCCGCGTAGCCTCCACGCGCTGCGCGACCGGACGTCCCGAGCGTGCGATCGATGACCGCGAGCAACTGCGACGAGTCGAGGCGGTCGTCCTTCGCGATCGAGATCTGACGGAACGCGATCGTGCCGTCCCTGCGGATCACGACGATGCCGGGGATGGTGTTGTCCGAAGCGTCGACGCCCGTGTACGCGCGAGACACGCTGCGATCGACATCCGCGAGCAGCGGATAGTCGATGCCGTACGTGGTCGCGAACGTGCGCGAGTCCTCGGGCGAATCCGGACTGACGCCCACGAGCCGGATGCCACGCTCCGTGAACCGCGCGACGTTTTTGGCCAGCTCGCCGAGCTGGTGCTTGCACCACAGTCACCAGTGACCGGCATAGAAGACGAGCGCGACGTCACCGTGTTCGAGGAGCGACGCGAGGCTTGTCGGCTGTGCGCGCTGATCGGCGAGCGTGAACGGGCTCGCGCTCTCGGACGTCGTCGGAGGTGCGGTCGCGTCGATGCCGGTGATCACGCCGCATCCGGATGAGATCAGCGCGAGTACGACCAGACAAGTCCATCGACAGTGCAACAGAGGTGTCCGATCTAGCCCTTCGGTTTGTGCGCGAGCCGTTTGGTCGACCCGTCGTCGAGCGTCACGTCGATGGTGCTCGGGCCGGCGACGGTCACCACCAGCTTGCCGAACTTGGGGTGCGTGAGCTCCTGTCCGACGGTGAACGCGCCGCTCGCGGAGTACGGTACAGGCCCGGTCGCTTTCGGCGCCTCGGGCGGTGGCGGCTCGAGTACGCGACGGATCACCGCGAGCAAGTTGCGCCGCTGTTCGGGCGCGCGGTGGTACTCCGCGACGAGCTGTACCCGCGCGAGAAGCTCCTCCTCGATCGCGCCGAACGCCTCCCAGATGTGCGCGTTGTCCTTGGCGCCGCACGACCACGCGCATGCGCGCGCGGCCTCGGGGATCCGGTGATCGTTGCCGAACGTCTCGTTGCGCGCGGCCGTGCACTCCTTGGCCGTGACCTTCGCGTTCGCGTGTGCCTCGGGGCTCTTCGTGGCGAGCCATGCCTCCGTGGCCTCGAGGGCGAGCTGTGGTCGACGATCGTCGACGCGCTTGCTCTCCCATTCGGGGAGAACGAGCTGCCGGGTCGCGGCGATCGCTGCGCGGAGCAACGTGTCCGGATCCTGGTCGTCGAGGTTTGTCTTCCACGCGGAATCGGGAAGACCCTTCGTGGTGTCACCGCGGATCGCGGCGAGTCGCTCGAACTTGTCCTGCAGCGCCACGCCCCGAACGTACACGAGCGTACGATGCGTTGCATGACGATGAACGTGCGAGGTGTGCGGGTCCCGGCGTTCCTCTACGGAACTGCCTGGAAAGAGGACGCCACCGAGCACCACGTCGTAGAGGCGCTCGGCGCGGGCTTCCGCGGCATCGATACGGCGAACCAGCGCAAGCACTACTTCGAGGAGGGCGTCGGGCGCGGACTCGACGCGAAGATCCGCGAGGGATTCGTACGCCGCGAGGATCTCTTCGTACAGACGAAGTTCACGTTTCGGGATGGTCAGGACGACCGCCTGCCCTACGACCCCGCCGCGCCGATCGCGACGCAGGTCGCGCAGAGCTTCGAGAAGTCTCTCGAACACCTCGGTGTCACATGGATCGACTCGCTCGTGCTCCACGGACCGTCCCGTCGCGACGGGCTCGGGCCCGACGACCACGCTGCGTGGCGCGCGATGGAGGAGATCGCGGCGAGCGGGCGCGTGAAGCTGCTCGGCGTGTCGAACGTGACCGCGAAGCAGGTCGCCGACCTCGTCGGGTTCGCCGAGGTCGCGCCCGCGTTCGTGCAGAACCGCTGCTACGCGAACCGCGGTTGGGACCGCGAGGTCCGGACCGTTTGCGACGACCACGAAATCGTCTACCAGGGGTTCTCGCTACTGACGGCAAACCGGGCCGTGCTGTCGAGCATCCCGCTGTCCGAGCTCGCGCTGCGCCGGGGTCGGACCCCGGAGCAGATCGTGTTCCGGTTCGCCCAACAGGTCGGAATGCTGCCGATCACGGGCACACGTGATCCGCTCCACATGCGGGAGGACCTCGCGATCCACGACCTAACCCTCGCCGCCGACGAGCTGGCCGTAGTCAACGCGGGCGGACGGTGAGAGAATTTTCCATGCGCAGGATCCTGCTGGTCGTGGTGTTGGCGTGTGGTTGTGACAACAACAACTCCGGCACCGATCCCGACGCACCGCCCTGTACGACCGACTGCGAGGACGCAGGTGTCGAGCCCGATGCGCCGATCGCGCCGATCGGTGCGTACGTCTCCGTGATGATCGGTGACGACTCGAACATGGGCACCGTGGACTCGCCGCTAGCCACGATCAGCAAGGGCATCGCGAACGCGATGATGCTCGGCGGTGATCGCACGGTGATCGTCGCTCAGGGCGTCTACAACGAGAAGGTCGCACTCGTCGAAGGCATCGACCTGCTCGGTGGGCACCAGTGCAACACGACCACGTGCGACTGGGCGCGCGACATCACTGCGTACAAGTCGCAGATCCTGAACACGGACTTCGAGGGTGTCGTCGCGAACACCGGGATCACGCATGCGACGCTCCTCTCGGGCTTCACCATCACCGGACTGCCGGGCACACCGACGTCGACGGCGGGCACCGTGGCGCTGACGCTGAGCGGCGGCTCGCCGACGATCCGCGGCAACACGATCGCCGGCGCGGACACGCTGGCGAACACCGGTCCCGAGCCGAACAACCGCTCGATCGGTGTCGCCGTTCGCGGCACGTCGGACGCGGCCGGCGTCTTGATCGAGAACAACGAGATCACCAGCGGCGCCGCGGTGCAGTCCGTCGGCGTCGCGATCGAAAGCACGAGTCCCGCGGTGACCTCTCTCGTCAACATCAGCTCGAACGTGATCCGCAGCGGCACCGCGCGCCGTTCGATCGGCGTGTATGCGCTGCGCGCGGTGGCAGGCTCGAAGCTCGTGAACAACGACGTCACGGCCGGATCGAGCGCTGGTGGCCCCAACACGGGCATCCAGGTGAACTCGCCGATCACCGTCGAGCGCAATCGCGTCAACCTCGACCGTGCGACCGCGGGGACGTGCACGCAGACGGGGTCGTGGTGCGCGGGCATCTTTGTCGAGGGCGCGACGACGACCATCACGAACAATGTCGTGATGGGACCACGCGGACAGCGAACGACCGGCTTGCTCCTCGCCGAGCTCGAGATCCCGGCCGGCACCGTCACCGTCGCGAACAACTACTTCGACGGCGGCGGCAGCGGGCCCAATGGGGTCAGCGGCTCTCGCAACACGAGCTCGGCGATCGTGCTGCTCATCAGCAACAACATGCAGGTCACGTTGACGGGTACCGTCGGTCGCCTGGGCAACAACATCTTGTCGGGCGGCAACAACGCCGACCGCTTTGGCATTCGCGAGGACGCGCCGTCGGGACGCACGATCCATCCCGTATTCGTGAACAACAACTTCTTCACGTTCTCCGATGTGTTCGGGCGCGACGATGCCGTCTATCGCGAGATCGGAGACAGCGGTATCCCGTTCGATTACAGCTCCGTCTTCTTCTTCGAGGAGGCGAGCGGTCTCCCCGCGATGAAGAACGGCGAGGGCGATCCGCTGCTGGACAGCTCGTGGCACGTCGACGACAAGTCGCCGTGCATCGACGCCGGGACCGCCACCGACGCGCCGGCGACGGACTTCGACGGCGACGCGCGCCCGGCGGGCCTCGGCGTGGACGTGGGACACGACGAGAACTAGCCGACTCGCGGGACTCTAGGTGCGCGCCCGTCGTATCGTTCAGGAATCGACCCGCTCGCCATCAAGATCTTGGTCCTCGGGGGTATCGGAAACCTGGTGCTGTCGTTCGCGCTCGGCTGGGTGCTGTCGATGAAGCGCCTCAAGGGACCGATGGAGCCGCACCGCTGGCTCCTCGTCGCGCACGAGGTCTCGCTGCAGGAAGGCATCCTCTTGCTCGGCTGTGCCTTCGCGCTGCAGTTCGCGACGCTCTCGCACACACTCGCCGTGGCCGGCGCCGTGCTGCTCGTCGCGGCATCGGTGTTCCAGGATCTGTCGGGCATCATCAACTGGCTCCGCAAGACAGGCGACCAGTTCGCCGAGAGGTCGACGGGCTGGGTGATGGCGTCGATCAACGCCGTGCTCAACACCGCGGGTATCGCGATCGTCGCGTACGGCGTCGTCGTCGGGCTCGCGTAGCGTGAAGTCGAAGAAGGTCCACAGCTGGAAGTTCGTCGCGGACACGCGCACGCCCGTCTACACGACGCTCGCTGCAGAGCTCGACGCGCTCGCGCGCGGCAAGAAGCCGATCTCGTTCTTCGCGACGGACGCTCGGGGCCTCGCCGGCGATCTTCGAGAGATCGAGCCGCTCGCGAAGAAGCGCGGACTCGTGGTCACGGTCGCGAAACGCTCTAACCAGGAAGCCGGACCGCTCCGTTCTGTGACAGGGGAGCGCAGGAACGCGACCGACATCTTCGTGCACCGTGTGGGTGGCGAGGCGTTGATTGCACCGCTGCAGGACGTGTTGTCGCGCTCGCCGTGGTCCTTCGAGCACGAAGCATCGCTCGGCGAGCTTCTCGGCTATTCGCCGAAGGTGCGCAAGGCCTGGCTCGCCGCCGAGCGCCACGCGCGTCCGGCATTCGGCGTGATGACGATGTACGCGGACATCGTCGCGGGCTACCCGTTTCCACTCACGTGGTGGGCCGAGCCGGGCTTCGTGCCGGCTCCTGACGCATACAAGCTGATGAACCGCTCCGTACCCGGGCTGCAGCTGTGGCGCGCGGGGGTCGATGTCGCATACGTACAGCACCTCGACGCGCGGGGCGTGGTCGAGCTCGCGGGCGCGGGCAAGAAGGTGAACTCGACGTTCGACAAGGCGATGCGCACGGAGCTCGAGATGCTCGGGCCGAAGGGCTGGCACATCCCGCCGCGCTGCAAGACGCGGCGGCGACGGTAGGGCTCGCCGCAAGACGCCACGGGTGCGGATCTGGTATCTCGATCGCGATGCATCCGCAGACTCGCGCCGAAGCCACGTCGTACGAAGAAACCTCGCTCCACGCGCACGTGATGGAGTTCCTCGCGGCGATCGCGAGCAAGAACGATCCCCGCTTCCACCTCGCGTCGTTCGGCTCGAGCCCGCAAGGCCGCGAGCTCCCGCTCGTCGTGATGAGCGCGCACGGCATCAAGACGCCCGCCGACTCGCGCGCGCGTGGGTTGCCGGTCGTGATGATCATCAACGGCATCCACGCCGGCGAGGTCGAGGGGAAAGAAGCGTGTCAGATGCTCGTGCGCGACATCCTCGCCGGCACGCACGCGCACCTGATCGAGAAGCTCACGCTCGTGATCGTGCCGCTGTTCAACGCCGACGGAAACGACGCGATCTCGCCGGAGAACCGCGTGCTGAACCTGCCGCGCCTCGAGGGGCAGATCGGTCCCAAGAAGGTCGGCACGCGCGTCAACGGTATCGGCGTGAACCTCAACCGCGACTACATGCGCCAGCAGACGCTCGAGATGCAGCTCTTGCAGTCGCGCGTCGTGCAAGTGTGGAAGCCCGAGCTGACGATCGACACGCACGCGACCAATGGCTCCGTACATCGCATGTGGATGACCTACGACATCCCGCACACGGTGGCGTCGGGCCGCCCCGAGCCGATCGCGTTCATGCGGCAGAAGATGATGCCGGTCGTCACCAAGGCGCTTGCCAACGACCACCAGCTCCTCGCGGGCTGGTACGGCAACTTCGTCGAGGACGAGCGCGCACTCGACGCGCGCCGCGATGCGGACGCGACTGCGCCCGTCTCTGAGGGCTGGATGACGTATCCACACAACCCGCGCTTCGGCTCCAACTATCGAGGTCTGTCGAGCCGTCTCGACCTGCTGCTCGAGTGCTATTCCTACCTGTCGTTCCCCGATCGCGTGCGTACGACCTACGCGACGATCCTCGAGGCGCTGACCTACGTAACGGCGCACTCCGACGATGTCATGCAGGTCGTCGCGCAGAGCCAGGCGCCGCGCGATCGCATCGCGGTTCGCTACAAGCTCGAGCCGTTCGCGGAGCCGATCGAGATCCCCACGATGTCGCCGCGCACGCTCGACGGCGCACCGGCGAGCGTTCGCATTCCGTATTTTTCGAACTTCGTCGGCACCACGATCGTCGATCGCCCGCCCGCGTACATCGTGCCCGCGAACGTCGCCGAGCACCTCGCGCGACACGGCATCGCGAGCGAGCCCGCCGACGGTTCACGCGAGGTCGAGGTCGCCACCGTCGAGGGCTTCGGCACGGAGGGCGGTCGCAAGATCCTCGAAGCGTCCGAGGTCGGTGATCTGTCCGTCTCGTGGAAGCGCGAGTCGCGCGCGGTGCCGCCGGGCTCGCGTGTCGTGCCCACGGATCACGCGTCGGCAGCGATCGCGGTCTATCTGTGCGAGCCGGAGTCCGACGACGGCGCGATCGAGAACGGCCTCGTCACGGCGCCCGCCGCCGGCGAGGAGTTCCCGATCTGGCGCGCCTACTCGTAGGCTACGGCACGACGAGCGAGGTCCCAGCACGCAGCTTCGTCGCCGCCTCGACCTCGTCGTACGGCTCGTCCATCGCGAGCGCGTCGTTGCCCGTGTGCTGCGCGCCTTCCATGTTCGGGGTGTCGCCGTACGTATCGACGAGCAGCTCGACCTCGCGACCACCGTACAGGCAGAAGTAGTGCTCCTTCGCAGAGATGATCACGCGCGCCTTGGTCTTGCCGAGCACGCTTGTCATGTAGTTCGTGCAGTTTCCGTAGATCGTGTCCTCGACCACGAGATCGCCGGTCACCACGATCTGCGCGCACGTCGAGATCGACTTCGCGCGCAGCGTGCCGAGCACGACGAGGAACCCAGCGCGGAAGCCCTGTTGGATGACGCCGCGCACGGTGAGGTCGCCCGCAACGAACAGTGACGGGCCCTCGGGCTCCATGACGAGCTCGTCGATCTCGATCGATCCCTCGTACAACCTCCGCTCGCCTCCGCTGACCCAGCACTCGATGTCGACGATGCCGTCGACCCCGCTGTTCGCCTCTCGCTCGTTCCACGCTTCACGTGTCGGCTCGAGCAGCTGGGTCGCGATCATCTCGTCGATCGGCGTGGTCTTCGCCCAGAGATCGTCCATCACTTCTTCGCAGATTTCTTCTTCGCGGTTGGCTTCTTCGCAGCGGGCTTCTTCGCCACGGGCTTCTTCGCCACGGGCTTCTTTTTTGCAGCGGGCTTCTTCGTCGCTGCGGCGTTCTTCGCCTTCGGGGCCGGGGCTGCTCCGATCAGCGCGACGAGCTTCTTCGGCGCTTGATCGCGATAGCTCTCGTCGATCCACTCCTTGAACATCTCGATCGGTACCGGCTGATCGGACGGGGGTGTCGCGCTCACCCACCCGTATTTGCCCATGCCGTAGTGCATCGGCTTCACCCACGGAAGCATCAGCGCGACGTGGCTCGACATCACCAGCTTGCATCCGACCGCGAGCGGCTCGCCGGGCGGATTCAAGTACACGAACGTCTTGTCGTTGACGGCGACGTCGTTGTGCCCCGGCCACGGTGCCTTCTCGCTCGTGCCCGGGTACGCCATCGCGAACGCTTTCAGCTCTTCGAGCGCTTCATCGCTCTTCACGCGTGCCATGCCTCAGACTACCCTACGCGTGTGAGCGGAAAGAAACTCCCGGACTGCGGCGTCTACAAGACGACGAAACCGATCGGCGCCGTCGAAGCCGGCCGCCTCGTCTACTTCCACAACCACGGTGACCCGGGGCCGGGCGTGTACCTACCTGCGAAGTGGCACCAGAACCGCTGCACGTTCAACGAGAACGGCACCACGGTCCCCGCCGACTTCGATCCATCCTCGCTCGAGGAGCTCGCTGTCGAGGGCTTCTATCGCGTCACGGCGGAGTTTCACTGCTGCGAGAAGCTGTGCACGAAGTTCGAGACGGACGTGTTCGTGCAGCTCGGCTACAACGGCAACGCCGCGCCGATCTTGTTCACGCCCGAGCTCACCGCGAGCGGCATCAAGATCCCCGAGCGCGGCTCCGTGATCGACGTGAAGAACATGCAGTATTTGACGCTCGTCCGCGTCGCGGAGCGCCAGGGCGGTTCGTCCGACGGTGGCGGCGGCGGTGGCAAGGAGCGCGACAAGAACCAGCCCGAGATCAGGTTCCCGCGCGGCGGGTTCGTCGTTCACTGATCGAGGACGATCAGAACATCGTGCCGCAGGCGCCGGCGACGGTGCAGTCGCAGCCCCTCTCGCCCGTGCACAGTTGCACGATCTCGCCCGTCTCGTAGAAGCGCTTCATCATCGACGTCGTCGCGCCCTTGTTGCGGATGTTGCCGTGGACGTCGTTATCGGGGGGCGCCTCGTTACCGCGCGGGATCGGAGGCTCGCCGAAGTCGTAGATGATCATGCCGCTGCTCACGGGCGTGCTCGTCGACTCGACACCGTATGGCACGTACGGTGACGGCGTGATCACGGGGATGCCCATCGTGCGCGCCTGATAGTCGCTCGCGAGGTTCGTGACCTCGTCGTCCGCGACGGCGATCTGCATGAAGACCTCCTTCGGCACGCCGCCGAAGCCACCATCGGTGATCACGTCGGCGATCGAGGTCGGTTCGGTGCGGTCCCACTCCTGCTGCATGAGCGAGACGAGGAGCGCGGTGTCGAAGTTGTTGGGATACGCGCCCGTGAGCGTGGTGCGGTACTGCGGCCAGTCGCGCGAGCGCTCGAGGAGGAGCGAGTAATTGATCGCGCCGACCTGCACGACGCAGCGCTTGATGAGCGGATCGATCGCGCAGACGGTGGTGCCCATGATGCCGCCCTGCGAGATGCCGTAGTAGTAGACCTTGGACGGGTCGACGATCGACGGCGTCGCGGACGTGCCGTCCTCGGTGAACAGGCGTGTCGCCATCGGGCCGCGCGCGATCTGCGAGAGCGCGATGTGGTTCATCATGCCCTGGACGAGCACGTCGAAGATGCCGTAGCCCTTGTTCGCGTCGTTGAGCGCGAGCACGACGTTGGGGACGTCCATCGACGCCATGCCGCGCAGCTCCGTGCCGATCGCGACGTTGCAGGTCTCGGCGGCGGCGTGGCGCGTGCCCGACGAGGCGGCCTGGGATGCTTCGCCGAGGAGGCCGTGGCCGTAGATGATGATGCCGACGTTCGGGCGATCTTGCTCGAGGGCGCACGCGGGGACGATCGCGGTGAACGGGACGTTGTAGTAGCCGGTGGCCATCGGCTTGCCGCTTCCGTCGCGCTGGAGGTTCGTGGACGGCGCGAAGGAGCCGTTGTTGGACAGGAACAGCGGCGTCTTGAACGTACCGTCGATGCGGCGCGCGATGCGGACATCGCCCTGCGGCGGCGTCGCAGTGACGGTGAAGTCGAGCATCGCGGCGTCGGTGCCGACCATCGCGAGCGTCGTGGTGCGCGCGTCGAGGAGATCGGCCTGGACCTGCTCGCGCGAGCGCGTGTGGAAGTCCCACGCGACGACGAGGTCGGTCTTGGCGATGCCCTTGGCCTCGAGCGCGGCGAAGATGGTCGTGTAGCGCGGGCGGACCTTCTCGAGCAGCGGGTGCGTCGTGGTCTCGCCGTCGAGGAGCGCTTTGAAGCCGGCGGAGACAGGGAGGTTCGATCCGTCTTTGGCCTTGAGGGTCTTCTTGATCGCGACCGCGTAGTGACCCGAGCGCTTGAGCAGCCGGTCGCTGCGGATGAACAGCGCCTGGTCGGCGGGGGTGTCCACGCCGCGGACGTCGAGCTCGGCGAAGTGCGGGACGAGATCGCCGGTGTCGAGATCGATGAGGACCGTCGGCGAGCCGGACTGGAGCGACGTGGCCATCTCGGTGAAGCTGACGAGGTTCGAGCCGTCGACACCGACGTCGAACGCGACCATCGCGGGCGCGGCCGACGAGAAGCCGTCGTGCTTCGAATAGAGCGACGCTTCGACGGGAACTTCGTCGATGTTCACCGGTAGTGCGCCCGCGGGATAGTCGAGGCGGAAGCCCGTGGCCGTGTCGTCGGCGACCTCGTAGATCGAGGACGGCCACGGCACGAGGCAATGCGCGCTCGCGCCGAGCGGATTGCATTGATCGGGCACGTCGAGCTCGACGCCGTCATCACCGCACGCGGCGAGGGTGACAAGGCCGAGAAGACCGAAGGCAAACGAAGACGCAGGTGTGGCGGTACGCATCCCGCCCGCACACTACCTCCCGACAGGGGCGCGTGGGGCGTTACGTTCAGACACCGAGACTTGTGCAACACACGGCCCGATTCGTCACTGATGACGGCTGGTTGCAAACGGCGGTCTGCCACGGTTGCGGCCTGGGATCGCGCAACTCCAGACGCTGGCAACACCAGTGGCCGGTGCCCGAAGGCCGATCGGCAACCGTGCGAGATCGGGCGATCGTCATCGAGAGAACACTGGCGCAGAGGTTGCTCGACGGCGGGCAACGCCCATGTCTCGCCTCGCCGTTTCACTCTCGACCCTCGTACTTGCTCAGGCCTCGCTCCTCGCTCCTCGGGTAGCGGAGGCCGACTCCTGCTCCGCCGCGCGGGTCATGGTCATCCTCGACAAGTCGAGCTCGATGCAGACCGGCACCATCAACGGTGCGACCAAGTGGAGCATCGCCGTCGACGGCATCGGCCAGGTGCTGACCACGCACGAGCAGAAGGCCGAGTTCGGCCTCATGACGTTCCCCAAGCCGAACATGTGCTCGCCCGGCGGCCTCGATGTCTCGCCGGCCATGGGCAACCGCGCTGCGATCCTCGGCGCGCTCGCGACGCCGCCTCCCGAAGGTGGCAGCTACACGCCGATGGCCGAGACGCTCGAGGTCGCGGCCTCCGAGCCGACGCTGACGAGCGCGTCGGGTGCGAAGCACGTCGTGCTGATCACCGACGGCTGGCAGTACTGTGTTCCATACGACGCGTCGACCCGTTTCGACGGCGTGGGCGCGGCCGCCGCGCTCGCGGCCCAAGGCGTGACGGTGTGGGTCGTTGGTTTCGGTAGCGAGGTCGACACCGCGGCGCTCAACCAGATGGCGGTCGCGGCGGGGACGGCGAAGGCAGGCTGCAACGCGCAGAACACGGAGCCCTCCGCGCCGAACCAGTGCTACTTCCAGGCGGACAACTCCGCGGAGCTCGTGACGGCGTTGAACGCGATCGCCGGAACGATCTCCGCCGAGCTTTGCGACGGCGTCGACAACGACTGCAACGGCATCGTCGACGATGGCCTCACGCGGAGCTGCGAAGGCACGTGCGGTGTCGGCACGGAAACGTGCTCCGCCGGATCGTGGGGCGCGTGCAACACGCCCGCGGCGACCGCCGAGGTGTGCGACGGTGCGGACAACGACTGCGACGGAAACGTCGACGAGCCGGGCCCCGGCCTCTGCGATCCGGGCGAGGTGTGCTCGAACGGCTCGTGCCAGCCGCCGAACGGTGGCGACGGTGACGACGATGGTGGTGCGACCCACGCGGGTTGCGCGTGCGATGCAGGTGCCGGCCCCGACGCTGCGGCGCTGCTTCCCTTCGCCGCGCTCGGCGCGGTCCTGCTGCGCCGCCGCCGCCGCGCCTAACGTCTCGCAAGCGCGCTGGGCGCTTTTGAACCGGCGCGCGTGAAACGAGCGCGCGCTGATGGCATGGTCCGCGGATGATTCGCGCCGCGTGTGCCTCGTTGTTACTCGTGCTCCTCGCCGCGCCTCGCGCGCACGCGCAGGGCATAGACTTCATCGCGGATGCAAAGGCGCTGATGGTCGCCGGTGCGTGCGCCGAAGGGACCACAGACAAGGTCGACGCGAAGGTCTACGAGGCGCACTGCAAGCGCATTCGCATCGTCGTCGACGACTACAAGAAGCGGTGGCACACACCCGCGCGCGAGTTCTTCGCCGCGAAGGTGCCGGCGGGTCTTCCGACAAAGGTGGTGTATCCGTTTGCGGGTGGTGACCTCGCCACCGCGTTGGCGATCTATCCCGAGGCCGACGAGATCACGACGATCTCGCTCGAGCCCGCGGGCGACCCGCGCACGCTCGGCACGCTGAAACCCGCGGCGGTCAAGGCCGCGCTCGGAGTCGTGACGAAGGAGCTGTCGTCGTTCTACAGAGCGAACTACTCCGTCACGATGAACATGATCGGCGCGATGCGCGGCGCGAAGCTACCGACGCAGCTGATCTTCGGCCTGTCCGCGCTGATGGTGAACGGCTACGAGCCGGACTCGCTACGCTACTTCGAGGTCAAGGCCGACGGTTCGCTGCGCTACTTCGAGCAGGCGGACGTCGACGCGGCGGCGAGCGCGAAAACGCCGGGCGCGCGCAACGCGGTGTTCGCGAACATCGAGCTCGTGTTCCACAAGCGAGGCACGAACCGGAAGCAGGTCTATCGCCACATCCTCGCGAACCTGAACAACGCGCACCTCGCGAAGACGCCGAACGTGCTCGCGCACCTGGAGGCGAAGGGCACCGTGGCCGGTATGACGAAGGCCGCGAGCTACCTGCTCACGTTCTCGGAGTTCTCGACGATGCGGAAGTACATCATCGATCACGTCGCGTGGATGGTGAGCGACACCACGGGACTCGAGCCGAAGCACGGCACACCCGCGGGTTTCGAATACGAGACGTACGGGAGCTTCACCACGTCGAACATGCCGGCCGGCAAGTCCGCGTCGCCCGCGTACGCGAAGCTGTTCAAGTCGCAGCCGTCGCGAAAGCTCCCGTTTCGGTTCGGCTACCCCGACGGCACCTTCAAGAACGGCCATCTGATCATCATGTCGAAGGCGAAGAAGTAATGGCGGTACGCAGAGGCGATCACATCAAGCGGGTCGCGCTCGTGTTCTCCGGTGGCCCTGCTCCGGCGGCGAACGCCGTGATCTCGTCGGCAGCGATCTCGTTCCTCGAAGACGGGCGCGAGGTCATCGGCTTTTTTCACGGCTACTCGAACTTGCAGGACTACCATCCGGTCACGCACCGGCTGCTCCCCGACGAGCACTACCGCATCTTCGAGCTGAAGGACCTCTCGGGGCTGCGCAACACGCGCGGCATCGTCATCGGCACGGCCCGCGCGAACCCGGGCAAGGGCATCGAGAAGCCCGCCGATCTCGACGATCCGGCGAAGACGGCGCGGCTGCGCAACGTCTACAACGCGCTCGTCGATCTCGAGATCGACGCGCTGATCTCGATCGGCGGCGACGACACGCTGAAGACCGCCAACTTCCTGTACGAGTACCAAAAGCGTTTGCCGCCCGAAGCGCGGCGGGTGCAGGTGGTGCACCTGCCCAAGACGATCGACAACGACTACCGCGGCATCGACTTCACGTTCGGCTTCTTCACCGCTGTCGACGTGATGGCAAAGGAGCTGCAGAACCTGCGCGCGGACGCGATGTCGACGGGCAGCTACTTCATCGTCGAGACCATGGGCCGCAAGGCGGGCTGGCTGTCGTACGGCGTCGCGATCGCCGGCGAGGCGAACCTCGTGCTCGCGGTGGAGGACATCGACGCGGATCTCGCGACCACCGACGAGAAGGGCGCGCAGTGCCTGTCGCTCGACGGCCTCGTCGATCGCATCGTCGACATGATGATGGCGCGCGAGAAGCGCGGGAAGCACTACGGCACCGTCGTGCTCGCCGAGGGTCTCGCGGAGATGCTGCCCGCGTCGCAGATCAGCGATCTGCCGCGCGACGAGCACGGCCACCTATCGCTCGGGCGCATGGATCTCGGAAAGCTGGTCTCGATGCTCGTGAGTAGGCGCTACGACGAACGCACGAAGCGCAAGAAGAAGGTCACGGGCCTGCAGCTCGGGTACGAGTCGCGTTGCGCGGCGCCGCACGCGTTCGATGTCATGCTCGGGAGCCAGCTCGGTATCGGCGCGTATCGCGCACTCGTCGAGGAGAACCTCGACGGTCACCTGATCTCCGTGATGGGGCAGCTCGAGCTCGCATACGTCCCGTTCCGCGACCTCGTGAACCCCGCGACGCTCAAGACCGAGGTGCGCTTCATCCAGACCGGCAGCGACTACCATCGCCTCGCGCGGTTCCTCGAGACGCGCACCGATCGCATCGTCGATTGGGCACCCGGCCGCCGTCACGAGCGATGAGCGGCGCCAGCGATACGCCAACGCGTGGAGTGCGTACGCACACTCACGAGCAGGTCGTGTCGTACCAGCCGTCTTCGTAGCCCCTGTCGAAGCCGTCGGCGTACCCGTCGTCGTAGCCACCAGCGCCGCCGTCGGTGTAGCCATCGCCGTACGCGTCGGAGTAGCAGCCGTCGTAGATCGCGCCGGCGGCGTCGGCGTAGCCCGCCTCGTAGCCGTCGAGCGCGCCGTCGCGATAGCCCGCGTCCATGCCGGCGAGCTCGCCGCGCGCGAACGCGGGATCGTAGGCAGTGCGATAGCCGGCCTGGTAGTCCGGGTTCTGGCGCTTGCCGTCCTCGAAGCCGTCTTCGTACGCGCTTCCGTCGTAGTGAGCGTCGTACCCACGCGAGTAGCAGACGCGCGCTTCCTCCGGATCGAGCGTCTCGGGCTCCTCGGTCATCGGCTGCGGCGCGGGGGTCGTCTTCGCCTTCCCGCGTTCGTTCACCGTCGCGAGCTCGCCGTGCGTGCCACCGGCGACGCGCGCAACCGAGGCTGGCTCGCACGCGGCGGCGCCATCGGAGCCACCGGCGACGTAGCCATCGCTGTATCCGTCGCTGGTGCCGTCGCTGTACGCGTCGTCGTAGCCCGCAGCCTGACCGTCGGCGTAGCCATCGGCCGTGCCGGCGCTGCACGCGGCGCCGTCGAACGACCCATCGTATGCGCCGTCTCCATATGCGTCGTCATAGCCGGCGTCGTAGCCCTCGGGACCGTAGTAGCCCGTGGAGAACCCGTGTGCGTATCCCTCCGCCGCGCCGTCGCGCTCGCCGTCCACGCGCGTGAGCGCCAGGCCCGCGGCCTTGCCATCTTCGAAGCGGGCCGCGTTACCCGCGAGGGCGCGGTCGGCGCCTTCGGTGTACTTCGCCTCGAGCCCCGCGCCGTCGAAGCAGTTGATGTCATCGCAGCCGGCGGTTGCGCCGAACGCGAGGAGGGCCGCGAGGAGGAGCTTCATCATTCGGAACGAGCGCATTACGACAATCGTCGGTGCAAGCAAAGATCCTACGCGAAGGGAGGAACCGAGCGCACATGCGCGTTGCAACTACGCGTGCACCGGTCGGCGCGTCACGTCGGCGTGTGGCGTCGACGCGACAGGCCACGCTTCGTGACTGCGAGATTCGCAGTTTTCGAGGTCCGCGCTATGGTCGCCCACATGTGTCGGAACATCCGCCAGCTGTTCAACTTCGAACCGCCCGCGACCGACGACGAGTGCGCCGCCGCGGCGGTCCAGTACGTCCGGAAGGTAAGCGGTACACGGAAGCCGAGCGCACAGAACGTGAAGGCGTTCGAGCGTGCGGTCGCGGCGTTGACGAAGATCACGCGCGACCTCGTCGACACGCTCGAGACCACCGCGCCGCCGAAGAACCGCGAAGAGGAAGCGCGCAAAGCCCGCGAACGCAACGCCGAGCGCTACGGCTGATCGTGAAGCGTGCTTCGAGCACGCCGCGGGAGTCAGGCTCTCGCGGATGGCGTCGACGCGCCGTGGGAGTCAGGCTTTCGCGCGGATGGCGTCGACGATCTGCGCGACGCTCGGGTCGTCGCCGGCCCGGCCCGATACGTAGTGCCACACGATGTCGTTCGACGGTTTCACGACGAGCACGCCGCCCTGCTGCCACTGATCGCCCTGCGGCACGATCGTCTGGCGAGCACCGCCCGCGAGCGCGCGCAGCGCCTTGCCAAAGGCGCGCGGATCGATCGTCGACGTCACGCTGCGCTTGAACTGCGCCGCCTTGTACGTCGCGAGGGACGGGTCCGTGTAGATCGGCCCGGTGAAGCCGGTCTGATCACGAAATCCTTCGATGAAGCTCGGCGTGCCGTTGCCGATCACGAACAGATCCGCGCCCGCATCGCGGATCCGCGCGCCCTCGCGATGCAGCCGCGTTGCGTGATCGCGACAGTGCACGCAGCCGAAGTGCCGCGTGAACACGAGGACCGCGGGCTTGTCGCGCCACAGATCACCGAGCATGACGGCGTTGCCGTTCTCGTCGAGCATCGACATCGTCGCGAGATCGTCGGCGCGCGTCAGCATGGGACCATCGTAGCGCGAGGCCACATCACTTGGTGGGCGTCGCCGAGCCCGATCCTGCCGCCGAGCCCGAACCCGTCGCCGGCGCCTGGATCTGCGAGAGTACCGCCGACACCTTCGCATCGAACGGCCCGCGCTGCGCTTCGCTCAGCCCGACGCGGCACTTCTCGAACTTCGGGAGGTTCGTCGCATTGATCACGTGGCACTCGATCGCCGCATCGGCCCAGTCTCCCTCGGTGCACGCGTCGACGTAGGCCTGCTTCAGCGGGGGCGTCACCTTGGTCACCATGTCCACCATCTGCGGAGACTTGCCGGCCGACTCGAGCGCCGCGTTCATATAGTCCCCGACGGCCTGCGAGAGCTCGCTGCACTCGTAGTCGCGCGACGCCGTCGCGGGCTCCGTCGGCAGCTCGGCGTTACGCGTGAAGACCGCACCACCGCCGGTCTTGATCAGCGCCTCGATCTGCGGGCCCTTCGCGGTGATCTCGGCGAACACGTTCGCGCCCTGCGTCTCGACCTTGCCGTCGCCTGCATTCGCGTTCTTCAGGTACGAGAGGATCGCGTTGATACGCGTCGTGTCCCCCTTCGCTTCGGCATCGGACTTCGTGACCACCTTCGCGCGGACCGCGAGCGCGTCGGTGAACGTCGCGGTCGCGAACACCGTCCGCTTGCCGTCCGCGGCGCGCACCGCGATCGGCTCGACGAGGTATGGCTCGAGCTCGGTCCACCACGCGGGCACCGCCTTCGCGCCCTGAGTCACCTCGGCCTTCCACGCGCCCGCCTCGATGCCGGCGCCCTTTCGCGCGACGAGGACGACCTCGCCGGTCGGAAGGATCGCGCCCGATGCAACGGACTTGTCCTGCACCTTCGCGTGAAACAGATCGCCGTCGCGCGTCACCTGGAACATCGACTTCGAGGTCGCGATCGTGTCGAGACACTCGGCGACCTTGCTGTGCGAGATCCCCGCAACGATCAGCGTGACGTCGCCTGCCATCAGCGCGTCCTTCTTCGCGCCGATGATCGTCGTGGCGGTCCCCATGACGTCGAGCCCGCACTTGTCGTTCGCCGACTTCAGGATCATCTCGACGCCGCTCAGCGCGACCGTCGAGAGCTGCTTGTAGATCGACCAGCCGCGGATGCGCGGGACATCGATCCTGAACGCCGTGTCGGGGTCCGCGGGCAGGAAGCGCACTGCCGCCGGCGGCCCACTCGACGACGAGCCCTTGCACGCGCCGAGCAGTGTGGCGCTCGCGACCGAGGCGAACGCGAACGCGGCGAACCCGGGAGACAACACGAGACGCATGAGCGAACCGTCGACGACTTCGGCGCGGAATGCAAGGACCACCCGGACTTCGAGCGTCACCCAGGAGACGAGGACACCGACGCGTCTGCGATCTGCGGATGTGCGAACTGCGGATGCGCGAGCAGCTGGCGCTCGAGCTCCGCGTGTTGCTCGACGGGAACATCGAACGCGAACCTCGCGGACGAGCGTGCGCGCCGCGCGAGCCAGGCGGCATCGAGCAGGCGATGTCGCGCGAGAAGGCGGTCGGACGGAATCGCGATCGCGATCGTCGTCGACTCCTTTGGGCCCGACGCGACGCCCTCGGCGACCCAGAAGCCCGCGAGCAAGAGCGATGTGCGGATCGCCGTCGAAGCCGAATACGTGAACAGCTCGCACGGACGATCGAGGTGCGCGCGCAGTGCGCGAAACGTCTCGAGCGTCCACATGCGCGAGTCCGTCTTCGACGAGAACGGATCGAAGAAGAGGACGTCCGGCGCGCGCTCCCGCGGAAACGTCGTGAGGAAGTCGCCCTCGACGACGCGCCAGGCGAGGCGGGTGCCGGTGCCGGCATCGATGGTCGCGCGAGGAACGGGATAGCAGCCGTACCGCGCGAGCACGTGTGGTGCGGAGTGCCGCAGGTGCGGGAACTCCTTCTGGTGCGCGAGCGCGAGGCGGAAGGCGTCTACGTCGTGTTCGAAGCTGACGAGCTCGATGGGGGTGCTCTTGCCGCGAGCTGCTTCGACGGCGCGGACGAGCGCCATCGCGTTGTGCGCCGCGCCGAGGCCGACGTCCCACACGACGAGCGACGAACTGGCCGCGGGCGCATCGCTTGACGAGCCGAGCTCGTCGGCGAGCAGCACTGATTGCTGCACGTACACGCGCTCGGCCTCCTCGTCGGGCGCGTTGACCGAATGCATCGTCTCGCCCGAGGCTGCGTGTGCGACCCACGAGTGCGCGCCGCGCGTGACAACGGAGAACGCGCCGCGCGTCGACGGGCGCGCCGGCTTGCCGCGCGGGCGAGGGCCGGGCGGGTTGTCCTCGTCGTCGAGCGCGAGGCGCGTGCGTTGATCCGCGTAGAACGCGGCGAACGTGCCGGCGGTGATCTGCGCGCGGATCGTCGACATCAGACGCGTGTAGAAGCGCAGGTTGTGGTTCGCGAGCAGCTGCCATCCGAGCGGCTCCTGGGCCTTCACGAGGTGGTGCAGGAACGACCGCGCGTAGGTCGTGCAAGTCGGGCACGGGCACGCGACGTCGAGCGGCGCGTCGGAGGCGCGATGGACGCCGCGGCGCAGATCGATTCGCCCGTGCGACGTGAACGCCTTGCCGTGTTGCGCCCACGCGGTCGGGAGGATGCAGTCGAACATGTCGACGCCGCGGTGCACGGCCTCGAGGATATCGATCGGCGTGCCGACGCCCATCAGGTAGCGCGGGCGATCGGTGGGCAGGAGCTGAGTGACGATCTCGGTCGTGTCCTCGCGCTCGGCGCGCGATTCACCGACGGCGAGGCCGCCGATCGCGAAGCCGTCGAAGTCGCGGGATGCGCTGCGCGCGAGCGAGGTGAGCGCCTGCGCAGACTCGCGGCGTAGATCGGGGAAACACGCGCCCTGAACGATGGCGAACAGCTGCTGTGGTGAGTCGCCACGCGCCGCGAGCGAGCGTGCGGCCCAGCGATGCGTGAGCTCCATGGCCGCGCGCGCAGCGGCGTGCGGCGAGGTGGAGCCGATGCATTGATCGAGGACCATCATGATGTCCGAGCCGATCGCGCGTTGCATCGCGATGGATCGCTCGGGCGTGAGCAAGATCGGGCCGGGTGCGTTGCGATCGCGAAAGATCGCGCCGTCCTCGTGCATCGCGGAGCCGTCTCCCTGCGCGAGCGAGAAGATCTGGAACCCACCAGAGTCGGTGAGAAACGTGCCCGGCCACTTCGTCCATGCGTGAAGACCGCCGACGCGCTCGAACAGCGCGGGCCCGGGCCGCACGAGCAGGTGATACGTGTTCGCGAGGAGGATCGGCGCGCCCATCTCGCGCAGCTCGAGCAGCTGCGGAAGCGTCTGGGTGCGCACGGAGCCGCGCGTGCCGACCGGCATGAACACCGGAGTCGCGACCTCGCCGTGCAGCGTGGTCAACACGCCCGTGCGTGCGCGCGACGAGTCGGCCGTCACGAGGACCCGGAAATGCGCGGCCACCACGGTCGGGTTGTATCAGCCGTGTGGCCACAGAGTCAGGGCGCGACGTCAGTGCTCGCGCGTCTTCTTGTCGGCGGCGAGGATCGCCATGTTGTCGACCAGGTTCGGATACCGGCGACCGGCTCGCTCGGATCGCTCGCGAGCGCGAGCGATCTGCTCCGCGGTCATCTTCTGCGGTACGTCGCTCGTCTTCTTTCGCTTCCACGGTGGCAGCGCGGCCATGCGGTTCGGATGTCCGCGGCGTGCGCCGGGATACGCGGTCGGGCCTTGCAGAAACTCGAGGGTCACAACAAACTCGGCGAGATGCAATCGCTCGGACTCGTGTGCGCGCTGGTGCTCGGCGTGATGCTCGGCGGCGCCCGGGACGCCGCAGCGCAGCCCGGCCCGACGACCATGCAGCGCAAGCCGCTCTCGCCCGAGATCGAGAAGCTGATCAGCGAGAAGCCGGTGATCAACCTCGTGACGATGGGCGTCGGCGGTCTTATCTGGGAGCGTCACGGTCACATCGCGCTGTGCGTCAGTTACGACAACCCGCGCGACGACATGTGCTTCAACTACGGCATCGGTGACTTCCATCGTCCGCTGCGCATGGGCTGGGGCTTCTTCCGCGCGAGCGGCGCGTTCTGGGTGGGCAAGCAGTATCCGCGCGACATGCTCGCGATCTATCGCAACGCGGATCGCACGATCTGGGTGCAGCCGCTGCCGCTCACGAAAGAACAGAAGGACAAGGTCCTCGCGAAGCTCGAGTTCGACGTTCTCGAGGAGAACAAGCATTACTCGTACGACCACCTCTGGGACAACTGCACGACGCGCGTGCGCGACATCATCGACGACGCGATCGGCGGTTTGTTCAAGAAGATGCCGAACAAGACGGACGGGCGCACGTTCCGCGAGCTCGCGCGCGAGGGCTTCCACGGTCTGCCGAGCTCGTGGATCCCACTGATCATCACCGACATCTCGATGGGCCGCGTCAGCGACTCGGTTCCGAACTACTGGGAGCGCATGTTCCTGCCGGACTACATGCGCGAGGCGGTGACGGACCTGTGGGGCATCGAGCCGATGGTGATCTACCAGCGGCAGGGACCATTCGCGGTGAAGGAGATCGAGAAGACGCTCGCCGACGGCGGTCTCTCGCCCGAGAAGAAGGCGGAGCTGCAGAACCGCCTCGACGAGCTGCACGACGAGCCGAGCGGCCGGCTCTACATCGCGTTCCTCGTGTTATTGCTCACCTCGCCCGTCTGGCTCACGCGCTTGGTCGGCCGGTTCCAGCGCACCGGGCTCGCGATCGCGGTGATCCCACCGGTCTTGTTCGGGACGATCTACTGGTTCCTCGCGATCGTCTCGCCGTTGCCGTACGTGCGCTGGAACGAGACCCTCCTGTGCCTCATGCCCTTCGATCTCGCCCTCCTGTTCTTGAGCGGCGAGAACAAAAAGAAGTACGCCCGCTATCGCGTGATCATGCTCGCGCTCGTCGCGGCGCTCTTGCTGATCGACGTGCTGAAGGCGCCGATCTGGACGGTGTGGCTGTGGGCCATCATCCCGAGCGCTGTCGTCGCGTTCATGCCGATGTCGCTGCGCACGAAAGATCAGAAGCCTCCTGTGGCTGGGACCGCGATCGACGCCGAGCCCGAGGATGCTGCAAACAGCGCAAAGAAGAAGAAGAAGGCAAAGAAGGCATAGAGGGGCGTAGAGGGGCGTAGCTACGGGCATGCCGCGGACTCGTCCGCGGGCGCGGGAACGGTCGGCACACCATCGCGCACGTACGTCGCGAGGAAGCAGCTGTACTGGTAGCGGACCGCCGGCAGCTGTCGATAGATCTGATGTCCGTCGGCGATGCCGCCGTCGGCGTACTGCACGACGACGCTCGTCGTGCGGCCGCCCGCGTTCTGGCGATTTTCGCGCACGGGGTACTCGAGCATGCCTTCGAGGCCCTGCATCGCGAGCGCCTCCTGCGTGCCGGGCCAGACTTCGTCGCCCGCCTCCGAATTACCGTACGCGAGCGCGGCCGCGTCGAGGATCGTCTCGGGGAAGTAGCGATCGCCTTGCCCGATCGGTTGATACACGTGGCGCTCGGGAAGGCCTTCGAGCGGGCGTTGCGCGAGTCGCGCCATCGACGCACCGGGCTCCGCGACTTCCCAGCCGATGCCGAGCACGCCGAGCACCGGATGCATGAACGTGAGCGTCTCACCATCGATGCCGAGGATGCCCGCGAGCAGCGTGTCGACGTTTTCGATCAGCTCGGTGTCGAGGATGAACACGTTCCAGAAGCCGCCCGCACCGAACGGCGTGAGCGCACCGAAGCGGGGCTCGATCGCGCCGATCATGTTCGTGTACATCCCGCCCATCGAGTGACCGCCGAGGGTGAGCGTCGCGGGATCGAAGCGCCCGTCTGTGACGCCGGTCGTCGCGCCGCAGCCCGCGAGCATCGCAGGCGTGATGCGCAGCTCGAGGAGCGCGTCGAGGAGCAACCGCTGCTCGAACACGCCCTGCTGGAACGTGTACGGCATCGCGGCGAGGTTGTTGAAGTTGAGATACGCCTGCGCATCCGCGCCCGGCAAGCGCTCCGGGTTCACCGGCATCGCGGTCGCCGCTGCGGCGATCCCGCGGCGACCGACGACGACGCCAGGGCCTTCACCCGGCACCGGCCCCGAGTCGGCCGTCGTGTTGAAGCCTTCGTCGACGAGATCGAACGACGAGCCGCCCGATCCGTGCACGTATTGCCACAGCGGCCACCCGTTGGCGGGCATCGCGCCCTTCGGGATCGTGATGCGGATCGGGACCGCGAGCGTCCCCTGCGAGATCGGCGCGCCGCTCGCGTCCAACGCGAAGCGACCCTCGCTCGAATACGGCGCCTCGCCCCGCTGGAACTGCGGCATCGTCACCGTGCCCGCGAGCACGCAGACGTCGGGGTGGTTCACGCCGTGCGTGGTGTCGAGCGCGAGGCCGTCGATCGTCACGTCGTGCTGCGCGCGCACCGCCTCGCTGCGCGTGCGCATCATCGCGATCTCGTCGCCGGTCGTGAACACCGTCGCGACGAGCAAATCGTCGTCGGCGACGTCGAGCTCGTCGAGCACGGGCCACAGCGGTGCGTACAGCTCCTTCGCCTTCGCGGGACCACCACCGCGCGCGAGCTCGCCGAACGCGGGCGGTGCGCTGACGCCCGGTGCGAACGCCTTCGTCAGCACGAACGCGTAACGCGTGCTCGCGCGCAACACGACGCCGGGGCGTGGTGCGAGCGATACGAGCCCTTCGCCCGCGAAGGCGTCGACGGGTAACGTCTGCGCGACGAGCGGGAACAGCGCTCCGCGTTCGTCGGAGGCTGGATCGATGTCGACGAGCAACGCGACGCTCGTTGCTTCCGCCGCGATCACGCGATCGACCGCGTGGTCGGGCACGATGCCGGTGAAACGAAACCACGCGATCGGCATCGTCGGAAACCCGGCGCGCTCCGCGGCGCTCGACAACAGGTCGCGGACGATCGGCAGGTTGCGCTTGTTCGGAAAGTTCGTGAAGTCGATGCGCCCGTCGCCTGCGAGGCGCAGGTCCGACGGAAACGGCAGTGCGAAGTATTCGTCGCCACCCGCGAGGTCGAGCGACAGCTCGAACGCGATCGTGTCGGCCGGCGCCTCGTCGTCGGCACAGGCACCCATCGTCAACGTTCCCATCGCGAACGTACTCAGGGCGAGCATCACGCGGAGTGCACGGCGCGAAGAGCGAGCGCGATGCGAAGAGCTGAGAAGCGGTGCGCGCAAAGCCATGATCTTGGGTATCGCGTCGCCGCTCGTCGAGGAATCGTTAGATTCGGCCAACTTGGGTGGCTACTCGGGGCGCCACATCGACATCGGCCACGCCGTGTTCGAGAACGATCGGGGGTCGAGAACTATCGGGGCATCGCGAAGACGTCGGTGCCGAGAGCGTCGCCGTCCCAATACGCGATCATGGCGTAGTCGCGCGACCAGGTCATCGTGGGAGCGGTCAGGCCCTGGGCGCCCTGCCAGGTGCGCCCGATGATCCCGTTCTTCGACAGGATGCGCTCGACGACGGGGCCCTCCTCGGTCATGAGCGACACGAGGTATGCGCGATCGCCCGCGGGCGCGAGTTGCACGCGCGTGTCCCGTGTCGCGTAGCCGAGCTTCTTTGTCCATGTCGCCTTGCCGCGCAGGTTGAACGCGATCAGATGCGCGACGCCCTCCCGCGTGCGCAGCGCCATCACGCAGCCCTCTTTCTGGCACGCGAGGTCGAGGACGTCGTCGCGCGGATCGATCGGTGCGCGTGTCTGGATATTGCCGCACTCCTTCTTGGAGCACATGAGCACGTAGGTCTTCGCGTCGACGCGATAGAACAGCGCGATGTAGTCGCTCGCCGAGGTGACCGCGCACCAGCTCATGCGCGCGGCCGCTCCATCGGCGCCGCTCGCCGCGTCGAGCGCCGCGATGTCGATCGACGCGAGCTCGTAGTCGTCGATCGCGATCGGCGCGGGCGCGTAGTCGATCGCGGTACTCGTCTGGCCGTTCGTGCCGCTCTTCTGTGTCGGGCCATGCACGAACCAAAGCCTCTCGTCACGCTCCTCGAGCCAGCCGACGGCCCATCGATGATCGTTGGAGGCCTGCCCGTGGCAGATCTGGCGGACGGAGGTGCCGAACACGTCGGCGCGACCGAGCTTGCCGTCGCCGGCGATCTTCGCGACGTGCATCTTCTTGCTCTGCACCCACACGACACCCGCGCCGACGGAGAGGCCGACCGCGCGTGTGTCCGTCACGGTCGGGATGGCCGAGCGGCGGCGGCGGGTTCCGTTGCGATCGAGCTCGACGACGTGGCGATCGCCCGCGACCTCCAGCACGGCAAAGCCGTCGTGGAGCACGGCGGCCTGGAGTGGCGGCACCTTCGCGGCTGCGGTGGTGGTGACCTCGGTGCTGCTCGTAGTCGTGCGTCCGCGCGACAGCAGCACGAACGCAAGCAGCGGAACGCATACGATCGCGACGAGCGCGGGGTGCCGTCGCACCTGGAGCGCGACGAGGTACGCGAGCAGACCGAGGAGAGAGCGCGGACGAGCCATGGACCCGACGATAGTCGAGTGGCACGTGCGCTGCACCTGCGCCTGCAGCGCATCTCCGACGCCTCGACGGGTGCCCAGTCGAGACGTACGCGCCCGGTCCGTGGCACCGTCGATCGGTGACGCCGGTCGGCCCCCACGCGGTGAAGTCGTTCCGCCACGAGCCGTTGATCGAGATCGCGCGTTGGATACAGGGCGAGCTCGCGGCGGGCACGACCCGGTTCGAGATGCAGGTGCTCGATCCGGATCGAGGGCGGGGCCTCTATGCGGGCGAGCGGGTCGGCGAGCGGATCCATCGGCCGTATCGCGTGTGGATCGACCTCGCGGATCGCCTCGGTCTGCGGATGTTGACCCCGATCCCTGAGGGGCACGACGCAGGTACGGACCACGATGACCTGGTCACGCTGCGCTTCGAGCGACTCGATCGACGGGAGCAGCTCCGCGCGACCGGTGATCCGACGGAACGCTACGGCGCTAGCTCTCCGTTCGCCCGCATCTCGAAGGGCGAGGAGCCCGGCTTCGTGCTCGACCTCGCCGACGCGATCGAGCGCACTCGCGTCTCCGCGCTCGGTGCCAAGGCGCGCGTGCTCGACCTCGGCGTCAATACCGGCGACGAGATCGCCTTGATGCGCGAGCTCGGCCTACGCGACGCGCGCTTCGTCGGCGTGGACCACAGCGCATCCGCGATCGAGGCGGCACGTGTCCGCTTTCCAGACGTCGAGCTCCACGTGGCCGACCTGAACGCGCTCGCCTCGCTCGCCCTGGGCCGCTTCGATCTCGTCGTGTCGATCGGCACGCTGCAATCGCCGGGCGTCGACGATCGCGACGTCGTGCGTCGCGTGGTGCAGGACCACCTCGCCGAGGCCGGCAGCGTCATCCTCGGGCTGCCGAACTGCCGCTACGTCGACGGAGAGCTCGAGCACGGCACGCGCGTCAAGAACCTTCGCCAGCCCGAGCTCGGCCTGCTCCTGCGCGACGCGACCTACTACCGCAGGTATCTGCATCAGCATGGCAAGCGAGTGTTTGTCACCGGGCAGCATTACGTGCTCGTCACCGGCGTTCCGGCAGACGATGGTGGATTTCATGCGGATCCCGATGGCGATGACACTCCTCGCGCTCCCGGCGTGTGACGCGGGATGTGGCGGCGGCGGTACGGCCTTCTCCGCGCGGATGGTCGTCGGCGTCGAGCCGCAGACGATCGCGCGCGAGGATCTGTCGGCGGGCGCGTCCGCGCTCGTGATCCGCAGCCACGGCGAGGCGGTGTTTCCGCTCGTCTCGTCGAGCCCCGAGATCTCGACAGAGATCTCCGTGCAGAGCGAGTTCCGGCTCGCGGATGTCCAACAGTCGGCAAACACGCTCTACGACGGCGAGGCGCGCACCGGCGTGATGGGCGTGCACGTCCCGCTGCGAACGTTCGAGCCGGGCGACTTCGATCCAAACCTCGCGCTCTACACGTACGACCACGACATTTCGCGTCGACCGATCACGGACACGTGGCGCGGATCGTTCGAGGTGGAGCTCCGCAGCGGCGAGACCGGCACGCGCGTGAAGATCGACGTCGCGCCGTTCATGAACCCGTGCGGCGACAACTTCGCGGGCCCGACGCCGGCCGAGTACCCGCCGAACGCGCGCGTCGACGTGGCGATCAACTCCACGGCTACCTGTCTCGACGGTACGGCGTGTCTCGCACGAGGGACGCTCCTCGATCGCGACGTCCGTTCGATCACCGTCGGACCGTTTGTCATCTCGACGCGCGTCCAGGCGTGGTGCTCGGAGTACGCCGGCTACTGACCTGTTACAGTGCGCCGGCATGAGCGAGCCCAGCACGTCGAGCACGACTCGCCCACCGCCGCCATTCCTCTACCTCCTCCTGTTCCTGCCGTTCGGCGCGACCGCGGGCTTCCTCATGGTGACCGTCGGCGCACTCGCGAAGAAGACGGGCATGTCCGACGCCGCGATCACCGCGATGATCGCGTTCAACACGTTGCCTCACACGTGGAAGTTCCTGTGGGCCCCTGTCGTCGACACGCTGTGGACGGGGCGCGGCTGGTACATCTCGACGAACCTCATCAGCTCGGGCTGCATCATCGCGCTCGGCTTCATCCCGATCCGCCCCGACACCATCACGTTGATGACGGTGCTCATCTTCGTCTGCGGGCTCGCCACCACCTTCATCGGGATGTGCACCGAGGCGCTCATGGCCAAGCTCACGCCGCCCGAGCAGCGCGGCGCCGCCGGAGGCTGGTCACAGGCGGGCAACCTCGGCGGGCAGACGATCGGCGGCGTTGGCCTCATCCTCGCGAACGAGCTCGCGTACGACTGGGCGCCCTTCGTCATCGTAGGCAGCCTCTTGCTTGCATGCTCGCTGGTGCTCGCGTTCATCGAGGAGCCGCCGCGCGATCGGACGAAGTCGTTCGGCACGAGCATGCGCGAGCTCGGCCGCGATCTATGGGGCATGCTCGTCGATAAGAAGCGCGCCGCGAAGGTGCCGCACAAGGCGCTGTTCGCGATCCCGCTCGTCTTCATCTATGCGCTATCCGGCGCGGGCATCCTGTCGATCACGCTGTCCCTCATGCCGATCGGCTCGGGCGGTGCGCTCAACGTGTTCCCGCTCATGGGCGCCGAGTGGAAGGCATCGGACAACGTCGTCTCGTTTGCGAACGGGCTCGTCACGGGCGGCGCCGCAATCCTGGGCGCGCTGCTCGGCGGCGTCCTCGCGTCGAAGATTGACAAGCGCAAGGCGTACGCAGTGTCGGGCGTGATCCTCGCGTTGTTCGCCATCGGCATGGCGATCCTGCCGAAGACCCCGGTGACGTATGTCGCGGGCTGCCTGTTCTACAGCGTCGGCCTCGGGATGTGTTACGCGACGTTCACTGCGTTCGTGCTCGACATCATCGGGCACACGGGTGGCGCGACGAAGTACAACATCTTCGCGTCGCTCGCGAACATGCCGATCCTCGCGATGGCGGTCATCGACGGTTGGGTCGCCACCAACTACAGCCGCACGACGATGCTGTGGGTCGACGGCGCCTCGGGCATCGCGGGCGCTGTCGTACTCTTGTTCGTCGTGTGGATCCTGCGGCAGCGCAAGCTCGACCCAGCGCCGACCCCGTAGAACGCTGCACACCGCCCGAACTTTCACCCTAGAGCACTGCACGAAGCCTGCACAGTCGATCGAGCGTCGCGAACCTCACACCGCATCGTCTCTCGAAGATTCGAGGAACGCGCACGCGGGACGCGACATCGGCGCCATGGTTCTCGCGTGTGCTGCACAACGCGCCGCGTGCAACGCGAGGTGATCGCGTGCGGCGCGCTCGGCACGAACGCTGCTGAATCCTCCGCGTGGAGGAAACGCGATGCGCGATCGAGGTTGGTTAGCGCTGTTAGTGACGACGATGGCTGCCTGCGGAGGCGATGCTGACGGCGGAAGTGGCTACTTCCCCGACGCGCCTAGCTGGGGTGCGGACGCGACGCTCGGCTGTCTATCGTCGAACGAGTGTCCGGCCGGCACCGTCTGCAACGAGTTCGGTGCCTGTGTCCTACCGCCGGGTGGTGGTGGCGGCAGCGGCATGGACGCCGGGATGCCACCACCACCGCCCGAGGTGGAGATCGAATACGGCACGCCTACGAGCTCCGATCGCTACATCTACGTACCGATGACGGCGCAGGACGAGCTCGCGCGCATCGACGGGCAAACGCTCGCGGTCACGTCGACGCAAGTCGGCCTGCGACCGAAAGTGCTCGCGACCATCCCCGGCAGCGACGGTGCCGTCGTACTCGACACGCACAACGGCACCGCGACGATCGTGCGCCCCGCCGTGAGCAGCGAGGGCGACACGAAGCGCGTGCTCGCGACGCTCGTGAACCTCAACCGCGTCGACATCGATCCGTCGGGTCGCTACGCGGTCGTGTGGTTCGATCTCGCGAAGCACCTCCAGGGCGGCACGCTCGGCACTGTCGGCAGCTTCCAGGACGTGACCGTCATCGCGCTCATGCCCGGCGTCGAGCGCGCGGTGAACCTGACCGTCGGCTTCCGTCCGCGCGACGTGCAGTTCGACGCAACTGGGGCGCGTGCGTACGTGATCACCGCCGACGGTGTGTCGGTGATCGATCTCGGCTACGCGACCACCCACGGCCCGAGCATCGTGCCGCCGATTCCCGTCGCGGACTTCGCGGCGCAGGAGACGGCCGAGGTCGACATCCTTCCGTCGGGCCAATACGCGGCGGTGCGCCAGCTCGGCGAGTCGGCGCTGCGCGTCGTCTCCGTCGGTGCGGCGAACCCGGGAGCGTCGTGGTCCTTGGTGCTGCCCTCGCCGGCGACGGACATCGACCTCGCCCCCGACGGCACGCGCGTGTACGCGGTGTCGCGCGAGGCGCAGGAGCTCGCGATCGTCGACGTGCCGGGAGATATCGGCAATCCGTCCGCGGTCTCGCGCGTGAGCCTCGCCGGTCACAGCGTCGGCTCGTTCGTGCTGTCCGCCGACGGCCGGCGCGCGCTGATGTTCACCAACGCGACGGCAGACGAGCGCATCACGAAGATCGAGCTCGCGCAGCCGGGGTTCCCGATCACGACGTGGCCGCTCAAGAAGAGCGTGCGCGCGGTGGGCCTCTCACCGACCGGAACGACCGCGATCGTGATCAACGCGAAGATGGCCGGCGATCCTGGCACGGCGACGACGACCGACGAATACGTCGATCGCAGCTACGGCTACACGTTGCTCGATCTCGCGAGCGGCTTCGGCAAGCTACAGATCACGCCGGTCGATCCTGGCTCGTTCGCCTACGCACCTGATGGGAGCAAGGCGTACGTCGCGCTCGACGGTGGCGACGCCGTCACCGCGACGCGCGCGCTGCAAGTCGTCACCACACAGACCGGCGTCGTCATCACCAAGCAGCTCGGCTCGCCGCCGACCGCCGTCGGCATCCTGCCCGGCGCCGACGAAGCGTTCGTGTCTCAGCGGCATCCGCTGGGTCGCGTGACATTCGTCGACCTCACCTCCGACGCGGTCCGGACCGTCACCGGCTTCGACCTCAACGGCAACATCGTGAACTAGGAGCGGACCATGACTCGACTACTTCAATTCGCGCTCGTCGCCTGCGTGTCTTCGACCGCGGCGTGCGAGTGGACCGACGACCGCCCGATCGTGTGGGAGCGCGACCGCGAGCTCCTCGGGCCGATCCAGCTGAAGAACCAGGTCGCGTACATCGACAGCGCGCTCGATCGCGTGACCCTGATCGATCTCGCGCTCGACACGCCGCGCATCGACACCGCGCGCATCGGCCGCAACGCGATGCATGCGATGCCGAGCTTCGACCGCCACAAGCTGTTCGTGATCACGCGCGGCGAAGAGGCGATCGTGAAGGGGCAGATCGACCAGGCGCCGATGTTGTGGGCGCTCGACACCGAGTCGCAGAGCGCCGAACCGATCGCCTACGAGATCGGTTCGCCGTTCGATCGACTCGCGATCGCGCCCGACAACCAAACCGCCGTCGCGTACTTCTCGGCGTCGGGGCCCGACGACATGGGTTTCTTCCGTAACCCGAACGAGATCGCGGTCATCGACTTGACGAAGCCACCGGGTGACGGCAACCCGACGCTCAAGACGATCCGCTCGTTCGGCTCCGTGCCGAACGGCGTCACCCTGTCGCCGCCGATGGCGATTCCGGGGACACTCGAGGCGCGGACGTTCGCGTACATCCTCTCGGAGAACCAGGTCACGGTCCTCGACGTTGCGCACCCGAGCCGCCGCGAGATCTCGATCCGGCTCGACCTCGGCGGCGCACCGGTGATCCCGCGCGAGGTCGTGTTCGCGAAGAAGACCGCGAGCGCGTACGTTCGCAGCGACAACGCCCGCGACGTGCTGCAGATCCTGCTCGAGCCCGCCGAGCCGACGATCCCGAACGGCAACGACTTCCGGCCCGTCCTCGCGGAGCTCGGCGCCGGCGGCGGCCCGACGGACATCGCCGTCTACGACGACGCGAGCGGCGAGCGCTACATCCTCGCGGCCACGCCGAACACGAACGAGGTCGTCGTGATCCACGCCGACACCGCGCAGTTCCGCGCCGTGCCGCTGACGGATCCGATCGATCGCATCCTGCTGTTCCCGACCAGCGATCCGGATCAACCGATCCCGCCGCGCAAGGCACTGTTCGCGTCGATCGGCGCGAAGTCCTCCCGCGTCCACGTCCTCGACCTGGAGAACATCACCGATCCGCTCACGCAGGCGAGCATCCGCAAGATCACGCTCGATCAGCCGGTGCGCGATGTCGTGCCGGTGCCCGAGCGCGACCTCGCGATGCTCGTGCACGACGACGAGCGCACGGTGCTCGGTCTCCTCGACATGGATACGGAGTCGACGTCGCCGCTGCTCGGCGTCGGCAAGCTCGACTCGTACGACTTCTCGCCCGACGGTTCACACCTGATCGGCGCGACGCCGGACGTCTCGCGCATCGGCTTCTTGCAGCTCGACAACCTCCACCCGACGAATTTCCGACTCGACGATCCACCGGGTCGCGTGCTGTCGACCGGCAACGCGAAGATCCTCGTCGATCACGGCGACCCGCTCGGCCGCGCGACGATCATCCCGTCGCCAACCTCGAAGCGCGACGAAGCGATCGTTCTCTCGGGATTCCTCACCGTCAACCTCCTCGATCAGGAGCCCTGAACATGCGTAGCGCTCTTCTATCTCTCGTCGCATTCGCCGCGGCCCCGGCGTTCGCGGGCAATAACGAGCTGTCCATCGGCAACACGAATCGTTCTCTTCGCACGGCGTCGGCAAACGCTGTGACCGACGAGAACCTCGGCGGCATGCACCTCGGCGCCGCGCGACAGCTTCATCTCGATCTCGTGCCGAACTTGCAGATCTGGGCGGCGCTCGGCTTCTCCAACACCGGGGCCGAGGGCGAGCTGTTTGGAATGCCCACCGAGATCGACATGCTCGAATTCACGGGCGGCGGGGTCGCGCGGTACGTGCTCCACAGGAACTTCGCCGTGCTCGCACGGGTCGACATCGGTCCATCGAGGAGCTCGCTTGCCATCGAGGGCAACGGGCACCGCGTCACCGATTCGAGCTGGGGGCTGACCGGGACGGGAGCGCTCGGCGTCGACCTGTTCCTCGTCGCACATCGCCGGTTCTCGCTCGGGGCCCGCTTCGAGATGGGCTACGTCACCCACTCGGCGGCGACGCTCGCGCCGCGCGAGGAAGCTGGCGAGGACATGCTCGTGCTGGACGAGTTCCAAGCGTCGATCGGGCACCTCGACCTGGGTGGCCGGTACTTCGCGTTTTCGCTGCTCTCTCAGTTCTGAGGATCAGGGCAATTCTGATATGACAGCCGACCTATGGCCAAGTTCGAGTACGAGATCTACACGGTCGCCTGGGGACACGGATCGGCCACGCAGCCGATCGTCGAGGAGCTGAACAAGCGCGGCGAAGATGGCTGGGAGCTCGTCGGCACCACGCGCGACGAGTCGCCCGACGACGATCACGACGACGAGGTCGTGATGTTCGTGTTCAAGCGCGAGAAGAAGAAGGACAAGGGCAAGGACAAGCGCGACAAGAAGAAGGACAAGAAGTAGTAGGTCCTAGCGCCCTCGTCGAGAAGTCGGCGAGGTGAGCGCGCGCTTCGGCGGGAGGTGTTTCACTCCCTCGGGCCACACGATGTCCGGTGGAGGAAACGCAGGTCGAGCGAGCAGGTACCCCTGCCCGAAGTGCGCACCCGCGTCGATCACGGCCTCGAGCTCGGCGACGGTCTCGATGCCCTCGGCGACGACGAGTGCGTCGAGCTGCGTGCAGAGCTGGACGACGGCGGACACGAGCTTGAACAGCCGCGAGTCGGTCGTGAGCCCGGCGATGAGATCGCGGTCGAGCTTCACGACCTTTGGATGGAGGTCGGCGATGTACTTGAGGTTCGAATAGCCGGCGCCGAGATCGTCGACGACGAGGTGGATGCCACGGCCACGAACTTCCGACAGGATCGTCTGGCAGAGGTGGAAGTGCGAGAGCGGTACGCCCTCGGTGATCTCGAGGTAGACGTCGAGATCGTGCTGGTACAGGGGATCCGACGGCTGGATGATGCGGTGCTCGTTGAGCTCGCTCGGGTGGATGTTGATGAACAGCGGGAAGTTCGGGCAGCCCTCGATCGACAACCTGCGCAGGAGCTGGCCGAGCTCGCCGGTGCACGCGTGCTCGACGGCGGCGGCGAACAGCTGTAGCGGGTTCTGAAACTCCGGCGCGCGCGGACGAGCGAGCGCCTCGTACGCGAAGATGCGACGCGCGCCGAGATCCACGATCGGCTGATACGCGACGTAGACCTCTTGCTGATCGAGGACTCGCCGGATCGCGTGCGTCAGCGGTGGAAGAGTCGGGTGCTTCACTGCCGAACTGGAAGCATACCGCGATGTCGGGGTTGCGTTGGGTTAGCGGCTCGCCTGCCGCAACAGCGTGTCGAGGGACTCACGCGCCGCGGCAACGGCCAGAGGACTCGTGGTCGGATCTTCGATGACCTGTACGAGCACGGTGCGGACCTCTTCGACAGAGAACCACCCGGGGCGCGTCGCTGCCTTGAAAGGACAGAACGCGGACATCGCTTGCCACGGGCGCACGCCCTCGACGACACGGCGGAGGAACAGCCGGTGTGCACCCTCGCTCTCGAGGACCATTGTCGACAGGCCCTCCATACACGCGTCGCGCAGCGCGGGGTCCGACGCGACCGCAGTGGTGCGCTCGAACATCGGGAGTAGGGAGTCTTCGACGAGGTTGCCCGCGAGGCGACACGCATCCGCGCGGACCGCCGTGTCGGGGTCGCTCTCGATGAGGTGGGCGAGCGCGATGCTGCCGGCGGGCGTGCCGTGGCTCGCGAGCGCCGCGACGACCTCGCGGCGGACATCGGCGTGCGGATCCGTCGTGAATGACGTGATGCGCGGATCGCCGGCGAGGAGCTTTACGAGCGCCTGGCGCACCTGCGGTTCGCGCTCGCGACGCGCGGCGTTCACGACGAGTGTCCGGTCGGCGGACAGCGCCGCGGCCTGTACGCGAACGGCAGCCGAGCGATGCCCGAGCAAGCGCTCGACGACATCCGGACCGAGACGCGCGGAGCGCTCGACCTCGCGTGCGAGCGTCTGCATGGCCGGGCACATCGAGGTGACCTGCGTGCCCTCGAGCGCGCAGTCCGCGAGATCGAGCACGCGGCTCTCGAGTAGGCCCGGTGGTGCGACGGTGACGGGCGTCGAGAGACGATCGAACGCCGCCTCGCTGACCTTCGCGTGGCTCGTGTTCGCGTCGAAGTCCCCCTTCGTACACGCGACGAGCGAAAGCGCCACTCCCAGCCACGCCAGCTTGGTCATACCCTGACGGCTTATACGCACCTTCGAGGGCACGGCTCAAGCGGGAACGTGAGGTAGGGTCACCACATGTCCCTCGCCGAGCGCAAAGCAGCGCTGATTCGCATGGCGGCGCGCACGGTTGCCATCCCACTGCGGGATGACCCGACGGGGTGCACGATCTGGCTCAAGCTCGAGTACCTCCTGCCGTCCGGTTCGACCAAAGACCGCGTGGCCGCCTTCATCCTGGGGCACGGCGTCGAGACCGGAGCGATCACCGAGAGAACCATCGTCGTCGAGGCTTCCAGCGGCTCGACCTCGATCTCGCTCGCGATGGCGTGCGCGGTGATCGGTGTGCGCTTCCGCGCCGTCATGCCCGAAAACGTTAGCCGCGAGCGCGCGCTGATCATCAAACGCTACGGCGGCGAGACGGTGCTCACCCCCAAGGGCGCCGGCATCCTGGGGGCGATCGAGGAGACACGGCGTATGGCCGCGGCGGATCCGGCGGTGTTCCTCACACGCCAGTTCGAGAATCCGCTCAACGCGCGTGCGCACCAGCGGGAAACCGGGCCCGAGCTGATCCAGCAGGTCGGCACCACGATCCACGGCTTCGTCGCAGGCGTCGGCACGGGCGGAACACTGATGGGGATCGCGCGCGCACTGAAGGAAGCGGGGCACGCGACGCGCATCGCACGCGCGTTGCCGACGAAGGGCTCCGCATGTTTCGACGGGCAACCCGAAGTGTGCGGCGGGATCCCCGGCGTCGTCGAGGGACTCTCGGCGCTGATGAACCCGAACGAGATCGGGCTCGACGAGGACATCTGCATCGACGAGCGCGAGGCGATCGCAGCGTCGCGCGAGCTGTGCGGGCGCGGACTGCCCGTGGGGCCGTCGAGCGGACTCAACCTCGCGGCTGCGCGGCAGATGGCGCGGCGGCTCGGCCCGGGGAAGACGATCGCCACGGTGCTGTGCGATCGAATGGAGCGGTACTTCTCCACAGACCTGTTCGACGACGTGACGCAATGACCTACCTCGCGGGACTCGTCGTCGCGACGAAGACGCAGGCGGCGCTGGTCGCCGCCGTGAAGAAGGCATACGCGTCGATCGGCGCCGTCGAGAGTAAGGGTGGCGAGGGTGCGATGCGCGTCGTGATCGGCGCGCCCAAGAAGGGTTGGTCGATGATCACCGACGGGACGCGGCAGACCGTCGACCTCGGCGTCGCGGCGGCGCTTGCCGGCGAGCTCGGCGCGCGCGTGCTCGCGTTCGGACTGCGCGGCAGTGGCAACTACGGCAAGGGTGCGAGCAAGGCGTTCGGGACGTGGACGAAGAAACCGACACGGAGGACAAAATCTACGTGACTATCTGCACCGGACCGCGATGACGCTCGTCTCCGCGAGGCAGTTCGCGCCGGCGCTCGTGCTGTTCGATCGCCTGATCGCGTCGTCGCCGACGGATCTCGCCGTCTACACGAACGCGCTGTATGCGGTGCAGCACGACAACAACGGCCTGCCGCCCGATCGCGAGCGCGCGCAGCGCTATGTCGCCGCTGCTACACCACACGCCGAGGAGAACACGGCGATCTACGTGAACCTCGCGTGTGTGCATCTCGAGCTCGGCGATCGCGCCGCGATGCAGACCGCGCTCGACGCGATGAAGCGCCACAAGATGCGCTACGAGCTGAAAGAGCTCCTCGCGCAGCCGATGTTCGTGAAGGCGAAGATCAAATGAAGGCGGTCGAAAAGGCCGCGCTGCGCGCCGAGCTCCTCGCACAGCTGGTCGAGATGCTCGCGACCGCACGCGTCGCACACGCGTCCGCCGTCGAGGGTGCGACGCACTCCGAGTCAAAGGCGGAGAACGACAAGGATACGCGTGGCCTCGAGCAGTCGTACATCGCGCGCGGACAAGCGCAGCGCGTCGCGGACCTCGAGGCCGCGGTCGCGAGCGTCGAGAAGATGAACCTCGCGCCGTGCACCGCAGTCGCGATGAGCGCTCTGGTCACCGTGGAAGAAGAGGGTGGCGAGCGCCGCTACTTCGTGGCTCCCCACGGCGGCGGGAACACGCTCGCGGGCGACATCCACGTGGTGACGCTGTCGTCGCCGATCGGTAAGGCGCTGCTCGGCAAGTGCGCCAATGACGAGCTCGAGCTCCGGCTCGCCGGCAAGGTTCGTTCACTCGTGGTCACACGGGTCGCATGAGCTAGGCGAGCGCGAGCAGACCTTGCTTGCGAAGCTTCTTGAGCTGGCTGCGTAGCTCGCGCTCCTCGAGCTCCTCGCGAAGCCCCGGGCGCGCCTCGAGGTATGCGTTCCATGCAGCGGCCATGAACGTTTCTTTGGGGACATCCTGACGCGCCGATAGATCGGCCGCGTGGGCCAGCAGGGCCTCGAGCTCCGACAGATGCTGGTTGGGGTTCGACATGACGCACAATAGAAGCACTCGACGTGCACCCCGCGACGCCTGGACGGGTAGGCCCGCACCTGGATGATCGGTGGGTGTCAGGTGCGGTGAGCGACCGATCGAGAGAGAATGTCTCGTGCCCCGAACGGTAGTCCTCGCGCTCGTCCTCGTCGCGTGCAGCGATCCACCCAAGAGCGCCATCGATGCCGCCTCGAACGGGGATGCCGCGACGAGTGACGGCGCGCTGATCGATGCGCCGGGAAGTGGCCTCATCCCGGGCACGCTGAACGTCGTGTGGATCCACGGCTCGCAGAACTGCGCGCAGAACGCGGATCCCGAGCTCCAGGAGCACGCGTACAACGCGACCACGATCATCTTTCGCCAGAACAAGTGCCGCACGTTCGAGGCGCCCTTCATCTACCTGTTGATCGGCGAGACGAGCGCGCTGCTCCTCGACACCGGTGCGACGAACACGCCGGCCTTGCGAAACGCGCTCCGTGCTCGCATCGGGCAGAAGCCCCTGCTCGTCGCGCACACGCACGCGCACGGCGATCACGTCGCGGGCGATCCGCAGTTCGCTGGGCAACCGAACACGATGGTCGTCGCCACGAACCTCACGGCGATCCGCGCGGCGTTCGGCACAACCGCGTCGACTCCCGGCATGCGCGACCTCGGCAACCGCGTGCTCGACGTGTTCGAGATCCCCGGCCATCACGGGCAGCACCTCGCGATCTACGATCGCAACACCGGGCTTCTCTTCACCGGTGACACACTCTACCCGGGGATGCTCTTCGTGCAGGACTGGACGCAGTTCCGGGCGACGGCGACCAAGCTCGCGCAGTGGGTCGGCGCGCATCCGATCTCGCACGTCCTCGGCGCGCACATCGAGATGACGTCGACGCCGCGCCAGAGCTATCCGTACATGACGACGTTCCAGCCCAACGAGCACGTCCTGCAGCTCGGCGCGGCGCAGGTGATGGAGCTCGAGAGCGCAACGCAGCAACTCGGTGCGACACCGCCTGCAGCGCCGGTCGCGTACGACCACTTCGTGATCGATCCTCCGTAGTCCGCCCTAGCTCTTGCGGGCTTTCGCGGCGCGGCGGCGCGAGAGCTCGACCCCGATCGCGTCGAGGCCGGCGGCGTTCGCGGCTGCGAGCGCGGTGCCCTGACCGCAGAACGGATCGACCACGGTCGTCGCGCCTGTCTTCGCGATGAACGCGATCGCGGCATCACACGCGGCGCTGCCCATCGCGCGGGCCCAGGACATCGTGCCGAGGGTCGGCAGCACGTCGGGCGTGGAGGTGCCGGGATCGAGGCGGCGCTCTCTGCTCGCCGCGATCAGGTGTGCATACGCGGGCCGACCGAACGTGGTCATACCCGCAGGTACGCGGCACACGATCTTGTGGAACACCACGTGCGACTCGGCCGCGTCGACGCCGCAGTGGACGAGGTGACCCTTGTCGATCCATCGGCCGTCGTGCTTCACGTCGGTCTGATAGAAGACCGCGACCGCATTGTCGGCGATCGCGCGACACGCGAGCGCGACCGTGTCGATAAACCAGGTCTTCCATGCGGGTACGCCCATCGCCGGCACTTCGCTGTGATCGGGCAGCGACGTGAAGATCGCGTGCGTGGGCGGCAAGCGATCGCGTAGAAACGCTACCCCGTCGCCGCAAATGACCTCACGCGTGGGACCACGCGCGGACGGATCGTCGGGCACGCTCATTCGCTGCGTGCGTTCCATGCGCGAACGATGTGCGCGAGCATGGCGAGGCGCTCGCCGCCCCGGCCGGGCGCTCCGCTCGGTGCGGCTGCGGGTGCGTTGGAAACGTGCGTGAAGCCGAGCGAAGCCGCGTATTCGTCGAGCGTGCCGAGCTTCTTGCTCTCGAAGCGCTGGGCGGTGGCGCGCATGTCGATGCGCGACGATGGGAGGAAGCCGCCGGCATCGAGGACCAGCGATGGACCGTAGTGGCCCCAGGACAGCATCACGTCCGACGGGTGTGACCATGCCTCGAACGCGTCGAATACCTCGGCCCGCGCTGTGCCCGCGAGCAGGGCTTCCTCGGGCAGCTGCGTGTGAAAGCTCGTGGTCGGCGAGATCGGTCGCTCGGGGCGCGCGATCATCGAGAACGTCTCGCCGGTCGCCACGCGTTGCGCGAGCCAGTGCACGAGCTCGTCGCGTTGCGCGTTGTTTCCCGCGTCGTACGGCCAGGCGTTCGCTTCTCCGACGACGACCACGAGGTCCTCGAACGCGACGTCGGGCAACGCGCGCTTCGGCGGGCGCAGCGCCTTCGGCACACGTACGGAGTAGCGGCGCGGGGAGCGCGCTTGCGCGGCGAGCTGCGCGTCGACCATCGCGTTCAACGGATCGAGCAGCGCGCGAAACCGATCGGGCGAGCCTTCGAGCGCACCGAGCACGTGCATGAGGGCTTCGATGGTGGAGACGTATTCGGCGCGTGGCTCCTTGCGGATGCGGTAGTGCGACGGCTCGGGCGTGGCGAACGCGTAGCGAGGGAGCGCGTGCAGGATCGGATTGTCGCGCACGACGGTCTTCGCCTGCGACCACGTGCCATCCACGACGACGAGCGTGACGGGACCCTCGGGCGGATCGGTGAGGATGTCGCGCGCGCCGGCGCCCGGATAGAGCAGGATCGGCGGGCGCGCAGGATCGGCGAGCGCGGTGGCGAGAGCGGCGTGCGAGTCCCAACGAGCGCCGACGTGGAGTTGCGCGTTCGGCAGGCAGAGCGACGCCATGCGCGCGGTGCCGATCGGCATGTCGCGCTCGCGCGGGTGCTGGAGGATCACGATACGCGTGGTCGTCTCGAGCTCGGGCAGCGCTGCGCAGTAGCACACGCTCGTCGGGCGCCGGCAACGTGCACAGGTCGTGCGCGGGGCCTTTGGCTCGACTGCGAAGCTTTGCACGCGCCCACTATAGCGGCATGATGGTGGGATGGGCGGCCGGGCTCGGCATGATGGCTGGATGGGTTGTCGGGCTCGACGTGCGGAATGGACGCCATGGGTGGGGGCGATGCTCGCTGCATGCCTCGCAGGCTCGGCGGGCACGGTGCACGCCGACGATCGACCGGCACCCGATACGGGCAGCAGGTCCCTCGATGTGCCGAAGGTGCCCTCCTTCGAGATGCTGGTCCCGTCGGCGAACGCGATGGGCGCGCGACAGCTACGTGTGATGGGGCGGCGCGCGCACCAGGGAAAGCCCGTCGTCGTGCGTGGCTACGTGACGCACGTCTATGACTGCGTCTCGGAGAACCTCGAGCCGTTCAAGACCCGCGCGCAGGTGGTAAAGGAGCTCGCGGCGGATCCGAAGCGCTGCGAGCTGGAGAAGATCTACCTCGGCGACACGAAGACCACGCCGAGGGAGTTCTCGCTGCACATCGCGGATCTCCCAAAGACGGTGGCGTGGAAGGTCGGCGACTACCTCGAGGTCGCGGGCACGTTTGCGTTCACGTCGCCGGGCGGCGACAAGTCTCGCGCGGGACTCGTCACGATGTCGTCGGCGAAGATCGTGAAGCCCGAGACCGGCACGAAGACGCAGCTGCCCGCACCACTCTCGATCAAGGCGCTGCCAACGCCGCGACCGGTGCGTCCGAGCTCACCGCCCGGCGAGAAGATGCGCGCGATCGCCGCGGTGATGCAGTCGGCGCGAAAACACGCCGAGTGGCTGTCGTGGGCAGACGCGCAGAACGAATACCGGCGTGTCGTGGCGACGTGGGATGGCCATGACGTCGCGTGGTACGAGCTCGGTCGCGTGTACGCGATCCCGGGGATGTTCTCCGAGGCGACGGACGCGTTCGAGAAAGCGTTTTCGTTCGTGCCCACGCACCCCGTGTACGCGTTCGAATACGGGCGCTCGCTGTGGCTGCGCGACTACCAGCGGGCGCGTCAGGCGGAGGCGAAGCGGCGCGGCATCCACGAGGAGTATCTCGAGCTGTCCGCCGCCGAGGCCGGGCTGAAGAGCGAGCGTGCGCAGCAGGTGCTCGAATACGCGCTGTCGCTCGCGCCCGAGCAGTGGGGCGCACACGTCGCGCTCGGTGACATCTATACAGCGAACGAAGATCACCGGCTCGCCGCCGAGGTGTGGACGCAGGCGATCGCGCGCGGACCGAAGGACTACGCGCCGTACTTCAGGCTCGCGAGCCTGTATCGCGAGTGGGGCTACGAGGACGAAGCGCTCGCGGTGGCGCAGGCCTGGATGAAGGTGGTCACCCCAGACGACACGAGCGACCGCATGTACGTGATCGCTGCGCAGGCGTACGAGGCGAAGGGCGATCGGAAAAAAGCGATCGAGATGCTGTCGGTCGTCGTCTCGCGCCCCTCGCGCGGTGTCGACGACGCCAACCTCATGCGGGCGCGCCTCTATGTCGCCACGAAGCAGTACGACAAGGCGCGCGCCGACCTCGACAAGTTCCCGACGCACAACAAGTCGCGGATGCGCGAGGTGAACGTGATCCTCTCGTCGATCCCGGTGGGGAAGAAGAAGCGCTGATGCGCGTCCTCCTCATCGGCGATATCCACACCGAGGACGACCTCCTCGTGGAGGCGCTCGCACTCGGCGTGAAAGAGGGCGTGGATCGCGTGTTGTCCGTCGGCGACATCGTCGACGGGCCGAACGATCCGCTGCCGTGCATCACGCGGCTGCGCCAGCGCAGGGTCGATGTCGTGCGCGGAAACCACGAGCGCTGGGTGATCGAGGGCAATCCAATGGACCTCGTCGACTATTCGGACGACGTGATGGACTGGCTCGCCGAGCTTCCCTCGACGCGCGAATACACGACGCCGACGGGCCGCTTGCTCCTATGCCACGGCATCGGCGACGACGACATGGCCGAGCTCGACTACGACACGTTCGGCTACGGCCTCGAGAACCTCGACCCGCTGTGGGCGCTGGTGCGAGCGAAGCGGTACCGCTATGTCGTCGGCGGACATACCCACAAGCCGATGGTTCGCGAGATCGAGGGCATCGTGTTCATCAACCCGGGAACGCTCGTGGCGACCCAGCAGCCGGGCGCGACGATCGCCGACTTCACTACACGCGTGTTCGAGCGTTACGTGCTGTCGCCCACGGTGCACCGATCGCAAACTTGGCGGCTCGACAACCCGCCGATATGATCGCGCCATGCGTAGCTGGGGCTTCGTCTGCGTCGGTGTGCTCGCGGTTGGTTGCAGCAACGATGTCGATCCACGGGTGATCCCCGGCGGCGGTGTCGGAGATGGCGAGATCGATGGCGAGCTGAACGTTCACATCATCGACGAAGAGACCGACGCGCCGATCGCGAACGCGACGGTCGAGGTCGGTGGCACCGAGAAGGAGACCGACGAGGACGGCCTCGCGGTGTTCGCGGATGTCGAGGGTCGCCAGACCATCGCCGTGAAGGTCACCGGTTTTCGCTCGACGGTGTGGGTCGGCGCGAACGGCGCCAACGTCACCATCCCGATTCCCGCCGACTCGCCGGGTGCGCCCGACCAAGCGGTGCTTGCGGGCACGATCGACAACTGGGCGCAGGACCTCCCCCAGAACCACATCAAGGCGGCGCTCGTCACCTATTCGCAGACCGACATCCTCGGCGACGACGCGAACGACATCGTCACGCCCGCGATGGGCAACATCTGCCTCGGCGTCACGATGTGCGCGTGGCGCGTCAACACGCGGACCGGCAATGTCACGCTGGCAGCGGCGATTGTCGACCGCGATGGTCGTGGCACGCTGAACGACGACGACGACACGAACACGATCATCGGCTGGGCGATCAAGGAGAACATCTCCGTCGAGAACGGCGTGAATCAGTCCGGCATGACGCTCGCGCTCGTCGAGGCCGGCAAGATGCAACAGGTCACCGTCGATCTCGGTACGCCGCCCGCCGCGCTCACGACGGTGCAGTCGCTTGTCGGCATCGAGATCGGGAATCGTGAGGTCGTCCAGATCCCGATGTTCATTCTCGAGGATCCGACGAGTGTGCTCAGCCCGAAGCCAGAGGCGTTCACGGGCGGCGGTACGTACCGGCTCACTGCCGTCGCGCAGACGTCGATGGGCGAGATGGGACCGCAGAGCATCATCATCCGCCAGGGTCTGACGGGCACCGCACTCGCGGCCGGCGAGTGGCTCGTGCCACCGACGGATGTCTCTCTCACTCAGAGTGGCGCCACGTTCACGCCGAGCGAAGGCGCACTTGCTCACTTCGTCGAGTGGCGCGACGCGCAAGGCGAGACCACGCTCCAGATCCTCGTCCTCGACGGGTCGACGGAGGTCGAGATCCCCGCGCTTGTCGCACTCCCCTCGTCGGGAATCTCGCGCGGCGGGGTGCAGGCGATCGGCGCGGACTTCGACCTCG
>JBJXGN010000186.1:0-3787 GCA_046160585.1 Kofleriaceae bacterium
GTCGACCTCGCGCATCAGCCGTGCTGCCCGTTTGGTGTCGGTCCGGTCGAAGGCAATGCGCACCATCACGCGTTGGACATCCCCGCTCACGTAACTCGACTGCGTCAACCGTTCTCGAAGCTCGCGCCAGCGATTGCGAAGCTCGTCGATGTCATCCGCGAGCCGCGAGCTATCCGCGGCAACGTCCTGTTCGTCGTCGAGCGAGATGAAGAGCGGGTTGGCACGAGCCGCCAACTCTGCTTGCAACTGTCGTAGCGCGTCGCAGCCGTCGACGAGTTGCGCGAGCGGTATGTACTGGTGCACGTTGGCGCGGATGTACGCTCGAGCCGCGGCGTCGTCGTCTCGTACTTCGCGTACGAGATCCGGGTCCATCCGGCGCAGTCCAGTGGCGATGGCAGTCGACGCAGAGGCGCGGCGATCCGCATCGCTCGACTGGATCAGAACGACGAGTTGGTCGTAGAGCGAGACCCGTTGCTCGATCGTGCGAAGGTCGCGCACCGAGCGGGCCTTCTCGGGCAGCAGATACGACACGTCGGCGCGCAACGGCAACCGCACCACGATCAAGTACACCGCCATCACGAACGCGAGACCGGCACCCGACAGCACGACCGCGCGTCGTCGCTGCAGCCAAGCTACGTACCGCTGCGCAACGCCGCGCTCCACTACCCCCATGACGCGTGCATCCGGTTCGCCGATCGAGATCGCCGGATCAACAGCTCGATGTGCGGCACAGCGGGCAGTTTGCACCCGGCGGCCGACGGGATGCCCGTGAATCGTCCCGGATTTCCGCACGCCGATATCGGCTCGACCCGCGCGCATCTGAATTCGCGTTCGACAGGTGTTGAATACCGACGCGATCGGAGGTGTTCCTTAGGCCATGTGAAAGCTCGTTGCATCGCCCTGTCAGCAGCTCCCGCAGTCGCCGACACAGATCTCGTCCACGTTACACGTTGTAGGTGGACTACGTCGGTCACCACGAAGGACAAAGGGCTCACCGCCGTCACGATCGAGTTGCTGGCGACCAAGAAGAAGAAACCGTAGAGAGCTCACCGAACCCAGATCTCGAGGCGATAGATCGCCAGGCCCTCGCCCTGATCGGGTTCGTCGCGTAGAAGCCGTGCCTCGATATCTGCCATCGTCGGCGTTGCCAGCGTCGAGAGGATCGGTTCTCCACGTGCCTCTGTCTCGCAACCAATGGCCATTTCGTACCCGTCGAATAGCGGCTCCGGGCGGACGAGGACATCGTCGCCCACGCCCGATCGAGCGCCGGCTTCGCACCGGTATGAACCTGGCTGGACGAATGCCGGAGGCGCCGGGCCACCAAGGCAGGGGCAGTTGCACCGGTCGATCGGACCTCCACATCCGACTTGCTCGCTGTACCCCGACGCGTAGCTCGCGATGTGCTGACGAGGGATCCCCGACGTGATCGACAGCCCGTCGAGATAGGTTTCGTCGATCATCGGAGCCGCCGGGTCGAACGCGTCCGTGTTCGACCGCTGGTACGCGAGCGCAGACGTCATGACCTCGGAGTACGCACCGATCGGGCTCGGAACGAACAAGCTCGAGCTCGACTGTCCGCCCGGCGTGATGCAGATCCGGAGGTCGGTTGGGTCGGCGAGCCACGGCGCCGGACATGGGGCCCTCGCTCCATCGAAGTCGAGCGCATTCGTCCAGCCACCTCCGTCGGTCGTCATGTCGCATCGGCGCGGGACGCCGTCGATGATGTACACGCCGTCGGTGGTGCGACCGCGGTCGAGGTGTGCCCGACACGTCGGCTGCGTTGCGAATCGCGTCTGATCATCATCGCGCACGTACACGAGCACGCGATGGGGTTGACACACTTGGCTCACGACAGGACCCATGTTGCCCGCGGCGAGGCGCACACCGCTGCTGCATTGATACTCCGCGCCCACCCCGACAAACGAATCGGAGGTCTCGCACTCGTCCGACTCGTTGTTCGCGATCACGCCGATCCGCAACCGATGCTGCTCGCCGGTTGTGGGTCTGTTCGTGATCCCGAGGCCCTGCTGGCGACACCCAGACTGCAGCGAACCGGGGGCAAACGCGGCACGCCACTCGGAATCGAGCGTGTGCGCTGGATACGTCAGTCCGCTCGCGAACAGCTCGCGCAGACTTCTTCCGCGCATGCGCATGACGACGTCCTTGTCGTTGTCGATGACGAGCAGGATCTCTGCGACGGGCTCGTCGACAAAGGGAGCGAGCTTCGCCTCGTCGAGCACAGCCGGATCCAGACTTGTCTCCGCGACCAGCGTCGTGTTCTCCCACAGCGCGCTGTCGCCGCGAAACGTCGGCTGGGCGCCGTCGATCTTGAGTGCAAGCGTCCAACCCCCGCCGCGACGCTCTTGCTCGCACCACACGTCACGCCCCGCAAGCCGATGCACGCCGGTGGATCTGCCCAGGAGTTCGAGATCTCGGCACGACCGCGGCGTCTCGATCGCTCCATCCTCGGCTTCAAAATCGATCCGCCCACAGCCGAGGCTAAAACCCACGGCTAGCCCCGTCACCAAGCCTACGAGTGAGAGCGAGATGGGCCATGATCCGGTGCTGATAGAGCAAGGTCAAGTCATGCGTCTCCTGCGTTCGGTGCCATGTGCACCGGCACCTGGTCGCACGCTCGCGACGACGCCGCAACGCGATCGCGCTGGCTGCCCATGTGCCTTACTATCCGCACGTCGATGCGATCCAGTCATGTCGCGATCACCGTCCTCGCTCTCGCATCGTGCGAGTCAGCGCTGGTTCGCAAGTCTGCTCGTGAGACCGAGTGCGCGCGTATTCGCGAGCTGACGAAGCCGAGGCGAACGTATGACTACTCGAAGCCGGTTCCGATCGGCGCGATGGAGTGGACAGACCCCGAGATCCGCGCGGCAGTCTCTCGCCACGAGAGCGGCACCTCCGAGTGCGTCGAGGTGGGACGCGATGGCGATGCACCTATCTTGCGGTGTCCGAAGACGCTCGCGCAGATGTGCGGCTTCTAGTGGGTGATAGAGTTTCGGGGTGAGGTCCTCGACGCCAGCCGCTGTCCTCGGTGCGCTCGTCGTGGCGGGATGCGACGTCGTCTTCAACCTCGCTCGCCCTCCCGATGCGATGGTTCCCATCGATGCGATGGTCGACGGCGATCCCAGGGTCGACACGGACGGAGACACGCTCTTCGATGATGTCGACAACTGTCGGGAGGTGCCCAATGTCGATCAGCACGACGAAGACAGCGACCAGATCGGTGATGTCTGTGACAACTGTCCTCATCGCAGCTCCTCGGCGCCGCTCGCCGATCAGGATGGCGATGGGGTCGGCGATCTCTGCGATCCCTCGACCACGCCGGGGGATGTTCTCGCGCTGTATACGTTCGCGGATCTCGCTGGATGGTCCGAGAGTCCCATCGGTGTGTTCAGCGTCGTCGACGATCGTCTGAGGTTCGCCAGTGGCGCGTTCGCGAAGTTGACCACCGACGTGAACGTTCAACAGTTCGGCTACGTGGAGATCGCGTACCGCTACACCAACCTCTCACTCGGTGGCGGCGGCATTCCCTACGTCGGTGTCGCGCTCGGCGTGGACTCCGGCGCTTCGTTGGGAGTCCTGTGCTGGACCGATGCGACCGATGTTCAGTCACGCTTGACGATCGAAGGCATGGGGATTGCCGCCGAGGACTATGGTGGTCGACTCGAGACCAACGTTCGCTATGTCCTCCGCATCGCCCACGGAGAACCACAGGACGGGGACAAGACCTCGTGCGCACGTGAGGGGCCCGCCATGCTGTCGCTCCGAACCG
>JBJXGN010000187.1:0-3427 GCA_046160585.1 Kofleriaceae bacterium
CGTAAAGGAGAGAAGAAAAATGAGTTTCAGAAGTGAGTTTGCAGCGAGTGCAACGGGCAAAGGTAGCCCGACGTGTTCGTGCTCGCTTGGTATCGGAGAACATCGAGCTGAAGCGAAGGAGAAGACAGGCAGCGACGACCCAGCTGTTCAAGACGCATACCTCCTTGCAGAGGCTCGCGCTGGCCTCTTGTTCGGATGCAAGTGTCCGCATGGAGTTCAAAGTGTCTCGCTAAGCAGCGGAAGCATTACCGGCATCTGCAGCGGTGATCCCAACGCGCTAGACCCTCAGGATCCGGGTAGCGAGATCTAGCCGCGTGTGCGCCGCGTTCATCACCTCGATCCATCCTCGGATCGAGGGATGTCCGTGGACCTCGATCGGTCCTTCGTAGATGCCGGCGTCGAGGAGCGCGCCGAACGTCTGCATCCGGATGAACGGTGCGGAGATCGCGTGTTCGATCTCGAAGCGCACATCGAGCTCACTCGCCTCGACGACGAACGCGGTCGGTACTCGGCCTCGTTCGGTGTCGACGTGGGAGGTCGCGCGTACGTCGAAGGGGGTTTCACGGACGGTTCCGTTTCGGTCGACGATCCAGCCGCCACGACCGAGCTCGCAGCCGTTGTCTGCGTCGGCTGCTCGGCCCGCTAGGCTGTCGCGGATCACATAGCCGGTCAGTTCGCGCCCGTCCGGCAGACGTAGGTGGGGCCAGATCCACTTGAGGTTCGGCTGCGTGACGCGGAGCCACTGGTGATCGTGGACGCCTTCGCCGGCGACAATCGCGGTCATACCGTCGAGCTCGACGGTTCCAGTGACGCAGAGACGTGGTCGCTGGATGTAGCTCGTGGCGATGCGACCGTGATGGATCTCGGGAGAGCCATCGGGACCAAAGCCGACGGGTGGTTTGGTTGCCGTTACATGGAGGTCCAGCGTGAATTGCGGGGTGTCGGCACGGAGGACGACGTGGCCGCCGTGAACGTCGACCGTCGCGTGTTTGGCGCGGGCGGCGAAGAGCGCAGAGTCGAAGTGCTCGACGGCGTGCTCGACCACGACCGGTTGCGTGCGTTCGTCGAGGTCGTAGAGGGCGACGAGGAGCATCGGACGATCGTCGGTTTCGACGCGAAGGGGGGACAGGATCGGGAGCCAGGCCGGAACGAGGTCCGAGAGCGGCGCTGGCAGGTCTCGGGCAGTGAGGAGCTGCGGGCCGAAGGCGATCGAGCGGGCGCGCGGGCCGGTGCGATGCACCGACACTAGACCCGCGAAGCGGCGGGAGGAACTGGCAACCTCGAAGATGTACCAGCTGAACTCGGAGTCCGTGACGGCGAGCGGCGAAGGAAGCTGCGCGCGGTCGTACGGCGACGGAATCACGTGCCGGGCACCAGCATGGCGATCATGCGTCCCGGGTCGCGGATCTGCTGTTCCGCGAACCAGCTGGCAGCGACCGCCCGGTCGGTGGCACCCGCAGAGCCACCCCGGAGTGCGCCGAGGCGGTCGCGACACGCGTGAGCGTAGAGCATCATCCGGGCCGCTTCGAAGCCGGCGAGTGCCCTGGAGAGCTCGCGCTCTCGGTCCTCGGAGCTTTGCGCGATCGCGGCACGGATCGCAGCGGCGAAGGGAGCCGCGGGGCCGACATCGTCTCGAGCGATTGTCTTTGCTTCCGAGCGTGCGATCGTGTGGAGACGAACGCGCTCGGAGGCCGAGGCGGTCTCAGCGGCCGCGATCGCAGCGCGTGCGTGGAGATGACGGATCTCGCAGCGAAGACATTGCACGATGAGAAGGCGAGCTTGGCCCAGGCCAACCCATGCGGATTCGATCGCAATGAACGCTACGTCAGCGTTGCCACGATAGAGCTCGGCCTGCGCTGTCGCGAACAGATGGTGATAGTGGGGGAGAAGGTATGGCTCGGCCGGGAACGGAGCGATCGCGGCGCGGGCTTCTTCGAGCGCGTTGCCCGGACGGTCTGCGACGAGGAACGTCATGCTCTGCTGGCCGAGGCGGAGCATGTTGACAGCATAGAGATCGCCGCGCTCGCGTGCGCCGATGAACGCGCGAGGCACGACGCGCGCGAGCTCGGCAACGTCGCCAAGGTAGGTGAGTGCGGGGAGTCGATACGCGTCGCAGATCGCGAGCTCCCATGCGACTCCTCGGCAGTGCTCGCGATAGAGGCTGGCGGCCTCGTCGCAGTTGCGCCACGACGACCGCCAGTCACCAAGAAACCACGCCGTGATGCCGCGCGCTTGCTTCGCCCACGCGAGATCGTACGGCTCGCCCGACTCCGCGGCGAGTTTGTCCATCGTGTCGAGAATTCGGACGCAGCGGTTGCGAAAGAACTTCCCACCGATGACCGCCTCGAACGCGGCTTCGTAGCCGAGACCACGCACGAGATGCGAACGGTCGCCGAGCGCCATCGCCTCGAACATGTGCTGGAGACCCAGCGCATCTGCAACCACGTGATTTACCATCGAGAGACCGGTCGATGCGCTCCACAGCGCCTGCAGTCGAGCCTTCGCGGCGGTATCGAGTGGTTGTGTGCTCACTCGGGGTTTCAGCGAGCGTGTGAACAATCGCAATCGGCGGACGACCGACAGCGCTGCGGCAGAGCGTCGACTACGCGGCATGCGAAGCCCGACACCACGCAGCACGCGCTCCATCCGCGCTTGTCCGATCTCGATTCGTCCGCTCCGCAGTGTGAGCTCGCCGGATCGACGTCGCAGGAGTTGTTCGCGAACACCGGGTTCTGACAGATCTGCGGCGCTCTCGAAGGCCTCCGCGGCATCGCCAGCGCGGCCGGCGTTGGCGAGGGCGTCGCCGTATCGCTCTAGGAGTCGCGAACGCTCGGCGCCGTCCGCGACGCCGACCTCGAGAAGAAGCTCGAGGTGACCAGCTGCACGTTCGAACGCGAGCGTCGCTTCCGCGCGTTCAGCTGCGAGCAGCGCGTACGTCGTCATGCGCTCGCGATCCCCACCATGCCGGAGGTGATGAACCAGCGCGTCCGGATCCGGTTGCGGGTGAGCGAGCAACGTGTCTGCGATCCGCAGGTGCGCCGACCGCGAGTACGTCGGTGATAGCGATCCCACGACGGTCTCGCGAATCCGATCGTGCGCTGGCTCGAGGACGATGCTGTCGGCCGTTCCGCGGCCGTTGACGAGTCGCGCTTGCCTGAGGGCATGCAGCGCTGCGAGGACGTCCACGCCGGCGAGGCCCGCGACGGCGAGGGCCACAGTCTGATCTACCGGACCGGCACACAGCGCCACCGTCTCGACGAGACGGCGCGCACCATCGGCGAGTTGATCGATCCGCGAGAGAATGAGCTCACGTAGCTCCGCCGAGCGCACGCGGGGATCGTGCGCTGCCGACGCTAGCTGCTGGATGAATAGAGGGTGTCCGGCCGCATCACGCGCGATGCGCCCGATCGTCGCATCGTCATCCCCG
>JBJXGN010000188.1:0-29612 GCA_046160585.1 Kofleriaceae bacterium
GACGAGAGCTGCGTGATCAGGTCGAGCGACTTCATCTCGCTCGCGGCCGCGACCTGCGCATCGAGCAGTTGATCGAGCGCCCCGAGGTCGATGCCGTCGAGGTTGCCGAGATCGAGGTTGAGTCCCGCAAGCGACTCGAGCACGGACGGGCCATCGTCGACGGCCGGCACGTCCGGCGTCACGACCGTCGCACCGCCCACGTCGAGGATCGCCACGGCAGGCTCCGCCGGCTTCATCGCGACGCGATCCTTGGGGAACAAGAGCTCGCGGGCGACCTCGAACGCCGCGCCTTGATCCTCGGGTGTCGTCAGGAGCACCGCGGCCTCGACGTAGTCCTTCGCCGACAGCTGGCCGGTCCGGAAGTAGCGCGCCGTCAGAAAGCGCGGCAATGCGACGGACGTGCGGACGCTCGGGATGTGCGAGAGCCCCGTGCGCTTGCGCATCGCGCGGACGAACTCGAGTGCAAACGTCGGCGGGGTGAACCTCGTCACGACGTCGCCCTCGAACGCCGCCTCGGGCAACGGCTCGTCGTCGGCGAGCGGCAACGTCACCTTCATTTGGTCGTGCCGAGGATCTCGGTGAACAGCCCGTCGAGGTACGACTCCACCTCGCGGCCGGGCTTCATCGTCAGCGCCTCGCGCAGTACGAGCTTGCCAGCCTGGGAGAGCAGCTGGTTGTCGACGGGTCTGTTCGTTCGCTTCGCGCGCTCGGCGGCCAGGCGCACCATGGCGATCGACGATCGGATCGACGCGGGCTGCGCGACCGCCGCGTCGTCGCGCGTCTTGTGCACGATCTCGAGCACGAGCTCGATCTGGCGCGGCTTGAGCGAGTACTCGCTGCAGTGCTGCTCGACGATCTTCTGCTCGACCGACTTCTTCGGGTAGCCGAGCTGGATCCACACCTTGATGCGATCTTTGACCGCTGACGGCAAGCGACGCGTGCCACGCGCCTCGCTCGGGTTCATTGCCGCGATGAAGTAGAAGCGCTCGTCGACGCCGTACCAGCGCTTGAGACTCGGGATGTACAGCTTTCGCTCCTCGAGCGCGTCGAGCAGGCTGTTCAGAACGTATTCGTCGCCGCGGTTGAGCTCGTTCGCCAGGAACACGCCGCCCGACAGCGCCGCCATCGTGAACGGACCCGGCACGAACGCTTCGCGCGCGTACCCGTATTTGAACACGAGCGTCGGATCGAAGCTGCCAATCAGGTTAGCCGGACGAACGAGATCCGAGAACGTGACCCACTCGAACGGCCGCTTCAGATCCTCGGCGAACCGGCGGCACAGCGCCGTCTTGCCGGAGCCGACGGGGCCGATGAGCCCGACGTAGAGCCCCGCGTTGTATGCATCGAGCATCGCGTCGTACGCCTCGCGGTACTGGCCCTCGAGGATGATCGGCGTCTCCTGCGCGAGGTTCTTCACCTCCATCTTCGCGAGGAGCTCGGTCGGGTCCAGGACGTCGGTCATGGTGTCTTCTTCTTCTTCTTGGATTTGGTCGGCGGTTCATCGTTGGACGGGGCCGCCTTGCGTGGCGGCGCCTTCGTCTCGTCGAAGAACATCTCGGTCGTCGTCGGTTCGATGGTCTCGGGCAGCGTCAGTTTGATCTTCGCGCACGCTGCCTGGAGCTTCTCGAGCTCGTCCTTGTCGAGCACCTTCTGGCGCACGAGGCCGGCCTCGGTCAGCAGGTGTTTGCCGAAGAACGTCTTGCCGAGGTCGGCAACGTCGTAGCGCAGCTGCTTGCGCCCACCCTTCTTGACGATGCGCGCACGCGCGAGCTCCTTCACGCGCGCGGCGGTGAGGAGCTGGTTCCACAGCGGGACCTTCGTGGTCGCGACGAAGCGCTGGTTGAGCGCCGGGTCCGCGTCGAGCTTGCCCTTGAGCAGCACGAGCAGTGCTTTCTGGACGAGACCATCGAGCACCTCCTTCGACGGCGCCTCCTCGGGCACTGCTCGCTCGAGATCGTGATAGCCGAAGATCTCCGGCCGCTTCTCGGCGAGCGATGCCTGGAAGACGTCGAAGTGTTTCTTGATCAGCTCGGCTCTCGCAGTGCTCACGCGGCCTCCCGATCGAGCACGATGCGTTGCGCGGGCACCTCGCCCATCGACTGGTGCGTCACGACGAGGATCTGCTCGCACAGCGAGAGCGTCGCGATGCGCCCGAGCAGCGCGTGGCGATGGCGCTCGTCGAGACCGTACGTCGGCTCGTCGAGCAGCATGAACGGGAACGGACCGAGTCGCTCGAGGAGCGCGAGGCGGAACGCGAGGCCGAGCAACAGGCGATGACCGCCGCCCTGGGCGAGCGACGCCGGCATTGCGGTGCCTGTATCGCGCGGCGTGACGAGCATCTGATAGCGCGCGGGATCGATCTCGACCTGAACGATCTCGTGATCGACGCTGAGCGCCTTGTGAATTTCGAACGTCCTCACGGACAGCTCGCTCGCCGCGCGCGTGCGCAGATCTTCCTGCAGTGTCTTGAACGCCGCCGCGAGCACGCGGAGGTCTTCGCTGCGCCGGCGACGTTGACGCAGCCGCTCGACGCTCTCGACGAGGCGTGCGTGCTCGCGATCGAGATCTCCGCCACGCCGTGCGTGTTGCTCGAGGCGCCCTTCGATGTCCTCGATCTGCGTCGCGAGCGCCTCGCGCTTCGCCTCGTTGCGCGCCTCCGCCGCCGCGCGCGCGAGCTTTGCCTTTTCGCTCGCGGCCTGTCGTTCCTCGAGGATGTCGTCGAGCGAGCGCCGGTCGCCCTTCTTTACGAGCGCGCGGGCGGCGGCTTCGGTGCGGACGAGATCTGCACGCGCCCGCTCGACATTCGACTTCGCGGTTGCCAGCGCGTGCACTCGTCGATCGAGATCGCGCAGCTTCTCGCGCAGCGCCGGCACGTCGATCGCGCTCGCGTCGAGCCGCTCGAGCTCCGACTTCCATTCGGCGAGCTCGTTCTGCGCGCGCTTGCTGTCGAGCGGCGCGCCGCAGTGCTCGCACGTCGTCGCGCCTTTGGCGCCGCGCTCCACCTGCTCGGTGCGCCGCCGAATCCGCGCGCGAAGCTCCGCGCGGCGCTCCGCTTCATCGCCGCGGGCGGCGGCCACGTCGAGCTGCGCCTGTGTCGCCGCGCGCTCCTTCTCCTGTTGCGCGACGTCCGGCTCGAGCTCCGCGAGCCCCTCGTCGGCGCGCGCGCCGCGATCGCCGGCGTCGTGCCATTCGTCGACCGCGTCGCTGAACGCCTCGAGCTCGTCGTCGTCGCTCTCCTCGGCGGGCTGTACGTCGAGCTTCTCGAGCTCGTCCTGCAGCTTCGCGAGCTTGTCGCGGAGACCGGTCTCGTCGGTAGTGCTCGCGCTGCGCTCGCGCTCGACGTGATCGAGCGACGCTTCGAGGGCCGGCAACGCCTCGATCGCCTGCTCGTCCTCGAGCGCGAGCGAGCGCATCTCCTCGTTCGCCGTCTGCGCCGCCGTGATACCGAGCGCGATGTCGAGCCGCGGATCTCCGTCGAGGATCTTCGTGATGTCGCCCTGGCGGACGTGCACCGCGAGGTCGAGCACGCGCCGCGAGATGCCGGTGATCTCCTGCAGCTTCTTCGCGAGCGCGTCGTCGTGATCCTGGAAGTCCGAAGACAGGAGATAGCGCTCGTCGTCCTCGCCGACGATCTCCTTCAGCGTGAAGTGACCGACGAGCTTCGTGCGCGCTTTCGGCGGCAGCTGGTGCAAGCGCTGCAGCTTGTACGTCTTGCCATCGCGCCCCGTGAACACGAGCTCGACGCCGAGGCCCTTCGCCGCCGGATTGAGCAGCATCATCTGACTGCGCGCGCCCGCAACCGTCCCCGTGAGCGCGTATTCGATCGCGAGGAACAGCGTCGTCTTGCCGGCGTTGTTGCGACCGTCGATGAACGTCACGCCGCGTTCGAGCTCGAACGTCGAGTCGACGAAGCGCCGGAACCCCTTCACGCGAAGACGCTTGATCATTCGCCCTCGCCGTCCCCATCGTCGTCCCGGTCGTCGTCCCCATCGTCGTCGTCGAGATCCTTGTCGTCCTCGGTGTCGACGTCCTCCGCCGCGGTGGGGCCACCGAGTGTCTCGAGCGCGCGAGCGCGGAGTTGATCGCGGCCGGCGCCGTCGAGGGCGCCGCTCTTGGTCAGGCGCTCGTCGTCGTCGAGGAGGTACTGGCTGTAGTCGAAGATCGCGATCGCCGCAGCAGCGAGATCCGGCCGCTCCGCGAGGATCTGGGCGAGTCGCTGCCGCGGATCGCCGGCCTCGGACTCGGGCGTCTCGGTGGTCTCGGTGCTCGCCATGCGGGCCGCATCCTATCGCTCGATCTCACTCGACCGCGATGGTGGCCGCTTGAAAGGTCGTCGCCGGCACGACCGCGCCTGCAGCCCACGCCGGGTAGCCGAACGCGGTCAGCGCGACGCAGCTCGTGCCGCTCTTCGAATACACCGTCGAGATCGGCGCGCCTCGCATGTACAGCGTCGGTCCCGTCGTCGTGTTCGCGGGGCACGCTGTCGTGTTCGTCACCGAGATGTACGCCGGCGGCGTGCAGTTCGCCCAGTAATAGCCGGCGGGTGTCGTGCAGCTCGCGTCCGCGAAGTAGCCGCCCCACGCGACCGCGGTCGGCGTGCATCGAGTCATGCCGTCGGACGCGACCTGCCAGGTGCAGTCCTCGTCGCGTTGCGAGTCGAACCAGCCGTGCAGCGACTTCGCGCCGTCGCTCGACGACAGCACCTTCTTCTTGATGCGGCTGCCACTCTTCGCGATGTCGAGTGGGTCGACCTCGCCGCCACCGCCGCCCCCGCCGCCGCCGCCGCCGCTACCGTCGCCGCCATCGGTGCCGAGGGTCGGGTCCTGCGTACAGGCCGAGAGCGCCACGATCATCATCCAGGCTTTCATCCGCACGACGATCCGGACGGAGCCGCGGGTGAATGGTCGCACCACTCGCGCTATCGATTACATGTCGGCAGGTTCGAGGAACACGCCGGGACCGGCGCGTCCGCGACCACCGCTTCGATCCACGCGACCACGTCCTCGATCCGCTTCTCGAGGATCGAGTCGTGCGTCGCGGTCGTGTCGGTACATACGGTCGGCTCGACGCCCTCCGCGCGGAGCTTCGCGACGTCGCACGCCGCCTCCCCCGCAGCGGGCATCACCTGATCCGCGAGGCCCTGCATGATCATCACGCGCGCTCCCTGCGGATCGGCCGTGACGAAGTCGTTCGTCATCCACTGGTGAAACGCGGCGCCGTTGCCCTCACACCCCGGCGTGCCGTCGATGCATGCGAGCACCTGCGCGGCGAACGCCGGATCGACGAGATCGCGCAGGTGCCGCTGCTGTGCATCGAGCGCACCCCCGAGCGGGATCGTGCACAGCGATTCGATCGACGACACGATCGAGCTGCGCTCCTCCTCGGGAAACGCGTCGCCGCCGAGCGTACCCATCTTGTTCGTGAAGAAGCCGTAGTGGCGCAGCACCGTCACCGTCGGCGGCGCGAGGCCGGCGAGTCCCGTGATGCGGCCCGGGTTGCGCAGCACGTCCTCGTACGAGAACGACTTCGTCGAGATCGGCCACTGCGGCGCGATGGCCGCGATCCCCTTCAGCGTGCGCGCGCCGGCGATCGCATGCTCGAGCGCCTGCGCCGAAAGCACCACACCGCCGCCCTGCGAATAGCCGATCGCTGCCACCGGATCAGCGACGAGGCCGGGCAAGAGCGTGTGGAGCGAGTCCGCCCCATCGAACAGCTCGATGACGGCCTCGTGGTTGTCGAGGTACGCGTGCGTGCCCTCGTTGCCGAGCCCGGCGAAGTCGGGAGTGATCGTGATGAAGCCGTGCGCCGCGAACGGCAGCGCGAGGTTCGGCCCGGGCAACACGTCGCGCGACGGCGCGCACATGTCCGCGATGCCGGCGGTCGGCCGACCGACGAGCACGATCGGCGCCGGCAGCGAGCGCGGCTCTGCGGGCAGGTAGATCGTCGCCGTCGAGATCGCGGGCGTGCCGTTGGAGCGGATCGTGCGATACGCGAGCTTCACGGTGCGCACGCCGGTCGTCGCGAGGACTCGTTCGGCGCCGCTGTCGTCGAGCTCCGTCTGCACGCGGGCGACGGACATCAGCTCGCCGAGCGCGCACTTCACGATCGAGCCGCGAACACCCGCGGCCATGCCCTGCGTCGCGTAGATGTCGGTGGCGGCGTCCGGGCACGCCGGCGAGGTCGTCCACGCACTCGGGGCCGCGTCGAGCTCGCCCACGGCATCGACGCCCGCCCCGCCGTCGACCGGCACGTCTCGTGGCGCACTGCCGCATGCTGCGATCGTGACGATCGCGAGAGCCCTCATGGGGAGCGTTGTAACGACGCACGGGTGCGCGGTGAAGCACGAAGCGTCGCGTTGCAAAGTTGTTGCATCCGTGTCATCGCCCGAAAACAACTGCCGATCTGCTACGGTCCTGACGTGAATGGGCCCGTGGTGCTCGTCGTCGACGACAACGCCGAGAATCGTGCTCTCGCGCGCGCCACCCTCGAGGACGACGGGTACGAGATCGTGGAGGCCAAGGACGGCGCCGAAGGAATCGCCGCATTCGAGCGGTCCCACCCCGACTGCATCTTGCTCGACATCCAGATGCCCGGCCTCGGGGGTATCGAGGTGTGCGAGCGGATCCGGACGCTCCCCGGCGGCGATGTCGTCGCGATCGTGTTCGTGACGGCGCAGCGCGAGATCGCGACGTTCGACCGTGCGCTGCAGGCCGGCGGCGATGACTTCTTGACCAAGCCGTTTCGACCGAACGAGCTCGTCGTCCGCGTGCAGACCGCGTTGCGCCTCCGCCGTATGGCCGGCGAACGCTCCGAGCTGTTCGCCGAGGTGAAGCTCCAGCGCGACGATCTCCAGCGACTCCAGCTCCAGAAGGAACAGTTGACGGCGTTCCTCGTCCACGACCTGAAGAACCCGGTCAACTCGATCGAGCTCCAGGCCGAGCGCATCGCGCGAGATCCGTCGGCGACCGATCGAGGCCGCAGCGCTGCGGCGGCGATCCGGACCGAGGCGCGCGCGTTGATGCGCATGATCTTGAACCTGCTCGACCTCAGCCGCAGCGACGAGGGCCGGCTGGTCCCCGCTCGCACCACGATCGATCTCGAGGCGCACCTCTCCGACGTGTTCGATGAGCAACGCCCCGCCGCCGCGGCATCGAACGTGGAGCTCGTCGCCGATGTCGCGGCCGCGCGCGAGCTCGTCGCCGATCCGTCGCTGCTCCATCGCATCCTCGCCAACCTCGTCGAGAACGCGATCCGCCACGCCCCCGAGCACAGCGCCATCCGCATCTCGGCGAGCCGCAACGGCAGCGCCACCGAGATCCGGGTCGCCGATGCAGGTCGCGGTGTTCCCGAAGATCTTCGCGCACGCGTATTCCAGCGCTTCGAGTCCAGCGGCGGCGCGAGCCGAAACCGCGGTCTCGGCCTGAGCTTCTGTCAGGTCGCGGTGCGCGCCCACGGCGGCGAGATGTGGATCGAAGACGCGAACCCCGGGGCGGTGTTCTGCTTGAGGATTCCCGATGCCGACGCGTGACGACCTTCCGTTCCAGCAGCTCGTCGAGGCCGCACCCGACGGAATGGTCGTCTGCGATCCGGCGGGGACGATCCTCCTCGTCAACGCAGAGGCCAGCCGCATCTTCGGCTACACGCGCGAAGAGCTGCTCGGGAAGAACGTCGATGTCCTCGTGCCCGAGGGGATCCGGCCCCGCCATCACGCCCACGTCAGCGGATACACGGGCGCACCACGCTTGCGGCCGATGGGGTCCGGCCTCGACCTGCATGGCGCGCGCAAGGATGGCACCGAGGTCCCCGTCGAGATCAGCTTGGCGCCGATCGAGACCGAGAATGGCCTCATGATCACCGCCGTCATCCGCGACATCTCGGAGCGGCGCGAGCTCGAGGAGGACAAGCGCAAGGCGTACGCGTACCTCAACTCGGCGGTCGACGCGGTGCAGGAGGCGTTCGCACTCTTCGACGAGCGCGATCGCGTGGTGATGGTGAATAGCGCCGGGCGACAGCTCCTCGGTAAAGATCTCGGCAGCACGATCGTCGGCATGGACTTCCGCACGGTCCTCCAGCGAGCGCTCGGCGCCGGTGCATTCGACTTCAGCAACGAGACGCGCGAGTCCTTCCTGTCGCGATGGCTCGCCTACCATGACAAACCCGAAGGCACGCTCGAAGTCAGGACGGGCACGGGGCGCTTCTTGCGCGTCAGCGAGCGCCGCACCGCGGAGCACGGAACGGTCGTGACCATCGCGGACGTCACCGACGACGTCCAGCGCGCGGACGAGCTCAGCGCCGCGCGCGAGGCCGCGGAGTCGGCGAGCGCCGCGAAGAGCGAGTTCTTGTCCTCGATGAGCCACGAGCTGCGAACGCCGCTCAACGCCATCCTCGGCTTCGCGCAGCTCCTCGAGCGCGACCGGAAGAACCCGCTCGATACGCGACAGATCGATCGCCTCCACCACGTGCTACGTGGGGGCGAGCACCTGCTCAAGCTGATCGACGACATCCTCGATCTCTCGAAGATCGAGGCCGGTGGCATCGCGATCTCGCCCGAGCCCGTCGCCGTCGCGCCGGTGATCGGCGAGGTCACGTCCACGCTCGAACCGATGGCCACGCGCGCAAAGATCACGATCGAGACACTGCTGGGCACGGAGCCACTTCCCCTCGTCGCGGCCGATCGGACCCGGCTGTCGCAGATCTTGATGAACTTCGGAACGAACGCGATCAAGTACGGTCGCGCCGGCGGCTGGCTGGTCGTTCGTGCCGAGCACAAGCCGCGCACATTGCGCATCTCGGTGGCCGACAACGGCATCGGAATTCCGGAGAGCAAGCGCGACAAGATCTTCGAACCGTTCCAGCGGGCCGGCCAGGAGGCCGGGCCGATCGAAGGGACGGGCATCGGACTCACGATCAGCAAGCGGCTCGCCGAGCTGATGGACGGCTCTGTCGGATTCACGAGCACCGAGGGTGTGGGCAGCGAGTTCTGGATCGAGGTGCCGATCGCGGTGACGGCTGGCGCCGGCGCCCCGAGCGCGACGCGCGACGTGTCAGGCACGTCCCTCGCGACCTCCACGGAGCGCCACCTCGTCGTCTACGTCGAGGACAACCCGTCGAACATCGCGTTCATGAGGGATCTCGTCGAGGATCTGCCGAGCATCGAGCTCGTCACGGCACCGACCGCGGAGATCGGGATCGAGCTCGTCCGCGTGCGCCAACCGCGTGTGGTGATCATGGACATCAACCTCCCCGGCATGAGCGGCTTCGATGCGGTCAACCTGCTGCGTGCGTCGCCCGAGACACGGCACATCCCGATCATCGGGCTGTCCGCCGCTGCCCTCCTCAAGGACACGTCGCGGGCGAAGGCGACCGGCTTCTACCGGTACCTCACCAAGCCCGTGAAGGTCGCCGAGTTGACCGCGACGCTCGAGGAGCTCCTCCTGGGGCCCCCCCGACCGGTGTAGCGGATTCGCGCAGGAACTGCACCCGCTCACCACCACGCGCAAAGTCTGCGCGCGATCCATGGCAAGTGCCCATATTCAGGTGGCACGTTGCTCGCTTGGGGAGGTAGCGATGCGATCTGGTCGAGTTCTGGTGGTGGATGACGAGGCCAACGCGCGGACCGCGCTGGCAGAGCTGCTCCGTGACGAGGGCTTCGACGTGGAGACGGCGGCGGACGCGTTCAAGGCGCTCGGAAAGTACGAGTCCTTCACGCCACACGTCGTCGTCACCGATCTGAAGATGCCCGGGATGGACGGCATCGAGCTGGTCAAGAAGATCCGCGCGTCCGAAGACGCGGCGGCCGTCGTCGTGATGACGGCGTTCGGCGCCGTGTCCTCGGCCGTCGACGCCATGCGCTCTGGCGCGGCCGACTACCTGACCAAGCCGATCGACTTCGACGAGCTGCTCGTTGTCCTCGACAAGGTGTTCGAGCAGCAGTCGCTCCGCCGCGAGACGCGCCAGCTTCGACAGCGGGTCCGCGATCGCGTCGCACCGAACAACATCATCGGGACGAGCCCGCCGATGCAACGCGTGTTCGAGGTAGTCGAGCAGGTCGCACCGAGCAAGGCGACGGTCCTCATCACCGGCGAGAGCGGGACGGGCAAGGAGCTCGTCGCGAACGCGCTGCACCAGCGATCTCCGCGCGCGTCCGGTCCGTTCATCAAGCTGCACTGCGCCGCGCTCGCCGAGTCGCTCCTCGAGAGCGAACTGTTCGGCCACGAGAAAGGCTCGTTCACCGGCGCGGCCGCACGCAAGGACGGACGGTTCTCCCTCGCGGATGGAGGCACCCTGTTCCTCGACGAGATCGGTGAGATCTCGCCCGCGATCCAGGTCAAGTTGCTGCGCTTCCTCCAGGAGCACGAGTTCGAGCGCGTCGGCGGGACGCAGACGATCCGCGTGGACGTTCGCGTCATCGCGGCGACCAACCGCAACCTCGGCGCGGAGGTCGCGAAGGGCCGGTTCCGCGAGGACCTCTACTACCGGCTGAACGTGGTGTCCCTCGAGATGCCACCGCTCCGCGATCGCCGCACCGACGTACCCGTGCTCGCGCGATTCTTCCTCGAAAAATACGCGAAGGAGAACGGCAAGACGCTCGACGGCTTCGCCGCTGACACGATGGATCTGCTCGTCTCGTACGACTGGCCAGGCAACGTGCGCGAGCTCGAGAACGCGATCGAGCGCTCGGTCGTGCTGACGAACGGGGCGCAGATCGAGGCGCGCGCGCTCCCGCCGAACGTACGCCCCAAACTGACACCGTCGGGGATGCCGATCGTTCCGGGGGCGACGCTCGCCGAGGTCGAAAAGTACGCGATCCTCGAGACGCTGAAGTCGACAGGCGGCTCGACGTCGAAGGCCGCGGACATCCTCGGCATCAGCGTCCGGACGATCCAGTACCGGTTGCACCAATACAACGAAGCGCCGCGCTCGGAGGTCGAGGTCGTGCGGAAGTCCGAGACGGAGAGTCCAAGCGAGTGACCACGTTTCTCGACGAGCTCATGGCGTACGTTGGATTTTCCAACGACGACATGACGCGTCTCGCGGCGCTCCATCCGCTGCTCGCCCCCGTGTTTCCGCAGTTCGCCGAAAGGTTCTACACCGCGGTCAGGGCCGATCCGAAAGCTGCCGCGATCCTGTCGGGCCCCGAGCAAGCCGAGAGGCTGCGCCGGTTGTTGATCGACTGGATGTCGTCCGGCCTGCTCGGACCGCACGACGAGAAGTTCTACGAGAAGCGCTCTCGCATCGGCCGGCGCCACGTCCAGATCGGGTTGCCGCAGCAATACATGTTCACCGCGATGAGCGTGGTCCGCACCGCCTATCACGATTGCCTGTTCGAGCTGCAACCGCTCGCGGAGGCGGCGGCGAGCATGCGAGCCGCCAACAAGCTGCTCGACATCGAGCTCGCCATCATGGTGCGTCACTATCAGCTCGATTCGAACGAGCGCCTGATCGCACGCGAGCGAAAGCTCCAGGCAGAGCGAATCTCCTCGATGCGGACGATGACGGCAGGGCTCGCCCACGAGGTTCGCAATCCGTTGAACGCGGCGAAGCTTCAGCTCGAGCTGCTCGATCGCCGGCTCCGACGCGAAGGTTCGGATCCCCGGCTGACGCAGCCTGCGGAGCTCGCGCAGACGGAGATCGACCGGCTCACGATCCTGCTCAACGACTTCCTCGCGTTCGCTCGCCCGCCGGAGCTCCAGCCGCAGGATCGCGACGTCGCCCAGATCGTGCGGCATGTTTGCGAGCTGGAGGCGCCAAACGCGCAGAAGCGGGCCGTCGCGCTGGTCACCGATATCCCGGAGGCACCGATCATGGCGCGCGTCGACGGGCCCAAGGTTCATCAGCTCGTCGACAACATCGTCCGCAACGCCGTCGAGGCCGCACCCGAAGGCGGACACGTCGCCGTCTCACTCGCGGCCACGCACGACGAGATCGCGATCGTGGTCGAGGACGACGGCCCCGGTATCCCGGTGGAGATCCAGGCGCGGATCTACGAGCCGTTCTTCACGACGAAGGACACGGGTACGGGACTCGGCATGTCGATCGTCCACAGCCTCGTGTCGCTGCACGAGGGCGCGATCACACTCGACAGCAGCGCGACCGGCACGAAGTTCACCGTCACACTGCCGCGACGGTTGGAGTAGTCCCCGAACGAGTCCAGGGCCTGTGGTCGATGCCGCACGGACTGCGGCGCTCGCAGGATCTACGTGATCACTTCTTCGTGTCGTCGAACAAGATGCGACGGGCCGGCGTATCGCAATCGTCGAGCTGTCCCGATCGGACGACCCACACGAACGCTCCGAGTGCGGCGCCGGCGACGAGGAGTGCGAGTGGAATGACGAGGTAGAGCGCGGTCATGACGGACTCCGGAAGGCACGCGAACGCAACGAGCTCGCCAGGACGGTGAGCGAGCTGAGCGGCATCACCGCCGCCGCGACGAGTGGGTGGATGAGCCCCGCGACCGCGAGCGCGCCGGCTGCGAGGTTGTAGACGAGCGAGAAGCGAAGGTTGCGTTTGATCGTGACCAGCGTCGCGCGCCCACCGGCGATCGCGTCGGCGACGGTCGTGATCGACGGAGAGCGGAGATAGACATCGGCGGCTTCGATCGCGATCTCCGCCGCACCCGAGACCGCGATGCCTGCGGTCGCGGCCGCCATGGCAGCCGCGTCGTTCACGCCATCGCCGACCATGAGGACGGGACCTCGCTCGCGCGCAGCGCGGACCACAGCGACCTTCCCCTCCGGCGACGTGTTGCCGGTGCACTGCTCCGGCGAGAAGCCCAGCGAGGCGCCGACGCGGCGAACCACCCGCGTGTCGTCGCCGGACAGGAGCTCGACACGCCAACCGAGTCCCATCATCTTCGCGAGCGCCGCGCCGGCGTCGGGGCGGATCGGATCCGCGAGCCCTGCGACCGCGACGGCGACGCCATCGATGGCGACCACGATCGGCGTCTCGCCGCGCTCCGCGAGCTCCGCGATCCAGTACTCGATCGCATCCGGCAACAAATGTCGATCGATCGAGATGCGCGCGCGCACCCAAGCAGGTGCGCCGACGATCACCAGCCGTCCGTCGACGAGACCGGCGATCCCGCGTCCGATCTCCTCGCGGATATTCTTCGCCGATCGCGAGGTCGGCGCGTACGCACGGAGCGCGCGTGCGATCGGGTGATCGCTCCCGGCCTCGACGGCGCTCGCGAGCACGGCGGCGTCGACATCACCGAACCAGGTGACTACCGCGAGCTTGCCCATCGTCAACGTGCCGGTCTTGTCGACGAAGATCGTCCCCGGCGTGGCGAGTCGCTCGAGCGCGTCCGCGCCCTTCACGAGGATGCCGCGGCGCGCCGCGCGTCCCAGCGCGACGGTGACGGCCAGCGGCGTCGCGAGCGCGAGCGCGCATGGACACGTGACGACGAGGAGCGCCATCGCGTGCTCCGCGCCGACGGAGACGGACGCGAGCAGCGACCACAGCACGAACGTCGCGAGGGCGACCGTGGTGACCACCGCGACGAACCGGCCCGCGATCCGATCGACGAGACGCTCGATCGGGGACTTGCGCGACGACATCGCCTCGATCGTCGCGACCAGCTTGCCGACGCGCGTGGCCTCGCCGACCGCGGTAGCGCGAATGATGATCGGCGCGGCGACGTTTGCGGTTCCCGCGTGGACTGTGTCTCCCGGACGGACCTCGACGGGGTTCGACTCTCCGGTGAGCAATCCGACATCCAGGGCGGACGCGCCCTCGACGAGCTCGCCGTCGACGGGGCAGACCTCGCCGACGCGGATCGACACGAGATCGCCCGGCACGATCGCCTCGATCGCGACGTCGGTGACGACGCCGTCGGTGATCCGATGCGCGCGCGTCGGCGTCAGCGAGAGCAGCAGCTCGGCGGCGCTCGATGCACGGCGCTGATGGCGCAGCACGATCCAGCGGGAGACGAGCAGCAGGAACACGAGCATCGCGAGACTGTCGAAGTAGATCTCGCCCACGCCGCGCACGACGTTCGCCGCGCCCCAACCGAGGCCCGCTACGATGCCGATCGACAGCGGGAGATCGAGGTGGAGGCGGCGCGCGCGGAGCGCTCCGATCGCCGTCGCGAAGAACGGCGTCGCCGCGTAGCCGAGGCCCGGCACGGCAACGAACATCGAGATCCAGCGGAACATCGTCGTGTCGTGCGACGACATCCCGCCGAACAGTCCCGCGTACAGCGCGACCGCGAGCAACATGATGTTTCCGAGGGCCGCACCGGCGACGCCGAGCTTGATCAGGAGTGTGCGGTCCTCGACACGGCGCTGCCGCTCGCGGTCCATGCCGCGATACGGATGCGGGGCGTGCCCCACTCGATCGAGGTACCGAGCGACCGCGGACAGCGGCGTTCGCTCCGGATCCCACACCACGTCGGCGCGACTGCGCCCCATATCGACGCGGATCTCGCTCACGCCGTCGATGCAGCGCGGCGCGCTCTCGACGAGCCAGACGCACGCGGTGCAGCGCAGGTCTTCGAGGTAGAGCGCCGTTCGTGCGAGTCCGTCTGCGCCGACGGTGACGTGGAGTCGTTGGAACGCGGAGTCGTCGAGCTCGCCGTAGGTGTGGTCACTCGTGCGCGAGGGCTCGGCGGCGGCGGCGTCCGCGCGGCGCAGATCGTAGTAGCGCTCGAGGCCGTGCTCCGCGATCGCGGCGTGCACGATCTCGCACCCGCTGCAGCAGAACGCCGGCGCGTCGTCGCGGAGCCGCCCGTCGGGGACCGGCAGACCGCAGTGCGCGCACGCGACCGGAGCTACGTGAACCAGCGCGCTCATCGCATCACCTCGTGACACGCGTGCGTCGTCGTGGTCACGGTCGTGGCGTCCCATCGCATGGCGAGCGTGCCCACGCCGAGCACGATCAACGTGACCGCGGCGACGACCGGTATGCGCCGGCGTAGCCGATCGACGATCGGCCCGGCGAGCGCGAGCAGTCCCGTCATTGCCGGCACCGTGCCGAGCCAAAACACGCTCATCAGCGCCGCACCCGCGAGCGCGCTGCCCGTGCCCGCGGCCGACACGACGAACGCCCACAACCAACCGCACGGGACGAGCCCCGTCAACGCGCCCGCGATCCACGCGCGCGCGATGGGCCGGCGACGGCGCAGCCGGACGAGGCCGCGCGTGAATGCGGGCGCATCGCCACGACGCGGGGTCCACCACCCGCGCGCGATCGCGATGGTACGGGCACCGAGACCGACGATGATCGCACCCGCGATGATCGTCGCCGCGTGCTGGACGCTCCCGAGCGAGCCCGCGATGTTCACCGCGCCGCCGGCGAGGCCCGCGATCGCTCCGAACATCGCGTACGTGACGAGACGCCCGAGCGCGTGGATCACCGAGAGCCGCAGCGAGTGCTCGCCGACGAGACCGACGAGCGGTCCACACATCGCGAGGCAGTGCAAGCTGCCCGCGAGACTCGTGACGAAGACCGTCGTGAGGATCGCGATCATCGCGACTCCACGGTGACCTGCGTCGCGAAGCGTTCGCCGCCGCGCTCGACGACCACGGTCAGGTCGTGAACGCCAACCGACGGCAACACGGCGCGATACCGGCCGTGTCCGATCGCGACGAGGGTCAGGTCGAACCGTCGCGTCGCGTGCGCCCGCGGGTAGCCCGTCACGCGTACGATCGCACCGTCGAGGGGCGACGCGCTCGCGTCTCGTATCGAGGCCTCGACGGTACCGCTTGCGAGCGTGAGCCCGACCGACCAGCCGAGCGCCCGGCTGCGCGCGGCCTCGTCGATCGCGTCGTCGTAGTGCGCGGCGCGCTCGTAGTAGTCGGGCACGATGCCGGGCGTCGTCGCCGTCGCGATCGTCGCGAGGATGATCATCGCCGCGATGTTGCCGGCCAGCAGGCCGACGATCGCGATGATCCACTTCGTCGATGCGCTCATGGCGAGCCCCCTTCGGGACCGAGCAGCGTGACCACGAGCATCCGCGCGAAGCCGCGATCGTCGGCGACACGCAGCGTGACGCGTCGCTTGCCGTGCACGAAGCTCGCGCGCGGAACGTCGACGAACAGCGGGATCTCCGTCGACCGCCGCGGCTTCACGGAGAACACGAGCATTCCCGCGCGCAACTTCGCGTCGCTCGCATCGTGCAGCGTGACCGAGTAGTTGCGCGTCTCGTCGCTCTCGTTTTCGAGCTTGAGCCGCACCTGCGACGAGATCGCGCCGTCCGGGAGCTCGACGAACGCCGGCCCCTGGATGCGATCGATCCACACCTTTGCGCTCTCGCGGCTGCCGACGCCCCACACGAGCAGCCCGCTCGCGAGCACGAGCAGCAGCGGATACACGATCGTGCGCGGCCGCAGGAGTCGCTTCGGCTTGCCTGCGAGCATGTCCTGCGACGTGTAGCCGATGAGGTTGCGCGGGCGCTCCAGCTTGTCCATCACGGCGTCGCACGCGTCGATGCACTGCGCACACCCGATGCACTCCATCTGGAGACCCTTGCGGATGTCGATGCCCGTCGGGCAGACGGCCACGCACGCGCCGCAATCGACACAATCGCCGCGCGCCTCGCCGATGACGGGGAGCTTCTTCTTCGGTTTGCCACGCGGCTCGCCGCGCTTCTCGTCGTAGCCGACGACCAACGACTGCTTGTCGAGCAGCACCGTCTGGAGGCGACCGTACGGGCACGCGACGATGCATGTCTGCTCGCGGAAGTAGGCGAAGTCGAACATCATGAGCGCGGTCACGCCGAGCACGAGCGAGAAGCCACCCATGTGATCGAGCGGTGACTCGAGCACCCACCGCGAGAGTCGCTCCGTGCCGACGAAGTACGCGAGGAACACGTTCGCGACCAGGAACGAGATCGCGGCGTAGATCACCCACTTCACGACACGACGCGGGTGCACCCCCGGCGTCGTGTCGAGCTTGCGCTGCTGCGCCGGCGAGCCTTCGAGCCAGCGTTCGATCGGACGGAACACGTGCTCGAGATAGACCGTCTGCGGACAGCCCCACCCACACCACACGCGGCCGAACAACGCCGTCACCAGGAATATCGCGAGCACGATCGTGAGCCCGAGGAGCATCAGCACGAAGCCGTCGGTCGGCCTGAACACAGCGCCGAATACGGACAGCTCTCGGGAGACGAGATCGAGGAGCAGCGCCGGCCTGTCGCCGATTCGAATGAACGGCAGCGCAACGAAGAGTGCGATCAACGCGTATCCGACGATCTGCCGGCGACGGAGGAAGCGTCCCTTCGCCAGCTTCGGGCGGATCCAGAAGCGCGTCCCGTCGCTGTTGAGGGTAGACAGGACGCGTTCGTCGTGGACGGGTGGCGTCATGGCGAAAACTTCTCGACCTGCGCCCCTTGCGGCTCTTTACCGCCGGGGACGTTCTGGCCGCGCAGCTTCGTCACGAACGCGGTGACCGCGAGGATGTCGGTCTGCGGGAGCTGCTCGCCCCACGCGAGCATCGCGGTGGTCGGGACGCCCTTCGCGATCGTCGCGTAGAGGTCCATGCGTGTCGTGCCGTGGACCTGTCGCAGATCGGTCAGGTTTGGACCGATCAGCCCTTGCCCCTTGTCGCCGTGACAGCTCGCGCAGCGCTGGGTGAACACCACGAGGCCGCGGTCCAGTGCTCCCGGATCGCTCGTCGCGTTGGCGATCACTTGCTCCGACACGTTCTCCGCCTCGGCGCGATCGCGCAGCACCTTCTTGTCGTCGTAGTCGGCGAGCGCTGCCTTGTAGCGCTGTTCTGGCGTCGCCCCCCAGTTCGCGATGTGGAAGTAGAACGCGTAGGCTGCGGCAAAGGCGATCGAGCCGGCGAAGATCACGCTCCACCAGCCCGGCAGCGGATTGTCGAACTCGCGAATGCCGTCGTAGGCATGCGTCATGAGCCGTGCGTTGTCGATGCCCTCGTCGGGAACATCGCGATCGGAGGTCGCCGCATCGGTGTTCGAGCTCATCGGACTCCTCCTCCACGCTCGGCGTCGTCCACGAGTGGAAGACGCGCGCACGCATCGTGCTCCTCGCGCCGCCGCTTGCCGCCGTGGCGGATCGCGATCGACACGAAGACGAGAAAGAACAGGACCAGCGCGAGCTGCGCGTAGTCCGACGGGGTGAGCTTCGAGACGAGCTCTGACATGCGGATCACTTGGCACCTTCCTGCGAGAGCCTGATGTCGACGCCGAGTCGCTGGAGGTACGCGATCATCGCGACGATCTCTTTGTCGGCCATGCCGTCGGGTCCACCCGCCGCGCGGAGCTTCTCCGCGACCGCCTTCGCCTGTACGCGCGCGAGTCCGGCCGCGTCGTCGAGCGCCTTCTTGGTGTACGGGACGCCGAGCATGGCCATCGCGTCGATACGGTCTTGGATGACGTCGAAGTCGATCGCATCGCTGAGCATGTGCGGGTACGCCGGCATCACGGAGCCGGGCGACGTCGAGCGCGGCTCCTCGAAATGACGCAGATGCCACAGCTCGTCGCGCCGTCCTCCTTCACGCGCGAGGTCAGGGCCCGTCCGCTTGCTGCCCCACTGAAACGGATGGTCGTAGATGAACTCGCCGGCCTTCGAATACTCCGCCGGCTTCCCGTTCGCGCCGTACCGCACCGTCTCGTCGATGAACGGACGGATCATCTGCGAGTGGCAGTTGTAGCAACCCTCGGCGATGTACATGTCGCGGCCGTAGAGCTCCAGTGGCGTGTACGGCTTGACCGTCTTGATGCGCGGCACGTTGTCGGCGATCAGGAACGTCGGCACGATCTCGAACGCCGACGCCACGACGACCGCGAGGATGGTCAGCGTCGTGAACAGCGCCGGCAGTCCTTCCCACTTCCGGTGCCAGTGCACGGGCGGGTGCGCCTCGCGTTCGAGGATCCGCTTCTCCTTCTCCGCGACCTTCGCGGCGCGGATCATCGGCGGGACGTCGACCTCGACGTCCGTGTACTGCGACGGACGTGACTTCCACGTGCGGTACACGTTGTACGCGCCAATGGCGATACCCGCGACATACAACGTTCCGCCGATCGCGCGTACCCAGTACATCGGGATCAGGCGCGTCACCGTCTCGAGGAAATCGGGGTACTGGAGGCGACCGGTCTCGTCGAACGCGCGCCACATGAGGCCCTGGGAGATTCCCGAGGCCCACATCGACACGACGTAGAGCACGATGCCGATCGTCGCGATCCAGAAGTGCGTCGTCGCGAGCTTCTTCGAGTACAGCTGCGTCTGAAACAGGCGCGGCACGAGCCAATAGATCATTCCGAACACCATGAAACCGACCCAGCCGAGCGCTCCACCGTGGACGTGCGCGATGTTCCAGTCCGTGTAGTGCGAGAGCGCGTTAACGCTCTTCACCGACAACATCGGGCCCTCGAACGTCGACATCCCGTAGAACGTGATCGCGACGACGAAGAACTTGAGGACCGGATCCTCGGCGACCTTGTTCCAGGCGCCGCGCAGCGTGAGGAGGCCGTTGATCATCCCGCCCCACGACGGCATCCACAGCATCACGCTGAACACCATGCCAAGCGTGGAGGCCCACTGCGGCAACGCCGTGTAGTGGAGGTGGTGTGGCCCCGCCCAGATATAGAGGAAGACGAGCGACCAGAAGTGCAGGATCGAGAGCCGGTAGCTGAACACCGGGCGATCCGCCGCCTTCGGCAAGAAGTAGTACATGAGGCCGAGGAACGGCGTCGTCAGGAAGAACGCGACGGCGTTGTGGCCGTACCACCACTGCATGAACGCGTCCTCGACGCCCGCGTAGATCGAGTAACTCTTGAACAACCCGGACGGGATCACGAGGTTGTTGAAGATGTGGAGGATCGCGACCGTGACGATCGTCGCGATGTAGAACCACAGCGCGACGTAGAGGTGCTTCTCGCGGCGGTTGCGCACCATCGCGAAGAAGTTGACTGCGAACGTCACCCACACGACCGCGATCGCGATATCGATCGGCCACTCGAGCTCCGCGTACTCCTTACCCTGCGTGAACCCGAGCGGAAGCGTGATCGCCGCGGCGGCGATGATCGTCTGCCAGCCCCAGAAGTGGAGCTTCGACAAGCCTCGCAACGGGCGCGCCTTTAGGAGCCGCTGCGACGAGTAGTAGACCGCCGCGAAGATCGCGTTCCCTGCGAACGCGAAGATCACCGCATTCGTGTGCAGCGGACGAAGGCGGCCGAAGGTGAAGTACGGTCCGATGTTCAGCGCGGGAAGCGCGAGCTGGAGCGCGCACCACAAGCCGACCAGAGTACCGACCGCACCCCACACGATCGTCGCGGTGACAAATTTACGAACGATCGCGTCGTCGTAGCGGAGAGTCTCGTTGGACATCGTCCGCGGTGCAACGCAACCTTCGTGCCTGCGTAGCGCGCTGTCTCACGGCTCTCCCGCGCAAACGTTGCGCCGCCATTCCCTAGCGGTGCACTAGTTGCGTCCGCAGTACCTTCGAGCTGAGCAGATAACGCTCCTCGGCGTCGAGGTGAGCGCGCAGCGTCTCGATCACGTCGCGTAGCGCTTCTGTCGTCGGGGACACGAGGCGCGCCCGCGCTGTCTGGTGCTCGTGGATGTGATCCTCGACCATACGCTCCACACGGACGGCTCCGTGGCTGTCGTGGGCGAGGAGGACGGGACGAAGCAACCCCTCCTCGAACTTGTTATGCGCGTCGAACGCGACCCGCAGCTTCGCGATCTCGCGCATGAGCGGCTCGGGATCCGTGCCCGGGACCGCGTCGACGGCATCTGCGAGATCCTCGCAGTGATCCATGAGCTCGCGCAGCTTGTCGTGTTGATCGAGGAGCTCTGCGAGCGCTGTCGTGTGAGTGGTCATGGGCTCTCGGATGGTGGAAGATGACGTCCTCTGTTCGGGTCCATCCGAACTCTCGCGCAAGGCGCGTGCCGGCCGCAGGTCCGTGGCTTCCCGCAAGACCTGCGTCGATCGGAGCCGGGAGGCGAGATCCACGCAAATCGTGCGCGCGGCACGCTCCGCCGCTCCGGCACGGCGCATGCTGTGCGAGATCCCATGTCCGCAGCATCGAGCACTACCACCTTCGACGTGTTCTTGATCGTCGTGGTCTGGACCGCCATCCTGGTGGGGCTCATCATGGCTCTCGCCGTCGTGCTGATGTAGCTCAGGAACGGGCGTAGCCGGTGGGCTCGCGGGTCTCCGGCAGGGTGGCTCCCGCCAGCACGCGCAGCAAGTCGAACGTCGTGATCACACCGACGAGATTGCCTTGCGCCACGACGAGCACGCGGTGAACGTGCTGCGCGAGCATCGTCCGAGCGACCTCCGCGAGCGTCGCCTCGGGCGAGACGCGAACGAGCTCGCGGGTCATGACATCCGACGCGGTCATGCTCTTCACGCGTTCGTCGGCGTCCTCGGCGAGCTCGGCCCAGTCGACGCCCGGGGCTCCAACGCCGTCGCGATAGTACGTCGACGACGTGCTGTCGACGTCGGCGCGATCTCGCGTCGCTCGCAGCAGATCGATCGTCGAGACGACGCCGAGCACCTGATCTTCTTCGTCGACGACCGGAGCTCCGTGGATCTCCTCTTCGATGAAGAGCCGGTGAACATCGAGGAGCGACGTGTCGGGCCCGATGACGATCATGTCGCGGGTCATCACGTCGCGTGCAAGAGAGAGCGAGTTGACAGTGGGCATGCTCGAGGATCGAGCAAGCCGCGAGCCACGGTTCGCTAGACGGGCTCGTCCTCCCATCGCTTCATCATCTTGTACAGGCCGATGAACATGCCGGAGATCAGGAAGACGAAGCAGGTCAGCGCCATGTACGACGCGAGGCTCGTGTCACTCGTGGTGGTGAGGGCCATGAGCCCGACCGCTGCGAGGGCGGGAAGGAAGATGAGAGCGAAGACGGTCGCCATGGCCGGAGAAGTTGCGCGATTCGTGCCACGCGAAAGCGCGCATCGCTACGTCCTCGATCGCGCAAGATCAGCGCGAGCCCTCATGTGCTCGCGCGATCCTTGCGTGATCGACTGACTAGCCGAGCGGCCAGTCGTCCGGATGCTTGATCACCTGGCGATCGATGTACACGTAACGATGAGGGGGATGGTACGTGTGACGCTCGTGCTCGAACGGAACCACGCGAGAGAGTGCAACGTTGGAGTACTCCTTGGTCCGTGCCACGATGACCGCGCAATGCGCCTCGCGCACGATGCGCTCGGACACCGAGCCCAAGACGAGCCGCTCGACGCCGGTCTTGCCGTGGGAGCCGACGATGATCATGTCCGCCCCGACCTCGCGAGCGAGGTGAAGGACCTGCTCGGCCGCCTTGCCGATGCGCGCGTGGATGTAGAACTGCACCTCGCTCGCGGCCTCGCGTCCCGCGAAGCCCTCGATGAGGCGCGACGTAGCGATCTTCTGCAGCCTCTCGGCGTAGGCATAGTCCACGTGATCCGTCGGCGCGATCTCGAAGCCGTGTCGCGTGTCGATCGCGAGGAGAATGTGCAACACGTGTTGTGGTGCACGGCACGCGAGCTCGATGCCGCGGAGGAGCGCTTCCTCGGCGCTCGGCGAGAAGTCGTACGCGATGACGACTTGCACCGGTGCGGGCTTGGTCTGGGGCTCGGTCATGGAGTCTCCTGTTACTGCGTCGCGCGTTGAAGAACGTCACCGAGTGCGCGGAGTGCGTCACACGATGTGAAGATGCCCTGGACACCGTGGCCCCCGAGGACGACCACGCAGTCGAGCTTGTTGCGAGCCATCGTCTCGGCGACCTCGTCGAGTGACGTCTCGGCCCAGACGCAGCTCGGCGCCGTGAGTATGCGACGGACCTCGATGCTGTCGAGATCCGCGCCCGGCACTGCTTCGGCGATCCGGACATCGTTCTCGCCGACGATCCCGAGGAGCTTCTCGCCTTCCATCACGGGAAGGTGGCGGATGTCGTGCCGCTTCATGATCGCGCGAGCCTCCTCGAGCGAAGCGCTCGACGCGACTCGATAGGGTTCGCGAGTCATGAACCGGGAGACAGGTGGCATCAACATGCCCCCGTGGCGCTGCATCTCACGTGCCGGCGCATCGAGGTGCCCTTCGCGCAGGTCTCGCGTTCCTGCGCGGCAACCACGCACGTTCTGCGCTCTCGCGCCCACCGGTGCCGGCCCGGACGTTGCTTCGTTGCCGAGCACGCGTCCACACCTCCCGCCTCGATGGCTCGTCGCTGGAACGTCGGTCGTTGCGGTCCTCGTCGCGATCGCGTCCGTCGCCGGGATCTGGGAGCCGTCGATCTATGCGAAGGAGACCGCGAGCACGTGCTCGACCTCGCGCTCGCGCTGCCGGCGATCGCGTTCGCTGGAGTCCTTGTCCTGGGTCGCCGGCCCGCCGGCTTCTTGCTCGCACCGATCATGCTCGCCTTCCACGCGGCGATGAGTGTCGCGATCCTCGGCATGAACTTCGCGATGTGGGGCGTGGGACTCTCCGCGGCGTTCCCCGTCGTGATCGCGTGTCCGTGGTCGGCTTCGCCAGCGCGTGGCTTCTCGTCGCCTATCTGCGGCAGCTGCGGCCGATGCGCGCGCTCGGTTGGCTCGATCAAACGCATCGACTGTGAGCGAACCAGATGCGCACCACCTGCGCGATCGAGGAGCCGCCCGGCGGCATCCACGTTGCTCTCTCGTAGGGCATGACCACCACACGTCCACGACACGTCCTCGTCACGTATGGCTCGAAGCGTGGAGGGACCGCGGAGACCGCGCGTTCGATCGCCGAGGTTCTTCGCGCGCGTGGATTCGCTGTCGATTGCCTCGACGCAGCGCGGGTGTCGAGCGTCGACGACTACGACGCGTTCGTCGTCGGCGGCGCGTTGTACATGGCTCGCTGGCATCGCGCCGCGCGGCGCTTCGTGTCGAGGTTCTTGCCCACGCTCCGGGCGCACCCTGTGTGGTTCTTCTCGAGTGGACCACTCGATGACACGGCGAAAACGTGCGCCATCCCGCCGACCAAGAACGTCGCGCGCCAGATGGAGCGCGTCCGCGCTCGCGGTCACGCCACCTTCGGCGGCCGCCTGCTCCACGACGCGACCGGCTTCGTCGCTGCATCGATGGCGAAGAAGAACGCGGGCGACTGGCGCGACTGGACGCGGATCGAGACGTGGGCGGCGCAGGTCGGCGACCAGATCGGCGCGGCCCCGCGGTCGACACCAACACCGGCCTCCACGCCGGCACGATGGATCCTCGCGACCCTCCTCGCGTTCGTCGGGATCACTGCTGTCCTCGGCGGACTCGCCCTCATGGTCCGAACGGACGGCAGCTTGTTGCGAATGCCGGCGTCCTATCTCGAACACGCCCTGTTCGAAGACTTCCTCGTGCCCGGGATCCTCCTGTTCGCGGTGATCGGGCTCGGCCACTTGATCGCGGGCTGGCTCGTGATGCGCCGCTCGTTACACGCCGACCTCGCGGCGTTGCTCGCGGGTGCCACGTTGACCACCTGGATCGTGGCGCAGATGATCTTGCTCGGTACGTTTAACGGGCTTCAGATCGCGATGCTCGTTATCGCGACGTTGACCATCGCCGAGTCGGTCCGAAGGCACTCCTGGGTCAAGCCGACGTCGAACGCCACGACATGACCGAGGGCGTGCAGACCGCGCGCGCAATCGCAGCGCAAGGCTCGGTGCGTCACGCAGCGTTTGCGCGGTCACACGTCGAGTTTCACTCGCTCGCATCTCGAGGCAGGCCAAACGTGGCGCGCTTCGTGAAGAAGTTGCGCACATGCTGCCGAAGAACATCCTCGTCCCCACCGACGTCAGCGACTGTGCGACGCATCCACTCGACCCCGCGTGCGAGGTGGTGCTCGTCGTGCGCGGAGGTGAATCGTGAAGAGGATCTTGGTCGCTCTCGACGGCTCCGAGCGCGCACCGACAGTTCTCGCAGCTGCGCTCCGCCTGGCGGAGCTCGCCGACGCTACGCTCGTGGTGTTCCGCGCGATCGGCATCCCTCCCGAAGTGCCGCGCGAGCTTCTCGAGATGACGGACGTTCGCCTCGAGGACATCCTGCTGCGAAACGCTCGCGAGAGCCTCGCGCGCTTGACGGCCGACATCCCCGCTGGACGGATCGAACACGTCGTGGCCAACTTCGCGACGCCGTGGGATGGGATCTGCCGCACCGCCCGCGAGCACGATGCCGACCTCATCGTCATCGGCTCGCACGGATACGGAGTGCTCGACCGGCTCCTCGGGACGAATGCGGCGAAGGTCGTCAATCACGCGGACCGCAACGTCCTCGTGGTGCGAACCGTGCTGTGACGTCGCGCTGCAGCCGCGACGTCAGCACCACGGGCGAGTGCGCGTAGTCAGCGGTTCGGCACACGGCGCGCCCGACACGCATCGTGCTCGTCAGTCCTTGCGGCGGACGACGAGGACGGGACACGGTGCGTGTCGCACGACCTTCTCTGCCACGGAGCCGAGGAAGACATGCTTGAGCCCCGTCCGGCCGTGCGTACCGATGACGATCAGATCGAACGCACCACGCTTCGCGAGCTCGGCAATCTCGTGCGTGGCATCACCGCGCAAGAGCTCCGTCCCGACGCGCGTGGCTCCCAGTGCTTGCGCTTCCTTCTTCCATTGCGCGAGGCCTTCCTCGGCCGCGACGACCAGGTCGGTGACGAAGCTGGCGGGATACGCGATCGGCTCGACCATGTAGTAGACGGGCATGCCGAGCACGTTCGCGATGACGAGCTCCGCATCGGCTTCTTTCGCCATGCGCGCGGCCATCTCGACGGAGAGTCGCGAGCCATCCGAGAAATCGACGGGACACAGAATCTTCTTCCACGGCATAGCCTTCACCCCAGCACGACGCGTTCCAGCGCGGCCGCGATCGAACGCGCAGATTCTGCGTACGTACGCGCGAATCCTTCACGCCCGGAGAAGGAGACGGAGGGGAGCAGAGACCTTTTCAAACTCGTTACCAGCGGTCAGGAGAGCTTGTAGAGCGCGAAGCCGAAGGAGAGGGACAAAACACGAAGCGAGATACGAAGAACCTCGAAGCCGAAGCGGGAGCTCGTCACTGACGCCTGCGTGCGACCAGCACCGGGCAGCGCGCGTGACGGACGACCTTCTCGGCCACCGAGCCCAGCAACATGCGTCGGAGCCCGGTACGGCCGTGGCTCCCCATGACGACGAGGTCGATCGAATGGTCGTCGTCGAGAGCGGCGAGCGTCTGCGCGCCCGGATATCCGATCCGCGACACGGCGGTGACGCGCGCCGTTTCGAGTCGCGAGCACATCGCGTCGAGCGCAGCGGTGGCGCGCCGGTCGAGCTCGCCCGCGAGCTCGTCGCTGATCTTGCCGGACCACATGACGGGCAGCTCGAGCACGTGGAGGAGTGTGATCGTGCCCTCTGGACGAACGAGCTGGGCCGCGAGATCGAGAGCGTCACTCGAGCTGTCCGAGAAGTCCGTCGGGACCAGGATGCGCGAGAAGCTCACCGCCTGGCTGTCGGGCCGAATCGCAAGCACCGAACACGGCGCATGACGGATGACCTTCTCCGCCACGGAGCCGAGGAGGATGCGAGAGAGCCCCGTGCGTCCGTGCGTCCCGATCACGCAGAGATCGAACGGTTGGCTCTCGAGGGTCGCCACGATGTCGCTCCACGGTGGTCCGTTCGCGAGCACCCCAGTGGTGTTCTTGGCACCGGCCGCGATCGCCTCGCCGACGGCGGCATCGAGCCTGCGCTGGCTCTCCGCGACGAGATCCTCGACCAGGTACGTCGGATACGACTCGATCGACAACGCATGCGTTGGCACGTAGGCGCTGTGAAGAAGCACCAGCTCCGTATTTGCCCGCGTCGCGAGCTGAATCGCGAGCTCCATCGCTCGCTGCGACCCCGACGAGAAGTCGATCGGGCAGAGGATCTTCGTGAAGTTCATATCTCCGAATGGTGCAACGGCGCAGCCAACGGGACGTGCGGATCGGGCGCAATTGTTGCGCGGCGAGACACCGAACGACGGGCGATCCACGACACCACGAACCCCACCACGAGCACCGGCAATCCGCCGGCGACAATCGCGAGGGCGAGCTCACCAGCACCGGCCATCGCGAACCCGAACAGCGCGCGGGCTGGCTCGATCGCGATCGCGGCCGCCAGCAAGAGGCTGACGATCCCGAGCATCCACGGCGTCGCCGGGTTCTTGCCGCCGAGCAAGACTCCTCGCGTCGCGATCACGAGCGCGAGGTCCGCGGCGATAAGCGCCGTGAATCCGAGCACGCGCGTATGCTCCGCGGCTTCGCCCGCCAGGTTGGTCCACGCCATCACGAAGAGCGGACCGACGAGCGCGACGAGGCCCAGCAAGACTCCGAACGCGACCCGGCGAAGCTGGAACAGATGCTCCCTCCGACCACGGGGCTTGCGATCCATCACATCCTGCGCGGGCGGCTCGAGCTCGAACACGATCGAACAAGTCGGATCGATGACGAGCTCGAGAAACACGACGTGGATCGGACCGAGTAGCGCCGGCCACCCGAACAGAGGCGGGAGCAGTGCGAGCCCCGCGATCGGCACGTGCACGGCCAAGAGGTACGCCGCCACCTTGCGCAGGTTGTCGTAGATCGTTCGTCCCGCATGGATCGCAGCGACGATCGCGTCGAGAGCGTCATCGAGGATCACGAGCCCCGACGCCTCGCGCGCGACGTCCGTCCCGCGCCCCATCGCAATCCCGACGTCGGCGGCCTGCAGCGCGGGCGCGTCGTTGACGCCATCGCCGGTCATTCCGACGACCTCGCCTCGCGCGCGCAGCGCCTGGATGATCCGCAGCTTGTGAGCGGGCGCGGCACGCGCGATCACGTCGACGGTCGCGAGGGTGTCCGCGAGCGAGGTGTCGTCGAGCTTGTCGAGCTCGGCACCGGTTGCGACACGTGCATCAGAGAAGCCGGCGTCGAGCGCGATCCTGCGCGCCGTCGTTGGATGATCTCCCGTGATCATCACGACGCGGACACCAGCGCGCCTGCACGTGGCGATCGTGGCCGCCGTCTCCGGGCGCAGAGGATCGACGAGCCCGACGAGGCCGACGATCTCGAACGCATAGTCGCGAGGAGAGGGTGGCATCGTCTCGTCGACGTGGTGCGCTCGTGCGACTCCCAGCACGCGCAGCCCGTCGCTCGCGATCTCCTCGGCCCGTGCGCGCCACGCAGCGGCCTCCGCCGGAGCGAGCCGGCACAGCTCGATGATCGCCTCCGGTGCCCCTTTGGTCGCGACCACCATCCGCCGATCGCGGTCGCGCCACACGTGCGTCACTGCGAGCAGGCCGGGAGACAACGGATACTCGCGGACCCACTCCCACTGGGGGTGGACATGTTCGGTGCTCGCCAGCGCCCGGGTCGCGAGCGCCGCGAACGCGCGATCCATGGGATCGATGGAGTGCCGAGGGGCCGCGAGCGTGCCGAACTCGATGGCCTCGTGCACGGCGTCGGGTAGCTCGGGCGCGGCGCCATCGACCTCGTGCACGAGGCTCGTCGCGATCCGGCGGATCGTCATCTTGTTCTGGGTGAGCGTGCCGGTCTTGTCGACACAGAGAACGGTGACGGCCCCCAGCGTCTCGATCGTCGCCGAGCGGCGTGCGAGCACTCGCCGTCGCGCCATCCGGCGTGCACCGAGCGCGAGAAACACCGTGAGCACCAGCGGGAGCTCCTCGGGCAAGAGCGCCATCGCGAGGGTGATCCCCGCAAGGAGGGCCACGATCCAGCCGTGTCCTGTCGCGAGCTCGATCCCCGCGAGCACGATGCACAGCGCGAGCGCGCCGATCGCCACGCGCCGGACGACGCGCGTCACCTCCGCGTGCAGCGGCGCACGAGCGAGATCGATGCTTACAAGTGTGGCGCCGATGCGGCCGACCTCGCTGCGCACACCCGTGTGAACGATCTCCGCGATCGCCGTACCCGCCGTGACGAGCGTACCCGCGAACACCGACGGACCGGGTTCGCCGGCGCGATCGAGCGAGGTCGCCGACGGCGCCGGATCGCGAACCACCGGGACCGACTCTCCGGTCAAGAGCGATTCGTCGACGGTGATCGACGTTCCACTGCGCAACAGGCCGTCCGCAGGAACGCGCATTCCCTCGGCAAGCCGGACGAGGTCTCCCGGTACGAGCTCGCGCGTGTCGATGTCGTGCCAGGATCCATCCCGCAACACCTTCGCGCGCGGGCTCGCGAGCTCGCGCAGCGCGTCGAGAGCGCGCTCCGTGCGGCGCTCCTGCAGCACCGTGATCGTGATGATCACGAGGACGGAGGCGCCGAGGGCCGATGCCTCGATGCGATCCCCGAGGCCGAGGTACAGCGCCGTCGCGACCGCGAGCAACAGCAACATCGGCTCCCGCGCGACGCTGGCAATCACTCGAAAGAGCGAACGGCGATCGCGCGATGGCAGGGCGTTCAAACCCACCTGCCGGAGGCGCGCACGCGCAACCTCGCTGGTCAATCCATCCATCGTCGACCAGAACAGCACGCCGCGTGCCCGCTGCGGTTCGCAGATGCGCGCGCCTTTTGCGCGTCGACGTCCCAACGCGCAAACATTTCGCGACCGCCGGACGAGGTCCGAATCGGCATAGGGGGCGGTGATTTCCACCGCTCCCCTGCCACACCACGCAGCATGCGGGTCCGCACTGCGCGGTTCAAGAGGGCGCGAGTCGTGGGAGGCCGAGACGGTCGAAGTAGGCGGTCG
>JBJXGN010000189.1:0-2769 GCA_046160585.1 Kofleriaceae bacterium
GGGTTGGTACCCGGAGCCACGGCTTTCATCGCACAAACCTCAGTTCGCGAGGCTGGTTTTCTTCGCGGCCGGATCCCGCTGCGTGCGACGGGCGAACACCCCGTTGAGTCGAACCAACGCGGTGGTCTGCGACAGGCCCTCGTCCTCGCGAAACCGCACCGCGAGCTCGATCGACCCCCACGACAACGCCTGGTACCGGACCCCGAGCCCGCCCAACCACCTCATCCGGACTTCGTCGGGCTCCATCTGCGGCAACCACGCGACGTCGAAGAGGAGCGTGCTGCGCGGATACATGCCGGGGGTCCACTCGAACCCCATGATCGGCCGTAGGGTGGGCTCCAGGTGCGCCGTTCGCGCACCGTAGGCGGCCTCGGTGACCTGCGCGCCGGCGTGCACGCGCACGGGGCCCAGCGACCGGCTCGCCACGACGTACGCGTCCGTCGATCGCGCCGCGCCGAACGTGTGCCCGTGGGTCGCGAACGTGTTGCGGAGCCCGATCACGAGCGCGGGCATCCCGCGGAACCACGCATCCTGTCGTGCGCCCATGCGGAACGCGGCGCGTCCCATCCACAGAGGCGACGCGTCGCCCTCGATCGGGTCGCACATCGTGCAGCCGCGAAGATCGGTATCGAGCCCCACGTCGATGCTCGCGATTCCGCCGAGCCCGATGCCGATGTCGAACATTCCCGCGCTCTGATAGTCCGCGCCGAACGTGCCGCCGACCGTGCCGACGATCGCGCCCGACGGCGGTAGCCACGCTGTCGGCGCCGTGAGAACGCGGCCCATGACGGGATCCGCAGCGGCGCCGCGCGCAGATCCGACGAGGATCGCGAGAGCGATTGTGAACGCAGTGCGCATGTGGTGGTGAGGCAGCGACTACTTCAGGCTGTCCACGGCGCGACGGAGCGCCCACGACGTGAACGTGACCTGTCCGAAGATCTGCGCGTCGAGCAGGTTCGCGGACGCGATGTCGGGCACGCGAACGCCGGCCTCGAGGTTCATGAAGTCGGCGACTCCGTAGCGCACGCCCCACGACAGCGTCGGGCGCAGCTTGATCTTGTCCGCATTGTTCTCGCACTTGTAGCAAAACTCCGGCGACCACCCGAGGTCGACGAGGATCTGCGAGCGAGGGAGCGGGCGCACCTCGAGTCCGCCGAACGCGCGGATCTGGTTGTTGATGGTTCCGTCGTGGAACAGGAACTCCGTGATCTCGTCGTTGCGCGTCGACAGGCGCCCGCGCACCGATGCGTCCCAGAACGCACCGCCGACGTGGAACGCGACGTTCTTGCTGATGTGCTTGCTCGCGACGAGCGTGAGCTCCGCGATCCGCGTCGTGTAGTTGTCGTGGTTCCGCTCGAACGACTTGCGGAAGCCGAGGGTGACGCCGGGCTGGCCCGTGAACAACCGGTTCTCCGACACGCCGAGCCGGAACGACGCCAGCACGTACGGCTGGATGCGATCGATCGTCTTGTCGTCGTCGCCGTCGCGCTCGCGCACGCTGTCGATCGTCGCGACGCCGAACTCAGCAACGTCACCGAGTCCGACACGCGTGTCGTTCGTGACGCCACCGCCGGTGTCGATCGACGTGCGCGAGTACAGCACCGCGGCCGGCAACAGCCAGCCCGTCTGCGTCGTCAGCACCTCGGGCATGTTGACGGGTCCGCGCGGCAGCGCTTTGCGCTTGGGCAGCTCGGGGGTCGTCGCGTACGGGTCGATCGTCGGCGTCTCCGGCGTGATCTCGCCGCCGCTGATCGGAGGATCGACGGGCGTGCCGCCGGGCTTCGGCGGCGTGACCGGGGTCCCGTCGGTGCCGATCGTGTTGCCGCCGCCGTCGGGCGGTGGATCCACCGGCGGCGGTTGTGCGTGCGCCGCCCGAGCGGCGAACAGCGTCGTCGTCAGGATCGCTCCGAGTATCTTCATCATGGCTGGTTCTCTCCTCGATGCCTCTGGGCTACCTGCGCACTAATCACAAAACGCCCCGGTAGCGCGGCAGGCCAGCGCGCCCCAAGGGACGAACACTTCCGCACCGAGACGGATGTCCCAATGCACGACGTCGTCGAGTCCTTCGGTCACGCGCGAACGCGCGACTTCGAGCTGATATCCGATGCTCCCGTCGATGATCACCGACGGGAACAGCGCCCAACGCACACCCAACCTCCCGAGCAGGCCGTAGCCGATCGTCGGGTCGTCCTGCGTACCGCGCATCCACCGGAACTGCGGCGCGAGCGCGATCTCGCCGACGATCGACGTTTCCTTCGACGCGTGGATCTCGTACCCCGCCGTCGGCAACCACATCGTGCGCTGGACCTTCGCGCTCTCGATCGCACCCGACAGCTGCACCTGCGCGCTCGACACGCGCGTGCCCCCATGCAGAGTGAGCCAGTCAACCTGGTTGATGTGCAGGCGACCGACGAGGTAGAGGTCACTGACCCGCTCCTCGACGTTGACGCCGTCGTACGTCTCGACGCGCGGCACACCGAGACGAAACGCGACGCCGAAAGCGGGCACCGCGTTGAACTCGGGGATCGGTAGCTTGATCTGGACGCCGACACCGGGCAGCGGCGCGTTGACGCCGCTGATGCTGATCGCGGCCGAGTGGCGATACTCGAGTTGCGCGATGTCACCGAAGCCGATCGCCGCGCCACCCGCGGATGTCAGCAGCCCGGTCTCTTGGAGCAGCGAGCCGTCGCCCGACAGCGACAGCATGTAGGCACCGATCACGTCGGTGGTCGGCATCGAGAACAAGCGCGACGAGCGGAACGGTCCCTT
>JBJXGN010000190.1:0-2802 GCA_046160585.1 Kofleriaceae bacterium
GAGAAGTACCAACCGATGGTCGCACCGTCGGCGAGCCGTCGCGTCGTGCTCATCACGCGGCGATGCTTCTCGTCGAACGAGCTCAAGTGCTGGAACTGGTACCAGGTGTTGTTGAAGCCGAACCAGACGAAGTTTCCGATGTCGACGAGGTTGTTCTCGTTGTCGTAGTTGAACCACCGATAGCCATTGATGCCGAGCGTGTCGTTCCACTCGTCGAGACGATTGCCATCGAACACCGAGTGATACGTGTAGTAGGTCGGCCCGAGCGTCGGCGTTCCGGTCATCTGGTCGATGCGTGTGATGCGATGGTTCGTCCCATAGCCGCTTCCGTTGATGTCGTGTTCGACGGTGCCGGTGATGCCGGGCATCTTGCGCAGAAGCTTCTTCCAGTCACCGGCGTTGGTGAACGGCGGAGAGGCCGAGTGACTGTTCTTGATGTTGCTGCCGGGCGCCGTCGGACACGAGCTAACGAAGTTCGTCGTCTCGCAGAGCAAGCGGTCTTGATCGTCGTACAGGAAGTACGAGTCCTCGACGGTGTTGATGTTCGGCGTGTAGTCGCGCGAGGTCACGCGGCCTTTCGCGTCCTCGGTGATGACGACCGAGTGATGCGTTGTTCCGCCGGTCTGTGTCTCGACGCGCGTTGCCGTCGTTCGGTACGCGAGGTTGTGCGAGAGCCGCGTGCGAAGACCGACGCCACCGATGCTGTTCTGATGGTTGTACTGCTTGAGCGGACCGTACGGCTCCCAGAGTACGTTGTTGGCGATCGGCGTGCCGGAGCTCGTGCGCCACACCGAGGTGACGCGATCTTTGTCGGAGTTGTTGCCGGCGCTGTCGAAGCTCCAGCCCATCACCGCACCCGACGGCGTCGTAGAGGTGGCGAGGTCGCCGTTTTTGGTCCACGTGAACTGCTGGTTCTGAATGCGACCTGCATCGTCCCGGGTGTACTCGCGCACGACACGGCCCGCGTCGTCGTACGAATAGAACGTCTCCTGGTCGAGCGAGTTGTCGGGAGCGTAGCTGGAGCCGGCGCACATGAGACGACGCTTCACGTAGGCGAGCCGGCCGGCGGTACGGTTGCATGTCGTCCCCGCGGGACATGACACCGGCGGCGCATCGTAGACACGCTGCGTCTCCGGCGGGTTGGTCGTGCCGCCGCAGCCGCCGTACGTCGCGTTGTTGATGGAGTAGTTGTCGTCGAGCCGGCGCCCGACGTTGTCGAAGCTGAACACATGGTTGCGCCAGGTCGGGCCGCCGGACTGCTCGTTCGTCGCGATGAGTCGCGACGCGCTGTCGAACGCGTGCAGGGTGGGGTACGTCGGGTTCTTGTCCGGGCTGACGAAGCGGACAACGCGGCCGAGATCGTCGCGCACGGTCGTTGTGGTCTTCGCGTCTCCATCCGTCACGCTCGCCTGGGCCCCGAGCCAGCTATAGAGGAGGTTCCACGTGTCGGCCGCGGTCGACGTCTTGTACTTGTCGACGCTCGTGACGCGGCCGTCGGCGCCCGGTGCGCCGGTGCGATGGAAGACGGTCTTGCCGATGTTGCCCGCTCCATCGACCTGGCTGACGAGGCCGCGCGGGTCGTAGCTGATGCCGGTCCACTTCGACGTGTCGACAGGGTTGATCACTCTCTCGAGCCGACGGCTGTCGAAGTAGGTGAACGGCTGCTTCGCGGTGAGCGTTCCCGCCGAATCGTACGTCTGAATCTCCGTGACGAGACCCTCCTGGTCGTAGATGAATTCTTGCCGATCACCGGCCGAGCCGGCGTTGCAGTCGTCGCGACGCTTGGTGCGCTGCAGCCGGCCTTTGGAGTCGTATTCGTAGAACAGACACGAGCCGTCGGGCCGGGTAATCTGGATGAGCCGCAGCGCCGAGTCGCGGGCCCAGCTCGTCACGAGATCCGCCGTGTTCGGCGATCCGCACGAGGTCTGGCCCGCCATCATCTCGCGCCGCGATGAGAGCCGGTTGCGATCCGCGGAGAACGCGAGGCAGGTGAGTGTCGTGTCGACGTCGACGAGCGTCGTCGGATTTCCCCACGAGTCGTAGACCGTCGCGGAGCTGACGAGGAACGTCGTCGTGTCCTTCTTGCGCTTGAGCTCGAACAGGAAGTCGTCGCGGAACGTGCCGTTGGGTGTGTGGTAGGTCAGCTGCGTGACGTCGTCGGCGCCGCCGAGCGGGCCGTCGATCGTCAAGAGACGTCCCTTCGAGTCATACGAGAAGCTCGTCGTGTACGTGACCTCGGTCGGCGTGTAGTCGCTGTTGTGCGTCGTCAGCGTCTGCGTGATCGTGCTGATCTTCCCGTTCGTGGCGTTGTAGGCGAACTGCGTTCGCGTGCAGCCCGTCGTCGTCGTCGAGGAGCAGCTCGACGCGCTCGCGTGGAGGTCACTCTTGCGCCGGACCTCCGTCACCTTACCGGGGAAGTTCGCGTCCGTGTAGAAACGCCACTCGGTGCGCGCTTGGTTCGTGTTCGCGGCGTTCGCGTCGGGATCTCCATACGCGATCGCGGTCGGCAATCCGTTCGCGTTGAACGTTCTCGAGATGTAGTTCGCGGTCGTCGATGGATCCTTGATCGCGGTCAGATCGAGCTTGGAGCCGCTCGTGTCCCAGATGTACTGCTCGACATCCGTGCACGCGCCGGTACACGACTCGCCCGGTGGGCCCAGCGGCGCGACGTTCGTGACGAGGTCCTCGTTCGTCGTCGAGGTCGTGAGACAGCGCGCCGCGCGGAAGCATCGCCGGTAGAGCCCGTGCCTGTCTTGCCACCACATAGATAGCCACTGCCGCAATTCGCGTCGGTGTCGCACG
>JBJXGN010000191.1:0-14033 GCA_046160585.1 Kofleriaceae bacterium
ACCGATGCCGCCGGTCGCGAGCACCGTGCCGCGATCGTTCGGCCCGACGCGGATGACCGTGAAATCCGTGGTGCCGCCGCCGAAGTCTGCGACGACGATCAGCTCGTCGTGATCGAGTCGCGCCGCGTAACGTGCGGCGGCGCCGACCGGCTCGTATTCGAAGATCACCTCGGAGAAGCCCGCCTTGCCGAGCGCCTCCGTCATCCGCTCGACGGCGCGTGTATCGTCGTCGCTGTCGTCGGCGCCCCAGTACCGCACCGGCCGCCCGATCACGCACCGCGTACCGAGATCGATCGACGACGCGCCGCGGATCTGGCGGAGGAACGCGGCGATCATGTCCTCGAGCGTCCACCGCCGTCCGAGGATCTGCGTCGACTTGAACGATCCGCTCGCGAGGTGCGACTTGATCGACTGTACGAGCCGCCCGTCGCCCTCGGTCTCGACGTAGCGCGCGATCGCCGGCGCGCCGGCCGTGAGCTTTCCTCCCGCTTCGAAGTACAGCACCGAGCGCCACGTCGATTGCGCCGTGGTCCCCGACGGCAACGCCAGGAGCTCGACGTCGCCGCTGTCGCGCGCGATGCCCACTGCCGAGTTCGTGGTGCCGAAGTCGATGCCGACGTACATGTGTGTACCGTCCGCGATCCGCGGCGCATTTACTAGCCGGGGGCGTTCACCGTCAGCTTCTTGAGCTGACCGCCGCTGTTGATGCCGGCGAAGAAGTCGTTGCCCTTGTCGTCGACGACGATGAACGCGGGGAAGTCGATTACCTCGATCCGCCACACTGCTTCCATGCCGAGCTCCGCCATCTCGTGGACCTCGACCTTCGTGATGCAGTCCTTCGCCAGGCGCGCGGCCGGGCCGCCGATGGATCCGAGATAGAAGCCGCCGTGCGCCTTGCATGCGTCGGTGACCTGCTGGCTGCGGTTGCCCTTTGCGAGCATCACCATCGAGCCGCCATGCTGCTGGAACAGATCGACGTAGCTGTCCATGCGGCCCGCTGTCGTCGGGCCGAACGATCCGGACGCGTAGCCCACGGGCGTCTTCGCGGGCCCTGCGTAGTACACGCAGTGATCCTTCATGTATTGCGGCAGGCCCTCGCCGCGATCGATGCGTTCTTTGAGCTTCGCATGCGCGATGTCGCGCGCGACGATCATCGGACCGGATAGCTGCACGCGCGTCTTGATCGGATAGCGCGACAGCACCGCGCGGATCTCGTTCATCGGCATCCGCAGATCGATCTTGACGACAACGTCACCTCCTTGGCCCTCGAGATCCGCGTGCGTCGTGTCGGGCAAATACTTCGCGGGATCCGTCTCGAGCTGCTCGAGGAACACACCGTCCTTCGTGATCTTGCCGAGCGCCTGGCGATCCGCGGAGCACGACACCGCGAGCGCGACCGGGCAGCTCGCGCCGTGTCGCGGCAAGCGGATCACGCGCGCGTCGTGCGCGAAGTACTTGCCGCCGAACTGCGCGCCGATGCCCGTCTTGCGCGCGATGTCGAGCACCTTCGCTTCCCACTCGAGATCGCGGAACGCGCGGCCGAGGTCGTTGCCGCTCGTCGGCAGATGATCGAGGTACCGCGCACTCGCGAGCTTCGCGACCTTCAGCGTCTGCTCGGCGCTCGTGCCGCCGATGACGACCGCGAGGTGGTACGGCGGACACGCGGCGGTGCCGAGCGAACGCATCTTCGCGTCGAGGAATGCGGCGAGGCTCTTCGGGTTGAGCAACGCCTTGGTCTCCTGGAACAGGAGGCTCTTGTTCGCGGAGCCGCCTCCCTTGGCCATGAACAGGAAGTGGTATTCGTCGCCGTCGGTCGAGAAGAGATCGATCTGCGCCGGCAGGTTGTTGCCGGTGTTCTTCTCCTCGAACATGTCGAGCGGCGCGACCTGCGAGTAACGGAGGTTTGACTCCGCGTACGTGTCGAACACGCCTCGCGAGAGCGCCGCGTCGTCATCACCGGGCGTGATGACGTGTTGGCCTTTCTTGCCCATGATGATCGCGGTGCCGGTGTCCTGACAGCCCGGTAGGATCCCGCCGGCCGCGATGTTCGCGTTCTTGAGCAGCTCGAGCGCGACGAAGCGATCGTTCGCCGACGCCTCGGGATCGTCGAGGATCGCGCGCAGCTGCGCGAGGTGGCCCGGGCGCAAGAGGTGCGCGATGTCGCGCATCGCGGTCCTCGCGAGCAAGGTCAACGCCTCGGGCCCGACCTCGAGGAACGTGCGACCGCGCGCCTCGAACGTGGAGACGTGGTCCGTGGTCAACAGCTTGTACGGCGTGTCCTCGTGGTGACCGATGTCGAGGATGTCCTGGAACGCGAACGTCGGCATACGAGGCGCAGCATAGCGAATGTTGTCGTCGGGGCGTGCGCCTCGCCGTCGCCATCGCCGCAGAGCGGTCCGGCGTACCGCGTCAGTCGAGCGCGGGCAGCGCTGCCATGTCCATCGCGGTCGCCGTGCGCAGCCAGACCAGGTACTCCGCGAGGGCGTCGCGCTCGGCGAGCGTGAGGTCGCGGTCGAAGCGCGGCATCTCGCTGTGGTCGGGTCCCATGTGCAGCCCCGACTTCGGATTGCTGATGAACGAGAAGTAGTACGCGCGGGTGTGGAGCCCGAAGAGCGCCGGGCTCGTGCCGGAGACGCCCTCGTCGCGTGGATGACAGTCGCTGCACGCACCGTCGAAGAGCTCGATGCCCTTCGCATTCTTCGACGCGTCGGCGTCTGGTGCGCCGGACCACGCGTAGAGAAGCTCGACGACGGTCGCGAGCTCCTCGGCGGGGAGCTGCACCGGCTGCATCGCATCGGTCGGCAATCCGCGCTGACCGTGGCCGGCGAGCTTGGTGCGGCCCCAGAACTCGTCGCCGCTCGGGTTCTTCAGGAACGCGGTCAACCATGCGCGGTTTCCGTGCCCCGGCGCGATCACCGGCCCTTTGCGCTTCTCGCTCGTCGCGTCGTGGCAACCTGCGCACTGGGCTGCGAAGAGCCTGCGCGCGACGACGAACTTGCCGCTCTGATAGATGTCGAGCGGGCCGGTCGCCGGGACGCCGTACGTTTCGGCGAGGCGGCGTGCCTTTGCCGCTTGCTTCTCGGCGGTGGCCTGGCGCTTCGCGAGCCCTTCGTTGTTGGCGTCGCGGGCGAACGACATGATCGTCAACGCGCCGATCACGGCGAACAGCCCGGTGAGGCCGCCCATCCACAACACGCGCTTTCGCGGGGCGCGCTCGGCGCCGCGATCGAGGAGCGGCAGCGAGATCAAAAAGCCCCCGACGACGGCCGGGGCTGCGAGCGCCGCAAAGGTCTCGGCGCTGCCGGCGAGCTCGCGCAGCTCGAACAGCCAGCGAAACGGCCATAGCGGGCGCGCGTCGTGCGCGCTGGATGGATCCGCGGGTGCGCCGAGGTCGACGCCGCCGGCGGCCACGGTGTACGCGAGGAGGATCGAGAATACGATCGCCATCGCAATCACGTCGCGCAGCGTCTGCACCGGCCAGCGTGGTGTGGGCTTCTTCGCCTTACGCATCGGCACCGGACCGTGCCGGCGCGCGAGCACGACGTGTGCGAGCGTGAGGAGCGCGACGAGGATCGGCAGCGCGGCGACGTGCAGCGCGTATGCGCGCGTGAGCGTGAGGTTGCCGGCCTCGTTGCCGCCGAGCGCGACCGTCTTCAGCATGCCGCCGATGACCGGTGCGCTCGCGGCGACGCCGAGCTCGACCTGCGCCGCCCAGTACGCTGATTGATCCCAGCGCAGCCAGTACCCCGTGACGATCCACGCGAGCACGAGTGCGAGGAGCACGAGGCCGAGCCACCACACGAGCTCGCGCGGCTTCTTGTACGCGCCGGCGACCGCGGTCTGCAGCAGGTGAACACCGGCGACGATGACCATCGCGCTGCCGCCGTGGTGATGTAGCCCGCGCACGAGCCAGCCCATCGACGTCTGATCCTGAATGTACGCGACCGAGGCCCACGCATCCGTCGACGACGGGCTGTAGAACGCGGCGAGCGCGATGCCCGTGATGGTCTGGAGCGCGAGCAGGAACACGAGCACCGTGCCGAACACGTGTGCGAACGACGCCCCGCCCGGCATCATCGCCGGCTGCGGCGAGCCGAGCCGCTCGCGCAGCGCCGCCCCGACGCCACTCGCCATTACACCGGCTCCCGCGAGCTCTGGCCGAGCTTGTAGCGGATCCATGTCAGCCGGAGGCGATCCCCTTGGATCGCGATGGGAAGCGGATCCAACCCGCGCTCGGACGGGCCTGTCTGCATGTCACCGGTCGCCGAAAACCGCGAGTCGTGACAGGGGCACAAGAAGCTGTTGCCTTCCCAGCCGACCGCGCAGCCGAGGTGCGGGCACACCGCCGAGAACGCCTCGACCTTGTCGGGCGCTGTCCGGCGGATCCACGCGGCGCCAAGCACGACGTTCTGCGCCGAGGTCCACGCGTCCTTCACGACCGGCGCGATCACCTCGAAACGACGAGGCGGCCCCCCAACCTCCACGCGATCGACCGGCCCGAGATCGAGCGGGTCCTTGGGGGTGGTGACGATCTGCTTGCCCGCCGGATCGAGGAGTAGCTGAACTACGGGAATGCCGGCGGCAAGGCCGAGCCCTCCGCCCACCGCGCACGTCGCGACCTTTAGAAACTTCCGGCGATCGGGATCATCGGCCATGGGAGCGTCACGGTAACAGAGGGACGCTTCCTGTACGAAGTCGCGGGCGAATCAGCCCATCGTTCGTTCTTCCCGCTCCTGATCTTCTTTGCACTTGATGCAGAGCGAGGTCTCGGGGCGCGCTTCGAGGCGCTTCTTGCCGATGGGCTCCTCGCACGTCTCGCAGACACCGAACGTGCCCTCTTCGATCTTCTTGAGCGCGAGGTCGAGCTTGCTCAGCAAGAACTTCTCGCGACCGCGCAGGCGGAACTCGAACGACTGGATGTACTCGCTGGAGGCGAGGTCCATCTCGTCGGGCAGGTCGTTCGTGTCAAGGACCATGCCTTCGGACATCATCTGGCGAGCGCGCTCGAGGACCAGCTTCCGCTTCTCCTCCAGCAGCTCTTGAAACTTCTTCAGCTCTTTCTTGGTGAGAGCCTTCGATGATGCGGCAGCGGCTGTGCTCATGTCGGTTCCCCTCCCCATTCAGCAGGGCGCTGGGCGTTTTGAAAAGCGGCAGAGGATAGTGATCTAGCCAGCGCATGACAACCCCTCCGAACGGTCGTCTTACTCCAGCGGATGTCTTGACTCGATGTAGGAGTGTCCTCGAAACTAGTTCGCGTATGGCCGGCTCCGATAAGCGCAAGCAGTCTCTATATTTTCCCGAGGACATGCTGAAGGAAATCCAGGACGAGGCGACCCGACAGGACCGGTCTCTCTCATGGATCGTCCAGAAAGCATGGAAGATCGCTCGGAAAGAAATCATGAAGTACCCCTCGGTGAACGAGTTCCCCGGGGAAGAAGACGAGAAAGAAATCGCGTAAGCGATCGTCGAGCTACGGTTCTTTGTGACGTCGAGCCGCGGTAGCGGAGGCTACGCGATCGCGAGCGACGGCAGCCCGATCTTCTACGAGTTGTGGGGACAGCGCGGACAACTCGCGCCGTTGCTCTACTGCGACGGAATCGGCTGCGACGGATATGTGTGGCGGTACCTGCGCGATGATCTCGGCGCGCGCATGGGTCTCCATCTGCACTACCGAGGACACGGCCGTACGGCCGCGCCTGTGGATCCGGCGCGTGTGACGATCCAGGATCTCGCCGACGACGTGGCGGCGGTCGTCTCCGACGCGCTCGTCGACCGCGCTGTGCTGATCGGTCACTCGATGGGTGTGCAGGTCGCGCTGGAGGCGTATCGCCGTCATCCCGAAAACGTCGCGGCGCTTGTCCTCGTGTGCGGAGCGCCTTCGCATCCGCTCAAGACGTTTCGGGGGTCGGGACAGCTCGAGTCGCTGCTCCCCACGATCCAAAAGTGGATCGGTCGCATGCCCGGCGTCCTCAATCGGTTGTCGCGATCGTTGCTACCGACGCGGCTCGCGTTCGAGGTCGCCAGCCGGCTCGAGATCCGCCGCGAGCTGGTCGAGCCGCAGGACTTCATGCCGTACCTCGAGGGCATGGCGCGGATCGACGTCCGACTGTTCGTCGCGATGCTCGCCTCGGCGGGCCAGCACAGCGCCGAGGATCTACTATCGGACATCCGCGTACCTGTCCTCGTGGTGGCGGGAGGACGTGATGGCTTCACGCCACCCGAGCGAAGCCGAGCGATGGCCGAGGCGATCCCGGATGCAGAGCTGCTGGAGATCTCCAACGCCTCTCACACCGCACCGATCGAACGCCCGCACCTCGTGGTTCAGGCGATTCGCGACTTCCTCGTGCGAAAAGTAGACACCGTCTCGGCTCCATTTCCGGCGTTTGATAACGTCCCGCCCCGGGAGTGAGACGCCAATTTCTCGGCGCTGAGGTCTTTGAGCCCCGCTCGGGTTCTGTGTGAAGAGAATTCGGGGTAGGCCTCGGTTACGACGATAAAATCGTAAGGTTTCGCGCGGAATTTCATCGCATTTCGCAAATCGATCGTGCAAGGTCGCGGTCCATCGCCGAGTCACCTCTGGGGGGAAATCTAAGGGTTCCTCGGCGAGACCAGGACAAAAAAGCCATGGAAACCGACAAGTCAATGACACGCCCTGTCCTCCGTCGGCCCGACGACGACAATGATGGATTGGTCGCCCTTCCGCCGGTGCCGTTGGTACGCCAGCGCCTCCGCTCGTCCGTGAAGGACTTCGCCATCTCGCAGCCTGGCCGCCGCGCCGCGGCTCTTGCTGCTGTCTGGATCGCCGCCACGGGTTGCGAAGCGGATCTCGGTCACTACGACCCCGAAGAGGCCCTTCGTACCTACCGTCTGATCGAGTCGGAGCTTCGCGCGGAGCTGCGCATCTCTCTCGGTCGCGCCATCACCAACGAGCCGCACGCTGCGACTCGGAACACGATGATCAGCATGCTCGAGCACCTCGAGGAGCTCGAGGCCGCTGCCGTCGCCCCGCGCCCTGCGCGTCGCCGCCGTCGCCGGTAAGTCAAACCACCACATACATTCGAAGTTCAGCTGAGGAAGCCCGCGGTGAGCGGGCTTTCTAGCGTTTCGGGCTCTGTCGAGCGGTCGGTCCGAAGACCCGATACCGCACGGCACACACACTCGTTCCGCGACATCGGCCTATCCGGCGAGTGCATCGCCAATTGGCGATCCGGCGAGTGCATCGCCATCCGGCGAGTGCATCGCCAACCGGCGATCCGGCGCGTGCATCACCAACACGACGATGGGACGCGAGTCGCCGCAGACCATCCCGGCGAACCGATGAACGGCGTGCTGTTGTGCGTCGCCGCGTTGTTGGTCGACGAGGCTGCGGGGATCGATCGCGTCGATGAGGCTGCGGGGATCGATCGCGTTGCCCGTCGACGAGGTTGCGGGGATCGCGTTGTTGGTCGACGAGGTTGCGGGGATCGATCGCGTTGTTGGTCGACGAGGTGCGGGGATCGATCGTGTTGCCCGACACTGCCGCGATCGGATGCGTTCGGGTCTTCGTCGAGAGTCCACGACGCATCTCGTGCGGTCGAGATCGGTCCTTCGTTGTCCGGTGTCCGGCCGAGAACCGGACACACGGTCCGGCATTCGGACAAACCCATCGCTAACTGCGCTGGATCACGAACGCCATCGAGCGGCACGACGCGTGCTGTTGCGCTGCCCCGTCATGTCCACGCCGCATTCATCCGCAAACCGACCAGCCACAGTGCCTGCACAACCGACACGAGCTTTGTACGACGAGGACGCTCGCGCACTCGGGACAGTGAGGAGCCGTGTCCGCACGCGAGACGCGTGCACCGGTGACGAGCACTTGGCCCTCGCGGCTGCCGTCCCGGTAGACAGTGATTCCCTTGCAACCAAGCTCGTACGCGAGCTGGTACGCAGCTTTCACGTCGAACGGGGTGGCGCTACGCGCGAGGTTGATCGTCTTGCTGACGGCGGCGTGGACGTGACGCTGAAACGCGGCCTGCATGCGGACGTGTGTCGCGACGTCGATCTCGTGCGCGGTGGGGAACGCCCGCTGGACGTCGCTGGGGACGGCCGCGTTGCCGCGCACGCCGCCGTGCATCGCGACCTCCTCGAACAGGACCTCGCTGGCAAACCCGCGCTCGTCGGCGATGCGGCGGAACGACGGGTTGATCTCGACGAGCTCGGCACCGTCGAGCACGTTGCGCCGGTACGCGAGCGCGTAGAGCGGCTCGATGCCGCTCGCGCACCCGGCGATGATGCTGATCGTTCCGGTCGGCGCGATCGTGGTCGTCGTCGCGTTGCGCAGGGGACGGCTCCCGGCCACGTCCCAGCGCGAGCCAGACCACGCGGGGAACGCACCGCGCCGCTCGGCGAGGGCACGGCTGGCCGCGAGGCTCTCGTCCTCGAGGAACGACGCGATCCGATGCGCGAGCTCGAGGGCTGGTGGCGCGTCGTACGCGATCTCGAGCGCGGCGAGAGCGTCGGCCCAGCCCATGATGCCGAGTCCGATCTTGCGCGTGGCCTTCGTCGACCGCTCGATCTCGACGAGCGGGTAGCGATTCGCGTCGATGACGTCGTCGAGGAAGCGCACCGCGTGATGGATGACGGTGCGGAGCCGCGCCCAGTCGAGATCGCGCTTCGCGACATCGACGAAGCGACCGACATCGATGCTGCCGAGCGTGCACGACTCGAACGGGAGGAGCGGCTGCTCGCCACAGGGATTGGTAGCCTCGATCGGACCCAGCGCTGGAGTCGGCTGGAGCTCGTTGACTCGATCGATGAAGACCATGCCCGGATCGCCCACGGCCCACGCGGCGTTTGCGATCGCGTCGAGGACACGGCGCGCGTCGAGCTGACCGACGACGACCCGGGTGCGTGGATTGACGAGGTCGTACGTGGTGCCCTTCTCGACGGCGGTCATGAACCCATCGGTGATCGCGACCGAGAGGTTGAAGTTCACCATCCGCGACATGTCGAGCTTGATGGCGATGAACTCGAGAATGTCGGGATGGTCGACGCGCAGCATGCCCATGTTGGCGCCGCGCCGCGTACCACCCTGCTTGATGGCCTCGGTCGCCACGTCGAACACCTGCATCAGCGACACGGGGCCCGACGCGTTGCCGCCCGTCGACGCGACGAGGTCGCCCGCGGGACGCAGCCGCGAGAAGGAGAAGCCGGTGCCACCGCCGGTCTTCTGGATCTCGGCGGCCCAGCGCACGGCCTCGAACACGCCCGTGGTGCTGTCGTCCACGGGGACCACGAAGCATGCGGCGAGCTGACCGAGCGGACGTCCGGCGTTCATGAGTGTGGGCGAGTTCGGCAAGAACTCGAGCGAGGACATCATTCGCTCGAAGGCCGCGCGCGCCTCGGCGACCTCGACTTCGGCGTAGCCGAGCGAGGTCTCGACGAAGGAGACATGCTGGGCGACCCGGCGGAACATCTGCTCCGGCGTCTCCACGACGACGCCGTTCTCGCGCGCGAGGTACCGCGCGCGCAGGACCGCGAGGGCATTGTCGGTGAGCGTCGCCGCCACGTTCGCACCGTACGCTCGGCGGCCTGGTCACGCAACCGACCACGGCGGGCGTTAGCGTGGCTCTTGTGCCTGATGTTGCTGGCCTTCTTGGTCAGCTCGATCGGCCTGGCCTCCGCCGAACCTGACACCACGTCGTCGAGTGATGAGGGATCGGGCGCGCCTAACTCCGACGATCTCGAGGGCGGCTTTGGCGACCTCAGAATCCTCGACCACGAGGATGGGACACGACTCGACGTCATCGATCACATACAGCTCGGCGAGGAACTCGACGACGACCCGCGACTGAACGACGACGACCCGCGGCTCGACGACGACGACGACCCGCGACTGGACGACGACCAGCACGCGCGAGTCGACGACGACCATCACCCGCGGCTCGACGACGAGGGCTACGGGCCCGACGAGGTCGAGGCTCACATCGCCGACGACGCGGACGCGACGAACACGCCCACGTGGGCGCACGGCCTCGACACTCGCGAGGCGGCGTTGCGACGGCACGCCTCGTGGCTCGGTCGGATCGACCTATCGATCCTGTGGCGTAGAAGCCTGAGCGAGACCACGGCCGCAGGACGCGACGAGGCGTGGCTCGTCGGGACCTGGAGGCTGTGATGCGGGAGATCAAGCGATCGATCGCGCAAGCGCGCGACGAGCGCGACGAACGCGAAGCACGCCGGCGCGAGGCACGCCGCGAGCGCGAGATTCGCGAGCGCGAGGTGCGCGAACGAATGCTGCTCGGTGTTGCGCGAAGCGTCCACGCGTCGTGCGAGCACGTCACGCGAGAGATGGCCGTGCGGATCGACATGCGACGTCAGGTGTCCGACGCGAACACGTCGTGCACGACCAACGACGCGAACACGTCGTGCACGAGCAACGACGCGAACACGTCATGCACGACCAGCGACGCGAACACCTCGCGCACGAGCAACGACGCGAACACGTCGAGCAAGACAGATGGCGCGAACACACCGTTCGCGAGACACGACGCGAACACATCGTGCGAAACACACGAGGCCGACACTCGGCTCGTACAGTCGACCAGCGAGCAGCGACGCGATGCGCGGCCGTCGATCGATGTGCGACCGGACGCACGGCCCGATCGAGTCGGCGGAGGGCCTGGAAGGCTACGTCTCGATGTGTTGCGCGAGGCGGCCACTCGGGAGGCTCGTGGGCGCGACGTCGAGGCGCTTCGTTGCGAGCCGTGTCCTCGAGTCCTCCCTGGTCGGCGGTTGTTCGACGGATCGATCCTGCAGCAGTTCCAGTGCGACGGTGCGTGCGGTCGACATCGCGATCGAGCGCGCGAGCGAGAGCGCGCGCATGCAGATCAGCACGCGCGGTGGGAACGCGCACGCGTGGCGTCGAAGCATTCGCTGCGCGCGCAGATCGCGATCACCACGTTGCTCGCCGCGTTCGCAGCGATGTGGATCGTTCTCGCCGTGCGTGAAGCGAGCGCGGACACGCGGACGAAGCACGACGATGCCGAGACACGGAACAGGCGCGATGGTGCCGAGACACGGAACAGGCGCGATGATGCCGAGAGACGGAACAAGCGCGATGATGCCGACACGCAGAACAAGCGCGATGATGCCGACACGCGGAACAAGCGCGATGATGCCGACACGCGGAGCCGCCGTGACGTCGCGGATTCGGAGGACGACGATCACGCGGTCGATGTGGCGGCGCCGCCCATGCGCGATGCACCATTCGGTGCGCCGATCGTAGCGCCCCCGATCGCACGCGTGCTGGACGCGTCGTACCGGACGGCCGAGCTAGATCGCGATCTCGGAGGTGGGTTTGCGCGTCGCGCGAGGCTCGCGGGTCTCGTCCCGATGCTCAGCGTGCGGCACGGTCGCGACACGAGCTGGCGCGACAATGACCCGAACGTTTCGCGTGGCATGACGGTCGACGTGAGAGCGACCTGGCGACTCGACCGCCTAGTATTCGACGGACGCGAGCTCCAGGTTGCAGCGCTCGAAGGCGCGCGGCGGCGCGAGCGTAGGAGATTGGCCGCCCGTGTGATCCAGGTGTATTTCGTATGGAAGCGCGCGGCAGGCGCCGCGGAGATTCAGCCACGGGCGTCGGCGATCGCCGAGGAGGCCGTGGCGGAGCTGGACGACCTCACGGATGGCTGGTTCTCCGAGGAGCAGGCACGGCTGCGGGGAGATTGACCTGTCAAGAGCGAGCCTGGCGTCGCCAGGACGCAAGCCTGGCGTCGCGAGGACCCGATGTCCGTCTGTCGCGTGACCGAGCACACTGTTCTCCGACGAGCCAAACCGCTGGTTCCCAGGACCGGTTGTGCAACTGTCCGGTGTTCGGACAGTCGGGGCCGTGCTGGGCCAACTGTTGGGTGTTCGGACAGTCGGGGCCGTGCTGGGGTTTGCGTGAACCCTTGTATGGGTAGGGCGGGCGGGCGGGCCGCGTCTGCAGCACCGACAGCGGCCCGGCATCCCTGGGCGCTACCCCGTGAAAACTTGCCTCCTTTCGACCAGGGCCCCAAGCTTTCGGAGTCGTGAGCCATCAGGACCGAGAGCATCCGAGATACGCACACGAGGCCGTGGTGCGAATCCGGCTGGGCGGTGTGCAGTACGAGGGGCGCACGACGAACCTTTCGCGCGGCGGTTTCTGCGCGGACCTGGCGACAAAGCTCCCGTATGGCAGCGAGGTGGAGCTGGATATCCAGCTCGTGTTCGAAGAGGACGTGCAGTCGGAGCCGTTGACGATCCAGGGGCGCGTCGTATGGTCGACTGCGTTGGACGAGGGGTTCCAGATCGGGCTCGCGTTCAAGCCGATGCGCGCCGAGCAGGCACAATACCTGACGATGTTCTTGCGCTACCTGGACGATAGCGGTCCCAAGGGCAAGGAGCCGAAGGCCGAGCGCAGTGTTGATGATCAGTTCCGCTGATCACGACAACACATTCACGGTTCACGTTCGCGGATCGCGTTGCGATGCCGCGGGGCTCCCCGAAGGCGCATGGATCGTCGGCCCGTCGCGATCGCGTGCGTGCGAATCAGGTCGGCGCGTTCTTCTTCTTCGCCTCGGCCTGCATGCGTGCTTTCTGGATGTCCTGCATCATGCCGAGCACCAGGCGTGGATCCGTAAACACGTTGAGCTTGGGCGCGAGCGACTTCGCGTAGCGATCAAAGTAGAGCAGCTGCTTCGTGATGAGGATGAATTCGTTCGGCATGCGCATTCGATGGCGCGTGGCCGTGCGTTGAATGCCCGGTAAGAACTCGGCGTAGTTGACCTCGCCGAACGAAAGCGTGAGCAGTGGGCGATACGTCTCGCCGAGGTCGTTGACGAACGCGTCCATTTGGAGACCGTCCGGTGCGCCAGCCATCTCGATGATGATCTCGGCGAGGCGTTTGTAGTTTCCAGACGCGAACGCGATCATGTAGTCGGTGACGAGGTAGCGCGCGTTGTCGTCGAACCGGCCGACGATGCCGAAGTCTAGAAAGCCGATGGTGTCGTCATCGAGCAGCATGAGGTTACCGGCGTGCACATCGCCGTGGAAGAAGCCGTAGAACACGACGCACTGGAACCAGGCGCGGAGGCCGTCGACGAGCTTGCCCTCGCCATCGATGCCCTTGGCCTTGATCTCCTCGAATCGATCGACGCGGAGGCCGTGGAAGCGCTCCATCACGAGGACCTTGCGGGTCGTGTACTCGTGCTGCGGGACCGGGCAGCGGATGTGCTTGTGCCCGAGCTCGCGCATGATGTCGTTGAAGCGATCGAGGTTTGCCGCTTCCTTGCGGAAGTCGAGCTCCTCGGTCAGCGTGGCGGTGAAGTCGTCCACGACGCCGACCGGGTTCGCGAGCTCCGCGTCCTTCTTGAAGCGCGCCACGAACTTCGCGAGCATGCGCATGAGCTTCATGTCGGCCATGCAGCGGCCGATGATTCCGGGGCGCTGGACCTTGATGACGACGCTGGTGCCGTCGCGAAGCTTCGCGCTGTGGACCTGCGCGATCGACGCTGATGCGAGCTGCTTCGGTTCGATGTCGATGAGGTGTGCGGCCTTCTCGGCGCCGAGCTCTTCATCGAGCGTGCGCTTCACGTCCTCGAAGGGGAACGGCTTCACGCGGTCGAGGACCTTCTGGAACTCCTTCACGTACGCGTCGGGAAACATGCCCGCCGAGGACGCGATGATCTGACCGAACTTGATGAACGTCGGTCCCATGTCCTCGCACCACATCCGGAACAGCATCGGACGCGTGAGGCGTTGGTACTTGTCCTTGGGCACGAACAGCCGGCGCAGACCGATTCGATCGAGCAACCACAGCCAGAAATACTTGGAGCTGTAGATGATGAACGCCCAAATGCGCCGCGGTACCGGCAGCGAGATCGACAGCACGAACAGAAGGCCGAAGACGGCCAGCAGCGAGTACCAGAACATGCTCGGCACGGAGCCTAGCACCGTGCGGGTGGCATCGTCGGCGGCCTGCGCGGTGAAACGCTCGTCGTTCGGCGTCGTTCGGCGTCGTTCGGCGTCGT
>JBJXGN010000192.1:0-6787 GCA_046160585.1 Kofleriaceae bacterium
CCCGGATCGAAGCTCTCGACAAACGCGCCGTAGGTCAGCGCCAACGACCGGCGCGTGCGGAAGTCGGGAACGATCGGCAGATCGTCGGCGACGCCAAGCCCGCCGACGCGCGTCGCGAACGCGGCGACCAGCTCGTTCGAGGTGTCGATCGATGCGAGCACCCGCGCGCGCGCCGCATCGTCGCCGATCATCGCCGTGTGGAGGATCCAGTAGATCGCGAGGTGCGGATCGGTTGCGAGCGCGGGCAGCTCGGCCTCGAGCGCCGCGTCGTGCTCCTCGCGCCGCGGCCAGGTCCGGCGAAACCTCCCGATGCCATTGCGCACCAGCTCGTCGGCGGACTGCGTCGGCACGCCGTTGTCGCGAAGCGGCTGCGCGAGGATCCACACGAGCCACTGATACCGATCGAGGAGCGCGGGAGTGGAGACCCGCCGCGTGCCCGCAGGCGCGCTCGCGTGGAACGAGCGCCGGATCTCGCGCGCGTCGACCTCGTCCTCGTCGTCCGCCTCCGCCTTCGCCTTCTGGACGGCGTCCTCGGCCGCGGACCTGTCGGCGAGCGAATCGAACGTCAAGTAGACGAGGCGCTCCTCGTGCTCCTGGAAGAAGATCTGCCTGCTATCGCGTACGTCGAACAGCACGTAGTCGTCGTCTTCGTCGTCGAGGATGACGAAGCCCGCGAGCGTCTTGTCGATCGCGCCGAAGTAGCCGTAGTTGATCCCGAGGTGTCGATCGACCAGATCGGAATATTCCGAGTGCGTGAGGGTTTCGGACGCGGCGGCTTCGATCTCAGGTGGAACTTCCACCCCATAAAACGCGCTCATCGCCTGCGGGCGTATCACGACCCGTTGTAGGCTGCGCGCGTGCGGGTGATCGAGCAGTCGCGGTTGTGGTTCCGCGAAGGCACATCGGACAAGGTCTTCGAGATCGATCTCGTCGAGGTCGCGACGAACCAGTACGTCGTGAACTTCCGCCACGGGCGTCGAGGCTCGGCGCTCAAGGACGGCACGAAGACCGCGCTACCGCTGTCGCTCGACCGTGCGCGGGTCGTGTTCGGCCGGCTCGTCGACGAGAAGAAGGCCGGCGGGTATCAAGAGGGCACGCCGCCCGCGACGCCTCCGCCACCGACGATCACCGCGTCGCCCCCGCCGCCCGCGAGCACGAGCAGCAGCGGTGGTGCGAGCGGTCCACCCGGCGGCGGCGGGCCGTATCGCGGCGGCGGTGGTGGGCCCGTCGATCCATTTCGGCGCAAGAAGGACGCGATCCTCACGGTCCTGCGCATGGGGTCGGGCGTCGGCGCCGAGATCGGGCGCGCCGTGTGGCACGCCGGAGATATGGACCTCGTCGAGGCCGAGCCACATCTGCTCGCGCTGTTCGACAAGCCCGCGCCGAAACACCTGAAGAAGAACGCGGCGTCGCGGTGGTGGCACACGGTCCTCTCCGCACTCGTACGCTGCGGCACGCGCGCGTCGCTGCCGCTCCTCGAGCGGGTCCTCGCCGACCACAGCTTCGACGCTCACGTCAAAGACATCGCGCGCGTCGCGATCGCCCGCATCGACCCGGCGCGCGGTACCGAGCTCGCACGCTCTCGGTTGCCGGCGACCATGATCAAGCCGCTCGACGCGGGCAGCGCGCACGAGCTCGCGATCGCGACGGAGAAGCTGATCGGCGAGAACCCGACGGGCGCGCGCAGCGCCGTGGGCGCGCTGTTCCTCGTGAACAACCCGGTCGCGCGACCGGCGATCCTCGCCGCCGCGCGCGTGTCGCGCCTCGAGAACGCGGAAGCGCAGATCGTACGCATGGTGTTCCGCATGGCAGAGGTCACCCGTGACGGCGAGCTCTACGTTCGCGTCGCGCGCCGCATCGACGCATACACCGGTGGTCGACCCCGCTGGGATGGCCGTGGCTATCGCTCGGGACCGTTCGGCGAGACGACGCGCCTGTACTTCCGCCGGCGCACCGCTCGCGTGCTGCGCCGCCTCGCGCGCGCGCACTCCACCGACTACACGCAGATGGCGAGCGCGTGGCTGCTCGGCTACACCGACGAGGACGCGGGTCGCGTGTTCCAGGGCACGATGTCACGCGACTGGTACGACACGTTCGCGAAGCACCACACGCTCAACGACATCATCTACGGACAGAGCCCGCGCTACCGGCGCGCGGGGTACGGCCGCTGCGCGTGGAAGTGCACGAATCGCAATCGCCCGGGCAGCGCCGCGCCCGCGCAGCGCGAGGAGCGCTATCCGAAGCTGTGGGACGCCGCACCCGACGCGCTGTGGCGGCTCGTCGCCGGCGCTCGGGCGACCGTCGTCATCGAGTTCGCGACAAAAGCGCTGCGCGCGAACCGCCCGTTCATCGACAACCTCGACGACGCCACAGTCGCGCGCGTGCTCGGCCTCGGCCACCCACTCGCGCAGCGCTTCGTGTTCGAGATGATCCAGCATCGCCCGATGAACGCGATGCTCGCGCGCGGTGCACTTTCGTCGCAGCTCCCCGAGGCGCACGCGTGGGTGTTGCGCTGGGTCGCCGCGAACCCCGACGCGACCGCCGCGGATCCGGATCTCGTCGCGTTGCTCGTCACCGGTCGGACGCAACAGGTACGCGACGCGGCGACGTCGCTGTTGACCGGGCGCACGCTCCCCGCCAACGTCGCGCGCAGTGCGGCGCACCGGTCGTTGGCGATCTTGCTCGCGCTCGACGGAGAAGACGGCAGCGAGAGCGACCGCGCCGCCGGCGCCGCGCGCGTGATCATCGCGCACCTCGCGGACCCACTGAAAGATCTGCCGCCTAACGTCCTGCGCGACATGATCGCGCATCCGCTGTCGGCGCTCGGCGAGCTCGCCGGCGAGCTCATGCTCCGGCACGATCAGCGCGACTCGCTGCCCGCGGATCTCCTCGAGAGCCTGCTCGCGTCGCCGCACGCCGCGGTCCGCGCCGCGGGTGCGCGGATCCTCGCGACGATGCCGCCCGAGATCGCGAAGGACGACCCGCAGGCGATCATCCTGTTCGCGACCAGCGCGAACGCGGAGCTACGCGAGCACACGCGCTCGCTCGTCGGCGCGATCGCACGGCAGTTTCCCGATGTTGGACGCGTGATCGCCGATCGCCTGATCGACGCACTCATGCAGAAGCAGCCCGAAGGCGCACCCGCTCACATCGTCACGCTGCTCCGCAACGAGCTCGCGCACGTGCTGCCGGTGAAGCCGCCGGCTACGATCATGCGTCTCATCAACGCGTTCTCGCCGCACGCGCGCGAGGCCGGTGGTTTGTTGCTCGGCCAGCTCGGACCCGATGACCTCGGCCTCGACGACATCGCCCGCCTCGCGAACCACGAGATCCTCGCCGTGCGGCAGGGCGCGTGGCGGATCGCGAAGCTCGCGATCGATCGCTATCGCGTCGCGCAGGTCGCGCTCTCGCGCCTCGTCGATTCGCAGTGGGAAGACACGCGGACGTTCGCCATGGAGCTGATCGCCGAGATCGGCACGCTGTCCGCCGACGCGATCATCGCGATCTGCGACTCGATCAAGCCCGAGGTGCAGGCGCTCGGCAAACAACTGTTGTTCGCACAGTTCACGGATGCGAACGCCGGCAGGTACCTCGTGCGACTGTCCGAGCACCCGTCGACGAACCTCCAGCTCCTCGTCTCCGGCCTGCTCGATCACTACCTGCAAGGTGATCTCGCGCGCCTCGAGGCGATCGTGCCGTACCTCGTCACCGTGCTCTCGCAGGTCAACCGCGGGCGCATCGCGAAGGAGCGCGTGATGGCGCTCGTTCATCGCGAGTCGGTCCGCACCGCCGAGGGCGCGCGGCTCCTCGCGCCGCTGCTCGATCGCCAGTCGGCGACGATCGCGGTCACACAGAAGCACCCGCTGATCTCGACGATGGTCGAGGTGCACCACGTGTTCCCCGAGGTCCCGCTGCCGATCACCGTGACGCCGCCGCCCAGCGTCGCGACGAAGGAGCGCGAGTAATGCTGTTCGAGCACCGCTACTCCGGAAGCTCGGGGGTCGCGCAGGGCGACGCGTCGACATCGATGTCGTTCGCGCCGGACACGCTGCGCCCGCCGACGTTCTTCCGCGGCAACGTGATCAAGCAGGTCGAGTTCCGCGAAGCGATCAGCGCGCTGCACGACGTGGTGACGAGCGATCTACGCTTCGTGCCCAAGGATCGCCGCGACTACCTGACGTGGCGCGAGCAGCAGAGCTACCTCGATCTCGCCGCGATCACGGGCGATCAGGCGCGCATCTCCGCGGAGATCAAGACGCTCCAGACAGAGCTAGCGCAGCTCGAATCGGCAGGCGCAGCGCGCCGGAAGCAGTTCTACGATCAACGTCAGAAGTACTTCACGTACCTCTACAACCGCGACAAGGAGCTGTGGTTCAAGCTCGACCCGGTGATCACCGTCCACCCGGACCAGGTGTTCTTCGAGTGCTTCAGCAAGGACGAGTCGAGCTACGGGCGCCTCGCGGCGAGCTACGAGGTGTTCCAGGAGCTCGGGGATCGCGCGAACGGCACCACGAACATCGACTACAGCGAGAAGCTGTACGGCGAGTTCCAGAAGATCCGCAGCTACAAGACCACGGCGCTGGAGGTCGACCCCTCGGGCTTCGATGTGAAGACGTCGATGGAGGACACGTACCGCGAGGTCAAGATCGACCTGCCCGACACCTGGGTCCGCGGGTTCCTTCAGGTGTCGTCGGCGGCGACGCTGCCCGCGCACGTCGTCGAGTTCCACCCGATGGACGTGCACAACCTGTGTCTGATCCTTCGCCGGAACAAGGAGCTGTTCGGCCCGCGGTCGATCCGCTTCCACCTCACGCCCGGCGCGCCCGTGTCGCTCACGATCGATCCGTGGGGCACCAAGCTCGCATGCCCTCGCTCGCGCTACCTCGACTCGCGTCCAGGCACCAAGGGCGACACGGAGATCCGAATCTGGGGTCGCCGGCGCCTGTTCATCCTCGAGAGGTTGTTGCCGCGAGCGAAGCGAGTGCGCTGCTTCCTACTCGGGACAGGTCTGCCAACGTATTGGGTCGTCGATCTCGGTGACCTCTCGTTCACGCTCGGCCTGTCGGGCTGGACGCTCAACAACTGGTCCGACGCGGGCAACTTCGATCTGATGGCGGCCCGCGAGGAGGTCGACACGGTCACGCAGAAGCGTGTGTTCGACGAGCTCGGCACGACCTGGCTGGCGACGCCGGAGGAGCTCGCGAAGCGCACGGGCCTCGCGACGCCGATCGTCGCGTCCGCGCTCGCCGGATGGGTGCAGGCCGGCCGCGCGATCTTCGATCTCGACAAGGGCGTGTATCGCAAGCGCGAGCTGACGCGCGATCCGCTGCCGATGGACAAGCTTCGGTTCTCGAACCCGCGCGAGGAAGCCGCCGGCAAGATGGTGACGCGCGGCAAGATCGCCGTCGACGGCGCGGACGGCTCGGACGGCGGGCTCGTCCTGTGGGGTCGCGTCAAGGACGGACAGAAGACGTTCGCGCCGAAGATGACGTTCGACGCGGAACAGCGCCTCGTCCAGGGCGAGTGCACGTGCGACTACTACATCCGCAACAAGCTGCACCGCGGCCCGTGCGAGCACATGCTCGCGCTTCGCGCCGCGCATCGTCGCGGCATCAACGACACCATCGAGTTCAAGCCCGTCACGACGACCTCCGTGTTCGGCATCAAGACATCGCAGCAGTCCGACGCCTCGCGCGATAGCTTCCAGGTCGCGTTCCGCAAGGCGGTCACGCGCGCGGCCGAGCTACGCGCACAGGGACGGCGCGACGACTCGATCATCGAGCTCGAGCGCGTCGCACGACTCGCGCCCCCGAGCTCGAACGAGCTCGGCCGCCTGCACGAGGTGATCGCCGAGGCGAAGTACGACGCGGAGGACGACGACGGTGCCCTCGCGTCCGCGGCGATCGCGCTCGACAAGTTCCCGACGAGCGCGCTCGCGCTACGCGTCAAGCGTGATGCGCTCGTGCGCTCGGGCCTCGTGCCGACGGCGATCCCGGTCGCGCGCAACCTGTGCACGATCGAGAACACGGGTGACCGCTGGAACGAGCTGGTCACGCTGTGCCAGCGAGTCGAGGACTGGAAGGCGATGCTCGAGCTCTCCGAGGAGGGCCTGCATCACCATCCGAAACACGTGGGGCTCCAGGCGGCGCGCGACATCGCACGCCAGAACGCTGGGTCTTCGAGCTCCTCGAGCTCGCCGAGCGCGAAGCCTGCGACTCCGCCGGCGGACGATACGTCCAAGCAGTCGTGGTGGCGACGCGCGATCAACAAGGTCACCGGCAAGCAGTCGCCGGTGGTGGTGGTGTCACTCGACACGGAGCTGCTCGCGGTCGTCAACGAGCTCGCGCTGCGCGCGCGGATCGTCGATCGCGACACGTTGACTCAGGTTCTACGCGTGGCGCACGCGTCGGCAGACAACAAGGAGGCACGGGTGACCGCGATGGTCACCGCACTGAAAGGCACGTACGCGATTCGTGATCTTCCAAGCGATCAAGACCTGCTCGCCCTCTTGCGGAGCAACATCTCGTGATCGCATTCTTCGACAGAACGTTTTCCGTGGCGGGTGGCCACAGACCTTGCAACCTGGGCGGCGGATCGCCGTCCTTGCGCTCACGTCCCGCATGCATCACTGGCTCGCTCAATACTGTGCGACGATCGCGCTCCCCAGCGAATTCCGATAGGGATTCACTGCGAGAAGTCGAATGTCGCCGGGGAGCGCGATCGTCGCTCGAGCAAAGCAATCCAGTCCTGGGAGTAGACGAAGGTAGTCACCCGCCACGGTCTTTTT
>JBJXGN010000193.1:0-37893 GCA_046160585.1 Kofleriaceae bacterium
GAGCCGATCTTCGAGGCTGGTCACGCATCGGTTAGATCATGCGGATCGTCCGGAGTCGATCCCCATCACGCCGCGAGGAGATCCGGACTCCACCCCGTGAACGCGTACGTTCGCTGCAGTCCAAAACCCCGGCGGCACTTTCGCCGCTCGATCGACAACGTTCGCACCACAGGGGAGTGAGGGCAATCGCGTCGACTCCGTGCGCGATTGGTTCGTTGCAGATGTTGGCGGTCCAAACGGGGAACCCGACGGGAAGTCTGACGTCGTCATCATCGACGACACGTCGAACACGATCACAACGCTGATCTCCGTGCCGCAAGGATGGACGCGTGTACTAGCGCGACATTGGCTACCAACGACACTGGGTGGTCACTGGACGAAACTGGACTTTGACGGTGACGGACGAGCCGATCTCGCGAAGATCCATCGGGCGACAGCGGTGAACGGTTCCTCCGCGGTACAAGTCTCGTCGCTACGAGCCAACGGTGATGGAACATGGCGCGAGACCAACGACCTCGCGTTCGTCGGCACGATGACCGACAACAGCCTGCATGCGTTCCGCTCGATCGACTTCGACGGCAACGGACTCGCAGATCTCGTGCACGTCGAAACGCAACGCGTCTCGAGCGCATGGGCAACACGCATTCGGACACTTCGCTCTCGAGGCGATGGTGTATTTCTGGAACAAACACAGACCGTGACTCAACCATTTGTCGACGGTCATCGGTACATACCGATCGACGTGAACGGCGATGGTCGCATCGACCTCGCTCGAGCGAAAGGCACGCCAAACAACCCGATCGTTGTCGCGATGTTGTCAGTCGGCGATGGAACGTTCGCGTTGCCGACGTCAACGAGCTCGGCGAGCTCGTCGATGACCACCTGGGATGTCGACGATCACTACGTGCCAGGTGATCTAGATCAGGACGGCAGCACCGACTTCTATCAGCTCGTGGCTTCTCCGACAGCGCCGACGGCGACGCTCGTCGCTCTGTGGAATCGTAGCGGCGCATTCGCCATCCAAAGCTACCCAGGTCTCCCGCTCACAAATGGTGCCCGAAACGTCCGCAGCTATGTACTCGGTGATGTAGGCGGCGATGGTCGCCCAGACTTCACCCGGATCTCCGATGGGATGCTCGATCAGATCCTGCTCGACGTTCCGGGACGACGGATGACGGAGGAGCGAAGCGGCATCGGAGGACGCTCCACGATCTCGTACACGACAAGCACGGCAACGGGCGGGAACTTACCAGCGGGCGCGGTGCTACCGATCGTCGCGAGCGTCACGTCGCACGACGACATCACTCAACAGATACTCGACACCACGACGTATGGCTTTGACGACGCTGTGTATGACCATCGGCGCCGGCAGCTCTTGGGGTATCGCAACGGCTCCACCAGCACGAGTCGCGCGCGTACACGTACTACGTACGCCGTCGATGACCGGTGCGGTGCTCGCTCTGCCATCTCGACGCTCGAAACTCCGACAGGCGCTGTGCTCACGCGCGTGACGAACTCGTTCGTCACGAATACAACAGCGCCGCATGTTTGCCTTGTCGCGAGCGCAGTGGACGAACAGTGCGAAGGGACGGGTGTGTGTCGTCGCCTCGGGCATACAACGACGTACGACGTCTACGGCAACGCGGTCCGGGTGTGGCAACAAGGCGACCTGTCGGACCCACTCGACGACCGGCTCGACGAATCCCCAGTACATCCAGACACCGCAAAGTACATCGTGTCGTTGCCGGCCTTCGTGAACGTCTCGGAATGGAATCGACGCTGGACGCTCATCAAGAGCACGCAGTATGCGTACGACGGCAACGGCCAGCTCACATCCGACGGTCGCTGGAACGACCAGAACCGTCGATACATCACGAGCCAGATCGTCTACGACAGCACCGGCAACGCGATCGAGAGCCGCGGCCCACGTACCGCACATGCGCCTGCAGGGCAAAAGACAACGATCGCGTTCGATTGCACGTTCCAGCGATTCCCCGAACGCACGTGCAGTGGAGGTGCGTGCACGACAACAGCCTGGAACCTTGTCTCGGGACTCCCCCGGAGCCTCACCGACGAGAACAACGAGACAACGACGAAGACGTACGACCCACTGGGTCGACTGATCCGAACCGACCTGCCCGTGACCGGACGCTACATGCGAGTCGACTATCTCGGGGCTGCGGGGACAGCGGCACAACGGATCCGCATCGAGTCATCCGACGAAAGCAGTGATGGCGTGAAGTGGAGGGAGACGTACTTCGATGGTCTTGGGCGGCCGACGAAGACGATCGTCGAAGGAGGCGCGACGAACGAGGTGGTCTACGACGCGGCCTCTACGCGAATAGCCCGTCACTCGACCCCCTACCGTTCCGGCGACCCCGTGTTCTGGACCGAGTCGTTCTACGACTCCGCAGGCCGAGCCACGGAGATCAAGTTGCCAGATGGCAAACGGAGACGGACCGTGTTCTCCGTCGGCGCGGTCGCGACGATCGACGAGACTGGCGCGACGACCGTGACCACCGCAGACGGCTACGGACGTATCGCCGCGATCGAAGAACAGCTCCGCACGTGTCAGGGCGGAGACAACTGCACCGTCACGGATCGCTTCGCTACGACCTATGGCTACGACGTGCTCGGTCGCATGACCTGGATTCGCAACGCCGCACTGATGTGGACGACGAATCGCTACGACTCACTGTCTCGTCGTCTCGAGCATTGCTCACCCGACGAAGGCTGCGTGGCGACGACTTATGCTGACGATGATCTTGTCGAGAGCGAGGTCGATGTAGCCGGCCACAGAACGTTGCTGAAGTACGACGAACGCGGTCGTCCTACCGAGCGCCAGGTGATCGCGAACGGAGCGACGGAGCGAACCGTGACCTATACGTACGTTGGAGGACACCTTGTCGAGGAGATAGACACGTCGGATATCACGCGCGTGAAACAACTCACGTGGGGCGCGATGGGCAACATCGATCGCGAACGCACCTGCATCGACGGGCGCTGCGCGGAACTCGCGTTTCGCTATGACCGCGGCAACCGGCTCTCCGAGATCACTTACCCCGACGCGAAGGGAAACATCTCTGCGGCGTCGCCAAGCTTCGGGTACCTATACGACGACGCTGGTCATTTGCTCGGCATTCCCGGCGTTGCCGTGTACGCCTACGATGCTGCCGGGCATACGACGCTGCAAGCGTTCGCAAATGCAGTGTTCGAGCAACGCGCCTACGACGCGCGCCGTGGTTGGACTGATCGCATCCATGTACTGGGTGCGGGCGGTGATGTGCTCGACGTACAGCTCGGGCACGATCCGATCGGTCGTGTCGCGTCTGCAAGCTTTGCGACGACGTCCGCCACATCGAGTTTCGTCTATAGTCACGACGATCTCGGTCGCATGACCTCGGCGCGCACGCCGACCTCGGTGGTGACCTATCGCTACGATGCAATCAACCGCCGTGTTTGGGATTCCGTGCATGGATTCGCGACGTATGGCGATCCACTTCATCCACACGCCATCACACGGCTCGATACTGGCGAGCGCTATCATTACGACGTGAAGGGACAGCTCGAGCGCTCGGATGCGCTGGAGCTGCGCTGGAATGCCGACGGAAACCCTGTCGAGATTAGAGACGCCAATGGTGTACGTACGATGTACAGCTACTCGGCCGATGGCGAGCGCATCGCAAAGCGCACGAACGCGGGAACTGAGCGCACATTCGGGGACCTCGTCGAGATCGACTCGAACGGCAATCTTGCTTTCTACATCCAGGCCAACGGCAAGTCGATCGCTCGCGTAGATGGATCCGGCATCGAGTATTTCCATCGCGATCACCTCGACTCGATCCGAGCCACCACCGATTCGAGCGGCCGTGTCACGAGCGACGTGCAATTCGGTGTGTGGGGCGAGCGTGTGGCCGCCGTAGGCGCGCACCGCGCGCCGTTTGGATTCGTCGGTGCTCGGACCGATGACAACACCGGCCTCGTACTCCTCGGAGCGCGCTACTACGACCCAGTGCTCGCGCAGATGGCGTCGCCCGACAGCATTCTCCCCGATGTCTACGCACCACAGCTTCTGAACCCGTTCGCGTACGCGATGAATGATCCAGCATCACTCGCTGACCCCAGCGGACACTCACCCGAAGGAGAGAGCCAGCTCGACACCTCCATCGCCCGTCCACTCTTTTATGCGGCTGAAGTTCTGGTCGTCGCTCGCATCGATGCCGAGGCCAGCTCCAACTCCGCTGTTCACAGCATTCCCGTCTACAGCGAGGATCGTCCACCACCGGGGCTCCCGAGCGAGCCACCACCAACCGACTACGCCACATGGCAGGCGCAGCAGAGTATCTACGCCGGCCTCACGCCCGAGGCGCAGGATGCTTGGAAGTCGACCCACTTCGATGATCTCGCCGACAGCTACATCAACCCTTGGGTTCGCGACCTGACGTCGACAGTTCGTTGGGCTCTCATGTTCGATCCGACGGGGCTGGGTTCGATGAAGCTGGATGATGTCGACGAGGAGATGCAGTGGGGGGACTCCTCGAACGGTAACCGCGGCGTCCAGGACCTCATGGGAATGATGGCGCCGACGAAGCTGGGAATCGGCGCGATCGCAAAGGTCGGCCGCGCGGCAACCGCCAAGAAACGCTTCGACGGCGTGATGGTCCTCGAGATCTCCACCGCGAGGATTGGCGGCGCACAGAACAAGAAGCTAGTGCTTCAGAAATTCACAAGGGCGAATCAAGCTCTTCGCAAGGCGGCCAAAGAAGGCGTTCACTATCGAGCGTTCTCGGATGCCTTTTCCTACTCGCGCAACGCTTCGAAGCGCTTCCTGCGGGAGTACTTCGGCCTGGATGTTCCCCTCGACAGCTTCACGATCACGTCGATCATCGGGAAGGGAAATGTCGACGAGATCATTTCGCGCTGGTTGGGTGGTCCTCAGCTCATGCACAACCAGCACATCCTGCCCGGCTTCATCAACCAATATCTCGGCTCCGCGGAATGGTCCGCGATTCGAAGACTGGGCGTGAAGAAAGGCGACCCCGTCACCCACTACGAGATCATCTTCAAGGACTGACACGATGAAAACCTCACTCTGGATATCGGGTCTGCTTCTGCTCGTGCTGGGCGCGCTCTTCGCACTTCGAGGTGCAATTCACGAACCAATCCTCAGTACTGCACCGTCACATCAGAACGTCACGACGTCCCGCGAGACGAGAGCCGCGCTCGCAAGTGCTCGCGTCGAAGCCGCTCGGCGAAAGTCGGAACCAATATCCGTCGTCGACAGCTCGTCCGAGGCGCCGGAACCCGGACTTCCTTCATGGACACCGCAACTACTCGGCGACGCATCTCGCGAACTGCCGATTCCGTCAGGCGAGTAGTGGCGTCGTCGGCAGGACGAACCGGCCGAGCCTACTCCGTCGATCAATGGCTAGAGACTCGCGCCGAGAACGCGCTCGAGCGAGACGTCGACGCGGCTCTGTACGAGGCGCACGATCGATGCGACCTCGTCGGGCTCGATCTGCAGGCGCGCGGCGAGCTCGGTGCGGATCGCCTCGCCGAGCGCGACGCGGACGGAGACGAGCCAGCGCGCGGCGGTGGCCTTGTGTACCGCGTAGACCTTCGCGACTTGCTGGACGGTCCAGCCGTCGACGAGCTGGTAGCGCAACAGGGCGCGCGAGCGATCGTCGAGCCCGGCGACGGCGGAGCGCATCGCCTCCGTGACGACGCCGTAGTACTCGGCGCGCAGCACGCTGAGCTCGGGATCGTTGGTACCGAGGCGGGTGAGCAGATCGTCGTCTGCGAGCGGCTGCTCCTTTCGGCCGCGCTTGATCGCGCGAACGAGATCGCGCGTGACGATGACGCGCACGTAGGCGTGGAGGTTGCCACGACCGGCGAAGTCGCGCAGGCCCGCGGCGCGATCGGGCTCGTCCACGAACAGGATGCGGCGAAGCTGCGCTTTGGCTTCCGCGGCTTGATCGGGCGTCGCACGGAGCTTGCCGGCGATCGCGTCGATCTCGCCGACGTAGGTGCGCTCGAACGTCTCGATCGCGGTCGTGTCTCCGTCGATGCACGCGATGGCGAGGTAGACGTCCGTGCCGCACGCGTGCTCGAGGACGGTAGCGGATGCGTCGTCGCCGAGACGGCGCGCGAGGTCGGACGCGAAGCGCTCGTCGGTGACGGAGACGCCGGGCCACATCTTCGTGGCGGCATCGCGATGCGAGACGAGCAGCGCCGTCGTCGCGGGTTCGGCGAATGATGCGCGTGCTGCGAGCGGAAGCCCGTCGATGAAGCTCGCGAACAGAGCGCTACTCAAGCACGACCAGCGTATCCTGTTATCGGTGGAGTGTCCGGACGCGGAATCGATTGCGGAGCTGGTGTCGGAGCGGAGTGACGGAGAGCTCCGGGCCGCGTTCGTGACGCACGCCGCGAGCTGCGAGGGTTGCCATGCGGTGATCGACGTCCTGTTCGATCTCGATCGCAGTGAAACGCGCGAGTTTCCCGAGGCCATCGGTCGCTATCGCGTGCGACGACAGCTCGGAGCGGGCGGCATGGGCGTGGTGTACGTTGCGCACGATCCCGAGCTCGATCGCGAGGTCGCGATCAAGATGCTGAAGGCAGGCGCGAACGCGGCGCGACTCAAGCGTGAGGGCCAGGCGCTCGCGAAGCTATCGCATCCGAACGTCGTCGCGGTGCACGACGTCGGCGAGCACGATGGGCATATGTTCGTCGCGATGGCGCTCGTTCACGGCGAGAACCTGCGCGCGTGGCTGAAGGCGAAGCACACGCGTCGAGAGATCCTGGCGGTTCTCTGCAGCGCGGGCGGCGGCATCGTTGCTGCACATACGGCCGGACTGATTCATCGCGATCTCAAGCCGGACAACATCTTCATCGCGAAAACAGGCGAGGTGCTCGTCGGGGACTTCGGCCTCGCGCGCGAGGCGGGCGAAGAGAGCGGCGCCGCGAGTGATGTCTCCTGTCTCGACACGATGACCGGCACCGTGCTCGGCACGCCGGCGTACATGGCACCGGAGCAGGCGGAGGGACGCGCGACGGAGAAGTCGGATCAGTTCAGCTTCTGCGTGATGGCGTACGAGGCGCTGCTCGGCACGCGACCGTTCTCCGGCGCGACGTTCAGCGATCTGCAGGCGAACGTGCGTTCCGGAAAGATCGCGACGCGTGGAGCGCTCGACACGCGCGTCGAGAAGGCGCTGGTGCGCGGGTTGCGCGCGGATCCCGACGAGCGTTTCCCGTCGATGCGCGAGCTGCTCGCCGCGATCGAGCCGCGATCGCGCAGGTGGCCGTTCGTCGCTGCGGGCGCGGTCGTCGCTGGCGCGGCGGTCGTGACGACGGTGCTCGTGACGCGCCAGCCAGCGGTCGATCCCGACGCGGCCTGCGCGACGGCCGGAACACCCGCGTGGAACGCGCTGACCCGCGGCGCGGTCGAGGCTGCGCTGCGCGCGCAGGGCAACACGCCCGATGCGATCGTGGAGATCGGACGCCGGCTCGATCACTACGCGGCGACGTGGACCACCGCGAGACGCGACACGTGCATGGCGCAGGTCACAGGTCGCCTCGCTCCCGCGCAGGCGACCGCGCGCATCGCATGCCTCGAGATGCGCAGGACCGCATTCGAAATCACGGCGGACAGCTTGCTCGCCACCGCGACCGACGTGTTCGCCACGTGGCGGCGCGTCTCGCTGATCCCGTCGCCGTCATCGTGCAACACCGACGACGCGATGCGCTTATCGGCCGGTGGAAGCGAGCAGCAAGCGCTGATGCGCGAGCTCGCGACGGCGGTCAATACCGACGCGAAGGCGCTTGCCGACGTCGCGCGCAAGGCGGAGAGCAGCGCCGACATTCCCGCGCGCCTCGAGATCGCGCTCGCACAGGCGCGCAGCGCACTCGACGACACAAAACCACGCGAGGCAGATGCAGCGCTCGAACGCGCGCGACCACTCGCGGAGCAACTCGACGTCGCGACGCTTCGCGTGCGGGCATTCGCACTGTCGGCGCGCTCGTTGTGCATTCAGGCGCGCGCCGCCGAGGCGGAGCGCTTCCTCGCACTCGCACTCGCAGGCGGCGAGCGTTTGCGCGAAACCGAGAACGCTGCGGAGCTCGACGAGGTGTTCGCTGCGCGCGCCGAGTGTCTCTATCGACGGAAGCAGTACGCCGACGTGGCGCCGCTGCTCGAGCAGCAGCTCGTGAAGATCCAGCGACGCTACGGACACGGTGGGCTCGAGGAAGTCGAGCTGCATCAGCGCCTCGCGCTGGTCTATCTCCAGCTCGAACGGCCCGAGGATTCCGCGCGCGAGTATGCGGCGGGACGCACGATCGAGGCGAAGCTGCTCCGGGTCGACGAAGCCGCGGCTGCCGAGGAGGAAGGCCTGTCGGTCGCCGCGCTCCAAGCGGGTGATCTCGAGAGCGCGATCGTCCACGGGCGGCGGCAGATCGATCTGATCCGCAGGCTTCGTCCCGTGGATCTCGGGCCCGCACTCACGAGCCTCGGGATGCTCGTCGCGTTTTCGCAGGAGCCGCGGCTCGCCGACGCGATGTTCACCGAGGCGCTGAGCCTGATCCCCGCGGACACGCCGGACGAGGCGCAGGCCGTGAAGCGCGTCGAGACGCTCGACCTGCGCGGCCTCGCGCGCCTCGAAGCGGGCGACGCTGACGCTGCGATCGTCGATGTCGAAGCCGCGATCGTCGGCGCGCAGAAGTACAAGCGCACCGACTACGAGGTCAGCGCGCAGCTGACACTCGGTCGCGCGTGGTTCGCCAAGCGCGAGTACGCGCGCGCCGTCCGCGTGCTTCGCCCCGCGCTCGAGGCGTACAAGGCGAGCGAAGCCTTCACGACGGTGCGCTCGACGGTAGCGGAGTTCGAGTACGTGCAGGCGCTGTGGGAGACCGGCGATCAGAGCACCGCGCGTGCACTTGCCCCGGCCGCGGAGACGGGGGCCGCGAAGCTCGTCGAGGGTTCGACGGAGAGCGCGCTGTTTCGCCATCTAGAACCGTCGTCGCGCGCGCTCCTCGCGAGCGTCGAGCGCTGGCGCGACACGCACCGGTGAAACGCTAGCCCGTCACGATGCGGCAGCGCCCGTCCATCGCGTCGGGCTTGTAGAGCGACGTGCCGAGCAAGAGGCGCGCGGCTTCGAGCACACCCTCGGTGACCGCGGGGTGCGGGTGCACGCAACGATCGACGGAGTCGAGTGTGCCGCCCTGGCCGATGAGTAGCGCGACACCTTGAATGCACGTGCCCGCCTGCGGGCCCACGACGCGCAGCCCGAGCAAGCGCCCGTCGGGGCGCGCGAGCAGCTTCACGAACCCCGCGGTCGCGCGCATCGCGAGGTTCCGGCGGTTGAGCGAGTTCGACACGATTGCCGCGCGATAGCGAATGCCACGCGCGCGCGCCATCTGTTCGTCGAGGCCGACCGCGGCGACCTCGGGAGAGAGGAAGTAGATCGCGGACTGCGCCTCGTGAACGAGCGGCGGTGGATCGAGGCCGTACATGTCCTCGACGGAGTGGCGCGCCTCGAGCTCGGCGAGGTTCGCGAGCATGAGGTCCGGCGTCACGTCGCCGGCGGCCCAGATGTGCGGCGCGCCGACGGCGCGACACGAATCGACGACGATGCCGCCGGACTTGGGGTCGACGGAGACGCCCGTGTGCTCGAGGCCGAGGTTCGCCGTCGACGGTGCGCGGCCGGTCGCGACGAGCACGCGATCGTAGCGCTGCGTTCTCGGGGCCCCGGTCTCGTCGATCCACGCGACCTCGACCTCCTCACCCAGGACGGTGACCGACTGGATCTGCGCCTTGCGCTGGACGTGCACGCCGATCTCGGCGAACCGCGCGGCCACGACGGCGGAGACATCCTCGTCCTCGAACGGAAGGATGCGCGGCTGGCGATCGAACAGGTCGACGCGCGTCGAACGAAAGTGCGCGAAGATCGTCGCGTACTCGCAGCCGACGACGCCGGCGCCGATGATCGCGAGGCGCGCGGGGAGATCGGGCACGTGCTCGACGTGATCGGAGGTGAGGACGCGAACCCCGTCGACGGGGATGTTCGGCGGCAGGCGTGGCTTCGATCCGACGGCGACGAGGAAGCGATCGGCTGCGATCATCCGCTCGCCGGAGTCACCGGTGACGCGCACCACGTCGCGCGCGACGAACTGGCCGCGGCCCGCGATGCGCTCGATCGAGCCGCGCGTACCGTCGCTCGAACGATGCGCGAGCGCGAGGAGCTGGGTCTCGAGCAGCGCCTGCGCCTCGATGCACGCGGAGGCGACCTCGGCGCGGACCGCGCGCCACGAGGCGACGAGCGCGCTGCCGTCGTAGCCGCGGTCGCGGCGTTGCGCGCGCGCGAAGTCGCCCGACAGGTGCCAGAGCGTCTTGGACGAGAGCGCGCCGTCGAAGATGCCGGCTCCGCCGAGCGGGCCGGCATCGACGAGCGCGACGCGCTTACCTAGATCCGCCGCGCGAATCGCGCCCGCGAAGCCCGCCGGGCCCCCACCGAGCACGCACACGTCGTAGCGATCCACGCGTGCATCGTACTACCGGTTGCCCTTCGGTTTCTTCGCCGGCCCCTTCGGGAGGCTAATGGTCTGCGTGAACGATCTCTCGGCGGCCGCCGGCGGGAACGCGATCGCTGTGTACACGCCGATGAAGCACTGCCCGAGTGGGGACGCCATCGCGTCCGCGGGATCGATCGTGATGCCCGCGGCCTTGCCGTCGGGGCTGACGGTCATCGACGCGAAGATCGCGTCCCACGTCGAGCCGTGACGGAGGACGCACTCGCTGAACGCCGTCTTGTGCTTGTTCGCCGTCTCGTCGAGCTCTGGGCGCGAGGTGTCCGCATTCGCCTGGGTGATCTCGACCTTCGCCGGCGGCGCTACCTGCTCGTTCTGCCGCCACAGCATCACCATCGCCACGGCGCCCGCGGCGACGACGGCGAGCGCGAGGACCGCACCGACGAGCACGGGTGTGCGCGATGCACTGCGCGTGGATGCGGGGCGGGACGAGACCTCCGACACTGCACGCAGAGCGGGCGAGCGTGCTCGAGCGTCGGTCTCGACCGCCGGGAAGTCGACGTCGTCCTCGGCGTCGATCTCCTCGTGCGGTACGAGGGGTGTGGAGAGCGCATCGGGGTGTAGCCCGGTCCGCGTGACCGCGGCCTCGATCCCGATCTGCGTGCGCTCGATCTCGCCTGCGAACCGCGCGCGCACGAGCTCGCCGACTTTCTCCTGCGACCACGGCTTCGCGTCGGCGAACGCGGAGAGGCGAAACTCGCGCACCGTGTCCCAGCGATCGGCAGCGCTCCGTTCGAGCGCTCGCTCGATCGCCGCCGCGAGCGACTCGGGGACGTCGGAGCGATAGCGACGTACGTCGGCGATCGGCAGCTCCATGACCGCCTGGAACGTCAGGTAGTCCGTCTTGCGCTGGAACAGCCGTCGAAGCGCGAGGGCTTCGAACGTGACGACCCCGAGCGCGAACACGTCCACGCGGCGCGTGAGCTGCGTGCCCTTCAGCTGCTCCGGGGCCATGTACGCGAACTTGCCCTTCACGGAGTCGGTCTGCGTGTTCGCGGAGTCCTTGACCTTCGCGATGCCGAAGTCGAGGACCTTGACCATGCCGCTCTCGCACACGAACACGTTCGCAGGCGAGACATCGCGGTGGATGATCCCTAGGTCGTGCTTGTTGCGGTCGCGAAGCTCGTGCGCGTATTGCAGCGCATCGCAGACCTGGCCGATCACGCTCGCGACGAAGCCGACGTGCAGCGCCGATCGATCGCGTGAAGCGCGGCGCAGGAGCTGGAGTAGCGTGACACCCTCCAGGTACTCCATGACGATGTAGAGCTGGCCGTTGGTCTCGCCGAGCTCGTAGACCTGGCAGATGTTCGGGTGCGCCATCTTCGACGCGATCTGCGCCTCGGTGACGAGCATCTTGCGAAAGCGCTCGTCGGTCGCCAGGTGCGGCAAGATGCGCTTGATCGCATACAGCTTCTCGAACCCGGCGGCGCCCTCGAGGCGGGCGAGGAAGACCTCGCCCATACCGCCGGTCGCGAGCCGCGCGAGCAGCTCGTACCGACCCAACCTCGACGGCACACCGTCCATACAGACAGCACAATCCTATGGCACCCTGTGATCGTGATCGAGTACCTCGTGCTCGGCGGTGCTGCGCTGACTGCGGTCGGCTGGGAGCGCTTGCGCCGTCGCCGCTACGAGCGCCAGTACAAGGCGTTCCTCGACACGCTGTCCACGGAGATGCAGGTCGTGCTCCACGTGGCGAACCACGAAGCCACGACGCGCCGCCAGCAGCTCGCGCCGATGCACCTCGCGTACGGGCTGTTCCAGGACGACTCGTTCGTCGAGGCCGTGAGGTCGCTCGGCGGTGACGCCGAGGCGATCGAGGCACGCATCCTGTCCGAGATGGATCGCGGCGTCATGGACGTCCTGGGCGCCGATGTCCCCGAGGCCGTGATGGCGGTGGCACACGCGTCCGCGACGGCGCAGATGGCTGGACGTACGGCGACGTGTGCGGACCTGTTCGGACACCTCGTGCGCACCCACGGTGGCCCGCTGTTCGATGCCCCTCCCCTGAGCGCACACGCGCTGTTGTTCCTGCTCGTCCACGGCGAGCGATCGGCACGGTCGACGATCGACGGTGCGCGCGACGTGCTGGTGGTGCTGCGAAACGACGACCTGACCACCCGAAACTTCGTCGTGGAGGTCCTAAAAGAAGTGTTCGCTCTCTCACCCGAAGCGGCGGAGCACGTGATGATGGCCACGCACGAGGGTGGGCGCGGCGTCGTCGGGCGATTCGCGGTGGAGGTCGCGCGGGACCGCGTCGCGTCGGCGAGGGAGCGCGCGATCGCCGAGCACTTTCCGTTGTGGATCGGCGTCGAGCCGGTTTGATAGCTTGGACCGGTTATGACGTGGCGGCTCGTTTTGGCATTGGCAGCGGTTTGCGGTGGGTGCAGGGATCCGGCGGAGCCGCTCCAGACAGCGCAGCCCGGCGTGGTGTTCACGTTTCCCGTGGACCAACAGCTCGACGTCCCGACGGGCGCGCGCGTGCTCGTCACGTTCTCGGACCCGGTCGAAGCAAGCGCGCTCGGGGCGTGCACGGCGGACAACGGCGCGGTCTGCCTCGTGGGACCCAGCGGCGTGGTCGATGCGACGCCGGTCGTCATCGGTGACGGCAAGACCGTCGAGTTGACCGAGCTCGAGCTCGACGCCGGCACCGAGTACGAACTGTTCGTCCGCTCGCCGATCGCGCCGACGGCGACGAACCTCCCCGCGTCGGGTCCGCTCGTCTCGTTCACGACCCGCTCGTCGCGCCCGCGCGCCGCGCCGCCCGCGCTCGTCGCGATCAACGGCTCGCCGGTCGCGACGCCGACGTCGTTCCGCCCGATGTTCGAGACGTCGACGATCCGCCTCGTGTTCAGCGAGCCGCTGGATCCGCGCACCGTGGTGATGGCCGCGAGCGCCGTCGAGCTCGTCGACGCGAACAACGCCGCGGTTCCGGCGACGCTGCTCGCCAATGGCATCCACGTGTCGATCGATCCCGCCGACGATCTCGCGGCGGGCACATCGTATTCGCTGAAGCTCGGCAACGCGCTACGCGACCTCGGTGGGCAGCAGCTGTCGCCGCAGACGATCGCGCTCGCACCGGTGAACTCGCGCGGCACGACGCCGGTCTCGCAGGTGCTGCGCACGCGCGGCGAAGGCGACCCGGGGCCAGAGACGTCGCGCGCCGGTGGCGTCACGAACGTGATCGCCATCGACAAGCCACTCATCGGAAAAGAGTCGTCGGCGCTCTTGCCCGTGGCGCTCCAGGCCGAGATGGGCGACGCGACGATCCTCGGCGGTCCGATCGCGTTCGTCCTTCGCAAGGGCCAGCGGCTCTCGGCGACGGGCCTCGAGATCAAGCTGGGCGGCGAGCTCCCGGTGGGCCTGTCGACGGGCGACATCCAGATCGAGCTGCTCAGCGACGCTGGCGGACGCCTGTATCGCAACCCGCATCAGCCACCCGACCAGCGCCCCGAGAACGAACGCGCGCCGCTGTACGTCGACCTCAGCCTCGATGTCGCGGTGTACGCGAAGGATCCGAAGGGCAACGCGGTCATGGCGCAGACGATCCTCGGCGTTCAGGGCCTCGGCACCGCGCAGGCGACCGAAGGCGTGCTCGCGATCGAAAACGTCGCGTCGATGGAGATCGCACTGCTCGGCGTGACCGTCGCGCCGTCGAACATGACGCTCGAGCTGATCACGGATCCGAGCGCGACGCCCGAGTCCGACACGGTCGCTCCGACGATCGTCGCGACGTCGCCCGACCTCGGCGACACGCAGCCCGTCGACGGTGGCATCGAGGTCATCTTCAGCGAGCCCGTCGACATCGACCGGATTCGCGCGGGCGGAATGCGCCTCGAGACTGGCACGAACACGGTGGTGCCCGTCGTGTACGAGAGCCACGGCTCGACGATCGTCATACGCCCGCTCGCGAGGCTCGCGTATTCGACGAGCTATCGCCTCGTGATGGGCGACATCGCCGATGTCGCGGGCAACGCACTCGCGATGGGACAGACGATGGCGTTCTCGACGCCCCGGTTCGTCAATACAGGCGTCCCGATGACAATAACCGGCGTGTACCCCGGCGTGCCGTGTTCACTCACGGGGGCGACCGCGACACGCCCCGGTCGCTGCTCGGGCAGCAATGGCAACGACGACCTCTATCACCCGTTCACGATTCGCAAGCACGACAACGTCCACATCGCCTTCAGCCAGACGATCACCACGTCGTCGATCACGCACGGCACCGCGTGCGGTCAAGGCAGCGTGCGGATCGAGGCGCTCGACGCGGCGGGTACCTGCACCGGTGTCGTCGCAGGCACGCTACTGCGTCGCGATCGCGCGCTCGAGTTCGTTCCCGACGTTCCCTGGACGGAAGGGGCGCGCTACCGGCTCTCGGTGATCTCCGGGGACAACAACACGTGCAATGCGAACGAGCTGTGCGGCAACGGCGCGGCGGTGAACCTCGATCCGCTCGGCGGCGCTGAAAGCGGCGACGGTGGTGGACCGGCGAACATGATCATTCCGTTCGTCGGTGCACCCGCGACCAAGGGCACCTTCATGCTCGCGCACTCCGGTCCGTACACCGACGTCAACGGCTCGGGGTTCGTCGACACCGGTGAGGTGCTCGCCGACGACAACCGCGCGGGCATGGCGATCCTCGGCACCGACGGTGCGATCTCTGCCGCGAGCTTCTCGGGACCCGATTGCATCCCGAGCATGCCGGGCACGCAGGCGTGTATGTACCTCCTCGGCGACATGCCGGTCACGATGGGAGAGCTGCAGCGAAACTGCGCTCTCCCCGGCGGCCTATCGGCGGCATCGTGCGTGCCCGTCACGATGTCGCCGCAGGCGATGCTCGCGACGAACATCTCGATGAACGCGACCGTGGTGATCTCGATCGGGACGGACACCGGCACGTCGGTGATGCGCATCCGCGAGCCCGCGACGGGACCGGTGATGGGCTACATCTACGACGATGCCGGCACGCCGACGCTGATCGCGCAGCTCGATCTGTACATGGACGCGCCGGACATGTCGATCGCGCTCAATCTCGCTTCGCACGATCTGCACTCGAAGCCGCTCGCGCTGACGCTCAAGGGCCCCGTGACGTTCTTGCCCGACGGCCGCATCGCGATCTCGGCGGCGAACACCGCAGACCTGCCGGTCACCGTGAACATCACGTCGCTCGTCGCCGATGGCGCAGTGCGAATGGTCGTGCCGGCCGGCGAGATGAAGCTGCGGCTCGTCTCGCCGATGCTGCGCGGAGTGTCGCGATGAAGGCCGCACTCTCGCTCCTGCTCGTCTCGTCGGTGGCTGTCGCCGAACCGAAGCGCGTCGCCGTCGACGATCCCGCGCCCGCCACCGTCGAGGTGGTCGAGCCCACGCCTCGGGCGGCGGCCGCGACCACGCCCCCGCCGGCGAAGAAGCCGCGGCGCTTCTTTTTTCGTCTCGGCGGCGTGCACATCGCGCCGCTCGCGTCGTCACGCGAGATGGAGCTCGCCGACGTCGACGGTGCCGCGAGCCTCGCACTCCAGAACGGGCCGATCGAAGGCTCGGGCGCGACGATCACGTCGGCGACGGTGCCGGGCGCGATCGTCGGCTACGTGCTGCCGTGGGCGAAGGGCAAGCTCGCCGTCGAGGTCGTGCTCGGCGTCCCGTTCGAGGTGAGGTTCGAGGCGACGGGAACGTTGCGCGACGAGTCGATCGCACCCAGCGCGCTCGGCATTCCGACGGGCGTCGGTCCGCTGGGGCCCGAGCTCGGCAAGGCGACCGCGATTCCGATCGTCGTGACGCTCGCGTACGCGCCACTCGGGATCGATCGGCGTGTCGTGCCGATCGTCGGAATCGGACCGTCGATCCTGTTCGCGAAGGACGGCGAGATCACGAACCCGATCCTGACCGAGGTCGGCACGCCGACGTTCGACATCTCGCCTGCGCCCGGCCTCGTACTGCAGGGTGGCCTCGACGTGACGATCTACAAGCGGATCAAAGCGCGCCTCGACATCAAGTACATCGTCGGCATGCTCGCGCGCGGTACCGTCGAGCAAGTGCAAGTGCGTACGCCCGGCCTTCCGCTGTTCGACACCGTCGAGGTCGGCACCGCAAAGATGTCCGTGTGGGTCAACCCGCTCGTCGTGCAGTTCGGCGTCGGCGCCGATTTCTAGGCGGCGATACGCGCAAGGCCGGCGTATCCTCGTTCGCGTGTTTCGCGCCTTCCCTGGTTTCCTTGTCTTTGCCGGATGTGTGACCGCGTGCGGTGACAACGCGCAGCCGACCGGACCGCAGCCGCTCGTGCCCGATCCCGACGTCGAGACGGGTTGCACGCAACCGATCACCAGCGCTCGTGCACGCGCGAAGGTCGTCGAGTGCGCGGGCGAGCTCGCGCCGGGTCGCCTCGCCGCCGGCCGCAACGGCGACTTCCTCCTCGAGAACGATCGCATCCGCGTGATCCTCCGGGGCCCCGGCGCTGGCTACTACCTGCACGGTGGCTCGGGTGGCGGCATCATCGATGCGGTCCGTCGCACCGAGACGGGATGGAGCGAAGATCTCGTGAAGGAGATCCTGCCCGCGGTCGATCTCACCGTCGGCGCGTTCGACGAGCTGGTCATCACCGAAGCGGGTAACGACGGGGTCGCCGAGGTCACCGTCCGTGGCCCGGCGGCGCAGCTCGAGCTGATCGCCGCCGCCGGCACGCGCGAGATCCCCGACGTGATCATGGAGCGTCGCTATCGGCTCTCCCCCGGCGCGACCGAGGTCGAGATGCTCACGCGGGTGTTCCCGAACGAGGGCGTCGAGGAGACGTCGCATGATCTCTACGACGCGATGTTCCTCGGCGGGCGCGCGCCCTCGTTCGTACCCGGCAAGGGCGCCGTCGAAGGCCAGACGCAGGGTGACTTCGTCGCGACGTCCGGCACGACCACGTCCTACGGCCTCGTGTACGACCAGGATCTGACGCTGATCGATCTCGCCGGCATCCGCCTCGTAGAAGGTGCGTCCGTCGATTCGACCGGCACCACGCACTACTTCCTCGTCGGAGACGGATCGATCGCGAGCATCACGGCCCAGGGCTGGGCGCGGCGGGAGATGGCGACGCTCTCCTACGACTTCAAGGCCACCCCCGGCGTCGACGTCCTCGTGACCGACGCCGGAAAACCGATCACGATCGCGCGTCCGATCGGCAACGACGTGACGGTTGTCCTCCCGGCCCAAGGAACGTTTTCGCTCCAGGCGCTCGCCACCGGCGCGGCTCCCGGCCCCGTCATCCCGCTCGCGAACGGTGCGACCGTCGAACGCGGCCCGAGCGGCACGCTCGCGATCACCGTCCGCGACGACGTCTCGAACGCTCCCCTGCCCGCGCGCGTCGTGATCGACGACGGAAACGACGATCGTATCGTGTGGACCGACGCGACCGGCGACCTTGCCGTCCCGGTCGTGCCCGGCACGGTACGTGTCACGATCTCGCGCGGCCTCGAATACGACGCGTTCGTGGCGACCTCGGTCGTTGTCGCCGACGGCGCGACCGTGCCCGTCGCTGCACGTCTCGAGAAGGTCGTGGACACCGCCGGCTGGATCTCCATCGACACCCACCTCCACACGGAGCTGTCGACAGACTCGACGATGCCGCTCGACGACCGCATCCGCGCCGCCGCGGCTGAAGGCGTCGAGGTCCCCGTCTCCACCGATCACGACATGATCACCGACTACGCACCGGTCATCCGCGAGCTTGGCCTCGACGATCATCTCGGCTCGATGATCGGCTCCGAGGTCTCCTCGTTGATCTGGGGCCACCTCAACGGCTTCCCGTTCATCCCGAAGCCCGATCGCACCGGCAACGGCTCGCCCTCCTGGCTCGGCCGCACGCCCGCACAGGTCTTCCAGGCGATCCGCGACACCGGCAACGACCCGATCCTGCAGATCAACCACCCGCGTGACGGGGCGTCGAGCCTGTTCAACGCGCTCGATCTCGATCCGACCACCGGCATCGCGCACGCGACCCCGGCCTCGCTCGGCCTCCCCTCCGACACCGATCTCTCCGACCTCTCGGCCGTCGACGCGATCGAGGTCGCGAACTCGTCCTCGTCGGGCGACTTCGAGATGGTCTTCGACGACTGGATGAAGCTCGTCAAGTCCGGCTCGCGAACCTGCGCCACGGGATCCTCCGATTCGCACGGCGCCTCGCGCTACGCCGGTGAAGCGCGCACGTACGTCTGGGTCGGCCTCGGCAACGACAACGCGGCCACCGTCGATCCCGACGCGATCGTCGCCGCGATCCGCGCGCGCAACGTCGTCGTGAGCACGAGCTCGTTCGTGACCGCGAACATCGGCTCCGCGAGGCCCGGAGGCACGGCGCAGGTGAGCGGCACGTTCCAGCTGCACATCAAGGTGCAAGCGGCTCCGTGGCGCGCGCTGTCGCGCATCCGCATCTTCGAGGGAGGTCAGGAGATCATGTCGATCCCGCTCGATCCGCAGGAGACGACCGCCGTGCGCCACGACGCGGCGATCACGCTGACCGCACCGCCGGCGGATACGTTCTACGTGATCCGCGTCGACAATGCGGGATCAGGAGCGCCGGTGAACGACAACTCGATGCCGAGCTTCACGAACCCGATCTTCGTCGACGTGCCCTAGTCACTCGTTCGCGATCGGGATCGCGGACCCGCTCCCTCTTGCAGGCGACTGGGCTCGCGTTGATCGACAGGTCCGATCCAGACAGTGTGATTCATGGCTCACCCTGCCGAAGGTCGCGCTCCCTTCTTCAAGGAGGGCGCACCGGCACCGGCGCGGGTGACGGTGTCGTCGGCTGCAGTCGTATCCGATCGCGAACCCGCGGATCGACATGGGGGATCGTGCGCGTGTCGATCCGGTGCGGGGTCGCCGACGGAGTCTCCGTGCCGGACGGCCCGGTCGGCGTGGTCGGCGTGGTCGGGATCGTTGGCTGCACGCGCGGGTCGAGCACGCGCGGGTCGATCGGCTGCGTGCGCGGCTCGATCGGCTGCAGGCGCAACATGCGCGGGCGGATGCCCGGCGGCAGCTTTCCGATCTTCACCGGCTTGGTCTTGTCCAAGAGCTCGAGCTGGAAGTCCTCGCCGTTCTTTCCGAACGTCTGCTTCTCGTCGTCTCTCTTCAGGGCCATGAGGACGTGGCCACCGTCGATGACCGCCTTGCCACCGCTGTCGAGATCGATCGCTCCGCGCGGGATGTTCGTGCTGCCCTCGATGGCGAGCGTGCGCCGCTTGATCTTGCGCGCGTCGGCCGGCACGTCGATCTTCTGGCCACCGATCGTGAGGCGGGCGGCGCCCATCTCGGCCGGGAGATCGAAGTCGCTCGAGGTGGTGGAGAGGACGATGTGGTTGACCCTCGTCTTGCTCACGCGGCAGCGCCACGAGGTCGGGGACGTCGAACGCCAGTGCGAGGCGGTGCCGTCTTCGCCCTCGGTGGTGACCTCGAGGTTCTTCGCCTCGGGGATCTCGGGGAGCGGCTCGAGGATGATCGGAGAGCCGGACTCGCACGACAGCGCGCCGCGATCAGTGACGACGAGTTGGGTCGCGAAGTCGACACGCGGCGCGCCGAACGTGTGGACGAGGCGAAGGAGCTCCTTGTTGCCCTCGGTGAACGAGGAGAGCGTCCAGCCATACGGGATCTGGATACGCGCGGCGAGGTAGTCGCGCAGCGAGGCGCGTGCGGAGGACGCCGCGCAATCGGGTGGATCGACGCGCACGATCACGGTGCGATCGGCGCGCGTGCCACCCTCGACGACGAGCTTCTCGGCGAGCACCTCGGGCGCGAAGGTGTTCTCGACGACCGTCCATCGCGGGGACGCCTTCTTGACCGTGCGCCAGGGGAGGAACGCCGAGAGACCGCCCCCACGCGAGGCGGCGGTCATGCAGTACGCGCTCGCCGCCGCGTCGGCGCGAGACGCGGGCATCGTGACCCAGGTGCCCTTCTCGATGCGCGTGCCGATGGTGACCGGCCCGTCGGTCTGGTTCTCGACGGCGACCACGAGTTGGCCCGGCAGTGATGCGAGGGCGAGGACGAGCGAGCCAACACCGAACAGGTAGGGCGGCGTACCAAACCGCGCGAAGCGCGGGCGTAGCGTGGCGATGCCCGCGGCGAGCGCGCCGAGTGGGAACAGAAGCGAGAGGAGCGGCGCCAACGAGCCCGCGTAGGAGCCGAACGCGATCGCGATCGTCGCCGCGCAGAACAGCGTCGCGAACGCGAAGTAGATGCGCCCCGCGAGAAGTGCCGTGCGATCGACGAGCTTGAGGGTGGTGCTCTCGACGTCGGCGGTCTCGTCGATCACGCGGAGGGACAGCGTCCGCGAGCGCAGACCGTCGCGCGTGAACGAGATGCCGATCTCCCACCACTCGGGCCGTGCGGTGCGCTCGAGCGTGGCGGCGCTGCGATCGATCTTGTCGCTCGGTTGCTCGCCGACGATCTCGAGCTCGGGCGGTGGCTCGTCGCGGGTGTACGCGCCGATCTGCACGGTGAAGTCGTGCGAGCCGCGACCGACGAGCGTCGTCACGGGTGCGCCATTCACCACGACGCGGACCGGGCGCGACGCGCGGGCCGAGCGGACGAGGCCGAGATCCGGCGAGGCGCGCAGGATCGCCTCGCACTCCACGACGGTGCGGGGGTGATCCTTGCGGACCACGTCGAACAACCGCGCGAACGCGGTCTGCGCGTGGCTCCGCTCGAGGCGCTCGAGGATCAGCGCGAAGCGCGCCTGCGCGTTTTTCTCGTCGCCGAAGAAGCGGGCTGCGACACCCGCGCGCATGCCGAGCAGCTTCGCCGTGTCGAAGTCGATGTTGTCAGCGAGCTTGTCGATGATCTCGTCGCGTGGGCTCACGTCACGAGCCCCGCAGCCACGATGCCCGCGTACACCACGGACGCGACGATGCCCTCGTTGCGATACACGGGCGTGTTCGTGCCGGGCTCGCGGATGCGACCGCCGCTGTGATGCAGCGCGACCCATCGCCACTGGAGGTCGAAGACCGGCGCGCCCGACGAGCCGGGCATGGTGTCCGTGAAGTACTGCACGCGTGTCTCGTTGGCGAAGGCGACCTTGTTCGCGTGAAGCGCGACCTGTTTGTACTCGCCGTTCGGGTGCTGGATGATCGTCACGCGATCGTCCACGGCGGCCGGTGGATCTATCGGCGGTGCGAGCGCGCCGAAGCTCGCCGGCGCTTCGATGCGCACGCAGGTCCAGTCGTGCTCGACGGACGTCGCGAAGCCAAGGTGGGCGGCGGCGCGGAGGATGACCGGGGTCTTGCCGTGTTCGTAGTCGAGCTCGACCGTGGCCTCGGTCGCGTGCTCCTCCGTCGACAGCACGTGGTTGTTCGTCACGAGCAAGCCGCCCGCCAGGAGGAAGCCGGTGCCCATCGTCAGGTCGGCACGCACGATACGCGCGACCGACGACGACAGCTGTGCGCCGCGCTCGAGGAACGAGATCGGCAACAGGTCTGACTCGGCGACGATCGCCTCGTGGCCGCTCGGCTTCCACACGAGGTCTGGGCCCCGCGCGATCATGATCTGCGCGGCGGCGACCTTCGCGAGGCACTGGTGCTTCGGCTGATCCTTGACGGCGTGCTCGACGAGCGCGTGGAGCTTCGCGTGCTCGTCGGCGAAGCGCAGCACGCTGTCCCAGGTGACGAGCGGGTTGTCCGACCAGCGGATCGTGCGGACTGGCAGCTCGACGGCGCGGGCGATCCGCAGCGCGTCTTCCTTGAATGGATAGAGGTCGGCCAGGCCGTCCGTCAGCACGACCAGTCGCTCCGCCAGCGACGCCACCTGAGTGCCCACTTCGCGAACAACGGTACTACATCTACATTCCGAACTTCGTACCGCGTCGCGTCGCGAGCGGCAGGAGCGCGTACATCGCGGCGCGCTCGACAAGGCCCGGGAAGTCGCGCCACGTCACGTTCGAGGGCATCGTGGTCACGCCGGTCCAGTTTGTCGGACGCAGGCGGTCCGCGCCCGTCGGTGTCACGAGCGAACCGACGTAGTCGCCCTTGGCGTAGACCTTCTTGATCTGCTTCGCCATCATCTTGATGTTCGCGTTGCCGACGACGCCGTTCGAGGTCGCCTGGTAGAACTGGAGCGTCACGCGCACGGGGAACCGCGTGTCGCGCACGATCGTCAGGCCGTCGAGCTCCGTGTACGGCCCCTCCGTCGGGCCATGCCCGAGCACGGCCGTGTCGATGTCGGGGGCTTCACGCGTGGCACGTCCCGCGCCGCTCGCGACCTTGTTGCTGTCTGCCGGCGCGCCCTGGCCCTCCGCCATCTCCGCCGTCGACGTCATCGGCGCCATCGGGTAGCTCATCTTGGGGCGCCGCGGCTCGCGATACTTGAGCGGCACCTGGATCAGCATCAGGACGTTCGCGTCGTCGTTCAGGTCCTGTGCGTTCTCGCCGTTCGCGGTGACGCCCTTCGTCTTGACGTCGGCCATGCGCTCGGCGATCAGCGGCGCCTTCTCGCCGGCCTTGTTGAAGTAGAGGCGCTGCCCCCACGAGCCTCCGCCGGTGACCGTGTCGCGGTGGTTGTCGATGATCGTGATCGACGTGCCTTGTCGAGTGACGAGGATCGTCAGCACCGCGGGGTTCTTCTTCGCCGATTGGTAGTTGAAGATGACCGGCCAGAACGTCGCCTGCCCTTCCTTCGGCACCGGCAGGAACGCGTGTTGGGCGCTAACGAGCGCGTGCGAGTCGCGCTTCGCCCACAACGTGCCGCCCTTGATCTTTCCCTTGTCGGCGTTGGAGAGGAACGGCGTCGGATCCTTCAGGAGCTCGGTCAGCGAGACCAGCGCGAGCTGACCGTTCTTTGCCTGGTTGCCGACGGGGATCATGATCTTGTCCATCTTCACGTCGGCGGTCTTGTCGCTGAAGTTCTCGTGCCGGAGCACGGGCATGAGGTACGTGCGCGCCTTGCCGTTCGGGCCGTTGCGAAACCCCTCGACCTCGATCGTCACGTCACTGATGTTCGGACCGACGCTCGAGCCTTCCCAACGACCGGTGTCCTCCCACAGCACGTTCAGGAGCGAGAGGCCATAGGCATTCGCGGTGGTGTACGCGCGCTCGTCGTCGATCATGTTCGCCACCTTCTTCACCATCCGCTCGTACACGCGGCGCGGATCGGGCGTCTTCGTGATCTTGTCGGGGGCCTTCGCCTTGGACTCGGCACCGGCGACCGGCCCGAGGAAAGAGACGAAGGAGACGGCGGTAACTGCGGCGAGGCAGCGTTGGGAACCGGAGCGCATGTTCGATGACACGCGCGAGCGAGCGCTACGGTTTACGGAGGTTCGCAACCCGATGGGCGGCCGGCCACTTGCCGCACTGTTTCAGGGATGGGCGGCTCTGGGTGATGCGTGCCCACATCCGCGCCAACCACTTCCAGCGCCAGATCGGCCCTCCCAGGACGTCCACTACATCGATCGGACGAGCACGCCACCGAGGCCGTCGCGGATCCTGAGACGAATACCTCATGCGTGCGTGACGTGCAGCGAGCACGCCACTGCAAGCACAGACGTCGGCTCCAACGACGCGAACAGTTGCGCATCGTTAACGACGCGGTGCGTGGTCGAACCTCCGGCGATTCCCGCTCCAGGGACCCAGAGCGAATGCCAATCGGGTCTGCGCCCACCCGACTGGACAAGCGCGCACGCGCCGCACTACGAAGCGGCATGGACGTCTTTGGAAAGCTCGCCGCCCACGACTTTGGCGAGATCTACTTCAAGTTCGACAAGTCGACGCAGCTCAAGGCGATCGTCGCGATCCACGACTCGCGCATGGGCCCGGCGCTCGGCGGCTGTCGCTTCATCGAATACGATACGGACGACGCTGCGTTCGTCGACGCGCTCCGCCTCGCACGCGGAATGACGTACAAGGCCGCGCTCGCGGGCCTCGCTCACGGTGGCGGCAAGAGCGTCATCATTCGCCCCAAACACAAGTTCGATCGCGTCGCGCTGTTCCGCGCGTTCGGTCGCTTCATCAACGACCTCCGCGGAGGCTACATCACCGCGGAGGACAGCGGCACCGGTCTCGAGGACATGGAGATCATCCGCACGCAGACCAAACACGTGACGGGCATCGATCCGACGCACGGCGGCTCGGGCGATCCGTCGCCGTTCACCGCGCTCGGCGTTCGCCGCGGCATCGAGGCGGCCGTGAAGTTCAAGCTCGGCAAGAACGACCTCAAGGGCGTTCACGTCGCCGTGCAAGGCGTCGGTCACGTCGGCTACTACCTGTGCAAGGAGCTCCACGCCGCCGGCGCGAAGCTCACCGTTGCCGACGTCGACAAGCTCAAGAGCGAGCGCGCAAAGCGCGAGTTCGGCGCGGCGATGACGGAGATCGACAAGGTTCAAGAAGTCGACTGCGAGGTGTTCGCGCCGTGCGCGCTCGGCGCCGGCCTCAACGACGGCACGATCCCGCACCTCAAGGCCGCGATCGTCGCGGGAGCCGCGAACAACCAGCTCGCGGAGCCGCGCCACGGCGACGACCTCCACGCGCGCGGCATCCTCTACGCGCCCGACTACGCGATCAACGCGGGTGGCCTCGTCAACGTCGCGCAGGAAGTGAAGGGCTACGACGCGGTGAAGGCGCGCGAGAACACGCTGAAGATCTACGACACCATGTGGGACATCTTCGAGCGCAGCAGGAAGCTGAACGCGCCGACCCACAAGGTCAGCGACATCATCGTCGAAGAGAAGCTCGCCGCCGTCGGACCGAAGCAGTGACCGTACCGCCCGCGGGCGAACAAGGTCCCCGGGCGCTCGCATCGGCCCCGCAAACGCGGTTCAATTGACCCAATGCGAGGCAAGGCCGCCACGCTCGGGTCTGTGGACATCCTCGTCCGCGCCGTGCTCGAGGAGTTTCCGGAGCTCGATGGTGCGCGCGTGCGCGCGGCGGTGGAGCGCGGCGTCGCGCGCGCGGCGAGCGCGTCCCTCGACACCGAGGGCTACCGCGTCGTCGACATGCACCTGGCCAAGGTGGAGGCGACCGAGGAGAGCAGCGAGCGCGCGAAGATCCTGCGCGAGCTCTCCGCTACGCTCGAAGAGCGCGACGATGCCGACCGCGCACTCGTGGTGCGCCTGTCCGCATTCGGCGAAGCGGCGGAGGCCGGCGACGTCGAGGTGCTGCTGCGCCTCGCGCGGATCACGGATCGCTACGACGAGCTCCCGCTCGACACGATGAACGCGCTGATCGACATCCAGGAGGACGGCGCCGCGGAGCGCCTGTCCGCAATGGCCGCTGCCTGGCAGAAGGTCGGCCGTCCGTATTACGCCGCCGACTGCCTCGAGCGCGTGCTGCTCGTGAAGCCCGACCACGATCACGCGTACGAGGCCCTCGAGATGTTCTATCGCTCGACCGGCGAGTGGCCCGTGCTGGTCGACCTGCTCCACCGGCGCGCGATGCATGTTCACGGCAAGTCTCACGACAAGCAGCGCGCGGAGCTGTTCCGCGAGATCGGCGTCATCTACGACCGCGAGCTCGGCGATCCGGGCGGCGCGCTCGACGCGTTTCGCGAAGCGGACAAGCTCGTCCCGGGGCACCCCGACACGCTCGCCGCGATGGCGCGGCTGTCCGTCGGCGAGGGTGCGCCGGAGGAGGAGGCGCTCGACGCGCTCGAGCGGCTCGCAAAGGTCACCGTCGATCAGAAGCAGCGCGCCGATGTCCTGCGCCGCGCGGCCGAACACGCGAAGCTGTCCGACTGGGATCGCGCACAGCGCCTGTTCGAAGAGTCGCGTGCTTGCGATCCGGATCTCCCGAAGACCGTCGACAGCTTCGCTTCGCTGATGCGCGATCAGGGACGCGAGAAGGAGATGATCGCCCTCCTCCTCGAGGCCGCCGCACGCCCGGCGATGGCCGGCGAGCGGTCGCGCTGGCTGACCGATGCAGCGGACTCCACCGTCGGTCTCGGCGACACGACGGGTGCCGTACAGCTGTACATGCAGGCGCGCAAGGCCGATCCAGAGAACCACAAGGCGGGCGTCGCGCTCGTCGAGCTCTGCCTCGACACCGGCGCGCTCGTCGATCTGGCGCCGATCCTCGACGAGATCATCCGCACCACCGACGATCCGGCGCGGCTGCGTCGCTACCTCATGACGCGCTCGAAGATCGCCATGGAGCTCGGCGACAAGACCGGCGCGCGGTCCGCGTTGTCGCGCGCGGTGGATCTCGATCCGGCCGACACGGGCGCACGCAAGGAGCTCGCCGACATGTTGTTCGAGGCGGGCCAGTGGGCGAAGGCGCGCCCGATGCTGGAGAGCTTGCTCGAGGACGAGGATCTCCTGACGCCCGAGCGCCGCGTCGAGGTTCACTTTCGCATCGCGAACTGCGCGCGCGAGGTCGGCGACAAGGAGAGCGCCGGCAAGCACCTCGACATCGCGCTCGCGATCGAGCCCGCGCACCGCGAGTCGCTGCAGCTCAAGACGGAGCTCGCGTCGTCGTCCGATCCGTTCGCGTACGCGGCGTCGCAGCTCGCACTCGCGAACCTCGCGCCGCCCGAGGAGAAGGCGCAGCGCTTCGCCGATCTCGGGGATCGCTACACCGAGCTCGGCGACAATCCGACCGCGCGCGAGATGTATCGCGAGGCGCTCGCACACCGCCCCGGCGATCACCTGCTGCTCACGAAGTTCCTCGGACTTGTCACGAGTGACGGCGACTGGAGCTACTCGCTCGACGTGATCCAGCGCCTCGTCGACACCGAGAAGGAGCCGAAGGTGCGCGCGCGCTACCGGCACCTCGCTGGCATGATCGCGCGCGACGAGCTCGACGATCACGAGCAGGCGGTGGCGCTGTTCCAGGACGCGCTGCACGACGACCCGTTCGCGTTCAACGTCGCCGACGAGCTCGAGCAGCTGCTCGCGTCGGTGCCCGACGTCGAACCGCTCGTGCGCTTCTACTACAAGCGCCTCAAGGACGTGCAGACCGAAGAGGGGCGCCCGAACGAGCGCCTCCGTCTGTGGGATCAGCTCGGCGAGCTCTGCCTGCAGAGCGATCGCAGCGACGACGCAGTCACCGCGTTCGAGGTCGCGCTCACACTCGCGCCCGATGACACGGAGCGAGATGCGCGGCGCCAGCGACTGGCGGACCTCTACTTCGGCAACACCAAATACGACCAGAAGGCGATCGCGCAGCACCAGGCCGTGCTCCGCAGCGACAAGCGGCGCATCGAGTCGTACAAGTCACTGCGCGATCTCTACGAGCGTACGAAGCAGCCCGAGAAGGCGCGCGCCGTGGAGGAAGCCCTCGAGCTCGTCGGCGACGAGACCAGCAAGCTCGACAAGCTGTTCGCGCCGGGCGCCGCGCAGAGTGCGATCGCCGGCGCCGTGAAGCGCCAGCCGCTGACCAACGAGGACTTCGCCACGATCTCGCGCATCGACGTCGACCTCGCGCTGACCGCGCTGTTCGCCGTGGTCGCGCCGCCGTTTGGTGTGGAGCGCGCGCGCATGCGTCCGCCGGCGCCCGTGCCCTCGAAGGAGCACGAGCCGCCCGCCCCCGCCGCCGCCGTGCTCGCGCGCGTCGTCACCGCGCTCGGCGTGAAGAAGCCGCCCGTGTACCTCGATCGCGAGCAGTCGTCCGCCTGCTCGATCTCGATGCGTGCACGGGACGGCGTGCTCACGCCCGTACTCGCGTTCGGTCGCGCCGCTCTCGACAAGACCGTCGACGAAAACGAGCTCGCGTTCCATGTCGCGCGTGCGCTCGCGGATCTGCGCAACGATCGCATCGCGCGCTTGCTCGTCCCGCGCGCGGGGGAGCTCGCGCAGATCATCGAGCTCGCCTCCGCCATACCGGGCGACGCGTCCTCACACGCGAACCGCTGGCTGCAAACGTCACTGCACCCCGTGGAGCTGGCGCAGGCCCAGGCGATCGGCGCGCGCCTCCGCGAGAAGACGGTGCACCCGATGACCGCGGCGCTCGGCTGGCTCGCGACCACGGACCGCGCGGCCGACCGCATCGCGTTCGCCGTCGTCGGTGACCTCGGTTTGTGTGCGCGCATCCTCGAGAAGGAGCCGATCACGAGCGGCACCGATGTGAACCGCACTCTCGAGCTCGCGTGGTCGAGCGTCACCGAGGAGATGCTCTCCGTGCGCGGACGCATCGAGGGGTGGCTCGCACCGGCCGTGGAGCCACGGCGCAAGACGACGACGTTTGGCGCGGTCGAGCCACGGTAGGGGGGCTGCGGCATACCCGCCAGGGCGAGACCCCCGGACCCGGCCTGCCTTTTTTGTGACCAAAACGCCGCAATCCCCTTGCACGACAGGGACCTCCGGGACGACAACCACGGCACTTATGAAGCGCGTCGCAGCAAGTGTCCTTGCCTTGGTCGCAGCCCCGTCGCTCGCCCTCGCCGAAGTCGAAGTCAGCGGGATGGCGGGCCTCCACGTCTTCAGCAAAGAGGGCGATATCGGAGTCCCCGAAAACGCAGGCCCCGATGACCGCGAGAGCCTCAAGAACTCGGCGATCTTTGGTCTTCGCCTCGGCGTGTACTTCGCCAACGCGTCGATCGGCGTCGAGGCCGAGGCCGGCGTCATCCCGACCGAGCCGCGGATGCTCGTGTTCGACGTGTACTCGCTCGCGTACCGCGGCAGCCTGGTGTACCAGCTCCGCGCCGCGGATCCCACGAATCGCCTCCTCCCGTTCGTCCTCGCGGGCGCGGGTCAAATCCAGATCTTCAACTCGCTGAACACCGACGTCGTCGAAGAGGGGGCGGTCCTCGCGATCCACGCTGGCGTCGGCGCCAAGTACCGCGCCGCGAACGACTGGGGCGTCCGCCTCGATTTCCGCGGCCTCCTCGTCCCGAAATTCGAGAGTGGTATGGTGTTCGACGCCGAGGCGATCGTCTCCATCTACAAGGAGTTCGGCCGCAAGAAGAAGAAGATCGAAGCGGTCGTCGAGCCGCCCAAGACCGATGACGATCCCGACAAGGACACGATCCTCGGTGCAAACGACAAGTGCCCGACCGAAGCCGAGGACATGGATGGCTTCCAGGACGACGACGGTTGCCCCGACGCCGACAACGACGGTGACGGCGTGGCCGACGGCTCCGACAAGTGCGTCGCCGAGCCCGAGGACAAGGACAGCTTCCAGGACGAGGACGGCTGCCCCGACCCGGACAACGACGGTGACGGCGTGCCCGATGCGGCCGACAAGTGCGGCGATCAGCCCGAGACGCGCAACGGCTTCCAGGACGACGACGGCTGCCCCGACGAGATCCCGCAGGAGCTCAAGCAGTTCACGGGCGTCATCCAGGGCATCACGTTCAAGACCGGCGACGCGGCGCTGCTCCCCGCGTCGAACAAGACGCTCGACAAGGCCGTCGCGGTGCTCGCCGAGTTCAAGGATGTGAAGCTCGAGATCCAGGGTCACACCGACGACGTCGCACTCAAGCCGAAGAAGGGCGCCCCGTTCCAGGACAACCTCGCGCTCTCGCAAGGCCGCGCCGATTCCGTGAAGGCTTACTTCCAGGGCAAGGGCATCGAAGAGTCGCGCCTGATCGCAAAGGGCTACGGCGACACGATGCCGGCCGAGAGCCCGACCGGCCTCAAGGGTGGCAAGCTCAACGCCGCGCGTGCGAAGAACCGCCGCGTCGAATTCAAGCTGATCACGAGCAGCGACGCGCCGGCGCCTGCTCCGGGTCCCACGCCCGAGACGCCGCCAGCAGTGAAGCAGTAGTCGAGGCTCTCGCGTGCTGTAGACGGGCTCGCTTCGGCGGGCCCGTTTCGTTTCAATCCGACACGAAGGGGATGTGGGCCCGGCGAGATAGGAAGTCGCCTTCACAGCGTTGGGGGTCATGTCCGTGTAGTCGGGTACCGAGGTCGAACCGCGAACCATCCAGTTCGCCGGGCACGGAGTGTGCTGCAGGTAGAGCCATGCCCAAGATCGCCCTCGTCGCGCTCGTCGCGGTTCTATCTTCCTGCTCGGTCGCACTGCAAGACGGCGTGCGTAGCGCGGGTACTCAGTGCAGCACGTCGAGGTTCTGGTACATCTCCGACCTGGTGTTGGCGGGTGCGTACGCGGCATCCGTCACCGGCGCGACGACCACGGATGAGGAGACGGGCGAGACCGTGGCGGAGGGACCGATCGTGTATGTGCCCGCAGCTCTGCTGGTCGGTTCCGCACTGATCGGACGCTACAAACGAAACAACTGCGTCGACTATCGCGAGGCGCGTCCGGCGGTCGGAGGGGGAGAGGTCGCGGCGTCGTCGTCGGACGACACACCGGATGCCACTTCGGTCATCGTCCCGGCAGCATTGTCTGCTTTGGCGAACACGTTCATGCAGACCCGTCCGCGCTCGTCCGAGACGTCGCAGCCCACCCCCGTGTACACCCCCTCTACCCCTTCTTCGAGCTCTTCGGGCTCGTCGAGCTCCTCGGGTTCCTCGAGCTCGAGACCAAACGGTTCCTGCACCTGCCAGGGTCACCCGCAGAACCCCGAGTCGTGCAGCATCATGTCCGGCGACGATTCGAACAGCTGCGACACGGCGTGCAAGGCGGGGGGGTACTCGATAGGGCTGTTTCGGTCGTTTGGCGTGTGTCGGTGACCGCTGCAGCACGCGAGCCCACACGCAGGACTTCGATTGTAGGCGATCCGCCGTCCCTGCCGTCTAGTCGTCCGAGCCGGTGCGTCGCGCGGGCTGAGCCGCCGGTGACTCGAGCTCCACGCGCTTCAGCTCATCGACGCTACGATTCCAGCCGAGGAAACGAGCGAGGCCATTCCAGTTCACCGTCACTTCGGTGGTGGTGGGAACGTCCTTCTTTCGCTCGTCACTCACTGGTTTGCTCGAGTCTCAGGCCCTCTTCAGCTCTTCTCGCAGTCGGTACAGCCGCGACAGACCTACACCGAAAGCTTGGGCCCACCGTCCAAGGATGTCAATCATCTCCTCGGCGCGGCTCCCCTCGACCGGCACCACCTTGGTGCCCCACGTGAAACACAGCGCCCCGACGGCCTGGAACTTCCGCCGCAACAACACCACGGCAATACCCTCGGCCGGGTGCTTGGCCGCGGGGTTTGTCAGGAACCAGGGGTGTGCGTGCAGCCCCTCCGCGACGAGGTAGACGTCACCATCGCGGCGCGTGGTGTCCACCAGATCCGGCACCTCGGCGCCCGCGGCCAGGTTCGCGACCATGCCGGCACCCGGCGCCGCCTCGGTGACCACACGCTGGCGGAACGACTGCTGGTGAGGCGGCGTGGTCGCCGCGCAGATGAACCACTCGCCGTTCTCGTCGTCGAGCGCCCACAGGCTCGCCTGGTCCACGGCCCGCGGTAACAGCGAGAGGTTGACCGCCAGCTGGAGCATGCTGCCGAGGCTCTCGCTGAGATCCGCGAGCGTCTTGGCGCGACTCGCGCGCTCCGCTGCTTCGACGACCGGCGCGCTGAGCACTGCGATGCGCAGATCCGACATCTCGCGGAGCGCGGCGCTCGTCTCGGTGCGCGTCTGCGCAGAGCGAAACACGGCGAGCAAGCCGCCGACGTTGGTGGCGGTCAACAGCCAGATCGGAATCCACACCTCGGCACCCGCGCCATCGGCGGCGAACGCTGCGTAGAGCAACGCGAACAACATGGCCGTGGTCCACGTCGTCGCGAGGGACGCTGCGGCGGTGAGCCACGCGATGCGGCTCGCGTTGTGCCGATGCGCGGAAGGGAGCGAGCCGAAGAACAGCCATGCGACCGCGCTCACGGCGCTCGCGATCGCCACGACTGGATAGCCGCGGACACCGAGCACGACTGCCCCCGCGAACAGCACCGCAGCAGCGACCATGCTCCACGCTTGCGGCCTGACTCGCTCGACCTTCTTCACCGCACGATTGTACCGAACGAGTCTGATCACCTTGGATGCCCGAGATCTGTAAGCTCGCGTCATGCCACCGATCCCCGACTCCGTCGCTCGCGAGATCGCCGCCGAGTGGATCGCGGCGTGGAACAGCCACGACCTCGAGCGCATTTTTTCGCACTACGTCGATGACTTCGAGATGCGCTCGCCGCTGATCGCCGAGCGCGGCTTCTCGCCCAGCGGCGCGCTCCGCGGCAAGGACGCCGTCCGCCCCTACTGGCGCGTGGGTCTCGCGGCGACGCCGCCGATCGAGTTCCAGCTCGTCGACGTGTATGCGGGCGTGAATCAGATCGCGATTCACTACCTCAGCGTCGGCCGCAAGTACGTCGTAGAGGTGCTCGAGCTCGATGACGATCACCGTGTGGTGCGCGGTGCTGCGTGTTACGGCGCGCCCGCGTAGCTCATACGATCCCGTTCCTGCGCCCGTCGGTCACCCCGATGCTTCGCATGCCTCGATCGCTACACGTATCGCAACGTGTGGTTAGCCGAACGTGATGCCCTGCGCGAGAGGGAGATCCGCCGAGTAGTTCACCGTGGTGGTCGCGCGCCGCATGTACGATCGCCACGCGTCGGACCCGGACTCGCGTCCTCCGCCGGTCTCCTTTTCGCCGCCGAACGCGCCGCCGATCTCGGCGCCCGACGGGCCAATGTTGACGTTGGCGATCCCGCAGTCGCTTCCGCTCGCCGAGATGAAGCGCTCCGCCTCCCGGAGGTCGTTCGTGAAGATGCACGACGACAGCCCCTGCGGCACGTCGTTGTGCATCGCAAGCGCCTCGTCGAACGCCGTGTAGTGGATGACATAGAGGACGGGCGCGAACGTCTCGGTGCGCACCACGTCGGTCTGCGCGGGCATGCGCACGACCGCGGGCCGCACGTAGTAGCCATCGAGGCCAGCCACCGCCACGCGGTCGCCACCCGTGACCACGCCGCCGTCCTGGCGTGCGCGGACGAGCGCTGCCTGCATCGCCTCGTACGCGGCGCCGTCGATCAGCGGACCGACGAGCGTCTGCGGATCGCGCGGATCGCCGATGCGGATCTGCGCGTACGCGCGCTCGACCCGTGCAACGAGCTCCTCCGCGATCGACTCGTGCACGATCAGCCGCCGCAACGTGGTGCAGCGCTGGCCGCACGTGCCGGCGGCGCTGAACAAGATCGCGCGCGTCGCGAGCTCGAGGTCCGCGGTGGGCGCGACGATCATCGCGTTGTTGCCGCCGAGCTCAAGCAAACAGCGGCCGAAGCGCGCGGCCACGCGCGGAGCGACCGAGCGGCCCATGCGGGTCGAACCCGTCGCGCTGACGAGCACCACGCGTGGATCGTCCACGAGCGCGGCGCCCACGTCGGCGCCCCCGATGATGACCTCGGACACCCCCTCGGGTGCCGGCGCACCGGACACCGCGAAGCGCGTCAGGGCGCGGCTGAAGATCGTCTCGCACGCGAGCGCGGTCAGCGGCGTCTTCTCCGACGGCTTCCACACGACGGAGTCGCCGCACACGATCGCGAGGGCGAAGTTCCACGCCCACACAGCGACCGGACAGTTGAAGGCGCTGATCACGCCGACGACGCCGAGCGGGTGCCACGTCTCCGCCATGCGATGCCCCGGACGCTCCGACGCGATGGTCAGCCCGTACAGCTGGCGCGACAAGCCACACGCGAAGTCGCAGATGTCGATCATCTCCTGCACCTCGCCGCGCGCCTCCGCCACGATCTTGCCCGCTTCGGCGGTGACGATCTCGGCGAGCGCGTCCTTGTGCGCGCGCAGCTCCTCGCCGAACAGACGGATCAGCTCGCCGCGCCGCGGAGCCGGTATCGAGCGCCAGGTCTGGAACGCGGCGTGTGCACGCGTGATCGAGGCGGTGACGGCCTGCACGTCGTCGGTCGCGACGTGCGCCGTGGCCGAGCCATCGATCGGCGACCGCGCGGTCAGCTCTCCTTCCGCGAACGCGCCGGGAGGGACACCGAGGGCAGCGAGCTGCGTTCCGAGATCCATGCGCGTTCCTACCGCATGGATCGCATCGCTACTAGTGGCCGTGGCCGGCGTGCGGATCGGGGCCCTTGCCGGCGGGACCCGGCGGCTTCTCGGCGGGCTGGCCCGGCAGGCCGTCGACGCGCTGGATGATGTGGATGCCGAAGTCGGTCCTCACGACACCGACCTCGCCCACGTTGAGGCGCAGCGACAGGTTCTTGAACGGCGGCACGAGGCCCGCGTCCGGTGTGACGTCGTAGCTCTCGCCTGACTTCGCGGAGCCGGGATCCTCCGACAGCTCGGTCATGAGCGCCTCGATCTTCGCGCCGCCCTTGAGCTTGGCGACGGTGTCCTTCACGAGCTTCTCGAGCGCGGGGCGCTCGCGCTTCTTGCCGCGCTCGTCATCGGCGTGGACCTCTTTCCACCCGAGGAGGATGTGCTTCACCTTGGCCGACTTCGTCGTCGGCTCGCGCTTCAAGATGTCCGCGCTCTCGAGCGAGTCGGGCGGCGGCGGCGGCACGCGTTTGATGACGTGGAAGCCGAACGGCGACTTCACGACGCCAACCTCGTTCTCCTTGAGGCGGAGCGACAGGTTCTTGAACGGCTCGACCATCGGCGCGTCGGGCGCGACGTCGTAGATGCGCGCGTTGTCCTTGGAGCCCGGATCCTCTGAATACTCCTTCATGAGATCGGGCATCGCCTTGCCGGATCTCGCGAGCTCGAACACCTTCTTCGTCAGCTCGTCGGCCTCCTGCTTCGTTCGCGTCGCGGCGCGCGCGCCCGGCGCACCCTTCCAGCCGATGAGCACGTGCTGGACCTTCACGCCCGCGGTCGACACCTCGGTGCGAGCGAGGATGTCCGTCGACTCCAGCGGATCCGGCGGCGGCGGCGGGATGCGCATGATGACGTGGTAGCCGTAGTTCGTCTTGACGATGCCTGCCTCGCTCACCTTGAGGCGCAGCGCGAGGTTCTTGAACTCGGGTACGAACGCGGTGTCCGCCTTGACCTCGTACGCGTCGCCGCCCTTGCTGCCCGGATCCTCCGAGAGCTCGGCGACGAGCTTGTCGAGCTGCTTCGGGTCCGCGGTGAGCTTCGCGAGCGTGTCCTTGGCGAGCGCGACCGCTTCGTCGTTGGTGCGCTTCGCGGCGCGCGGATCCATCTGCCCGCGGTACGACGCGGCGAGATCCTTCCAGCCGATCAGCACGTGCTTCACGGATACCGCCTGTGCGGTCTCCGACCGCGCCAGGATCTCCTTGCTGTCGATGTCCTTGCCCGGTGTCGGGATGTCGTGTGGGTTCTTCACACTGGCCTTGTTCGAGCCTGCGCCGGAACCGGTGGCCACCGTCCCCGTCTTTCCCGTTTCCATCGTCGGATCGAGCTTGGACTTTGCCTTCTCGCAGCTCGCCACCAGGGGGGCCGCCAGGAGCAACAACAGGGCAATTCGCTTCATCGGCGGAATCCTACTCGATATGCATTCCTCCCGCTTGTAGCTGGCTCGCGATCGAGGGGAGCTTGACGAACGCCTCCTTGTCGAGCGCCTTCTCGAGCGCGTCCGCTGCCTTGATGGTGCCTGCGACGACGTGTCGCTCGAGGGAGGTGTCCATCGTCTGCATACCCTCGGCGCCGCCGGCCTGGATGAAGCTCGGGATCTGCTGCGTCTTGCCCTCGCGGATCAGCGACGCGAGCGCGAGACCGCCGAGCAGGATCTCGTGAGCGGCCACGCGCCCCTTGCCGTCGGCCTTCGGGATCAGCTGCTGAGCGACCACGCCGACGAGCGAGTCCGCGAGGAGACCGCGCACCTGCGGCTGCTGCTCCGCGGGGAACGCGTTGACGTAGCGATCGATCGTCGCCGCGGCGCTGTTCGTGTGCACGGTCGCGTAGATCAAGATGCCGAAGCTCGCGAGCTGGAGCGCGGCCTTCATCGTCTCGGCGCCGCGGAGCTCGCCGACCAGGATGACATCCGCGTTCTCGCGACCCGCGCTGCGGATCGCGTCGAGGAATGTCGGGACGTGCTCGCCGACCTCCTTGTGCGTGACGAGACACTTCTGCGGCGTGTGCACGAACTCGACGGGATCTTCGATCGTCAGGATGTGACCCGACCGCGTCTTGTTGATGTGATCGATCATCGCCGCGAGCGTCGTGGACTTGCCGGAGCCCGTCGGGCCCGTGACGAGCACGAGTCCCGAGCGCAGCTCCGCGAGCTTCGTGATCCCCGGCGGCACGCCGAGCTGGTCGAGCGCGAGGATCTTCGTCGGGATCGCCCGAAACACCGCGCCCGTCCCGCTGATCTTCTTCAGGTAGTTCGCGCGAAACCGTGCTTTCGTTCCGTGCGCGTGCGCGAAGTCGAGATCGCCCGTCGACGTGAACTGGTCGAGCTGCGACTTCGCGAGCAGCGGGAACAGCATCGCCTCGATGTCCGCGCTCGTCAGCGGTCGATCACCGTCGGCGACGAGCGAGCCGCGCACGCGCAACATCGGCGGATAGCCCGGCGACAGGTGCAGGTCCGACCCGCCGCGCTCCAGTAGGCGATCGAACAGCACGTCGATCTTCACTTGTCCTTCTTTCCGCCGAAGAACGACGCGATGCGGGATGTCTTGCCAGGGTTGACAGCCTCGTCCGCGAGCTTCGGCATGGCCTGCGTCGTGCCGCCACGCAGCGTCACCGAGAGCTCCTTCTTGTTCTCGCTCGCCGCGATCGCGACATCGGTGGTGATCTTGTTCGTGCGCACGAGCTCCACGAGCGTGTCGTCCAAGCGGATCATGCCGAACGCTTTGCCGCGCTGGAGGAGGCTCGGCAGCTGATACAGCTTGTCGTCGCGGATCATGTTCGCGAGCGCGAGCACACCGGTGACGAGCTCGATCGCCGCGACCACGCCCTGCCCGTCCGCGCGCGGCAACAGGCGCTGCGAGACGATCGCGCGGAGCGCACCAGCGATCGACGCGCGTACCTGCTGCTGGTCCTCCGGCGGGAACATGTCGACCAGGCGATCGATCGTCTTGGCCGCGGATGGTGTCGACATCGTCGCGATCACGAGGTGGCCCGTCTCGGCCGCGGTCAGCGCGATCTCGACGGTCTCTCGGTCGCGGAGCTCGCCGATGACGATGACGTCGGGGTCTTCGCGCAGCGACCCCTTCAGCGCTGCCGCGAAGCTCCTCGTGTGGGGCCCGACCTCGCGTTGCGACACGACCGCCGTCTTTCGCGGATACACGATCTCGATCGGATCCTCGACGGTGATGATGTGATGCGGCCGCGATGCGTTCACGAGATCGACGAGCGCGGACAGCGTCGTCGTCTTGCCGTGACCGCTCGGCCCCGCGATCACGACGAGTCCCTGGTGGTGGTTGATGACCTTCGCGAGCTCCTTCGGCAGCCCTAGCTCGTCGAGCGTCGCCGGCGTCGCACGCGCGAGGCGGAACGTGCCCTTGATGCCGCCGGCCACACGCGAGATGTTCGTGCGCAGTCGTCCACCGGTCGGCGCGGAGAGCGCGAGGTCGACGTATCCCACGTCGGCGAGCTTCTTCGCCTGGGTCGCGTCGAGTAG
>JBJXGN010000194.1:0-7495 GCA_046160585.1 Kofleriaceae bacterium
GTCGGGACATCGTCGGGGTTGTCGCGATGCGCAGAAAGCAACCGCTCGCGCTCGTCGGTGAGGATCGACGCGGTCGAGATGTTCGGGATGTCGATCACGTCGGTGACCGCACGCGACGGATCGGTCGCGACTGCGCGATCCGGCGCGTGGTCGAGCCTGTCGGCAGACACGCGCGAGATCGCGAGCGCGTCGACGGTGACGAGCGCCGTGTTTGTCGTCCGCGAGATCTTGAGCGACGGCACTTCGGCGACCGATGGCGGCAACAACGCGCTCGTGGTCGCATCCTCGCGCGTCGGCGCCGCCGGATCTCGCGGTGCGGCGGGCGTGTATTCGCGCAGCGTCGTCGCGGGCTCGGGCGCGATCGGCGGCGGCGCGCTCGGTGGCTTGCGCAGCCCCGCGGGCACCGGGTTCGACGGCGTGCGCGTGCGCGCTTCGGCGAGCGGCGGCGTGATGGCGTCTTGATTCAGTGGCGGAACGGACGACGGACGGCGCTCCCGACCGGCGGGCGCGGGGACCGCGGGGAGACCGCCCACCGTCGGCGGTGTCGGTGCGCGCTGGATCGTGACGATCGTCGTCGTCGGCGACATCGGCGGAGGCACACTCGGCGCGCGCGGTCGATCACCGGTCGGTGTCGGCGGCGCCATCGTCGACGACGATCGACGTCCGCTCGGCCGATCGTCGACGATCACCGGAATGGGGCCGGAGCCGCTCGTCGACGGGAGGACGGGAATCGGTTGCGAGCCGGTCGTGGTGCGCGAGGAGTACGACGGCGTCTTCGTGCGCGAGGGCGCCGGCTCGTCGGTGCGCACCGGCGGCACGGGCGGCTGCGTCGCGTCGTCCGGATCCGGCGTCGCCTGCACGTCGCGCGGGGTCGTGTGAGGAAGGTCCGTGTCGTCGGGATCCGGCGGCACCTCTAGGTTGCGCAGGGTCGTAGCTGGCGGGTTCGTCGCCGCGGGTTTGCGCAACGTCTGCAGCGGCGGCAATGTCGGCGGCTTGCGGGGCGCATCGCCGTTGCTGTCGGGATCGTCGCTCGCCTGCGGCATCCCGCGGAGCGTGATCGCGGGCGAATCCTCCTCGGGCGAGACCGCATCGAACTCGCGCAGCATGATGTCGGGCTCGTCGTCGACGATCTGCGCGTGCGGGCGCGCCGCGGCGTCATTCGCGGGTTCGTCATCGACGATCTCGGCGGGCGGGCGCACCGCCGCGAACGGACGCAGCGTGGTCGCTGGCTCGTCGGCGTGCACGGCCGTGGGGTTGTCGACCGCGGCGTCGCCGTCGAGCGCTGGCGCGTCGAACGGACGCAACGTCGTGCGGCTGTGCGCCTCGGGCGGTCGCGGGCTCTCGAACGGGCGCAGCGTCGTGCGGCGCGCCTCGTTCGCATCGAGGGAGCGTGGTGTGGGTCGCTCGCTCGGGCCGATGTCGTCGCCGGTCGGGACCTCGAACGGGCGCAACGTCGATCTCTCCTCCGGGGCGCGGTCGTCGCCGACGATCTGCGGGGGCGGGAACAACCGTGGATTCGATGCCTGCGCGGGAGGATCGTGCAGCGTGATGTCACGCGCGGGCGGTGTGATCGACCCGGAGCCGCGAGCGTCCTCCATGCGCGGGGGGGCGGGCGCCAGATCGATGAGATCCACCCGCCGATCGTCGGTGATCACCGCGATCGGTCCGGACTTCACCCGCGGGTCGGACACCGATTGGAAGCCCGTCTCGTCTGCGTCCTCGTCGAGGGCGCGCTCCTCGATGATCTCGATCTCGGGATCCGATTGGCGGATCTCGATGATCGGCGGGAACGCGGGCGGCGTGGTGCGCGGGACCGAGACGAGCTTGATGCGACCGATGGTTCCCGACGGCGCCGGCGGCGGAGGCGCCTCTGCCGGCCCGGGCTTGGTCTTCGTGCGCGGCTCCGGTGTGGGATCGGATGGATCAGCGGCGACGCCGGGGAGCGTCTTCGTGCGCGGATCCGCCGACGAGCGGATCGAATCGGCGGTGTCGCGCAAGTCACTCAGCTCCGTCGCGTCGCGCTCGCCGTTCGCCGTATCTGCTTCGTGCTCGAGCTGCTCGGCGAACGCGAGCTTGCGATCGCGGTTGTCGCGGATCGACTTCGCGAGTGCGCCGCCGTCGGCGAGCTTTGCGGCGACCGCAGGGTCTTCGACGAGCGCGAGCGCCGAGCCGTCGCGACCGGCCCGCACGAGCGCGTTCGCGAGATCCGCAAGATCTCCCGCGGCGCGGCGCGCGGGGTCGATGCACTCGAGCGCGTCTACGGCGATGGCCCACGCGAGGTTCGCACGGGCCTCGCTCGCGAGCATGCGTAGCGTCGAGTCGCGGCGCGCGCCCTTGCCGAAGGCTTCGGCAGCCGCGCGCATCGACTGGCGGCCTCGTGCCGAATCGTCGAGATGATCGTAGTAGAGCCCCGCGAGCTCGAGGAGGGCGTTGCCCCGGCGTGATCCGGACATCAGATCGGCGAGCGAGGTCAGGTGGCGCGCCGCCGCCGCGTGATCGCCGAGCTCGGACGCGAGCTCGACGAGCTCCTGTAGCACGGAGACATCGCCGGGGTTGACGTGGTTCGCCGCTTCGAGCGTGGCGAGCGCGTCGTCGAGCTTGCCCGCGAGCCGCGCGCGTTGCGCCGCGTCCTTGAGCGAGAGCGCGCCGATGCTCGGCGACGACGCTCGACCGCTCGCGGTGTCCTCCTCGGCGGCGAACGTCGTGATCGTGGTGATGTGGACGACCTCGCCGCGAATGCGCGCGAGGCCCGATGCGACGTCGGCACCGTCGACGCTCGCACGCTCGAGTGCGGGGCGCGCGACGTCGGCGACGGCCTCGAGCTGCTTCGCGTCCAGCTGCATCACGAGCTCGGACAATGCGCGCGCGGCGACCTGGCGTTCGCGCGCGACGATCGCGAGGTCGACGCCCGTGTCGCCCGGCAGCTCGCCCGCGAGCTGCGCGAGTCCGCCCGCCGCCGCGACGACCTGGCCCGCGTCGCGCAGGCGCACCGTCACGTAGCGCAGCGACGGACGCCACGTCGGATCGATCTCGAGCGCGCGCTGGTGCGTCGCGAGCGCCACATCGGGGCGGCCGAGCTGATCCTGCAGATCACCGAGGCGCGACAGCAGCGGCTTCTGCCGCGTTGGGTGGCGCGTCGTCGCCGCGACCTTGCGGCCGAGGATCACGCTGACGCGCTCGTTGTCGCCGCGTTCGCGCCACGCCATCTCGAGCGCGTCGAGCGCGGGCAGGTGCGTCTCGCTGATGCGCAGCGCGCTCTCGAGGCAGCGAATCGCATCGTCCGCGCGGTCCGCGCGACGGAACAGCTCGCCCGCGCGATACATCGCGTCCGCGCGCGCCGTCGGCGAGCTGTCGACCGCGAGGGACGCGAAGCCCTCGAGCGCCGTCGCGGCGGCGGCGAGATCTCCGGCGCGCTCCGCGAGATCCGCGAACAGGCGAAGCGCTTGACCGCGCAGCTCGGGCGTCATCCCGTGGGCGATCCTCGCGGTGGAATCATCGAGGAGCGGGCGCAGTGCTTCGATGGCGACGAGGGCGTCGCCGGATCGATCCGCGGCCACGGCGAGCCGGTAGCGGAACACGCCGGCGCGCGAAGCGTCGCTCGGGTCCACGTCGGCCTGATCGAGAAGCCCGCGATACGCGCGAATCACATCGGGCCACGCGCGCTGGCGCCATGCAGCCTCGCCGAGCGTGAACAACACGTCGCGACGCACGCGCGCGGGCACCTCGGGCTCGAGCGCCGCGTGGGCGCGTGCGCCGTGGGGCAGGGCGGACGCCGGCTCGTCGGCGGCGAGCCACGCGGCGGCCGCGGCGGTCTCGACCGAGGCGCGCTCGGCCGCGCTCGCCTCGCGTGCGGCCATCTTCGCGAGTGCCGCAAGCGCCTGTGCGCGCGCTCGCTGATCGCCGGACCTCGTGAGGAGCTCGGCCTCGAGCTGGTACGCCGTCCTGCGGATCTCGGTCGCCTCCGGATCCGTGCCGTCCTGGTTTCCCGGCATCGCCTCGCAGATGCGCAGCGCCTCGTGCAGATCGGCGAGCGCGGCCGCAATGTCGGGGGAGTGCTCGCCGCGACGTGCAGCGGCCCGGCGAACGAGGAGTTGCGCGCGTTCGCTCGACGGCGGGCGCGTGGCGAGCACGGCGTCGATCCATTGTCGCTCGCTCCCGTGGTCGCCACCGGTACGCGCGAGCATCGTGCGGGCCGCGCTGCGCGCGATCTGCGGTGCGTGACGGATCGCGAGCTCGTGCGCGCGTACCCACTCGCCACTCGCCGCGCTCGCCTGGCCCGCGCGATCGAACAGCGACGCGCGCGCCATCGCGAGCTCGGCGGCGCGCGTGTACATGCGCTCGCCCGAGGGAGCCAGAATCGAGCCGTGGGACGCGAGCTCGAGGAGCTGTGCGATCGCGGTGTCGAGCTCGTTCGCAGCGTGCTCGCGATCGTCGGCGGCTTCCGCGACCTCCGCGAGCACCGCGTGGGCTTCGGCGGCCGTCTCGCCGCCGGCCATCGTCGCGCGACGGAGCGATGCACGCGCGTCATCGACGCGGCCGATCGCGACAAGCGATCGAGCGAGCGCGAGCTCGTGACGCGCGGACACCTGCGGCGGTAACCCGATCCCGCGAAGCCGATCGAGGTAGTCGGCGGCGATCGCGTGTTCGTCGCGTGCGGCGGCGGCGTATGCGAGGCCCGCGATCGCATCGGCCTGCAGCGGGTCGAGCTCGAGCGCGTGCGCCCACGCAGCCTCGGCCTCGTGTGAACCGGCCCCCGTCGCGATGAGCTTGTCACCGACGATCGCGAGCGCCCGCGCGGTGGTGCGGTGATCGCCGCGGACCTCCGCGAGCCGCGCCACATCGCGCCACGCGGCAACGGCGGCGACCGGATCGATGGTCGACAGGATCGTCGCTGTCATCTCGTGCACCGCCGGATCGTCGGGTGCGAGGTGGCGCGCGACCGCGAGCTCTTGTTGCGCGCTGTGCGGGTCGTCGAGATGGTGGACGAACACGTCGGCGAGGCGCAGCCGCAGCTGCACGGCGCGCGCGACATCGGGCGTGATCACGGCGCGTGCGCGCACGAGCCGCACGAGCTCGGGCCACCGCTGCTCGTCGGCGAACCGATCGGCGAGGGCGTCCGCAGACTCGGTCGAGCTCGGGTCGTGTTCGAGCGCGAGCTGGTACAGCTGCGTCGCCGAGCGCGGATCGAGCACGCGGAGGAGCCGCGCGCCTGCGAGCGCCGACAACGCGGCTTGATCGTCGTCGCCTTCCGCGCTCGCGATCGATGCGAGCTGCGCGAGGTGCTCGGCCGCGATGCGCGCGTCACCTTGCGCGAGCGTGATCGACGCGAGCGCGGCGTGCGATGGGGGAAAGTTGGACCACCGCCCGAGTGCCTGCCGCGACAGCTCGAGTCCGTCGAAGAACCACGCGGGTCGTGCGGCCGCCACGGCGAGGAGCCGCTCGAGCAGCAGCGGCTGCTCGGGCCCGCCCGCGGCGAGCAACGTGCGATAGCCGCGCATCGCCTCCTCGAGGTGTCCATCGCGGAGCTGTGTGTCCGCGGAGTGCATCAGATCGTGCGCCGCAGCGAGCTGGTGCGTTTGCGGGCGCACTCCGAGCTCACCGATGCGCGTGCCCGCAGGACCGTACACCACCTCGAGCGACGACCGCGCGATGGTGATCCGCACGAGCTCCAGATCGCCGATCGACGGCAACCGCCACCCCGCGGGAGGCAGCACGTGCCACAGGAGCGCACCGACGAGATCGAGCTCCACGTCGCACAGCCCTCGAACGTGCGGTCGCTCGACGACACCGGCGGCGTCCGTCGCGCCGAGTAGCGCGACGAGGATTCGATCCACGATCGCGGGCCCCGGCGTCGGAAGATGGCCGTGCACGCGGATCGTCGACGCGAGCGCGCGCAGGTGCGTCCCGGCGCTCACGATCTGGATGCGAAACGACACGTCGGCGGCGGCGAGTCCGTCGGCCGCGCGCGCACACACCGACACGAAGCCGTCGTTCAGCCGCGCGGACAGCTGCGTGATGCCCAGGCTCGCGAGGTGGCGGCGAACCTGCTCGACGCGCTCGTCGAGGGCGTGGGACGAGAGGTGAACCGCGAGCGAGCGCAGCCGCGTGCGCCGGCGCTGGAACTTCTCCGCGATCGCGGAGCCCGGATCGGTTCCGAGGTCCGTGACCTCGAGCTCGAGCCAATCCACGACCAGTGGCCCCACCGTGGTTCCTTCGAGCGCCAGACGGCCGACACCGCCCTTCGCTTCGAAGGAGAACGGCAGGCGCTTCGAACCAACCGCAGTAGCAGGGTGGTCACCCTCGAGCACGATCCCGAAAATACTCCAGAACCGGGAGGGCGACAGGCCCCGGGACCGCCGATCAACAGGAGCCCGTGTTTCGAGGACAGGCCCCGGTCTACAGCCCCGGGGACGTAAGGATCAGAATCTCATGCAGGGGCGATAGCTCACGGGGAGCGGATTGCCCTTGTCGTCCGTCTCGCGGATCAGGTCGGCCATCGGCTCGATCTTGCCGTCCTTCTGATACTGCTCGCAGCGCTCCTTGAGCCAGCTCTTGAGCATCATCGCGCCGCGGATGCTGCGGAGCATCTCGATCTTCTGATCGGCGGACTTCTCGAACTCGTCCATCTTCGGCTGCTGCTTGTCCTTGAGCTGGAGCACGACGTAGCTGCCGTCCGACTCGTACACCTGCTTCGCGAGCATGCCCGGCGTGAGCTCGTCGAACATCGACTCGATCGCGGCCTTGTTGGCGCCGACCCCCGGCAGCTCGCTCGCCTTCGGTACGGGCCCGACGGCCTCGAGGAAGGGTGTCGCGACCGTGCCGAACGCGGGGAGCACGTCCTTCGTCGCTTCGACCATCGGCGCCTCGGCCGGGACGGCGGTCGTCGGCGTCGTCGGCGTCGCGGCGGAGCCCGCACCTGCACCCGAACCCGCGGCAGCGGATCCCGCGGCAGAGCCTGAACCTGCGGCGGCCGATCCTGTGGCGGCCGATCCTGCGGTGGCCGAGCCCGAGCCCGACGGACCGTTTGCCTGCGCGTACCACGACGCCGGGACGTCCTTCTGCGCCGACGGTGGCGTGTAGAAGCCCGACTTCTGCTGCTGCATCATCTGCATCTGGATCTGACGCTGGATGTCCTCCTGCATCTTGCGCTGCGCTTCCGCTGGATCCGGCTTGAACAGCTGGTCGAGCGTCTTGCCCGTGCCCGCGCGCGCCGAGGCGAGCGCGTCGAGGGCGGCGCGTTTCGCGGCTTCTTTGCTCCACACGTCCCTCGCGAGCTCCGCGGCGATCTCGTGCTTCACCTGATCGTAGGTCAGGTCACCTTCGCGCGTGGCCTCGGCGATCACGAGGTACACGCCGTTGTCGGTGGGGATCACGGCGGTCATCTCGCCGGCCTTGAGCCCCTTCACGGCGTCGTTGACGGCCTTGTCGCCGAGCTGCGCGTTGTCGACGGGCTTCCACCCCACGTAGCCGCCGTTCGCCTTCGCGGCGTCGTCGG
>JBJXGN010000195.1:0-2625 GCA_046160585.1 Kofleriaceae bacterium
GAGAACCCCTCCACGTAGGCGACGTACAACGACGTCATCGACCGCCACTCCGGTCGTTGCAGGCCGACCGATTCAAGGGCGGTGGCGTGGACTGCGGCTTCGTCGAGGCGTCCGTTGAGGGTGGACACGATCGTCTCGCCGGCGCGCGCGCGGAAGGCGACTCGGTCGGCAGCGCAACCTTCCGCGAGCTGGCGTGCCTGGGCAAAGCTCTCCAGCGCGGTCCCTTCCGCGTAGCCCACAGCGACGATGCTCAGGTTCGCTAGGTCGAGATAGCGTTCCGCAAGGCGGGTGTCGCGTTTCCGGGACGGCCGCTCGTGCTCGATCGCTTCGATTGCCCGCCGCACGAAGCCGGCCGCTTCGGCATGGGCGTACTGCTGCACCGCGCGCGCGGCAGCCCGTTCCCATTGGTCGGCCGCCTGTTCCCACGCGTGACCGGCCGAGAATTTCGCCGCGAGATCGTCGGCACGCCGCCGGTCGCCTGGGCTCTTGACGATCTGTTCGGCCGCCTGCCGATGGAGCTGGCGCGATCGCAGTGCCGGCAACGACTCGAGGATCGCCTGGCGGTAGGCCGCGTGCAGGAATGCGTGGTCGCCGACAGTCGCCAACGGATCGTTGTGGGCGATGAAGAACCGGTGCTCACAGAGTTCCGCGAGCCGATCGGCGCAATCCTCCGGGTCCAGTCCGGCCACGGTGGCGATGTCGCTGGCAAAAAATTCCTGGCCGAAGACCGCGGCGACTTCGAGCAGCGTTCGGTCCGCCTTGGGTAGGCGGTCGAACTGCTGCCGTGCGAGGCTGCGAACCTCGTCGGGAAGCGTGGCGTGGCGCGCATCGACGGACTCGTCGACGCTCCAGTGGTCGCCGAGCTTCGCGAGCGCGCCGTCACGCACCATCGCATCGAGCATGGCGGTGACGAGGAGCGGAACGCCGCGGGAGCGGCGCTCGAGGTCGGTGACGAACGACCGCGAAAGCTCCGTCCCAAATCGGCTCCGCAGGTAGGATTCGATTCCCGCTTGGTCCCACGGATCGAGATCGACGTGGACGACGTGTTTCGATGCTCCGCGCAGACCGAGGATCTCCGAGCGACCGATAGCCGCGTCCAGGGGTCGGTAGGTAGCGAGCAGGAGAACGCGCGAACGGAAGGGCTTTCTGGCGACGGAGCGCACGAAGTCGATGGTCGCCGTTTCGGCCCGATGCAGGTCCTCGAAGAGGATGACGATGGTTCGGTCGGTAGCGATGTCGTCGAGCAGCCTGCGCAGCTCGCGCAGCACCTGGCCGCCGTGCGTACCGGCGAGCGAGCGCCGCAACTCGACGATCTCTTCCGTCGTCGCGAGCCAGGGGAACTGAACGAGCCAAGTGGGCGCGACGCGACGCATGTGCTGCGCCAGCTCACTGCCGCCAAGGTGCTTCTCCAGACCTTCGAGGATCTCGAGCACCGGCTGGTAAGGCTCCGGGGCGCTGACCAGTTCGTGGCAGCTCCCGGTAAACACGAGGGCGTCGGTCGTTTCGGTCGTTCGCCGGGTGAACTCGCGGACCAGGCTCGATTTGCCGATCCCGGAATCACCCCCGAGTAGGACGACCTGGGCGATTCCGTCGCGTACCAGGTCCCGGCAGCGTTCGAGTTGCGTGAGTTCCGCGGCCCGCGCGACGCATTCGCTCGTCCTCGTGCCGACGGCGACGGGCTCGCTCGCGGTGGTTTGTGCCGTGCCGTGTGGTGCGGTGTGGAGGATGAACCGATAGCCGCGTCCGTAGGCACTTTCGATGCTGCACGACTGCGACTCGTCGCGCGCCAACAGGCTGCGCAACGTGCTGATGATGACCGCAACCGAGTGTGGGGTGACGGCAAGGCCGGGCCACAAGGAGTCGAGCAACTCGTCGATGGTTACGACGCGGTCTTGGTGTACGACCAGGTAGGCGAGGACTTCGCGAGCTTTGCGGCGCAGGCGCACCGGTTCCGCATCGAACAGCGCGCGTTCGCCGCGAGCATCAACCGAAAATCGTCCGAAGTGCAGCGCGGAAGTCGTCACCGTCTCACCAGGATTCAGGGGGCACCACGTATTGTTGCCGGGACTATGCTGAGGTCGGGGTGCGATGCAACCCCTCTCATCGGCGGGGCGGACGGTGCCGTACGCGTGGCAACGCAAGATTTGACAATCGTTTGAGGATTTCGCGGGGGGGATTAGCTAAGGACATGGGGACGAGCAACCGCGCAGCGGCCGCCTTGTAGGCCGCGTGATCGGCAACAGCCCCATGGACGAGTCGAAGCAACGCAAGATACAGCCACAGACGGAAGCGCTGCCCCTTTATCCGAGCGCCCGAGCTTTCGTGATCCGCATGCCGCGCAGCGCCGGCCCGGACGACGCACCTTTGCTCGGCAGGGTTGAGCACCTTCAGAGTTGTTCGGGCCGCGATTTCACCGGCGCCGAAGACCTGCTCGCCTTCATCCGCAAGGTCCTGGCAAGCAAGGGTTGAGGGTCTGTCGGTATCGGTGAGCGGAGACAGCCGGGACACCCACCTTAAAACGCGGTGGGCGTGGCCGGTCGACGGATCGATAAGCGTGCGAATAAATTGATTCTTTTGCTCAGCTTTCGAATGGATGTCCTGGCATTCTCTCAGCGTTTCTAGGGA
>JBJXGN010000196.1:0-2854 GCA_046160585.1 Kofleriaceae bacterium
GTCCGAGCAATCTCCCGCGTAGTGATCCGGCACCTCGACCGCGCCGCCTTCGCCGCGCACCAGCACCGCGACGCCCTTGCAGCCTTCGCGAAAGACCGTGACGCCCTTCAATCCGCGCTTCCACGCCGAGTGGTAGATCGCGCGGATGTCGGCGGGCGTCGCTTCGGCGGGCAGATTGATCGTCTTCGAGACGGCGTTGTCGACGTGGCGCTGGAAGGCCTCCTGCACGTCGAGATGGCGCTCGGGCGAGACGTCGAAGGCCGTCGGGAAGCTCTGCTGGACGGAAGCCGGTACGGCGGCGACGCGCCGCGCCGAGCCCTCGCGACCGACGCGCGCGACGAGCTCTTCGCTCCACGCGCCGGCGGACCGCAGCGCCGCTTCGAAGCGCGGGTTGGTCTCGGGCAGACGCTGGCCGTCAAGCACGTGGCGTACGAAGGCGAGCGCGAAGAAGGGCTCGATACCGCCTGCGCAGCCGGCGAGGATCGAGATCGTGCCGGTCGGCGCGATCGACGTGACCGTCGCATTGCGCAGCCGCAGCCCTCGCGCATGGACGCGCGAGCCCTGCCAGTTCGGGAAGACGCCGCGCTCTTCGGCGAGCTTCGCCGATGCTCGCTCGGCGCGCGCATGGATGCGGCCCATCAGCTCTTCGCCGATCGCGATGGCGGCGGGGTCGTCGTACGCGATGCCGAGCTCGGCGAGCAGGTCGGCGAAGCCCATCACGCCGAGGCCGATCTTGCGGTTGCCGCGCACGGTCTCGGCGATCGCGGGGAACGGGTAGCGGCTCGCCTCGATCACGTCGTCGAGGAAGCGGACGCCGAGGTCGACGGTACGGTCGAGGCACGCCCAGTCGATGCGGCCGTCGCGCACGAAGGCGTCGAGGCGCAGCGAGCCGAGGTTGCAGGCTTCGTTGGGGAGCAGCGGCAGCTCGCCGCAGGGGTTGGTCGCCGCGAGCGGACCGAGCTGCGGCGTCGGGTTCGCGCGGTTCACGGCGTCGATGAAGATCACGCCCGGGTCGCCGCTCTCCCAGGCGCAGGAGGCGATCTCTTCGAGCAGCGCGCGCGCGTCGACCGTTCGCACGACGCGCCCGTCGCGCGGGTTCACGAGCTCGAAGCTCGCGCCGCTCTCGACCGCCTCCCAGAAGCGGTCGGGCGTCGCGAGCGACACATTGAAGTTGGTGAGTCGCGTCCGATCGCGCTTGGCGCGGATGAACTCGACGACGTCGGGGTGGTCGACGCGCAGCACGCCCATGTTGGCACCGCGGCGCCGACCGCCCTGCTTGACCACGGCCGTGGCCGCGTCGAACACGCTCATGAACGCGACCGGTCCGCTTGCAACGCCCGGTGTCCCCTGGACGACGTCGCCGGCCGGACGCAGCGGCGAGAAGTCGAAGCCGGTGCCGCCGCCCGACTGGTGGATGACGGCCATCTCCTTGACCGCATCGAAGACGCTCTCGAGCGTGTCCTCGACCGGCAATACGAAGCACGCGGCGAGCTGGCCGCTCTCCGTGCCCGCATTCATGAGGGTCGGCGAGTTTGGCAGGAACTCGCGGCGGTGGATCGCCTCGAAGAAGGCGTCCTCGTAGCGCGCGACTTCGCCGCCCCACTCCTTCTCGACCGCGGCGACGCCGCCCGCGACGCGCCGGCACAGGCCGTCCCAGCTCTCGAGGATGCGCCCTGCGTCGTCGCGCGCGAGATAGCGCGCCTCGAGCACACGCAGCGCATTCGGAGTCAACGCTTCCATCACGCAACACCCTAGCGTCAAGAAAGGGGCCGGGCCTGACTGTCAAGTTTCTCGGACGTCCGGGACTTTCTTGACACCAACGCCCGGCCCCTTTCTTGACGGCGCTGCGACGGCGGGGGGCGGCGGGTAGAATGCTCGCCCTCGTGAGGCTGAGGAGGCGACGGTGTCCGACGAACGACGTGTGTTGCGGAAGCAGATCGGCAACTTCCTCGAGGACTTCGTGCCCGGACAGATGTTCCGGCACAAGGGCGGCAAGACGGTCACCGAGGGCCTCTTCACCACCTTCACCGAGTTCTCGATGACCACGAACCCGCTCGCCAAGAACGCGCGCTACGCGCGGGCGTATGGCTTCGACGGGCTCGTGTGTCCGCCCGGCCTCGTGATGCTGATCGCCTTCAGCCAGACCGTCGAGGACGTGTCCGAGAACGCACGCGCCAATCTCGAATACATCGACATGCGCTTCGGCGCGCCCCTCTACGTCGGCGATACGATCGAGGTCGAGACCAAGGTGCTCGAGATCACGGGATCCAAGTCGAACCCGAAGCTCGGCGTCGTTCACGTGCAGTCGACGGCGCGCAAGAACCTCGGTGGCCGCGACGAAGCGGTCGTGCTCACTTGGCAGCGCAAGGTGCAGGTATGGAAGCGCGACGAGAAGGCCGAGCTGCAAACGGGCAAGGTCGATCCCGACGAGATCGACTGCTCCCTCTGGCTGCCGGCCTACCAGCCGACGCGCGACTACAAGGCGATGGCGCATCTCGCGAACGCGGACACCTACTTCGAGGACTTCGAGCCCGCGACGCGCATCGAGCACTCGCGCGGCCGCACGATGACGAGCGAGCACATCCATCTGACCGCGGTGCTCGACAACACGTCGCAGGTGCATTGCAACCAGTTCATGATCGACCGCGACCCGAAGCAGTACGTCGGCGGAGAGCTGATCATCTTCGGCGGAGTGCCCTTCGTTCTCTGCCTCGGCCTCTCGTGCCCGAACGTCGGCGACAACGCGCTCGGCGACCTCGTCTACAAGACCGGCCGCCACACGGCGCCGCTCTTCGCGGGCGACACGGTGTTCGCGGCGACCGATCTCCTCGGCAAGCGAGACCTGCCCGGCCGC
>JBJXGN010000197.1:0-36660 GCA_046160585.1 Kofleriaceae bacterium
GATCTCGACGCACTCGCCGATCGCATCGCCACGCACGCCGCGCATCTCGACGCTGCGACCCACACTCTGTTGACCGACCTCCGCGCGTTCGACAAGGCCGGTGGCTGGTACAAGCAAGGCGCACGCACGTGTGCAGAGTGGCTATCGTGGCGCGTCAGCTGGAGCCTCGACACCGCGCGCGAGCACTTGCGCGTTGCGCACCGGCTGGAGGAGCTCCCACTCGTCGACGATGCGCTTCGCCGCGGCGTCCTCTCGTATTGCAAGGTGCGCGCGATCACGCGTGTCGCGACCCCGGCCAACGAGGCGCTGCTGCTCGAGGACGCACGCTACGCGACCGGTGCGCAGCTCGAGCGCATCTGCCGGAAGTACGCCACCGTGCTGCGCGCCGCGAAGGAACCCCAGGAGAGCTACGACCGCGAACGGCGCTATGTCCGCCGGCAGGACCTCGACGACGGCATGGTCAAGTTGGAGGCCGTGCTCCATCCCGAGGAGGCGGCCACGCTGTGGGCGGCCATCGAAGCCGTCGCGCGTGCGCGCCGAGAGCTGTCGTCCCCTGCGAGCGGCGAAGACGCGCCGCCAACTCCAACCGCGCCGCCAACTCCAACCGCGCCGCCAACTCCAACCGAGGTGGCGCAGGTCGTGGCGCGGATTGCAGCGGAGCCGCCGCCGCGGATCCCACCCAGCGAGCGCGATCCCAAGCGCCGCTTCGAGCGTGCGGACGCGCTGGTGGCGATCGCGCGCGACGTGCTTCGTGGCGACCGCGTCCATGCGGTGCCGACGGAGCTCGTGGTCACGGTCGCGGCTGAAACGCTGGCGAACCCGCACACCGCGCCAGATCCGTTCGCGGTGACGAGCGACGGGACCTGCGTTTCCGCGGAAACAGCGCGCCGGCTCGCGTTCGATTGCGGCGTGGTCCAGATGGTCGAGGACGAAACGGGCAAGACGCTCTCTGTCGGTCGCAAGACGCGCTCGATTCCTACGTCGATGAAGCGAGCTCTGTTGAAGCGCGACACGACGTGCCGGTTCCCCGGGTGCTGCAACCGGCTGTTTCTCGAGGGTCACCACATCCAGCACTGGGCAAACGGAGGCGAGACGTCGCTCGAGAATATTTTGAACGTGTGTAGCTTCCACCATCGCTTCGTTCACGAGTACGGCTATCGGGTCGAGCTCGACGAGCAGCAGCAGCCGCGGTTCTTCGATGCGCGCGGTCGACTCGTGACCGAGCACGTGCCTCGCACGCCGTTGCGGTGGTCCGGGATGGCGACGATCGTCGATGCGCATCGCGACCTCGACGTTTCCGCGGAAACGAACGAGCCGCACTGGGACGGCCAGCGCCTGAACTACGGGTGGATCATCGATGACCTCGTCCGTGTGGATGGATTGCAATAGCGATCCTTGGACGAGGTGCGCGCTCACTCGGTCGGGAGAGAACCAGGACGACGTTCGCTCGATACGAGAGGTCCGCAATCTCCGCCGGTGGGTGTTACACTGAGGTGGATGAGAGTTCTCGTTTTCGCCGCGTTGGTGTTGGGTGGGTGTTCGACGACGAAGAACCCGAACTTCTGTTGCCTGACGGGGGACGACTGCTTGGCCGCGGGCGCGAGTGAGGTCACGCCGTGTAGCCAGGGCCTCGCGTGCATCGAGAACGCGTGTGTTCCGTCCGTCTGCGCGATGGAAGGGTGTACGGCCGCCGCTCCGGTTTGTGAGACGTCGACGGATATGTGCCTCGGATGTGTCGATGCTTCAGACTGCGCGCGGTTCGCCAATCTACCCGTCTGCGATGCTGCAGGTGGAGGAGCGTGTGTCGAGTGCGCGACGACCTCCGATTGTCCCGCGAACGAACCCATCTGCGATGCGAAGCAATGCCGCGCGTGTGCGGCTGACGCGGACTGCGAGACGCGCGCGTGTGGCGACGATGGCGGATGTATCGACGAGAACCAGATCGTGTTCCTTGCCCCGGATGGTGTCGATCGCGGAGATTGCACGAGAGCGGCACCGTGTCAGGACCTCGCGTTCGGACTGACGAAGGCGACCGGGTTGCGAGCACACGTCGTGTTTGCAACCGGTTCGTACACGACAACAGGTGCGCTCAACCCGCACGGGGGTATCGATCGCGTCACGCTCCACGGCAACGGCGCAATGTTGACCGGGGGCAATGCAGACAACGTGACGATCAATATGACGCGCCCGAGCACGATTCGCGACCTCCACGTGACCAATCCCATCGCCTTCGGAATCGCGCTTCGAGCTCGCGATGCGAACCTTCAACGGCTCACGCTGACGGGCCACAATGGGCTGTCTGCCAATGGTCAGGTGACTGCCAACGATCTCGAGATCACGTCGGTCGGAACGCAGGGGCGTGGCATCTTCGTCGCGGGAAACCTATTGCTCGATCGAGCGCGGATTCGTGGCGGTGCTGCCGGCATCGCTGGCTACGGCGTGTTCGATGTCGTGAACACAGTGATCTCGGACACTGCAGTGGGTGGAGTGAACTTCGACAGTAATGCACGCGGAACGCTGCGATTCGTCACGATCAGCCGGACGAACTTCGTGGCCGATGGAATTGGAGCGCGTTGCGGTTCCTCCGCCGTAGCCTTCGAAAACTCGATCATTTGGGACTCGACCGAGACCACGACCCCGAACGTCGAGAGCTGCACCTTCACGAACACGATCGTCGGGCCCATGATGGCGTTTGGCGCGCTGAACACTCCACCGATGTTCGCCGACGAGCTCGCGGGCAACTTCCACCTGACCCCGAACAGTCCGGCTCGCGATGTGGTCGACGCCGGTCCGCCGACAGACTTCGAAGGTGACCCACGGCCACGTGGCGTCCGCTTCGACATCGGTGCGGACGAGGCGCCGTGAAGCGATCTCTGCGCTGGATCACCCACACCCGGTTTCGTTTGTGAAGTGCGCAGTTTGCGCACTTCGATGGGAAACAAATCCCCCAGGGGACGATTGACCCCATTTGCAATATCCTGGATCCGTTGATCCTGGGGCGACCCGCCCCATGGTGCAGCGTTTGCTGAGGTATCGACCACTTCCAAGGAGCCGCCGATGAATCGCCTGCACTACGCCGCCCTGACAGTCGCTCTCGCGCTCGGAGGCTGTGGACCGAAGGAGTTCGGCAGCCTCTGCGACGACCCGAATACCGCGCCGGCAACCTGCAACGAGGCGTGCGATCCCCTTCCTGGTGCAGCGAACAGTTGCCCGAGTGGTTGGCACTGCTCACCCGATGGCTTCTGTAACGCGCAATGTACGTCGGGCGGAAGCGAATGCGGCGACGGGTACGTTTGCACCACCGACGGGCGGTGCGTCGATGACGACGATCCTGGAATGAACGGTCCGGATGCGAACTGTCCGGCCGTGAACTTCACGCCGATGCCGGCAACGCCCTCGATTCAGCTCGTCCTCGACCAATCGGGTTCGATGTTCCCGACCCGGTACCCTCAGATGCGCGATGCCCTGGTGAACAACGCGACGGGTGTCGTATCGACACTGGAAACCAAGGCCTACTTCGGGTCGTTGCTCTACACGTGTAATGGCAACGCGAACGACTTTACTCCGGTCCCACGTGCGCTGAACAACGCTGCTGCGATCCGCACCTCCATCGATTCGAAGACCAATGGCACCAACACACCAACCGCTGCAGCGATTAACGCTGCTGTCGCTGGCTTCACCGCAGTTCCGCCCCCAGCGGGCTCTCCACCCGTCATCGTTCTCGCGACGGATGGCCTGCCGAACAGTTGCGACAACTTGAATAACCCCGAGGCCGCATCGGTAGCAGCGGCACGTGCTGCATACACCGCAGGAATCCCCGTTTACGTGCTCGCGATCAACCAGAACAGTCAGCACTTCCAGGACGTCGCGAACGCCGGCCAGGGTCACGTCGCAGGCCAGCCGAACATCACGTACTACCCAACGACGAATGCTGCGGACCTCGCGGCTGCGTTCCAGACCATCATCAACGGTGTCATCTCGTGTGACCTCTCGCTGACGGCCACCATCGATGATGGCCAGGCGATGAACGGCACTGTCGTCGTGAACGGCATGACGCTGCAGTACGGCGTCGACTGGATCCTCGTCGGCGGTAACGTGATCCGCGTGCAAGGTGCCGCCTGCACGGCACTGCGGAACTCGGCCAACCCGATGGTGTCGGCGCAGTTCCCCTGCGGTAGCGTCATCTTCTGATCGGCCGACGCTCGACTTCGGCGCCCCGAGCAATCGGGGCTTTTTCGTTTTCGGCCCACTCGCGCCGATGCAGTTATATGAAGCGGCGCCTGTTGCGAGACTGCAGCGGTGAAGACGTGGGAACGCGTTCGACCGTGTGGTCGAACGGCGACTGCGACGGTCGAGCTGGTCGACGTCGAAAGTAGCTTGCACATAGCGGGGTTGGCTTCGGTGCAGAAAGTACGCAACGCCGGAATCGGCTCGTGGATAGGCGCCTGTCATGGGCGAACATCTGAGCAAGAAGCTAGCGATTCAGGCTGTCGTGGGTACGGAGAGTGGGGTGGGCGCAGCGTTCTGGCCCGAGCCGGAGAACCGCCTTTCGGTCGTAGGTCTCGGGGATCCCGCCTCTGCAGATCCGTCAGCGTTGCTGCCGTGGATCGACGCAGATCACATCGACTCGCCCACCATTCGTGGGTCGTCGTTACTCGGGCCGTCGATATCAGCTGGCGCGAAACGCCCCGCGGCGAGCTCCCTTCGGGACGAGAACGCGGTCGCATCCTCCGCGGTGCGAACGAGTGTGCGAGCTGCACAGAACGCTCTCGACAACGCCATCGCCCGATACCGCGAAAAGCCGGATAGCGTCTCGCTCGCGGCCGAGGCCAGCACCGCCGTCGCGCACCTCGAACACGCGTACGTCGTCTGGAACAAGCAGGTCGGAACCTCTCCCGACCTGACCGAGGCCATGAACCAGTTCTCGCTGTCGCTCGACGAGTTTGGCGATCTGGACTTTGGCGGCTGGCATATGAAGCGACTCCGCGGGATCGAACAGAACCTCCGTATCGAGCTTGGGCTTCCTCATGCCGCCGAGGTCCGAACGCGTGTCACACAACGAGGCCCGGTCGCGGACTACGTAAAGGACGCTCTCGTCGACACCTTCGATATGATCACCCACGAAGCTCGGGCGACCTATTCGATGCTGCTAGCGCACGGAGATCGAAATGCGAGCCCAGACGCGACGTCGGTCACGAGTCAAGTCTCGGTGCAGTCCCGCCGGCTGGTCGAGCAATGCGACTATGCAATGCAACTGGTGGTCGGGATGGACAAGAAAATTGGCTCGGCGCTCAGGGTCCAAGCGGACCGCGCAGCCATCGCACTGGTCCACGTGTCATCGTGGTTGCGAAAGAGAACGGGAACTGGAGCGGCAGCGAAGACATTTGCCAACGTGGTGTCCAGAATGGACGCCGTGCTTCTCGAGATCGGTGCTCCGACCGTCGAGAGCCACCCCGAGCCAACTCATTCGGCAGTCGAGAACAGCGAAGCGGAGAAGGAAAAGACGGACCTCGCTGCCAGAGAGAAGTTGCTGTGGAACGCGTCCGACACGCTCACGAATGCGAAACTCGCCGCCATCCAGAGCTTCGAGCAGCTGGCCGCGATGCCCGACAACAAGGAGCCGCGCTTCGTCGCGGAGGTCGCGAAGGCGTTGCTGATCACGACGCTTGGAAACGTCGGTGGTCTCTTCATCGGTCGATTCCTAAAGCAGGTCGTGCCCGGAGCTGCCGATACGACCGGTGGTATCGCGAATGACTCGATGCAGGCTGTTACGACCAAGAGCGTGGATGGTGCGATGTCAGGGACCAGCAAGACATCTGCACTCACGAAAGCTCGCGTGTTCTTCACCGAGGGATTGAAGATGGACGCGATCGAGGCCAACAGTGCGTACAAGACCCTGCTAACGAACGCGATCCACGCCAACTCCCTCATGGCGAAGGACGTCGCGTTTACCGAACGGCATCTCATCGACATGGTCAAGCCGATCGTCGACTCTTATCGGTTGCACGTCATGCTGCTCTGGCCGACGTATTCTGCGCGGGCCGCGCTCGGCTCGCAGGAATCGAAGCGGGGCACGGTGACGAAGATGGACGACTACTTCGGCGAGGAGCCGAGCCGCGACAACCTCTTCGAAGGGAAGCCAGATCGCAGTGGCACCTCGGGTGTACTGTCGGTGCGATTCACGATCGTGGACCCCGATCCTTCCAGCGCGTCCGAGCCGGAGATTCGAGAGGACGGCTCGCAGGTCAACGACATGAACTCCGAGATCAAAGCGAACGTGCTTAGGGATCATGCTCATCTCGACCAGATCCCACTGCCCAAGGAGATCTTCGTTCGTCTCAAGGGCAGTTCGAACCTCGTTTGGGCGCGCCTCGCCGTCGACGAGTACGGCCAGATCCGTGATTCGACGGACTGGTCAGCGTTGTCCACGTCCGGTCCGAGGAAATTCTACGCAACTCCGGAGGCCCTTTGGGGCCACGTGCGTGGACGAAGGCTTTCACAGTGACGCACTCACGGGCCCTCGCCCTAGCGCTCGCGATCGCGACTGTTCCAGTGGTTGCATGCTCGGATCGACAAAGTTCATCGGTGGTCGAACGGCAACGCCGGAAGCTGAGCGCGAGCGAGTGGGTCGTGCGCCAGGGCGCGGCTGGGTACCTCGTGAAGATGTGCTGCCCGACGGCGAAAGTAGTCGGCACGCTCGGTCCCCCGGGCCCTCGCCCACCGGAAGCGCTTGAGGCCTGTGATGTGGTCACCGAGGTCCTCCGCAAGAACCGCGACCCGTACGTGCTGAATGGTGTCCTCAACGAGCATTGGTATCCCGCATGTGTAGAGGACATCCCGGTCGAGGCACTGCTCGGACTGCTCGCAGAAGCCCCGCCACCGAACCAACGTTCCGAGATCGTCTGGCAGTTGGATGACTACGCGCCGAGCGAGGCGATCGTGGATGCTCTCCTGGAGGAGCTGCGACGAGAGCCCGGGCACGTCGCATTTCCGCTCCACGACACTGTCGTTTCGGTGCTCTCCGATCTCGGAGAGCAGCACCTAGATCGGGTGATCGAGACCATGCGTATGGATGCCTCAGTGTCCGCACGACACGGCGCCGCGAAGGCGTTGAGCCGCGCCGCGACCGACCCCATCGCGCTCCCAACGCTCGAACCCGCGCTCGAGGAGGCCACCGCCTCTGGTGACAAAGTCATCGCCGATCTGGCACGACAAGGACTCGCGGCGCTGCGCGAGAGCTCCACCGGTGACCCGGTTGCGATCGCGGAGGCGATGGTCGCACGTGCGGATCGCGACCCGGGCGCGATTATTCGCCTCGGAACGCGCCGCATTTCCTGCCGCGCAGAGTCCGCGCCTTCGAAGCTCGAGGCCATCGCGCGTTCAGCAGACGACTACTGGAACCGCCACCGCGCGAAACTCGCGCTTATCTCGCGAACGAAGATGTGCGGCGCCCCGCTCCCGTGACGGGTCAGGCGCTGCGCGGCGTGAGCGGGCGCGCCATGCGGATGGCCTTCTGGCCGCGATCGTACGTCGCGGAGCCATCGACGACGCGAAACCCCGCGCGTGCGTACATGCGCTGTGCGCCCGTGTTGGTCTCGGACACGGTGAGCCGAAGGGCGTCGATCTTGGACGTCGGGGCCACGCGCTCGGCGACCTCGATGACGTGCGCCAGGAGCTTTCCGCCGATGCCCCGGCGCTGTTGCGACGGAAGGACCGCGAGAGCGAGGAGGTCGGCGACGACGCGCTGATTCGCGAGCGTGCCGCTTCCTGTCGGGTCCTCCATGTAGAAGCCGAGCATCGCAAAGCCGCGGCCTCGGCCGTGGACGTCGTGGTCGATCCACGCGAGGACACCCGGCTGATCGAGCCAGGACGGCAGGATGCGCGTGTAGTCGCCGAGGTCGGCGTAGGCCTCGGCCCCGGTCGCGATGATCCACGGGTGGTCGCTAACGTCGGCGCGACGAATCATCGGAACGGGTCCACCGTACCAATGCATTGTGCTGACGTCACGTGTGCGAGGCGGCGCGGGGCGGGCGCCGACGCGGTCAGCCGGCGAAGCCGCCGCCGGTCGCCTCGTTATCCGTGCGCGCACGCGTGGAGGCGGCGGCGACAGCGGGCTTGCGCGCAGGGAGAGCGCTCATGGGTGTCGTGGCGGCGGCGAGGGTGCGCAGGGTGTAGCGCCCTGGAGACGTACGGACAAAGAGCGAGCCATCGCCCTTCTTCTTGATGTCCATGGAGAGGTCACGAGCGACGACGGTATCTGGAGTCTTCGACTTGCTGGGAAGGCGTACACCCGCTCGTTCCACGATCTCGCGAACCGACATGGGGACGGCGGTCTCGCGCAGGATCTCCTCAACCACAGCAAGCGTACTCATGACCGTCGTGCCTCCCTCGAAAGCGTTTGCGACTCACGTACCGTCGAGACGTTGGCCATCCTAGCGCCGCCGGTTTCCGGAACCAGTCTTGACATGGTTTTTTTTCCGGAAGCTTTTGGGGTACCTGATGCGGGGTGGATCCAGGTTGAATTTTTCTGGCGGTGTGGGCCGTCTCAGGCCCGAACGTTGCGAGCAGAAGCCATTGCGCCCCGGTGAATAGTGAGCGAATGCTCGGCCGGGGCGCGACTGCCCAACGATCGGGAGGATCGAGATGGAACCTGGATTTGTCGAGGTAATCACCCTGCTGCTCGGAATCTCCGGGTTCAGCGTCCAGCAAAACCCGCAAGCGCCGACGCCGGAGGCATCCCTCCAGTACGCGATGCCCGACGCGGATGTCGTGATGCACTTCGACGCTGGCGCGGTCGTGCCGAACAACTACAAGGTGCTGATGGGCCTCCCGAACACCCCGGGGATCAAGGCGTCGCCCGACCTCGCGAAGATGGTGCGCAAGGTCATCGGCGAGGTCGAGGGTGGACGCGGGCTCGCGAAGGCCGCGACCGGCATCGACCTCGCGACGGATGTGAACGACGCGACCGTGTTCTTCCGGATCGTGCCGAATCGCGACCCGAGCTACGTCGCGGTGATGCACGGCAAGTTCAGCGCGATGAACATCGAGAAGATCGCGAAGATGAAGAGCGGTCTGACGGTGCTCAAGGTCGGTGACTCGACGATGGTCGACGTCGGCGACGAGAACGCGGTGGCCGTGACCAAGGACGGCACCATGATCGCCGGCACGGTGGGTCTCGTGAAGGAGCGCGCCGCGGCGACGTGGAAGGCGCCCACCCGCGCACCGAATTCGAACCTCGCGTATGCAGCGGAGATCCTCGGCCAGAAGCCCGTGTTCTCGCTCGTCATGACGCTGTCGCCGACGGCCCGCAAGGAAGCGGCCACCAAGATCGGTGGAAAGAACCTCGGCACGGATATCCTCCAGCGCCACAAGCTCGCGTCGGTTTCGGTGTTCCACGACGGCGTCGGTTGGACCTGGATCGACAGCAACCGGGCCGGCCTCGACGCGATGGAGCTGATGTCGCAAGGCGTGCTCGAGTTGATGAAGGCCGGCCACATCGCGCCGCGCGGGATGGCCAAGCTGATGCTCGGCGGGCTCGAGTCCTACAAGGGCACGAACCGGCAGATCGACGACGTGCTCCGCCGCAAGGCCGAGGTCATGAAGGTCGTCGAGACCTACACCGGCGACGGCAACTTCAAGCAGACCATCACCAAGGATCCGAAGACGCTCCGCTTGACGGTGCGCGCGCAGGGCAAGTCGCTCAGCGAGGTCGTCCCGGCGGGCTTCCTGTTGCCGGCGGGTGCGTTCCTGATGTTGGGCAGCCGTGGCGCGGAAATGGGATCCAAAGCCCCGGTGATGGTCGCCCCGCCGGCGCCGGGCCCAGCGCCGAAGCCGGCGCTCGGCGGCAAGAAGAACTGACGCGCGGTTGGCACGGCTCGCGGCTCGCGGACCTGTCGACCTGTCGACCTGTCGACCTGTCGACCTGTCGGCCTGTCGGCCTGTCGGCCTGTCGGCCTGTCGACGAGGCCGAGTGTTACCCGGCGAGCTCGCTGCGCCGCAAGTGCGTGACGAGCTCGCGAATCGTCGTGAGGTCCTCGAACTCGACGGGCTCGGGATCGATGTTGATGCTGACCTCGATGATCATGTCGTCGTCGATCGGCGCGATGTCGTCGCGTCCCGCGCGGCGGTCCCCGACGCGGCGCTCGTAGCGGAACACACGCGAGTCGGGCTTGCCGATGCGGCGATCGATGCGCCGGCGCTCGCGCGACACCGCGATGCGCAGGTCGGCGATGGTATTCGGCATCGGGTTGAGCGTGAGCAGCTGGCCCGAGCAGTTAAAGCACATCGGCTTCCAGCTTCCGTACAGCTCGACCGCGCGTAGCACCTTGCGGCGCTTCTCGCTGCACGTCACGCACTTCGCCCCCATGCCGACCGGACGCGAATCGACCCACCGCGCGTAGCAGCCCCAGCAGCGTCCTCGACGCAGCTCGGAGACCTTGGCACTACAGACCTCGCAGGCGTGAAGGCGATCGGACACGTGGTTCACCTTGTCGGTGGTAGGGCACGCGCCAACGAGGGACAAGTTTTCGGCTAGGCTAGCGGACCGTGCCGTCGACACGCGCACTCATCCACGCTCCGTGGTCGGCCTCGAAGGTGTCGACGGGGCTGCGCTGTCCGCGGCTATTTCACTTCAAATACATCGAGAAGGTGAAAGAGCCGGAGGTCATGCCCGAGACCCGGATCGGCAAGGCGATTCACAAGGCGATCGAGCAGGTGCTCGTGGGCACGCCGCAAGACGAGGCCATCGCCGCGGTGCGCGCCGAGCTGCCGAGCGACATCGAGCAGATGCGCTACGACGCGCTCGCCACCGGCATCCCCGCATTCGTCACGCGCATCGGCCAGTTCCGGAGACGGCGACGCGTCGCGCGGCAGCTCGTCGAGTATTCGCTCGCGGTGCGCGAGGACATGACGACGACACAGTTCTACTCGGGCGACGCGTATTACCGCGGGGTCCTCGATCTCGGGTATCTGTTCGAGGACGACTCGCTCGCGCTCGTCGATCACAAGACCGGCGCGCGCATCCCCGGCACGTCGATCGCCGACCAGCTGGAGGGCTATGCGGTTCTCGCCGCGGCGGCGTTTCGCCACGTGCGTCGATTCTGGTTCGGTGTGCACTGGATCGCCGAACGCGCGGTGGAGTGGGCGCAGCCCGTGGTGCCAGAGCATGTCATCGATCGCCTGATGCCGGATCTGCTCGACAACATCGAGGCGGCCGCACTCGCCGTCGACGATGGACCACGTCCGAATCCCGGCTCGTATTGCGACCGATGCCCTTATCGTAGCCTGTGTCCGGCGAGCCGCGAGGTTCGCTACGAGCCGGTCGAGTATTACGAGGATGACGAAGACTGAGCACGCCTCGCGGCTACCGTTCGTTGAGAGAAGAGCGACGCTTCGGGAGAAACAGCTCCGCTTCGGTGGATCTCGTCGTCGCCCTGCCGATGTTCGTTTAGGCGATCATCAGGGCGAGCCGCGTGACGAACTGTTCGCGCTGACCTTGTGACGTGTAGAGGAACTCGATCCCGAGGCCACGCAGCGGTCCGGAGCGCACCGACTGGACGTGTCCCGCAATCGTCAGCGGCTCCTCGCCAGGAAACGCGATCCGCAACGCGACCCTCGTGCCGATGCCGAGGCGATGATCCGTCGTCAGCATCAGACCGCGCGCACTGATGTTCTGCGTGTGGCTCGCGATGACGAGGCCCGTCTCGGAGCGGAGTCGTACCTCGAGGCGCGCGGCGATCCTCTGCTCCATGCGGCGAAAGTACGGGACGCTCTCGCCGCGCGCACACGCGAGCACGAGATCGCGTGTCGACGCGGCATTCTCGTCGAACGCGATCCGGATCGCGTCGTCGACCGACACCAGACTTCCCAAGACCCTGAACTCGCGACCGACATCCTCGAGCCGGATCGTGATCGCGACGTCGCGACCGGCATCGACCCGGACGCTCGCGGGCGCGGCGATGCTATTTGTTGTTGCGGTGTAGTCGGCGAGGAGTGCCGCTCCGTTGGCGTATCGCAGCGTCGTCTCGAGTCGCCCGACCTGCGCCGCTCGCGATCCGTGGATGACGGCCTGCACGCGGTCGACGAGGTCGCGCTCCGTGAAGGGCTTCGCGAGGTACCTCGCGTCGAGCGCCGTGAGCTCCTCTGCCTCGATAGCATCGACGTAGCCGGAGACGTACAGTACGCGCACCTCGGGCCGCATCGCACGCAACCGCTCCACGAACTGCCGGCCCGTCGCGCCGGTGAGCACGAGATCCACGACGACCGCGCGCAACCCGCTCATCGTACCGATCGCCGCGAGTGCCTCGTCGCAACCGCGGGCGTGCGCGACGAGATAGCCCGCGCGCTCGAGCATCGCGACGATCACCTCGCGCACGGTGTCATCATCGTCCACAACGAGGACGAGCTCGCCCTGCGGCTTGCCTGCCGATCGGGCCGCCAGATCGGACATCGTCGCGGTCATCGGCCACTCGATACGAAACGTGGTGCCCTTGCCAACGGTCGACGATGCGGCGATGCGGCCGCGGGCCTCCCGGACGAGGCGGTGCACGACGGCGAGGCCCATCCCGGTACCGCGCCCGATTGGCTTCGTCGTGAAGAGTGGCTCGAAGATCCGCTCCAGCACGTGGGGCGGAATTCCTGCACCGGTGTCTTCGACGGTCAGCACGGCATGATCACGACCGTCGACCAACGCGCGCGAAAGCACGAGCGACACCGTGCCGGCGCCGTCGATCGCGTCGCGCGCGTTGAAGATCAGGTTCAGGATGATCTGCTCGAGCTCCGTGGGATCCGCCATTACGCGGATGGGCCGCTTCGGCGTATCGATCACGAGCTGGACGCGCACACCGAGCAGACCGCGCAACAGCTCCGCACTCTCGCCGAGGAAATGCGCGAGGTCGACCGAACGCGGCTCCACGGGTCCACCACGGGTTAGCGTGCCGAGCTTTCGCGTCAAGCGCGTCGCGTGCATCACGGACGTCTCGATCAGGCGTGCATTCTCTCGGTGCGACTCGCCGATGGTCTTGTCCGCAGCGATCAGCTCGGCGGCGCTGAGCATCATCGTGAGGAGGTTCGCGAAGTCGTGGGCGATACCCGCGGCGACCTGCGCGACCGCAGCGACACGCTCTTGCTGCTCGACACTCGCGCGGAACCGCGCTGTGTTCACCGCGAGCGCGGTCTGGCCCGCGACCATCGCGAGCACCTCGAGGTCGCGCTCGCCGAACACACCTGCCTGGCGCGCATCGAGGTACATAACACCGACGAGATCCTGGTCGTGGATCATCGGCACCGCGAGGGCCGCGCGCACGCCGCCGGACACGACGCTCGTCGCGTGACGAAAACGCGCATCGACGCTCGCGTCCGACGAGACGATGCCGACGCGCTTCCCGACGACCTCGTCGAGGATGCTGCGTGGAACGTTCACGACGTCACCGCGTCGTTCGCGATGCAGCGCTGCGCGAGCGACGAGCTTGCCGGAGGCTTCGCGCACGAGGATGGCAGCGCGCTCGGCGGGGACGAGGGCGAGCGCGCGCTCCACCACCACGCGCAGCATGCCGTCGATGTCGTGCCGCGCTGCGAGGAGCTGACCGATCTCGAATGCGATCTGCAGCCGCGCATAGTCACGAATGTCGACAGGCTCCTCGAGCGCCATGCGGTGTTCGACGACGTGTGTCTCGTTGGTCACCACGACTTCGACGGTGGAGGGCGACGCGAGGTCCTCGAAGCGGAGCCGTGTCGCCCCCATGATCACCTCGTCGCCGTGCGAAAGCATCACCTCGGTGACGCGCGCGCCGTTGACGTACGTTCCGTGCGTCGCGCCGAGATCGCGCACGTAGTAGCGCCCGTCCGCGCCACGACGGACCTCCGCGTGCTGCTTGGAGACGAGCGGATCCGCGACCACGTAGGTCGAGGTGTCCGCGCGGCCGAGGATCACGGTCGTCGAGAGCTCGAAGCGGAGCCCCTCCGACATCGCGATCCCGACAAGTGCCGCCACTACGTGCCCTCGTTGTTGTCACTCGGCATCGTGCATTGCAGGTCGTCGGGATAGTCGGTGAACGAGTCCGTATCGTTATCGACGCCGTCGTCGCACGCCTGGGTGCCGAGCTCGGACGTGTCCGAGAGCGACGAGCACCCCGTGTCCGTGTTCGTCAGGCGGAAGTCGAAGAGCCCGTCGCCGTCGTTGTCGAGCCCGTCGTCGCATGCGTTCGTCCCGAGCTCAGACGCATCGGTCGGCCCGTTGCATCCCTGGTCCCAGTTGCCCATCGTCGCGAAGTCCGCGAAGCCGTCCTGATCCTCGTCGATACCGTTGTCGCACACGTTCGTACCGCGCTCGCTCGAGTCGCTCAGATCGGCGCAACCCGGATCGCCGCCTGAGAGCTTGAAGTCGGCGAGTCCGTCATTGTCGTTGTCCTTACCATCGTCGCACTCGAGGTTTGCGCGATGCTCGTTCTGATCGTTCGCGTTCTGACATCCCGGGTCCATCGGGAAGTCGGTGCGGCCATCGCCGTCGTTGTCGAGGCCATCGCTGCACTGCGGCGCGCACGCGCCACTCTCGGTGGTGTCGGTTGGCGAGAGGCAACCGCAATCGGCCAGGTCCGTGAACGTGTCCTGGTCGTTGTCGGCGGCGTCGTCGCACTGCGGGCATCCCTGCCCGACGGTGCACGTCTCGAGCATGTCGTCGGGCCCCGTGCAGCCGGGGTCGGAGAGACCGGTATCGATGTCGAAGTCGACGTAGCCGTCACCGTCGTTGTCGATGCCGTCGTCGCATAGGGCCATGCCGAGCTCGCTCGAGTCCCACACGTCTTCGCAACCAGGATCGCGCTGCATCGGATCGAGGTTGTAGTCGCTGCGACCATCACCATCGTTGTCCGCGCTGTCGTCGCACACGCCGCCGCCCTTCTCGCTCGTGTCGCCCGGCGCCGCGCATCCGGGATCGTGGACGAGCGGATCCGTGTCGAAGTCGGACGTGCCGTCGCCGTCGTTGTCCGCGCCGTCGTCACAGGCGGTGGTGCCGAGCTCGCTGGGGTCGTCGGGATCCGTGCAGCCCTGGTCCCCATTGGGTCCGACGCGGTAGTCGACGCCACCGTCGTTATCGTCGTCGATGCCGTTGTCGCACGGCAGCGTGCCGGTCTCGAGGTTGTCGGTGGGGCTCGAACAGCCCGAATCGCCACCACCCTCGACGAAGTCGGTCGCACCGTCGCCGTCGTTATCGAGACCGTCGTCGCAGATCGTGGTGCCCTTCTCGCTCGTATCATTCGCGTCCATACATCCCGGATCGACCTCGTCGGCGAGTCCATCGCCGTCGTTGTCGAGCCCGTCGTCGCACGCCGGCGGCCCCATCTCCGACACGTCGGCCGGCCCGGTGCACTGCAGGTCCGCGGGTGCATCGAAGTTGTTGTCGCCATCGTCATCGAGACCGTTGTCGCACGCGGCGCAGGTCCCGCCGGAGCAACGCTCCGACGCGTCCGTCGACGACGTGCACCCCGGATCGCCGGTCGCGAGGAGCGAATAGTCCTTCGTTCCATCGCCATCGTTGTCGACGCCGTCGTCGCACGCCGAGCTTGCACCGCGTTCGTCGTCGTCGGACGGGCTCGCGCACCCCGCGTCACCTCCCACGAGCTTGAAGTCGATGTCACCATCGTCGTCGTTGTCGAGGCCGTCGTCGCACGTCGAGCTTCCGAGCTCCGTCGTGTCACCGATCGCCGAACAGCCCGGGTCACCGCTCGTGTCGGTGCGGAAGTCCATGACGCCGTCGCCATCCTGATCCATGCCGTCGTCGCAGATCGCGGTTCCGCGCTCGGACGAATCGATCGCCGTGCCACATCCGGGGTCGCCCGTGCCGTCCAGACGGAAGTCGGCGGCACCGTCTAGATCGTCGTCCGTGCCGTTGTCGCAGGCGAGCGCACCGCGCTCCGACGCGTCGTTCGCGTCTGCGCAGCCCGGATCGCCCATTCCGTCGACGCGGAAGTCGACGAGGCCGTCGTTGTCGTCGTCGATGCCGTTATCGCACGTGGTTCCGCCACGCTCCGATGGATCCGTCGCGCTCGCGCAGCCGGGATCGCTCGCATCGCTGAGCCCGTCGTTGTCGTTGTCCACCCCGTCGGAGCACGCGACGGCGCCGCCCTCGGAGTCGATTCGCCCCGTGCATCCCGGGTCGCCCGTTCCGTCGAGCCGGAAGTCCATCAGCTCATCGCCGTTGTTGTCGACACCGTCGTCGCACTCCGGGCACCCGCCGCCGGGCGCGCAGTGTTCGCTCGTGTCGGCGGGCGAATCGCAACCGAAGTCCATCGCGTCGGACGCGCCGTCGTTGTCGTCGTCGATGCCGTTGTCGCACGCGGTGTCTCCGCGCTCCGACAGATCCGACGACGACGAACAACCGGGATCGCCGACGACGACCGCGTTGTAGTCCGCGATCCCGTCGCCGTCGTTGTCGAGGCCGTCGTCACACGCGAGCAGGCCGCGCTCGGTGGAATCGCCTGGACTGTCGCAGCCCGGATCGCCCACACCGGCCGCGAGGTAGAAGTCGGACTTGCCATCGTTGTCATCGTCGATGCCGTTGTCGCAGAGCAGGGCCGCACCGCCGCGCTCGCTGTTGTCGTCAGCGCTGGCGCATCCCGGATCGCCCGACGCGTCGGTCGCGAAGTCAACGCGCCCGTCCCCATCGTTGTCGATGCCGTCGTCGCACGCGAGCGTTCCGCGTTCGTCAGTATCCGAGGCACCGTTGCATCCGAGGTCCATCGGATAGTCGGACTTGTCGTCGCCGTCGTTGTCCGCGCCGTCATCGCATGCGACGGCGCCGCGCTCCGAGAGGTCCATTACCGACGAGCAACCGGGATCACCTAGCCCGCCGACCTTTTGATCTACGAGACCGTCGCCGTCGTTGTCGGTGCCGTCGTTGCACGGTCCGAAGTTCAGCTCGGTCGTGCCTGTCGGTGCGAGGCAACCGTCGTCGCCCATCCCGTCGATCCGGAAGTCGACAGCGCCATCGCCATCGTTGTCTACGCCGTCGTCGCAGGTATCCATGCCGCGCTCGGATACGTCGAGCAGGCCCGTGCAGCCGTTGTCGGCAATGTCGATCTGACCATCTCCATCGTTGTCCATGCCGTCGGCGCACGCGATCTCGGAGATGCAACTCGAGGGCGCGCCGGTGCACATGAACCCCGTCTCGGTGAAGCACAGGTCCGCACAGCCGTCACCGCCAGCGGTGTTGCCGTCGTCGCAGTCCTCGACGCCCACGGCCACGGTCGCATCACCGCACCTCGCAACATCGCCGAGGATCACGGTCGCGGACGCGAGCTGCTCGAGGCGAATGCTCGCGCGCGCCGCGCCCGATGCGACGACCGTACCCGATGCGACGCCATCGACCCGGATCTGCACGTCGCGCTCCGCGAGTGCGTCGGCCAACAGGATCACGAGCGTGTCCTTGCCCGTGGTGAGAATGCGCGGCTCGGCGGGCGTGAGGTCGGGCGCGAAGGCGGACGCGCCATCCGCGACACCCCAGATTCGCAGCTGATCGATCCCGCGATCCGTCGGATACTGCATCGTGACGCGCACGCCCGTAAGGTCGTCGCGAACGACCGTGTCGTCGCACGCAACCAGGGCCCAGACCCCGACAACGAACACGAGAGCGTGGCGGATCAGCGACGGTCCCATGTACCAAGGCTCCCCGACGGCAACACCGTCGTGGTGTCGCTCGACACCGCGAACGCTGTGATCGTCGCCGCCGCTGCCACGCCACCCACGGCTGTCCAGAACCACCACTTCTTGTAGACGGGCGCCGGTTCGTCGACCCGTGTCTGCGCGACGAGCTTCGCCCGCGTGTCGGCCTCGCGCGCGAGTCGGTCCTTCTCGCGGCGCTCGAGCTCGAATCGTTCGCGTGCGAGATCCAGCGTTCGCTTCTCTGCGTCGCGCTGCGCCGCCTCGCGCTGGCGCGCTTCCGCGATGAGCTCGTCGACGAGCGAACGGTTGCTCGCATCCGGCACGTCGCGCAGGTAGCCCTCGAAGAAGAAGATCGCGCGCTCCCAGCCCTGCAGTTGGAAGTGACACTGCGCGATGTTGAACAGGAACTGCGGCGCTGGATAGAGCTTGTAGGCGGCCTCGTAATCGACGAGCGCCTTGCTGAAGTTGCCGAGCGTGTACGCGGCCGTGCCGTCCTCGAACAGCACGCGTGCCTGTTCGATCGCCGGGTCCACGGGCTGCGCGGACGCGGGAGCTCCGATCGAGAACATGACGAGTAGCGCGAGGACGAAGCGTTTCATGGGGTCTTCTCGAACGGGTTCAGGACGCCGCTTCGATCGACGGGCTTGGTGGCCGAGCCGGCCTCCACCGGTTTCGTCGTCGTCGGCGGCGTGTCGGTCTTCTTCTTCGCCGTCTGCGTCGGCTTGCGGATCGCCGGCTTCGTCGGCGTGGTGGCGTCGGGCGTCGAAGGAGGCGCGGGCACGGCCGCTAGCGGTGGCGCCGGCTCGCGCGCGAGCGTGAGGAACACACGCGACGGCCGATCGACGACGATCGCGTGCGCGAGCTCGGTGTACCCTGGCAGACGGAACGCGAGCGTGACCTCGCGATCGGCACGATCGAATTTCAGCGTCGTCGGTGTGCGCCCGAGCGACACGCCGTCGCGGAACACCTCGGCGCCCGCGGGCATCGTCTCTGCCTCGATCTCGACGACGGGCGAGGGCGGCGGAGCGTCGTCGCCACCGCGGGTCACGATCACACCAACCACGATCGCGGCGACGGCAAGCGCGCTCCCGGCGATCCACCAGCGTCGCGAACGCGGTGGGTCGAGCACGGGTGACGGGAGCGCGCGAACCCGAACCGTCGACTCGGGCGCGATCGGTTCGACGGGCGACACTTTCTGCATCGGAGCGAGCGCCCGCATCGGTCCCGTGATGCGTGGCGACGCGACGAACCTCGACACGCTCCAGCCGTGCAGCTCTGCGATGTCGGCGAGGCGCTCACCAACGGCGCCGATCGACGCGGGGCGATCTTCTGGCTCCTTCGCGAGGCATGCGAGGATCAGGTCCTCGAGCTCCGGCGGAACCACGTGAGGCAGATCGTCGAGACGCGACGGCGGTGTCGGCGCGACGGTGAGGTGTTTCACGACGAGCTCGCCGAAGCTGGAGCCGGTCAGGGGCATCCGACCCGTAACGAGCTCGTACATCATCACGCCGAACGCGTAGAGGTCGGTGCGGAAGTCGACGGACTTGCCACTCGCCTGTTCCGGCGACATGTACTCGGGCGTGCCGAGGATCGCGCCTGCCGCCGTGCTGTGGACGGAGATCGCGTTGTCGCCTCCGAGCTTGGCGACGCCGAAATCGAGGAGCTTGACGAAGTCGGTTTGTCCGTTGCGTTCCGTCAAGAACACGTTGTCCGACTTCAGATCGCGATGAACGATGCCCGCGGCGTGAACCGCACCGAGCGCCGATGTGACCTGCAAGAAAATCCCGACGGTACGCTCGAGCGAGGGAATTCCGTCGTCGTCGACGAGCGCTGCGAGGGTGCGCCCGTTTAGCAGCTCCATGATGTAGTAGTTGTCGCTTCCCGGGTTCTCGACGAAGTCGGTGATCTCGACGATGTTCTGGTGGCTGATCTTGTTCACTGCGCGCGCTTCCGCGAAGAAGCGATGCACTGCTTGCGGGTTCTCCGAGTACTCCGAGCGCAACATCTTGACCGCCACCCGGCGGCCGAGCTTCGTGTGCTCGGCGAGATAGACGACGCCCATCCCGCCTTGCCCGAGGACTTCGATCAAGCGATACGAACCGAGGATCGTGCCCGGCTCGCGGATCGCACTCATGCGAAGCAAGCGACCACAACCGTCGCACCGCTGGTGTCCGGCTGGGCTGTGAGCTCCGCACGACGAACAGCGGACCGCGTGCGGCAGCGTGTCGCCGCGGGGTGCAGTGCTCGAGCTCACGACCCTCCTCGATTCACAATAGACCTCGGAGCAGCCGATGGAACGCATCAGCCGTGAGGAACGTCGTGTCGACATAGCCGAACGTGACCTTGTCGCCGGTCGCGAGGATCTTCGGTTCGCCGGGCTTTAGCGGTGTTCCGTTCACGAGCGTGCCGGCCAGCGACTCGTTGTCCCAGACGCGCCAGTCGCCGTTTGCTGTCTCGAACCACGCGTGTTGCTTCGACAGCGAGGGATCGTTGATCACCACGTCGCACGTCGAGCTGAACCCGACGGTGATCACGTCTTCGGCACTGCGCGATCGCAGCTCGCCCGCGAGAAAGTTGTCACCGACCTTCGTGGATTTGCCTTCGACCACGATGCGATCGACGGTGAGCCCGCGCGTCTGGCTGCGATCACCATCCCCCTTCAACGTCCCAGAGGTGTGGACGAGGAAGGGGTACGAATACCGGCGAAGGAACTCGCTCACGGTTACCTTCGCTACTTCGCTATAGACCTGAAGCTTTTGCACGCTCAGGACAGAGCTTACGTGGGCAGAGCCTGTTCCTTCAACGGCGATCTGTCGAACAACTTCTCGTAAGCAAAGTTACAGCGCAGGTGCAGGTTGCTGACGGCGCCTATTGTCCTACTTGCGCCACCGCATGATGCGAGACGGCCACACAGCGAGACCATCATCCCGGCGTTTCGGTGCATCGCGGGCGACGAGCTTGGCGATGTTCTCGAGGCGCTTGTCGAGATCTCCCGGCGCTCCCGTGGGGCCGACGAGCTGGACGGTGCCATCCTCGGCGAGCGTGGCCGTCGTCGAGAACTCGGCGTCGGGCGTGTAGATCGACGCGCGATACGTAGCGCGGGTCGTCGGCGCTGACGAGAGCGTGGCAGCGTCCGCAGCGACGTCGCTCGCAGCCGGCACGTCGGCCTTTGTGCTCGGCAGGTCGATCGCCACCTCGCTCGTCTGGATCGGTGTCGAATCGACCTGACGTTCGAGCAGAAAGCGTGCGCCCTCGGTGGGACGCAGATTGCGGGATCTCGCCAACGTTCCTCGTGGTGCTCGCTTGGGCCTACTCGCCGAGATCCGCCGCGAAGCGACTCGACACGTTCGACGCGTTTCCCCACTGCGACTTCTTCCACTCGACAGCCCATTGCCGCAGCGTCCACATCGGATCGAGTACGAGGCGCGTGCCGATGTGCGCCGAGCCGTAGACGTCCTTCATCTCGTTCTTGTCTTTGCCGAGGTCGTAGATCCGCGGCGACGCGGCCGACGCGAGGTGCGCCTTCCAGTGGCCGATGCGTCCGCCGTGGCCGTTTTCGTACTTCGAGCCGAACGACAGCTGCGGATACACGACCTGACCGTTTGCGAGTGGGACGAGCGACTGGCCCTGCCACTCGGGATCGACCGCGACGCCGAGCGCGTCGGCGAGCGTCGGGACGATGTCGACACCGTCGGTGCCGGACTGCCACTTCCCGGCGGGGAAGATCGGCGGGTAGTGAACGAGCAGCGGCACGTGCTGCAGCGTCTCGCGCAGCGACGCGCCGTGACCGAAGCGACCGTCCTCCCACAGCTCGTCGCCGTGATCGGCGGTGATGATGATCATCGTCTGGTCGAGGACGCCCCACAACTCGAGCTTCTTCATCAGCTGCCCGAGGAGGTCGTCTTGATACGAGACGTTGGAGTCGTAGAGCGCGCGGACGTGGTCCATGTCGCGGTCCGAGAGGTTCTTCGGGAGACCGCCCGCGCCATCGTCACCGAACGACTTGTACTTGCCGGTGTAGTTCGGCGAGTACTTCGAGATCCACGGCTCCTTCGCCCGCAACGTCACATGCGTGTCGATCGTCCCGAGGTAGAGGAAGAACGGCTGGTCCTTCTTCGGCGTGATGAACGAGATGCCCTTCTCGAGGATGTCGATCCCCTTGAGGCCCATCGCCGACTCGATGTGGTTGACGTATTTGTCCCACGCCGAGCCGTAGCCGCGCTTGGGGCGGATGTAGCCGTTCGCCGAGACTCCCGCGACGTATTTGCCGGCCTTCTTCGCGACCTCGTCGATCGTGACAAGCTTGTCGGGGAGGATGTCCTTCATATTCGGCGAGCGATGTTTCGCGAGGTACATCGACGTCCACATCGACGCGTGCGAGACCTGCGACTCGTTGCCCTGCACGTAGTTCTGGAGGAACACCGCCGACGTCTCGGCGAGCTTGTCCCAGTTGGGGACCTCTGCGCGCGCCTTGGGGTTGAACGGGCGCAGGTGATCCGCACGCAGCGAATCCATGATGATGAACACGATGTTCTTCGGCGGCTCGCCGCGCTTGATGGCGGGCGCGCTGCCCGGCACGACGAGCGACGCGTTCGCGAGCTCCGCTTTCGCGCATCCGATGGCTTCGAGATCGAGACGCACCGCCTTGCCGGCGAGCGCGCCGAGGTCGACCGCGGACCCGATGCCGGAGAGCGTGCCGTCGGCGGTCGCGCCGTCCTCGGCGGTGGCGAGCACGTTGACGGTGCAGCTACCGTCGGAGAGATCCGCGGTGACCTTGCTCTTGTCGGGCACCATCACGTACCAGGACATCGCGCTGTCCTTCGGCACGACGAGCGCCTTCTTGCCGGCGTCGTAGAAGCCGACCTGGCCGTCGTCGCCGACGGGCGCGGTGCCACCGATCTGCATCCACGCGACCGCGAGCTCCGACGGCTTCGTGAAGAGCGCGAGCTGGTTCTCGCCGTCCTTCAGCTGGCCGGCCGGGACCGTTAGTTCGAGCGTGCTCCATCCGGCGACGAAGTTCGCGTTAATGTCCTTGTTCTCGTTGACGCGGAGGCTGAGTGCGCCATCCGCAGGCGCGAAGATGCGTGCGCGCACCGTCCCGCGACCCGCCTGCGCAGCGGTGAGCGGCACGAACACGCTGCCGGTCTTGCCGGTCATGCGCGCGACCTTCACGTCGCCCTCGGTCTGGCGTAGATTCCACGCCTTCTTCGCGTCCTTCGGCATCTGATTGCCGAAGCGCATGTACTTCGCCATCCCTGCGGAGCCGCCGTTGACGAGGAGGCCGCCGCCGCGCGTGAGGTGCGCCGAGAGGCGATTGTCGACGAGCGAATAGGCGACGCGCTCGGGGCCGCGCTCGGGCGCCTTTGCAGGTGCCTTCACGGGTTGCTCGCCCGTCCCTGCCGGCTTCTTTCCATCGCCTGTCGCGGGCGCGCCCTCGGTGACCTTCTCTCCCGAGACGGTCGACGGTTGTTCCTTGGTGGACTTGCCGCACGCGAGAAGCGACAGCGAGAGGAGTGCGGTGGAGACGACCAGACGGTTCATCGACGATGACCCTATTTGATGGGGTGGAGCGAACGCAAGAAACGACCCGAACGGGGGTCGCGAACAACCGAAGGCTCGTCGGTATTCCACTCCGACGAGAACGTCAAGGAGTGCGTCCTGCCCAGGCGAAGTAGTTGCGCAACAATGCAGTCTCCACGTTCAGATCCCCGAGGGTTGCCTTCCCCTCCCCCGCCTTGGTCGCCGCGTCGAGCTGGGCCTCGCAGGTCGCGCAGGGGATCTTCGCGATCTTCGCCAGGAGGACCGCCTGACGGATCAGCCGTACTTCACACACGCCACCAGCATCACGAGAGCCGTCGCCGCGAGCTTCATCGCTCGCCGGTGCGTGATTCCTGTGGACATACCCGACCACGAGCTGCCCGAGGAGCTCGTGACCCCGCTCGATCGCGGCGCTCTGGTGAAGCTGTTGTTGGTCGCCAGGTCACGAAGTCGTCGCACCCGAACCCTGCGTGATCACGTGATGCGCCAGCCGTGCGCGTAGACGTTGGCGCGCTCCTCGCGCACGAAGCCGACGAGCGCCACGTTGAAGCGCTCGGCCAGCTCGATCGCGAGCGAGCTCGGCGCGCTGACGCTCGCGACGATCGCCACTCCCAGCATGATCGCCTTCTGCACGAGCTCGTACCCCGCACGGCCGCTGAGCACGAGGACGAGCCTGCTCGCGTCCACGTTCGCGTCGAGCACCCACCCGACGAGCTTGTCGACCGCGTTGTGGCGTCCGACGTCCTCGCGCGCCGCGACAAGCGCTCCGTCGGTCGTGAACAGCGCCGCCCCGTGCAGGCCACCCGTCGTCGCGAACACCGACTGCGCGTCGCGCAGCGCCGTCGTCATCGACGCCAGCACGCGGGCCTCGACGTGCGTGTCGGCCGTCACCTCGCGCGCGCGCAGCTCGAGATCCGCGATCGCGACGCGCCCGCAGACGCCGCACGCCGCCGACGAAAGCAGCCCGCGGCCCGCGAACGCGGAGGGATCCACGTCGATGTCGACGGCATCGTGGTCGACCTGCGTGATCGCGATCGATGCATTCGCCCCTGCCGGCCGAACCCCTTCAGCGTGCAGCAACCCGCGCACGAGCTCGAGGTCCGCGCCGGGCGTGCGCATGATCGTCGCGACCGGCGTCCCGCGCGCACGCAGCTGCAGCGGCGCCTCGACGACGACGACATCGCGCGCGCTCGCTCGCGACGCGCCATCCACGCGCTCGATCGCGATCTCGCGCGTCGGCTTCATTGGTGGATCTAACCTTCTTCCGTCCCGCGACGGCTGCGAGCACGAGCCCTTTCAAACCGTGCGTGCCGATTTCCGGCACACGGTGTACCGGTGGTCGTTCAGAGCGCGGCGTTCGTGGCCGAGAAGTCGATCTTCTCCCTGAGTGGTCCATCGACTCCCTCGAACCATCTGTGTTGGCGCATCGAGACACCAGGTTGGCGCGCGCAAATGAGGAGGGTCGTCGAAGGTGGGCAGTACTACGACCACTTCTGACTACCAAAGGACTGTAGATGACCAGACTCTCAACTTTAGTATTGGCGATCGTTCTCATCAGCCTGGCGCCGAACCTCTCGAGTGCCGACGTCGAGGCGCAGGCCAAGACGCCACCGCGCTCCTACCTCGGGGTGAGCCTCGGCATCGCTGCGCCCGTCGGGGTGGGGCTCGAGTATGGACGCACGGTCAAGGGTCGTCTCGAGATCGCGTTCGGTTTCGGGCTGTCTTCGCACTCTACATTTCATTTGCTGGCCGGTGGCACGGCGCTCGATCGGGCCGGAGTCAACCCGCAAGCTTCCGCGATGGCGCGGTACGGAATACGGAGAGGACTGGTCTTGGCGTCGGTCGGGGCGGGGCTTTCGGGAGGTCGCTATGTCGAGTGCTACGGGAGCTTTGGCGGAGCCTCGTGTGAGGAGAACAACTCGTCGTACGTGGCCTGGTCGAACGTAGAGGTCGGGGTCGAGCTGTCCTCGCAACGCGGGCCGTTCGTCCGGTTGTTCGCTGGCGGCGGATACGCGTTCCTGCACTCCGGCGTCACACGGATGAATAGCGACCAACAGATGTTCGGCTCGCCGCAGGACCGATTTCTCCCCTACCTCGGGGTGTCGGCGGGACATTCATTGTGATTCGCACACCGCCTCGGCGCAGAGAGTGGTCGGCGCGATGTCGAGCGGCCATCTGTCACTTCGCAGGGGAGAGCTGGCGATCGTGCCAGGCCTGGAGCGCGAGATCGATCTGCGCGGTCCGACGCTCGGTGGCGAGCTGATAGAGGAACTGGGCGGTCGAGATGATGATGATGGCGTTGACGACCACCAACAACGCGGTGCCGCTCCAGCCATCGAGCGCCAGGATCGACTGAGAAGTGATCGTGCCGGTCGCGATCGCAAAGCTGGACTCGAGCACGCCGGCGGCTTCGAGCAAGATCGGCACGAGCCATCCGGCCACGATCGTGCCGACGACGAGGACCGGATGTTTGCGCAGCGGCGGGAACACGAGCAGCGACAACGCCGACGCCGCGGTCACGCTTGGCACGATCACGAACGGGCCGAACATGCGGACCGCGATCGCAACTTGTAGCGCACACAAGATCACCGAGGTCCAGGCGCTCAGCACCGTCGCGGAAACGGCGTCGCGCAGCGAGCTCGCAACGACCATCACCGAGATCGCGATGTACGCACCGAACCACGCCCAGTCGGTGACGCCGATCGCGATCGCGGCGATCGTGAACGGGAGGTGGCTTATCAGGGTGAGCGCGGCGACCTTCGCTTGCTTGCGGGTCGCCTTGCGGTCGATGTCGTCGATCAGGCGCTCGACTTCGGGCGGGCTCACCTCGGTCGATCGGGTGCGCAGCTCCTCGGCGAGATCCTTGGCCTCGTCGAGGGTCGGATCGAGCGCGAGCGCGCGGCCCGCTTCACGTAGTGCCAGCTTGCGAGCGTCGACCTCGTTCCCCTTCATGCGAGCCGTCCACGCCGCGCGGGCGCTCGTCAGGTGATCGCGCGCGAGTTGCCTTCGCAGCTGGGCATCACGATCGCCATCGAGGAAGCTCTGCAGCGTGTCGGCGAACTCGCGTGCGCTCGGGCGCTGGTCCGGGTTCGTCGCTACGGCGGCCAGACACAGAGCATCGAGCTCGGGCGGCACATCACGATCGGGATGGAGCTCGCGCGGACCGCGCGTCACGCCCGCCTTCGTAGAAGCGAGGGCCGCTACGCCGCGCGGATGAAGCGGCATGTTGGCGAGAATCTCGAACAGCATCGCGCCGAGCGCGTAGACATCGGCGGGTCTATCGACCGGCTCGCCCCGTGCCTGCTCCGGGGGCATGTAGCCGGGCGTGCCGATGACGTCGCCGAAGCGCGTCGCCGAATCGAGCGAGCCGGCCATCAGTCCGGCATTCGGATCGATGGTCTGCGGCGTCGGTGCGTTCTCGGCGAGCACGCGTGCGACGCCCCAGTCGAGCACGTGGACTTCGCCGAACCCCCCGAGCATCACGTTCGCCGGCTTGAGATCACGGTGGACGATACCGCGGCGGTGCGCGAAGTCGATCGCAAGCGCGACGTCGACCAAGGCACGCAGTGCGCGGCGCGGCGGTCCGGGGTCACCGGCCAGCAGCTGCGCGAGCGTGGTGCCGCCGATCCTCTTCATCGTGAAGTACGGCTTACCGTCGAGGTCGTGGCCGAGCTCGTAGACCGGCACGATCGCCGGGTGCTCGAGCCGCGCCTGGATCTTGGCCTCGCGCAGGAACCTCTCGACGATCTGCGGATCGGCGTTCGCATCGCGAATACGCTTGATCGCGATCTCGCGGCCGATCTCGACGTCGGTGACCTCGAGAACCTCGCCCATCCCGCCGCGACCGAGAAGTGCCGACCCCTGATAACGAGGCAACGGCGTGTGGACAGCCGGAGGACCACTGCCTGCGATCGTGTTCGCGTGGCCGAGGCCACTCGCAATCGTGTCGGCGCTCCGTGACGCGTCCGAATCCTTCGTCATCGCCGAGAGGGTAGCGCGGAGGAACTCATACCGTGAACCGTTTGCGGCTCGCGCTCGCGATCGAGGGATGCGCCACGAAGCATCGGAGTTGCGAACGGCGCCGCGATCGACTGGTCGAGCGCGTGCGCGTCCCGGCACCTTGGTGCGCGGCTCAACCGCGCACGACACGCGCCCGGGGAATCCGAACACGGCGGCGGTCCATCCCGGTGAGGAGTGCGTTCACTCCCAGGGTGACGAGAACGAACGTCATGCTCCACGTGAACATAGCGAACCACGTCGGTGCCGAGCTGTAGTCGGGCTCGAGCACCTCCGCAAACCCGACGACGACGCCAACACCTGCCGCTGCACCGACGATCGCCGCGACGAGCAATCGGATCGCGCGCCCTCGATGATCGAGAAGGTCCACGGATCCACGACACGCCCGCTCGACGCGGGTTGCGTCACTCGCGCGATGCGGGTTGCGTCACTCGCGCGATGCGGGTTGCGTCACTCGCGCGACGCGGGTTGCGTCACTCGCGCGACGCGGGTTGCGTCACTCGCGCGATGCAGGCTCACTCGAGGACAAGCTTCGTCTCCGCCGGCAGCTTCTCCATCGCCTCGATGCGCGTGCCCGGATCGGAGTCCCAGTGCACCGTGAACGTCACGCGAACGATGTCGCCGACCGCCACCGCGGGCAGGTTCTTCCCCGTCGGCGCGAACGACATCACCATCGACATCATTCCCTTCACCTCGCCGTCGCGATGTTTGTAGGTCGGGATGGCCTCGTGGTGGATATCGATCTTGTCGGCCGCCGTGGCGCCCACCGCGACGATCTTGCCGTTCACGGTGTACCGCTCGACGGGTTTGCTGCTGCACGCGACGAAGCCGACGAGGAACGCGATCGCGAGCACGAGCTTCATGCGGTAACGCTACCGCTGCACGGGCCCCGACGCACGCGATGTCGTCGCGCAGAAATCACGCGCGCCCGGATCGTGGAGACGCCCAGTATCGCGACGTAGCGATCAGTTCGAGTGCCGCAGGTTCGACAGGAGCATGAACCAGCGCTGGTGATCGAACGGGGCGCGATAGATGCCCTCGGTGCCGAGCAGATAGCCAGCCAGCGAGGCCATCGCCCAACCGTCGACCTCGTCGCACGTCCAGGTTGCCGTGGTCAGTTTCGCGAGTCCGCGCACCTCACCAAACACGCGGACCGGAGCGATGTGGCGGGATTCAGGCGCGCACTCGCCGAACGTCTCCCATGCCCACTGGAACGTGTTCGACTTCGTCGAATAGCTCCCGACGAGCCGCACGTCGGCAACGATCGATGGCAGTGCTGGATCGGAGAACGTCAACGTGCTCGCCTCGTCGTCGAAGTCCCACGTGGCCATCCTGCCCCAACCCCACTTCTTCTCGGCGGCCGCCTGAACGGCCTGCATCTCGTGAGTAGCGTGATGAACGAGAGCGTCACCCTCACTCGCGGTGAGCCGCACGTTCGCACCTCGCGCGTGTGGTGGAGGATGTTGATTCCGCGAACGCGCCGCTTCGTAGCAGTGCGTACACATCAGCTTGACGTCGGCGACCTTCTCGGACTCGTCGTTCCATTCGCCGGTCGTTTGGAACGCCTCTTCGCATAGGTCACACCAGGCGTCAGGCCACTTGTCCCGCGGGTCTTCGACGCTCGCGTAGTAGCCGCACGCGACGCCTTGCGTGAGATGCCTGCAGGCGAACGTAGACGGCGTCGTGCCGTGCGTGCCGCAGGTCACCTGCTCGCTGTCGCTCACGAGGCGGACAATAGCATCGGCAAATCCTGGATCCGCCGAGCTGCCTCACGCCAACACGTAACCGCCCGCGGACTATTGCAATCCATCCACACGAACGAGGTCATCGATGATCCACGAGTAGTTCAACCGGTGACCATCCCAGTGCGGCTCGTTCGTTTCCGCGGAAACGTCGAGGTCGCTATTGTCGTCCACCAGCTTCGCCATTCCGGACCATCGCAACGGTGGCCGAGGCACGTGCTCCGTCACGAGCTGACCGCGCGGATCGAAGAACCGCGGCTGCTGTTGTTCGTCGAGCTCGACGCGATAGCCGTACTCGTGAACGAAGCGATGGTGGAAGCTACACACGTTCAGAATATTCTCGAGCGACGTCTCCCCTCCGTCCGCCCAGTGCTGGATATGGTGGCCTTCCAGAAACACCCGATTGCAACAGCCGGGAAACCGGCACGTCGTGTCGCGCTTCATGAGCGCTCGCTTCATCGACGTGGGAATCGAGCGTGTCTTGCGACCGACCGACAGCGTCTTCCCGTCCGCGTCCTCCACCATGTGAACCACGCCGCAGTCGCACGCGAGCCGTCGCGCTGTTTCCGCGGACACGCAGGTCCCGTCGCTCGTGACCGCAAACGGGTCCGGCGCCGTGTGCGGATTCGCGAGCGTCTCCGCCGCGACCGTGACCACGAGCTCCGTCGGTACGGCATGCACGCGCTCGCCGCGAAGCACGTCGCGCGCGATCGCCACCAACGCATCTGCGCGGTCGAAGCGGCTCTTCGGATCGCGCTCGCTCCGAGGAATCCGCGGCGGCGGTTCCGCAGCGATCCTCGCCACCACCTGCGCGAACGCTTCACGCGTCACGGCAGACGTCTCGCCGCGCGGTGTGCCGAGGGCACCTCCGTTCTCCTCATCGAGAGCATCATTGGCAGCGTCATCGGCAGCATCGGCAGCGTCATCGGCAGCGTCATCGGCAGCGTCACCGGCAGCGTCACCGGCAGCGTCATCGGCAGCGCACGTGGTGGTCCCGTTCTTGATGGTCGCGCTCTCTCGATCAACGACGACCTCGACGCGATCCTGTTTCACCGGGGTGTTCACGTCGGCTGCAACCTCCCGTCGTGCACGCGCGACCGCCTCGAGCGCGGCCCAGATCGTGGCCGCCTCCTCGGGATGGAGCACGGCCTCCAGCTTGACCATTCCATCGTCGAGATCCTGTCGGCGCACGTACCGGCGTTCGCGATCGCACCGCTCGTCAGGTTCCTTCGCGGCGCGCAGCACCGTCGCGTACTTCCGGCAGATCCGCTCGAGTTGCGCGCCGGTCGCGTAGCGCGCGTCCTCGAGGAGCAACGCCTCGTTGGCCGATGTCGCGACACGCGTGATCGCGCGGACCTTGCAGTACGAGAGGGTGCCGCAGCGAAGCGCGTCATCGACGAGCGGCAGCTCTCCGAGCCGGTGTGCGACGCGAAGATGTTCACGCGCCGTGCCGAGGCTCCAGCTCAGGCGCCACGATAGCCACTCTACACACGAGCGCGCGCCCTGCTTGTACCAACCACCAGCGGTATCGAACTCGCGGAGGTCCGTGAGCAACGTGTGGATCGCAGCGTCGATATGCGCGGCGAGCGTGGCGATGCGATCGGCGAGAGCGTCGAGATCCGCGGACATGATCATTCGATATCACGCGGCACTGACATTGACGATCTTCGGAAGATCGCGATCCATGCACGTGCATCGTGATCGCAGCGCGACCGACGTCGACCGAGGAGCGACGAGCGCTGCCCGGGAGACAGCAAGACGGGAGACGACGCGCGCAGCGCTGGAAGCGACGGTCTGATCCGAAATATGATCTCTTGATCACTGGTCGTAGAAATCCTCGTCACGCCGTCGTCTGTGAGCCGCGCAGGCACGATGATCGCGTTCGATGGCGGATCGCAGCGCGGGTCATCAGCACGACGGCGAGCCACGCGCTCTCGTCACGCGACTGTGCAGCGGGCGCGTCCTCGATCAATGCGCCAACTACCGCGCCCGGTCACAGGAGCGAGCGAGCGATGGCACCATAGGCCGACAACGAAGCATCACGAGACATGGAGTAGCCGTCCGAATTGAAGCATCCTTCGCTCATGCTCGGCTGCAAGCAGTGCCTGACCATGCTTCTCGTCCTCGCTTCGTGTGGGGAGGAGAAGAAGGCAACTCCCCAACCAGTCGAGGAAGCACCGCCTACCTTCAGAACCGATCGTGTGGAGTGTTTCGTGGGTCCGGGCGTCATCGGACCAGGCGGTCGCATGGATGTCGGGCGCCGCGGCCCCGACCTCTGTCAATTCATGCTCTCGGCGTTTCTCGAAGGAAACAGGACGCGCCATGTCGTCGGCATCGTACCGATCGAATACCCGGTTCCAACTTCCGAGCGCACCGAGCTACGCGAGCAGGGAACACAAGAACTGCTGGTGACGACGGCGGATCGAGGGTCGTGGCCGAGTGGCGGAGAACTTGAAATCATGAACTCGCAATGTTCGGACGGAGGAGGCGACCGACCAATCCGCGACGAACCTCGCAACTGCTTCGGCGGTCTCGTCGAATATGCAGCACGTCTGGGCAAAGCCCCCGATCTGGTCGTGCCTCTCGCGGGCGAAGGGATGGACACGAATACGATGACGACTGACCCACGCCCGCGTACGACGACGTTGTTGTTGCTGCGCCGGCGCTAGCGCTCCCCGGCACGCTCGCCGAGAATCTGGCGCTTGACGGAGACGAGCTGCTCGAGACGGCGCCTCCACTCGCCTTCCATCGTTTGCGCGAAAAGCGCGACGTGGTCGAGCTCTCCGCATGCGCGAATGAATCGATCCGCGACAGGAAGCCCATTCGTCTTCGCCATCCCGAGTCCGCGTCCGGCGACTTCGTTGTATGCAGGAGCGGTGGCGACGCTGGATAAACCGCGCGCTCGCGAGACCACAATCTCGACCAGCGGGATCGCTGCCAGAACGCCCGCGATCTTCTTGCGGCTCGATTCTGGGCACGGAAGTGCCTCGGCCGTGGTGAGCGCCAAACGGTTGTAAGCGAGTCTACGCTCACCCAGCGCCGTCTCCAGATCCCCACCTGCCTTGTCGAGACCGATCTGCGCACCTTGAAGATCGATGCGTGCCGCAAGCAATCCGCTCGCGAGTTGCTTGCCCTCGACGGTCTTGATCCGTGTTTCGATTCCCGCGAGCTTGCTCATCGCGGTGTCGATCTTTCGAGTGTTGATCGTTCCGAGAAAGGCGGCAGCGACGCTCCCGGCCTTCTCGACTGCATCACCCACGTCACCTGCCATGGCGTGGAATGCTCCTGCAACATAGTCGGTCAAGACGCCAACCACCTCCTGCACTGTGGACGCTTGGCTGCGGAGCGCTTCGATCTCCTCGCGCACGTCGCTCGCCTTGTTCTTCAATTCGTAGCCCTCGATAGCAAGCATCGCGGTCTGCACACGCTCCTTCGCGCCTTCGACGACCTTCAGCAGCCGCTTCACTTCCTTGTTCGTGGTGTCGAGCTTCTTGTCTGCCAGATTCGTCTCGTTGCCACGCATCTCGATTCCATCCTCTCCCCCACGGCCTGCCTTGACCGCATCGGCACCAGCCCCGATGGCGGTTCGATCGTGCTTGTCCAGTTGCAGCTGCTCGCTCTTGAACAACGATCCGACGGAGACTCCGTTCTGGAGCGGCACGCGTTGCATCTCGGTCAGCGTGGTGAGGTCGCCTTCCCATCCCCGCGGCGTGTTGAAACCGAGCGCGCCGAGCTGCGAGTCGTGCTCCGCGTTCTGCATACGGAGCAGCTTGATGGCCATGTCGTCGTGGCTCGACTTCGCATGCGCGGCCGCCGTCGTGAACGCTGCCCAGTACTGATGGCGGTCGATGTCGGGCTCCGAACGGAACTGAATCGGACGGTCGCTCGGATCACCGTGATGCTGACCGTGAGGCCGCCGTGCCCGTTGCATGCCGAGATCGTTCGCCGGTCGCGGAGCCTCGCCGACCGTCAGGTCGAGGGCTTCCACCGGTTGCGGCGGTGCTCGACGCGCGCCGGTCCAGTCGATCGCGTTCTCGTCGGGGTTTCGAATCCGCGGCATCGAAGTAGGCGGCGAACCGGCGAGATGGTCGTCGCCATCCACCAGATGCATCACACCCGAGAGGTCCGGCTTCACACCCGGAACTCGCGGGTCGATCAATGATGCTGCGGGGCCACGCAGAGAGTCCGTGAAGAACGCATCTCCGACTCCCGTCCGCGTTGCCGTTCCATTGGTGGTTTCGTGACCCGATTCAATCGCGTGATCGCCCATGGTGACGGCGCCTATCCATGGTCGTCACCGGCGGTTGCGGCTTTTCTTCAGGTCACGAGAACGTAGCGATCACAACGCCTTTGCTTGCGGTGGCAGCGCAAGGGTGCTCACTCGAACATTCGTCGCAACCCGCGAGCCACCCCGGAGATAGGCCCGTCCCATGATGCTTGATGACATTTGGGAATCGCGGTTCAATCGATCGATGCGTTGGTTGGTTTCTGTGGGCGTGGTCCTGCTAGCGAGTTGTTCGACGGTGGACAACCCAGCGTTTTGCGACGAGAACGCGGACTGCAAGAATGGCTTCGTCTGCAACCTCGACACGAACGGATGCGAAGCCCAGCAGCAGCCGATGGACGACGCCGGCGTCGACGCGTCGAACTCGTGCACCCTCGATGACGAGTGCGCGAGTGGCGTCTGCCGAGACGATTCGACGTGCGAGGACGCCGCGAACATCCTCTATGTTTCGCCCGATGGAATTTCCGCGGGAATGTGTCCCGCGGATGGGCGTTGCGACCTCGTCTACGCACTCTCGATCGTGTCACCTCAGGTCTCGACGATTCGGCTTGCGAACGGCAGCTACGATATCGCCAGTGACCTGGAAGTGGACGAGACGGTGACCCTTGTCGGTGGAAGAGCAGCCGTATTGAAACGATCATCACCAGGTGCGGTGATCAGCGCAGTCGGACCCGTTGGCGCTGAGCCGACGCTGGTGCTTCGCGGCATGACGAGCAACAAAGGCATCGAGTGCAATCGGGCTACCGTGAGGCTGCAGCGTGTCATGTTCGACAACCCGCCACCGGAAGCGACACCTTGGATCGACACGCTCGATTGCCGCCTCGTCATCGAACAATCGGAACTACGCGACTCTCCGACATCTGCAATCTCGGGCGAGTACACGGACCTCGCGATGGTCGACAGCAAGATATCTGGCAGCGGGATCGACGTCGTCGGTGTCGGCGACGGGATCGCCATCAACCGCGGCAGGCTTGGTAGTGTCGGGATCTCGATTGAACGCTCGACGATCGAGCTGAACCTCGGAATGGGCCTCAAGCTCTCCAATCTGACCTCGTTTCGACTCGAGCGCTCGACGATCATCAACAACCGAGCAGGGGGCGTCAGCGCTGTGGACACGTCGTACGACGTGACTAACAACATGATCGTGCTCAACGGAGCACAGGTCTCGCCGGTCGAGTTTGGAGGGATGAGACTGGCTGGATCGGGACGAGCCATTCACAACACCATCACGCAGAACCGCGCGCCACCCGATGCGCTCTACGCAGGTGGCCTCTACTGCGACAATGGAACGGCCTCGAACAACATCATTGTCGACAACGAACGAGGTAATGAGGAGCTTCCGTACGCCCAGGTTCGCGGCACATGCAACTTCGCCGGCTCCATTGTCGATCCCAGCTCGAATGCTGCCGTATTCGTAGATCCATTCGCCGGCGACTTCCACCTCGCGAGTTCTAGCCCCGCAGTGAACGCTGGCGGAACACCTCAGGTGGGTATCGACTTCGACGGAGAACCGCGCAGCGATGGTGCTGCTGATCTTGGTGCCGACGAACGACCCTGAGCTCAGTTGCGACGACGGCGAAGGCCCACGAGCAACACAAGACCGAGCAGCGCACCAGCGGAAGAGCTGGCCGCAGAGCAACCGCCCGTCACTTCGCCGGGACCGCCCGGGTTACCGACGCCCGCGTCGTCACCACCGCCACCGGTTCCCGCGTCGTCGCCAACGGGTGGATCGGGTGGCATCGTCGCACCGGCTTGCAACGTGATGTCGGCGCAGTTGAAGTAGAGATCGTTGTTGCCCGGCTCTGTGGCGACGCGCTCGTACGGCATTGCGCCCGTCATCACCTGGATGAACTGCAGCGTGCAGTTCGCGCATTCGACGTTGGGCAACGTGATTTCCCTCGAAAGCGTCCCATCGGGGATCAAATCAGCGATGACCAACGCGCCCGCCGCGTCCGTAAGCCCTTCCTCGCTCTCGAGAGGGCTCTGGAAGTTTCCGACACCAGTGCCGGTTCGCGGAAGCGCAAACGTATCGCCGTTGGGCTGGAACGAGATGCGAAACCAGCCAGGGTGCGGAATCGTTTCTGCCCAGGTCACAGTGATCGTGGCCCCGGGAGGATAGACGGTGGTGCGCGTCGGGTTCGCAGCGCGCGAATAGGCCGGATCGCCGCAGTGCCCGTTCTTCTGCGGATTCCCTTGCGCGTTGTCGGTTCGCGACAGCGGGTTCGTCAGGTGGATGTGCGCGAACGCAGAAGATGACAAGCCGATGACGGCAAGAAAGCTAGCGGCCCCTACGCGCTTCATGCCTGCATCAGAACACGGTTTGCGCGAATTGCGTATTGGGAGCACATGCCCCGGCCGGGGTGGACTCCCCCACCCGATCGCCGTCGGTGTGCGGCTCGGGGTATGGTCCGGCCGATGGCAACTCCCATCAAAGACCGGGTGTTCCGCGATCCGGTGCACGGACTCATCGAGTTCAAGGGCAAGGACCGTCCGATCGCCGATCTGCTCGACACGCACGCGATGCAGCGCCTGCGGCGGATCAAGCAGATGGGGTTCGCCTGGCTCGTCTATCCGGGGGCCGAACATTCGCGCTTCGGCCACGCGCTCGGCGCGTTTCACATCGCGCAGCGGTTGGCGCGCCGGCTCGATCTCGACGAAGACCTCGCGCGGTTGGTGAAGGTCGCCGCGCTCTTGCACGACATCGGGCACGGTCCGTTCTCGCACGCGTGGGAGCACGTGTTCCCCGGCAACAATCACGAGAAGTGGGGCGCGCGGATCGTCGCGGAGAATGCGGAGCTCGGCGAGTCGCTCGAGCGGTTGGCGCCGGGGATGGTCGACGGGCTCGCGGGCTTCTTCAGCAAGAAGAGCGGGTTCCGTCCGCGGTTCGCGCGGAAGCTGGTGAGCTCGCAGCTCGACGTGGATCGGTTGGACTACTTGCTGCGCGATGGTCACTACTCGGGCGCGGGATACGCGACGTACGACCTCGATTGGATCATTCACGCGATCCAGGTCGGCAACGTGCACGCCGACAACGACGATCCGTCGGACCTCGTCGTCGACTATCGGCGCGGCATGTACGCGGTCGAGCAGTATCTGTTCGCGCGTTCGTACATGTACGCGCAGGTCTATCACCACAAGACCGTGCGCGCGGCCGAGTGGATGCTGGTCAAGCTGTTCGAGCGTTACCGCGAGCTGGCCACCGCCGGCGCCGAGCCCGCCGGCCTCGCCCCGGCGGCGGTGCTGGCCCGCGGTGAGACCCTCGCCGTCGACGGCTACCTGCGCCTGCACGACGTCAGCGTCACCCACGCCCTCGACACCTGGGGCGGCCGCAGCGACGACCCGCCCGCCGACGATCCGGTGCTGCGCGATCTGGCGGCGCGCCTGGTCGATCGCCGCCTGTTCAAGACCTTCGATCTCGGCGAC
>JBJXGN010000198.1:0-8867 GCA_046160585.1 Kofleriaceae bacterium
GATCCGCACTCGGCCACCGCGCAGTTCTTCGTGAACGTGAAGGACAACGTGTCCCTCGATCACACCGGCAAGAACGATCAGGGCTGGGGCTACGCCGTGTTCGGCAAGGTCATCGACGGCATGGACACCGTCGACAAGATCAAGGACGTGAAGACCGGCCCGAGCGGACCATTCTCGAAGGACGCGCCGCGCGAACAAGTCGTGATCAGCTCGGTCCGCCGCAAGTAGTCGACGACCTGGACGATTCGTACGCAGTTGATATCAGGAGGTCTTCTTTCCTCGTTTTCAATTGCGTTCGCGCCGCACGTTTCACGTGTAATAGTCCGACATCTTTTACGTGTCTTCGCACGGCATCGTAAACGTGTAGCTCGGACCCGTCCTCGATGCCCGCCCCCAACGAGAAGCTCGCTACTGCACTCGAGGAACTGCGAGCACTGCAGCAGGACGGCTCGCGCATCTTTTCGACCGACCAACTCGGTCGCTCCGCTCGAGAGCGCCTCCTGAAGCACGGGTTCGTGCAACAGGTCATGAGGGGCTGGCTCATGTCAGCCAGCCCGACGGCAGCGCCGGGAGACACGACGCCGTGGTTCGCTTCGTTCTGGGAGTTTTGTCGACGCTACTGTGACGATCTCTTCGGAACCGAGTGGCATCTCTCACCCGATCAATCTCTGTTGCTCCATGCAGAGAACACGACGATCCCCACGCAGGTCGTCATTCACAGCCCGCGCGCCGGCAACAACCGCGTCGACCTCCTGTTCGGAACGTCGTTCTTCGCGCTTCGGTCCAGCGCGATGCCACCTGCATCGGATCTCGAGGTCAAGAACGGACTGCGTATCTTCAACATCCCCGCTGCGCTCACGCGCGTACACGAGGAATTCTTTACTCGCCATCCGATCGAGACACAGGTGATTGCTGGAAGCGTTCGAGATCCTTCTCGGCTGCTCGTGCGGTTGCTCGAGGGCGGGCACGCAACGATCGCTGGGCGACTAGCCGGTCTCTTTCGCCAATTGGGAGAAACGGCGATCGCGGATGAAATCGTCGCGGCGATGAAGGCTGCTGACCACGACGTGCGTGTGGTCGATCCCCTGAGCGCCGGCAGTGTTGTCGCTCGTCCCGTGGCGTCGGTTCCACCGATCGTCGCGCGCTTGCAGATGCTCTGGGCGGGAGCTCGTGAATCTGTCCTCGCCGAGCTCCCCAGGGCTCCTGGTCTGCCGGTGGATCACAACGCATACGTGAAAACGATCGACGGGGTTTACACGCTCGATGCGTACCACTCGCTCTCGATCGAGGGTTACCAGGTGACAACCGAGCTCGTTCAGCGGGTCGCGAGTGGAGGCTGGGATCCTGAACGAGTGCCCTCCGACAAGGAGAACCACGACGCGCTTGCAGCTCGAGGGTACTGGCTTGCATTCCAACGTGTACGCGAAACAGTCCGACGGATCGTTTCTGCCGACGTGGACAGCAAGGTCGTTCGAGTAGCTCATCGCGAGTGGTACCGCGAACTGTTTGCCCCGCACGTGTCGGCCGGCTTGCTCGGTGCCTCGATGCTCGCGGGCTATCGGAATGCCCCTGTCTACATTCGAGGGTCTTGGCACGTACCTCCACGATGGGAGCTACTCCCTGATGCGATGGCTGCGCTGTTCGACCTGATCGAGCAGGAACCCGAGCCTTCCGTACGCGCAGTGCTGGGCCATTGGTTGTTCGGCTACGTGCATCCCTTCCCGGATGGTAATGGACGAGTCGCCCGCTTCGTCATGAATACGCTGCTGGCAGCGGGTGGCTATCCGTGGACGGTCATCAGGGTCGAGGAGCGAGCGGCGTACCTCGGTGCCCTCGAGGCTGCGAGTGCACGCAACGATGTCCGGCCGTTTGCGCGGTTTGTCGCTGCTCAGATGCAACGTACTGCCGATGCATCGCTCGCTACGGGTATCCGTCGAGATCGATCGTGAGCAACTACCAAGCGGAGTCTACGGGCGACGCGGTTTGCGGCGCGGTCCGTGTTTGCCGCCGTAGCCATACCCACCGTACATCGCTCCGCCGTAGCCGTACCCGCCGTACGCGGCGCCGCCGTACCCGGCGCCGCCGTACATGGGTTCGGGCGCGTCGAGCTCGACGATGCGGCCCGAGCGAGTCTCGATCCCTGCGAGCTTGTAGCGGCGGGTACCGCCCGCGTATAGGGTGACGTCGAGGCGATCGCGACCGTGCAACATGTACTGCTGCGGCGCGCTCGACACGGCGATCTTCTGCACGACCGCGCCCGACGATCGATCGACGAGAAACACGTTGTCCGGCTCCGACGTGAAGCCGTACCCGGCGACGATGTAGCAACCGCGCACCGAGATCCGACCGTTCGACACGAGCGATGGCGTCCGCCACAAGACCTTCTTCGCGAACAGATCTACAGCGACGAGCGACGAGCACTTGCCACCCTGTTCCGACGAGTAGCTCTGACACGCCTCGTTGAAGAACAGGACACCGCGCGAGTAGCGAAGGTCCTGCACCTCGAGCCCGTCGGGCCGCGACATGAGCGCATTCAACGAGACGCTGGCTTCGAGCTTGCCACGCTCGTAGAGGTCGGCCTGGTACGCACAGTTCTGCTTGCCGCCGAGCGTGCACGATCCGAGCTCGTACGGCTCGCGATAAAGCGCGAGGAACTGATCCTCACCGGGTTCGTCGAGGACGAACAGCTCGAGCGAGCCGTGCTGCATCGGGATGTAGCTCGGAACGTCCGGGCCGCCCCACGTGCGTGCGTTCGCGCGCGAGAGCCCGCCGCGCGTGTGCGTCCGGAGCCGCCCGTCGGGGAACGTCTCGCTCGGCGGGCGTCCGAGATCGTCTCCCACGGCGCACGACGAGTCGGCTGCGAGCAGCGCCGGATCCGCCGTGTTGGTCATCACCGGTGCGGGCGACGACGATTCGCGAAAACAACCGGCGACCGCTACGACGAGCAGGAGGGCACGCATCCGATCGACACTACCAGACGATCGCGCCGGCGCTAGGTGATCGACTTGTACGCGGCGTCGACAGCTACGAGCATATCGGCCGCGCTGGAAAAGCGATCGGTGCGCTCCTTCGCGAGCGAAACGTCGACGAGCTCGTTGATCTCCGGCGTGAGCCAGCGCTCGGTGCGAAAGATGTCGAACAGGCGCGGCGGCGGAAACGACAGCTGCATCGTCTTCACCTGCTCCATGTCGCGATCCGGAAACGGCGCGCGCGCGGCGAGCATCTCGAACAGCATCGTGCCGATCGCGTAGATGTCCGTGCGCGCGTCGACGGAGCGCTCGCGCACTTGCTCCGGCGCCATGTACGTCGCGACGGGCTTGCGCACCGTGCCGGTCAACGCGCCTGCACCAAACTCGAGCACGGCCTCGTCGCGCAGCGTGCCGAGGCCGACATCGGCGACCTTCACGAGCTCCCAGTCCGGAAGCTCGATCAACAGGATCTTCTTGGGCTGCAGATCGCGGTGGACGCGGCCCGCGGCGTGGGCGACGGCGCAGCCCTCGAGGATCGACTTCGTGATGCCGAGCGCGAGTGGCGGTGCGATCTGACCGAGGCTGATCGCGTCGGACAGCGTCCGCCCGCGAACGCGCTCGTAGACCAAACACATGTAGCCCTTGTCGACGAACACGTCGAACAGCGGCACGAGGTTCAGATGGACGATCGCCTTGAGAGAGTCGACGTCGCTGCGGAAACGCGCGCACACACTCCCGGCGCCGCGATCGTCATCCTCGAGGTCGGCGATGGGCGAGCGCAGGGCGAACTTGTTCTTCTGGTCGTCCTCGACCTCGTATAGACCATCGGGCTTCCCGCGTCCGATCGTCTTGATGACGCGGTATCGGCCTACCTGCGTGCCTGGCTTGAACACCGCGCACGAGGATATCGCGGCCGATTCGCCGTAGGTGAGGCCGCGCCCTACTTCTTCGGCGCGATCGGCTTCTCGGGTAGTAGCTCGAGCGTCTGCATCGCGTCCTCGAGAGTGATCTTCCTCTCCGTGCGCTTCGTCTGCAGCTCGACGAGCTCGCGGCCGAGCTTGTCGCCGTCCTTCGCGAACTGCTCCAGACGATCGCCGAGGCGCTTGCGTAGCGCGCCAGCGGCGGGGTCACGCTTGATCGCCTCGAGGTTCGCGCGGGTCTCCTGGGCGCGCTGGTCCAGCTCCTGGCGCGTGCGCGTCTTGCCGTCGATCTCGGTGTCGATCTTTCCGATCTCCTGGCGGAGCTTGACGATCGGCTCGAGCTTCGCGCGAACCGTGCGATCGAGCGTGCCGACCGCGAGGATGCCCTCGAGGAGCACGAGCGAGCGTGCGTCCCAGATCGACAGCACGCTGCGCGACGGCGTCTGCTCGACGACCTCGAGCTTCGAAGTCGTCGCGCCGGCCGCAAGCTTGATCGGGATCAAATACGCATCCGGGAGATCTTCCGTGCCGGCGGGGCGCGGCACGAGCTCGAAGCTACCGCCGGCCTTCTGGTGCCGCACGTACAGCGTGGTCTCGGCGGTGCGCGGTTGCTGGCTCGTGGCCTCCCACGTCGTCGAGCGACGCGCGAAGTTCTCGACCTCCATCACGCCGCGCACGATCTTCACCAGACGCATCTCATCGCCGCCGTATTGCAGATGCGACGCGACGAGGAGGCTCGACTCGACGGCGAACGGGATCGTGACGGCCACGCCTGCGCTCACCGGCTCGCTGATGCCTTCACCGACGAAGCTGCCACCGGAGTAGATCGAGATCGGCCCCGACTCGAGCGCGAACGGAGTCGAGTTCTTGAAGCGGATCACGCGGTACGGGTTCGCCTCGTAGCCCTGCCCCGCGCCACCGGGGCGGAACAGGAAGGTCTCCTCGCCTTCGACCTTCTCGTTGATGATCGCGACCATCGTCGATGTGCCGTCGGGCACCGTGAGCTTCTCGTCGAGGTCGTAGCGGGTGAGCCCGCTGACGCTCGCCGACTTCGTGCGCGCCTGCATCGATCGCGCGAGCGTCTCCGCGTCGACAGCCGGGATGTTGTCGTCGAACCCGCCCTCGTCGTACGCCTCGGCCTCCTCGGTGCTCGCCGCGACGCTGCGATCGAACGCGCGCGAATCTTTCTCGGCCTTCATCTTCTTCTTCGGTGCGACGGTCGGCTTGTTCGCGGGCATCGGCGCCGTGGTCGCGGGCGGCGGCGACGGTGCTGCTCCCCCACCCATGGCTGCGCCGTCTCCCGGCTGCGCGTAGCCCGCTTCTCCGACGGAGACGCTCGCACGTTTGTGCGTACCGACCGACGACAGATCCGTACGCGCGACGTCGCGCGGCGTGTGCAGGTCGTAGCGGAACGCGATCGGTGCGCCGGAGGTCAGCGCGAGCTTCACGTTGCGCCAGTCCTCACCGGTCGTGTTGTCGACAACGGCCCAGCCCTGCAGCAGCGCCTGCCCCTTGCCGGTATCGGGCAAGACGACGCGATAGGTCGGCTTCCACATCGGTGCGCTCACGACGTAGCTCACGAGCAGATCGTTCGTGCGATTGCCCGCGAGGCGGATCGTGACGTCGACTTGCTGGAACATGCCTTCACCCGCGGTCGCGTCGAGGCTGCGCTGGAACTGCAGCGCGATGTCGCCGTTGCGCAGGACGATCGTGTCGACCTTCGACAGGCGCACCACCTCCATCTCGCTGCCGTCGATGAGCGTGACCTTGTAGTCCTGATCCTTCGCGGCGCCCTCGCCACCGCCGACCTGCGGGATCGCCTCGACGAGCAACACGCGCCCCGAGACGTTCGTGCCGTTGTTCAGCTTCAGCTTCACATCGGTGCCGCGCAGCTTGTCGAGCACCTCTGCGAGGCTGCCGCTGCCGGGCCCGAGCGTCGAGATCGCGCCGTTCGCCCACGAACGCGGATCGAGGGGCATCGAAATGGACACGGCCCGCCCGCCCTTGCGTTCGACGACGGTGAGGCTCTTGAGCAGGTCGTTGACCTGATCCTTGCGGACGCGCAGCGTGAGGGATTCACCCTCGACGCGCCCGCCGCGCTCGAAGTAGCCGACGCCGTTCCTGTAGAGCACCACCTTCGAGAGCTGAAGTGCTTCGTTGGTCGTTGCGTAGGGTGTACGCGCGCCACCACAAGCCGCGCTGAAGATCGCGATTGCCAATACCGTGCGGAAGGAAGTCATGCGGGCTCATCGTACACGCGTAAACGTGTACGTCGTTTGATCCGGCACGATTAGCGTCGGCGGATCGCCCGGCCCGATCACGACGCCGTTCCCAGCGAACGGTGGATCGAGCATCACCGTTCGCGCGGTTCCGTCGGCATCGACGATGACGTCCATCGCCGATCGCCACTCGCCCGCATCGAACACGGCGCCCGCCTCCGTCGCGCGGATCTCCACCTCGCCGAGCGCCGGTTCGCGATAGCGACCCGCGAGCCGTGCGATCCACGATCGGTCCTCGCTCCGCACGTACGGCTCGCGGCGCCGGTGCTTCACGTAATACGCGAGCTGTTTGTCGGCGAGTGGCCTCGCGCTCGCGAACAGCTCCTCGAGGACCTTGCGGGTCACCGCCTCCACGAACGGCAGCTGCTCCTTGGCGTTGCCGTTGCGCACGTTCGTGAGGATCACGATCGCGATCTTCGCGTCGGGCATCACCCACAAGCGCGTGCCGAACCCGAACGAGCCGCCATCGTGCGAGAGAAGCCGCTGCCCGCGATATGTCTCGACGTCGATGCCGAGCCCGTAGTGACTGCCGTCGCCGATCGCGATGCGCGGCTTCGTGCGCTCGCGATAGTTGTCGACGGAGACAACGCGCGTCGCGGCGGGCGAGACGCCCTCGCGCATCTCCGTCAGCGCGTACGACATCATGTCGCGCACGGTGCTCCACGCCCCGCCCGCCGGCGCTATCGGCTCGACCTGGCGCTCGACCGCGAGTGGCATCACGCGCGTCGCGCTGTGAACATCGAGCGCGTGCGGCATCGCGTGGTCGCCATCTGCGACCGTCGCGAAGTCGAACGTCGTCGAGGCCATGCCGATCGGATCGAACACTGTCGCCTGCATCGCCGCCGCGTACGCCTCGGATAGCGAACTCTCGGGCGCCAACGCGTGTGCGGCGATGAACCCGCCCGCCGCGACTAGCGGGTTCGAGTACTGGAACGTCTCGCCGAGCTTCGTCGTCGGCTTCATCGTGCGCATCGCCGCGAGCCGTGCCTCCGGTGTCACGCCGCTCCACTCGAACAACCCCTCCATGTCCTGTCTCGGCATGCCCGTGCACGCACAAGACATGTGCCAGAGCTCGAGCTGTGTCGTGATCGCCGGATCGCCGAGAGCGAACGACGGCAGGATCTCCGTCACGCGCCGATCCCAGCGCAACACGCCGCGATCGACGAGCGCCGCCTGCATCATCGAGGTCATCGGCTTCGTCACCGACGCCATCAAGAACCGCGTGTCCTCGGTGATCCGCGCGGGCTTGCCCTTCTCTTTCACGCCCACGGTGCGCACGTACGCGACCTGGGAGTCGAGGGCGATCACGCCGATCGCCGCGCCGGGCACGTCGAGCTCCGCCATCGCCCGATCGACGAACGCGTCGAGCGCAGGCGTATCGATCGCACGGGTGGGTCCGACGAGCACTTCCTCGCGGAGCCCTTCCGGCTTCACACCGTCGACGAGCGTGCCGATCTGCGCCTCGCGCTTCGCGACCGCGTTCGCGTCACCGTCGACGAGGACGACATAGCTCTTCGCACCGAGGCGCATCCAGTGCGCCCGCGCGCTGCGCCTCGCGGGTCCGGCTCCGTCGGCGCTCGAGTATTCGATCGTCGCCTGCGCATCCCATCCCTTCGATGGCGGTGGCTCGTCGATCTCTCGTGCCTCCCGCGGCCTCGCGAGCATCGCGGGGCGCGTGAACATCCACGCGTGGGCGATGGCACTCGTTGCATCGACGTGATCGCGCGCATCCGCATCCACGCGAGCGTTTGCATCCGTCGTACGAGCTGCGCTCGCCTCGATCACGACCCGCAGCGCACGCTCGGGATCCTCGAGGATCGCGCGCTCGGCGCCACGGATGATCGACCAGCCATCGGGTGCGACGATCGCGACGATGACCGGATCCGGGGGCTCGCGCGTCGTGGCCTGACACGCGATCAGTGCGTATGACGCGAGACACAGCCACTCCCGGTGGCGAGCTCCTCCGTTGGGCCAACTTCGCATGGTGTTTCGAGACACTACCTGCCTATACGAACTGGGTGTCGTGAACTATCGGGGCGCGACGTTCGTTCAGACGCGTGTCAGCTCCCATGAAGACTCTCGCTGCGCTGACCGTCGTTGCCGCTCTCGCCACCCTCGCCGCCGCGAAGCCCGCTCCGCAGAAGCGATGCAGCAAGACAGCATTTTCTCAGCCGATCAAGTTCGAGGGCTGTCTCGACGGCGAGGCGAAGAAGCATTGCGCCCTCTACTACTTCGACATGAACGGAAACTACTCCTACTCGGGACTCGAGCCGGCGATGAAGTCGGGCCCGTATCGCCTCACCGGATCGCGCGTGACTCTATCCTTCACGGACGACGACGGCGCGACGAAGAGCTTCACGCTGGTCCTCGCAAAGGATCACTCGGTCCTGGGCACGATGAAGCGCGTGCCGTGATCGTGCCTTGACTCGAGCCTCCGGTGCAGTCCGTCTGCCCTAGCCATCCTCGACGAGCGGGGAGTACGCTTCCCCGGGGGCATGGGGCAGCCGAACGAGGCGTGCGTGATCTGTGAGGTGCGAGCGACCGCGCGCGTGGGCGTGTTGTGCGCACGCTGTGGTCGTATGTCGCGACGTGGTCCGACGGGCACGTACAGACGCTCCCGCAGCACGACTGGCTCGACCCCGGCGAGAGCAAGGCCGGCTGGGCGCACTATCTCGTCTGCGCGGATGACCACGGCCGGA
>JBJXGN010000199.1:0-32069 GCA_046160585.1 Kofleriaceae bacterium
AGGTAAATGACAAGACCGATGAACATCGGGCGCGTAGCGCTCCCGAAGGGAGTGCGGAGGTCCATGACAAGACCGATGAACATCGGGCGCGTAGCGCTCCCGAAGGGAGTGCGGAGGTCCATGACAAGACCGATGAACATCGGGCGCGTAGCGCTCCCGAAGGGAGTGCGGAGATAAATGACCGGACCCGAGATGCTCGAGTGGCTGCGCTCGCGGCGCAGCGTGCGGACGTTCACGACGGAGCCCGTCGCCCGCGAGGTGATCGAGCGCGTGTTCGAGGGCGCGACGACCGCGCCGTCGGCGACGAATCGCCAGCCGTGGCGATTTGCCGTCGTCACGTCGCCGTCGGTGCGCGCGAAGATCGTCGACGCGGTCGCGACAAAGACCGCCGAGATGAAGGCGATCATCGCGAAGAGTCACCACGCCGAGGACTTCGGCAACTACGGCGACTTCTTTCACGAGCCGCTCGGCGCGGCGCCGGTGATCGTCATTCCGCAGTACCGCGAATATCCCGACCTCATCGCCAACCTGATCGCGTCGGGCGGCGGAGATCCCGCGACGTTCTCGACGGCGTCGGCGATGCAAGCCGAGCGCGTGTCGACGAGTATGGCGATCATGAACTTGCTGTTGCAGGCGCACGCCGAGGGCCTCGGCGCGTGCATGATGGCCGGGCCGATGGTCGCGCGCGCCGAAATTCACGCGCTGCTGGGCATCGAGGAGCCCTGGCGTATGGTCGGCGCGATCGCGATCGGACATCCCACCCCGCAGGAGACGCCAGCGCGCGGTCGCAAGCCGCTGGATCGAGTGATCACGTGGTTCGAAGACGAGGAGCACGTATGAGCGAAGCCATTGCAGTTCAGGTCATCCAGTTGTCCAACACCGAGATCGAGGATGCGGTCCGAAAGATCGTGGCCGAGTCGCTCGGTCGAAAGGTCGACGACGTGAAGGTCGGGTCGGTGCTCATGGCCGACCTCGGCGCCGAGTCGCTCGACTTTCTAGACATCGTGTTTCGCCTCGAGCGCGACTTCTCGATCGAGATCACGCGGGGCGAGATGGAGCGCGCATCGCGGGGCGACATGTCGCAAGACGAGTTCGCCCCGGGTGGCGTGATCTCCGAGGCCGGCCTGGCGCGCCTGCGCGAGCTGATGCCCGAGGCGCACGATCGGATCAAGCCGGGCCTCCGCCCGTCCACGATCCTCACGCTGTTCAGCGTGCAGACGTTCGCGAACATGGTGATCGGCAAGCGCGACGGGCGGTCCGTGTGACGGAAGCGCTCTTGCACACGACCACGAGCCTCTGTCGCTCGTGCAAGGAGGCGATTCCCGCGTCGGTCGTCGCCGTCGGCACCGAGGTGTGGATGAAGAAGGCGTGCGCCGAACACGGTGCGCAGGAAGTGCGCCTGTCGACGAACGTCGACTGGTACACGCAGACCCGCGAGGTCAAGCAGCGCTTCACCCCGCCGCGCGTGTTCAAGAAGGAGATCGAAGACGGTTGCCCGTTCGACTGCGGCCCGTGCACCGCACACACGCAGAAGGTGCGGTTGCCTGTCGTCACGATCACGAGCGCGTGCAACCTCGATTGCCCGATCTGCTACGTGCACAACAAGAACGACGACGCGTACCACATGCCCGTCGAAGACTTCGCGATGGTTCTCGAGCACCTGCGCACGGACCACGGCGCCGAGCTCGACCTCATCAACCTGACGGGCGGCGAACCGACGTTGCACCCGCGGTTGTTCGACATGCTCGAGCTCGCCGCGACGCAGGGCATCCATCGCGTCACGGTGTGCAGCAACGGCATCAAGCTCGCCAAGGACGAGGCGTTCGTCGAGCGCCTCGGGAAGTACAACGCGCGAATCGCGCTGTCGTTCGACACGTTCGACCCGCACACCGATCAGGTGATGCAAGGCGCGCAGATGCTGGCGCTCAAGCTCGAGGCACTGCGCCTGTGCGAGAAGCACGGCGTCGACGTGACGCTGATCCCCGTGATGACGCGCGGGCTCAACGAACACGAGATCGGCAAGATCATCGACTTCGGAATGCAGAGCTCTGCCGTGCGCCACCTCGAGGTGCACACGATGACGTTCACCGGCCAAAGCGGCACGACATTCCAGCGCGCCGAACAGCGCTCCGGGCGCATCTCGATGTACGAGGTACTCGAGGAGATCGAGAAGCACACGAACGGGCTTCTCCGTCCGAGCGACTTCGTCACATCGCCGTGCGCACACCCGCTCTGCTATCAGATCGCGTACCTGCTCGTCGATCCGAACGGTGGCGCGCCGATCCCGTTCACGCGGTTCCTGCCGGCGTGCGAGCTGTACGACGCGCTGTCGGATCGGCTCTACCTCGAACCGTCGCCGCGTCTCGAGGAATCGCTTCGCGGCGCCATCGATCGCCTGTGGGCCGAGGCGCCCGAGGACGACGCGGAGGCGCAGCGCACGCTCGGCCTGTTACGCGCACTCGTCGACACGATGTCGTTGCCGCGCGTAGGACTCAGTGGGTCACTGCGCGCCGGCGAGAAGGCGATCAAGGCGGTCTACGTGCACTCGCACATGGACGAAGAGACGTTCGACGTCGAGCGCACGATCGATTGCTGCGACTCGAACTGCTACGCCGACGGCTCGACGATACCCGTGTGCAACTACAACGTGCTGTATCGGGAGAAGGAAGCGAAGTTCAACGTCGAGCCCGCACGCTGGGGGACCCGTACGGGCGGACAGCGCGTGTTCACACTGCCGGTGTTGCGATGACCCGCCGCCTCGAGGGCAAGCGATGCATCGTGACCGGCGGCTCGCGTGGCCTCGGGCGCGCGATGTGCGAGGCGTTCGCCGACGCCGGCGCGAAGGTCGCATTCACCTTTCGCACCGACACGCAGGACGCCGAGTCTACGCGAGCGTCGCTGCAGGCGCGCGGTTGCGAGCCGCTCGTGTTCCAGGGCGACGTCGCGGACAGCACTCACGTGAAGGACGCGCTCGGGCAGATCGTGAAGGCGTGGGGCGGCATCGACGTGCTCGTCAACAACGCGGGCATCACGCAGATCTTGCCGATCGCGCTCCTCGAGGAAGCAGACTTCGACGCCGTCATCGCGACGAACGTCAAGGGGCCGTACCTGTGGTCGCGCGCGGTGCTGCGCTCGATGATCCGCGCGAAGGCGGGCCACATCCTGAACATCGGCTCGTTCGCCTCGGAGCGCGTGATCGAGGCGCCCGTCCACTACGCCGCTGCGAAGTCCGCGTTGCGCGGCATGACCGAAGCGCTCGCGCGCGAGGTCGGTCGGTACAACATCAAGGTGAACCTCCTGTCGCCCGGCCTGCTCGACTGTGGGCTCGCGCGCATGTTGCCGAAACATCGCGTGCAGGAGTACCTCTCGCAGGCCTCGCTCGGTCGTCTCGGCACGGCGGCGGAGATCGCTGCGCTCGCGACGTTCCTCGTCTCCGACGAGAGCTCGTTCATGGCGGCCGCGAAGATCGTCGCGGACGGAGGCCTGTAGTGAATACCGAGCAGATGCTCCGGGAGGGCTACGAAGCGTATCGCCGCTACGTGAACCCGCTCGTCACGCTTCGCGCCGAGCTCCTCGGCGAACCCACGCGGATCAAGAGCGTGGTCGAAGGTCAGCTCGTCGAGCCGCGCGGCGCCGTCGAGGACTTTCACGGGACGCAGACGTTCGGTCACCGCCACCCCGCGATCACCGCGGCCGTCACGGAGTTCCTCGCGAGCGACTCGCCGAACTGGTTCCCGTGCCGCGTGAACCCGTACGCGGGCCTGCTCGCGCAGCGCCTGTGCGAACGCTCCGGCGTCTACGACAACGTGTTCTTCGCGAACTCGGGCTCCGGGGCCGTCGAGGCGGCGATGAAGCTCGCGCGCGCAGCGACGAAGAAGCCGCGCATCATCTCCCTCGACGGCGCCTACCACGGCACCACGATGGGCAGCTGCGCGCTGATGAAGGCCGGCATGTTCAAGGATCCGTTCGGTCCACACGTCCCCTCTGCCGGACCGATCCCGTTCGACGACGTCGACACCCTCGCGGCTGCGTTCCGCGGCGGTGACGTCGCCGCTGTCGTGCTCGAGCCGATCCAGCTCGAGGGTGGGGTGCGCACGGTGTCGCCCGCGTTCCTCGAAGCCGCGTGCGAGCTCACGCACAAGCACGGTGCGCTCCTCGTCGCCGACGAGATCCAGACGGGGCTCGGTCGCACCGGCCGCTTCCTCGCGAGCGAGGTGTGGCCGCGCCGCCCCGACGCGCTGATCCTGGGCAAACACCTCGGCGGCGGGCTCGTCCCGATCAGCGGCATGCTCACCCGCTCCGAGCTGTTCGAGCGCGCATACGGCGAGCACTACGCGTCTGCGGAAGCCCACAACACCACGTTCGGCGGCTCGGGTCTCGTCTGCGTGGCCGCGCTCGCGGCGCTCGACCTGCTCACCGACGACCTTATCGCGCGCGTGGGCAAGGTCGGAAACGCGTTCCGCGCGAAGCTGCACGAGACGCTGTCGCGCCACGAGCTGTTCGTGCGCGTCAAAGGCGCGGGTCTTCTCGTCGGGATCGAGCTGCGCCCGTCGGATCATCCGTGGCTCTCGTTCGAGCACTTCGGCATCGACGCGCTGATCGACCAACCGACGATCGGCGTGCTCGCGTGTCATCGCCTCTACAAGCGCGGCTTCTACTGCTTCGCGTGCGGGCACGACTGGCGCATCCTGCGCGTGCTGCCGCGGTTCACCATCGAGGAGCAAACCCTCGACGCGTTCGTCACCGCCATCGACGAAGAGCTGGAGCATCTGTGCAGCCTCACGTAAAGCGCGCCCTCGTGTTGGGCGGGACCGGCACCGTCGGTAGCGCCGTCTTGCGCGAGCTCGCGCGCCGGTCCGTGCCTGCGGTGTTCACCTACCACCGCTCGGAGGACAAGGCCCGCATGCTCGTGGCCGAGCTCGGTCACACGGCCGCGCATGTCGATCTCGCCGACGCGTCGGCGACGACGGCGTTTCTCGAGGCGCAAGAGCCCGCCGACATCGCGATCCACTGTGCGGGTGTCAGCGCCGGCCTGTCGCTCCCCGAGATCGAGATCGCGACCTTCCGGTACACGATGGCGGTAAACGTCCAGTCCGCGTTCCTGTTGTGCAAGTGGATCGCCGCCCGCGCGAAGAAGTGCGACATCGTCCTCGTCAACGGTCTCGACCGCGCGCAGTCGCTGCCGCTGCCGGCGCACTTCGCCGCGTCGCAAGGCGCGCTGTCCGCGCTGGCGATGGCTGTCGCGCACGAGGTCGGTCCGCACGACATTCGCGTGAACGTCGTCGCGCTCGGTCCGCTCGAGGCCGGCATCTCGCAGGGCCTCGCGGCACGCCGTCGCAAGGACTTCGAGACGTTTAGCGCGCTGCGCCGTCCAGGCAAGGCCGACGAGGTCGCGAAGACGATCGTGTGGCTCGCCCTCGAGAACACGTTCATCCAAGGCAAGGTCCTAGCGGTCAACGGAGGCATCTAGGTGCGCCTCGAGGTCCTCGCGGTCAACGGAGGCATCTAGGGTGCGCGTCGAGGTACTCGCACTCGTCGTTGGAGACGTCTGACGTGGCAACGGCGGGCGCAGTCGCTTCGACGTTCCGCGGCCCGCACATCGCGTTCCTCCCCGGGTGTGTGACGTGCCCGCTCGCGGGTGTCGGCACGCGCGCAGCAGACGCGAGCAACCGCCTCGTCGTCGACGACCCTGCCACGCGCGTGACGATCGACGGCTCGACGATCACGCTGGCGGACGATCGCGCGTGTTCGCCGAAGACGCCAATCGCGGACTTCGTGTGGCTGGCCACGGGCCCGGCGCCGTTCACGATCCACCTCGAGGTGTTCAAGTCCGGCCACACCTGGTCGATCGACCTCCACACACACGAGCCCGCGTCGCTCGTTGATCGCCACACTGCGCGATACGAGCCGTTCACGATCGTCGCGATCGACGGCGATCGTCGCGAAGTGCTCGTCGACCTCGCCACGCTCGCGCGCGCGGTCGCGCACGTGCCACTCGCCCGCCGCCTGAGCAGCAAGCTGATGACCACGCGCGATCACGTGCGCAGCGCCGCCATCGACCGAGGTGGCGGAATCGATCGGGACGCGGGAGTCTTGTTCGATCGCTCGATCGGCATCGGCGCGCTGGGCCGCGGCTCGTTCCTCGTGCGCGTTCGTCTGGCGCAGATCACCGAACGGCACGCATCGACGGCATCGGGAGGCGCATCGACGGCATCGGGAGGCGCGCAGGCTTCGATCCAATCGCACGCTTCGGTGCCGACGCTCGCATCGATGCTCTCGAGCGGCGAATGGGAGCTCTCCGTCGAAGCGCTCACGGAGCGCTACCTCCCCGAGATCGTCGCGCGCGACCTGCGGCTCTACGGCCTCGCGAACGTCCCGCTCCTCGCCGAGCTCGCCGCCGGAAGATTACGCAAAGGCCAGACGCTCGCGTTCCGTACGACCGATGAGGTACGCCTCGACGACCGCATCGCGCCGCTCCCCGGCGCACGCGACCTCGCGCGCACGTACATCGAGTTCCACATGCTCGGCGGCATCATCGCGGCGGCGCTGCGATGACCGGGGGCGCTCGATGACCGCGCACAAGCGCAACGCCGGCCTCGACGCCGCGCGCGCGATCGCGATGATGTTTGTCGTCGCCACGCACGCGGCCGTCTCGTTCATGGTCACGCCGATCGGCTGGGCGGTGCAGGACGAGAGCCAACACCTCGGTGTCGATCTGTGGGCGTGGATCGTCCGCGCGTTCGCGATGCCCACGTTCTTCTGGCTCGCCGGCTACTTCTCGCGCGGGGTGCTGGTGGAAGGCGGCGTCGCAAGCTTCCTTCGCAACCGCGCACTTCGCATCTTCCTGCCGCTGGCGATCGCGCTCGTCCCGGTCTCGCTCGTGGTCGGCGCGCTCTGGGACTGGGGGCGCGAGGTCACCGTGCGCGCCGCGGTCGCCGACAACATCCCGACGTTTCAGAGCTCGGAGCTCGAGATCTTCCTCGGGCACCTGTGGTTTCTCTACTATCTGCTCTGGCTCTCGCTCGCCGCGCTCGCGATCGCAGGCCTCGCGCGCCACCTGCGTGTTCGGGTTCCGGTGCTCGCCGTCCCGATCGCGATGACGGCCGGCGCCCTCGTGTACCTGCGCGCGCTCCACACCGATACGCCGCTCGGCTTCATCCCTGACCTGCCGATCCTCGTCTACATGGGCGGCTTCTTCGCGTGGGGTTGGCTCGTCCACGCGCAGCCCGGCGAGCTCGCCCTTTACGCGCGCCGTGCGTGGTACGCCCTCGCGCTCGCGGCGCCGCTCCTCGCGGTCGTCATCGTGACGCTCGCACGTGGGCTCTCCATCGTGGAGCCGCCCCCGATCTACGCGATCGCGGCGAGTGCGCTGTTTTCGGTCGCGCTGATCGTGTTTCTCATTGGCGCGTGTGTGCGGTACCTGTCGCGACCACATCCGCTCCTGCGCCTCGCGTCGCGCAGCTCGTACTGGGTCTACGTGGTGCACCTGCCGGTCGTCGTAACGCTGCAGGTCGTCGCGAGCCAGGTCACGATCTTCGGCCCGCTCGAGTACCTCGTGATCGTCGCCGTCACGACGGCCGTGTGCGTGGGGAGCTACGCCCTGGCGTCAAGAGTCGCGCCCAGAGGTAGAGCTCGAGATAGAACGGGTTATACGGACGCTTCGGCGCTTCGATAGTGCCGTATTCGATTGGCTCGTCCTCGTTCTCCGCTGCGTACGTCCCGAAGATGCGGTCCCAGATGATCAGCGCGCCGCCGCAGTTCTTGTCGAGGTACTTCTCGTTCGTCGCGTGATGCACGCGATGGTTCGACGGCGAGTTGAAGAAGAAGTCGATCACCGGAAGCTTCCCCACGTACGGAGTGTGCGTGAGGAAATCCCACGCGCTCGCGATCGCGAGCACGACGCCGAATGCCAGCGGGTGAAACCCGAGCGCGATCACCGGTATGAAGAACACCCAGTCGATCGCGCCGCCCGTCCACGAGTTGCGAAGCCCCGTCGACAAGTTCATCCACGGCGAGTTGTGGTGGACGGCGTGCGACGCCCACATGAACGGGTACGCGTGACTCGCGCGATGCGACCAATAGTAAAAGAAGTCGTTTACGACGAACAGCACCGCCCAGTGCCACCAGTGCTCCATCGACCAGCGCAGTGGCGTCAGCTCGTAGACGCCCATCAAGATCAACGCGATGACGGCGCCCAGGAAGATGCGCACGACCACGTACCCGACGGTGATCGCGATGCTCGTGAACGTGTCCTTCAGCTCGTACCGCTTGTCGCGCAGGAAGAAGTAGCTGACGACGCCCTCGACGGTGAACGCGCCGAACATGACGAACGCCGCGATCCACGGAATGAGCTCCCAGAGGTCCACGGCGCCTATCGTGCCACCCGCCGGATCGGCAGGTAAAGCGCGCCGATCGCAAGCTGCAGGTAAAAGGTGGAAGCGCGAAACACGACGACGATCGCGATCGCGTCCGCCGGCGGCATGAGGTCGCCGAAGAACCACGCGGCGGCCGCCTCGCTGGGCCCCGCGCCGCCCGGTGTGGGCATCGCGAAGACGAAGCACAGATAGACGAGCGCTCGCAGACACAGCGTCGCGAACGGCGGATCGCCCAGCACGAGCGCGAGCCCGACGAGGGGCGCGATATAGGACGCGTAGTAGAGGATGTGGACGATCACGAGGACGATCGCGGCGACGACGGGCCCGCGACCGACGCGGTCATCGCCGACGCGGTCATCGCCGACGCGGTCATCGCCGGCGCGGTCATCGCCGACACGCATCTTCGCGAGCCGAGCCACCGTGCGTAGCGCCACCTCACGTGTCGAGGCGATGCGCGTCTGCCAGCGTTCGCTCGCGAACACGCGACGGCGGGCGAGCCACGTCGTGACCGCGCGGATCCAGCGTGCACCCAGGTGTGCGCTCGAAAACACGACGACGACGGTGGTCGCGACGAGCGCGATCGCGCCGAACCAAACGATCGCCGTGCTCGTCATCCACTGTGCAACCGGCGGCCCAGCGCCGAGCGCGACGAGCAGGGTGCCGAGGGCAAACACCAGCGCGAGGCTCGTCGTGAACTTCACGAACGGAATCGCGACCGCGGCGTCCCAGGGCATCCCGCGCTTCGCGAGCGTGTACGCGACGGTCGGCTCGCCGAGGCCGACCTGCGGCGTGATCGCGGTCATCACGTGGTTCGCGACTGCGGCGTCCCACGCATCGCGCGGGCTCGCGCGCTCGCCGAGGAGCCAGGCGATGGCGGCGATCCGGATCGCCTCGGTGATCACGAGCCCGATCGCGCCGACGACGACGATCGCGATCGCGGCGACAGGCACGTCGCGCAGTCGGTCGAGGGCGCCGCGAAGTACGTCGACGTCGGGCGCCGCGAGGTAAACCCCGAGTGCCCCGAAGCCGATCAGCACGATGACCCACCACCACGAGTGCTTCGGCGTTGCTGGTTCGCCGGCGCCGTCGCCGCGGTGCCGGACGCTCGCGAGCTCGCTCACGATGCGACCATCGCAGTCGGGCTCGATGCCCGGGTCAGGCTCGATGTTTGGGTCGCACTCGATGCCCCGGTCGCGCCGGCGCAGAACCGAGCCGCGTCAGCGACGACCACGGCCCAACGTGATCAGCGGCGCGGCCGGTTTGGCGGCGAAGCGCGCGTCGCGATCGCGGTACAGCGTGTTGTACGCGCACGACGGGATGTTCGTGCCGTCCGGTTCGCGGATGCCGACGCAGCACTGGCGAATGCGGTCCGTGTCGAACGTCTCCTCGTCCATGTGCGCGTGCACGTAGATCGCTTTCGCGCTCGCTTCGGCGCGACGCAGGCGCTCCATCGCGTCGAGGCCGCGCGCGAACACCGTGTCGGTCAACGAGCGCAGCCGCGCGAGGATGGCGTCGCTGTCGTCGGACACGATCTCGCCGGCCCACAGGCGGTTGATCACGTCGCCGAGCTTCTCCTCCATGCGCACCGTCGGCTCGAGGTACAGCATGCCGGCGAGCATCTCGCGCAGATCCTCGCCATCCATGAAGCGCGGGAACGGGAGCCAGCGCCCGTCGTCGAGGCGCAACACGTACGTGACCAGGTAGCAGAGCGGGTGCGCGGCGGGGGAGGGGACAAAGTCGGAGACGCGCAGCACGCCGCCGGTCTGTGCCTCGAGATCGGACAGCACCTCGAACGTCGTATAGCGGCCGGCGCGGTCGAACGACTGTCCGTTGTGGCCGGTGAACGTCATCGTGTGCAGCTCGACGGAGCGAATGAAGTCCTTCTCGAGCGCGAGCTTCACGAACGCGCCGACCTCGTCGTCGTTGACGCCGCGCGCGAGGACAGGGAGCAGCGTGGTCTCGACGTTGTACTTCTCGAGTAACTCGAGGACGCGCATCTTGCCGTCGAGGAAGTTGCCGCCGAGCATCTGCTGGTTCGTCGACGCCTTGAACGAATCGAACGACAGCACGATGCGCGCACCCAGGCGCGCGAGACGCTCGAGGATGCGCTCGTCCTTGAGGAAGCGCAGCCCGTGCGTCGAGACGGTGATGCGGTGAATCCCCTCTTCGACGCACCGCTCGATCAGACGCTCGAACAGCGGGTGCTGCGTGGGCTCGCCGCCCGTGATGTTGATGATGCGACGCTCGGGATCCGCGGCACGAAGATGGCCGAGGATCGCCGACAGCTGCGCCTCGGTCATGTGGAACGCACCCTCGTTCTTGTTGTGCGTGTAGCAGATCGGGCAGTCGAGGTTGCATGCGCTCGTGATCGGCACGATCGGCAGCTGCGCTTGCTGCTCGTGAGCGCTGCACGGACCACAGTCGAACGGGCACCCCTGCGAGACCGGCTTCGTCACGCGGGGCGGCGACATGATCGGCGCGAAGCCGACGACGCGCTCGTACCACTCCGCGTTCGGCGAGACAATGACCTCGCTCGGGCCGTGCACGTCGCACACCTTGCGCATCACGACGCGGCCGCTCGTGCGCCAGATCTCTGCCGGCGCGGCGCGTTTGCACGTCGCGCACAGCGAGGTCGTGGTCCGCAAGAGCGTATCGGTCATGGCGTCGTCGCGAGCTTGCCATCTCGCATGCGCAAAGTGCGAGCGGCACGTGCGGCAACTTCGGGATCGTGGGTCACGACGAGGACGGCGACTCCCGCGGCACCGAACAGGGCCTCGAGCACGCCGTCGGCCGACGCGCGGTCGAGGCTGCCGGTCGGCTCGTCGGCGAGGACCAGCCGGGGGCGGTTGATCAGCGACCGCGCGACCGCCACACGTTGCGCCTCGCCGACGGAGAGCTCGCTCACACGAGCGCGCGATCGAGCAGCCACACCGAGGGGCTCGAGAAGCTCGTCGGCCCGGGCGAGCGCCCGCGATCGGGACTCGCCGGCTCGCCACGCAGGAAGCGCGACGTTGTCCCGCGCGTTCAGATGTCCGAGCAGGTTCGAGTGCTGGAACACGAAGCCGAGCTTCGCGAGTCGCAGCTCTGCGCGGATGCTCGAGCTCGCCGTCCACCCGTCGAGGCCGTCGATCTCGACGCGGCCGCCGTCGGGGCGATCGAGGAGCCCGATCGACTGGAGCAACGTGGTCTTCCCGCAGCCGCTCGGCCCCATCAGCGCGACGGTTTCGCCCTCGTCGATCGCGAACGAGATGTCGTTCACGACGTCGCGGTCACCGAAACGCCGCCGCACGGCATCGACCACGAGGACGGTCACTCGAGCCTCCGCAGCACCACCGCCGGATCGGTGCGCGCCGCACGCCACGCGGGATACGCCCCCGCGATCAGCGCGGTCGCGATGATCACGAGCGACGGCCCGGCGAACGCACCGGCGGTGACGAGCGGGCGAACCACCAGCGTATCCCACTCGAACAACGGGTACGCCTGGAAGTAGAAGATGAGGCCGACGCCGATCGCAGCGCCGACCGCGCAGCCGATCACCGCGACGACGAGCGCCTGCAGGAGGAAGATCGCGAACACCTCGCCGGTGCCGAAGCCGAGCGCCACGAGCACGCCGATCTCGCGCCGCCGCCGCAACACGTGAATGTACAGGAGCGCCCACATCGGCACCGACACCGCCGCGATCACCATCGCGTACGACACGGTCGTGACCGTCTCGTTCGCGTCGAGGTAGTTCAGCAGGTACGGATCGTCGTCGCGCCAGGCTACGACCTCGGCGCTCGGAACAGCCTTCGCGATCTCCGCCGCGATCGTACGTGCGGCCTCGTGATCGTGCAGATGCACGAGGATCGCGGACGCGCCCTTCGGTTCTCCCACCTCCACACCGAGAAACGAACGGTCGACGAACGCGGACCGGTATGCACCTGCCGCGCCGGCCACGATGCCACGCACGGTCATCGTGTAACGACCAACATTGTCGTCGTCGATCGCGGCGCCGGCGGCTCCGAAGATCACGCGCAGCTCGACCTCGTCGCCGACGCCGACCTCGAGGCGCTTGATGTATTGCGTACCCAGGAGAATCCCCTGCGGATCGCCGGGTGCGAGCCACGCGCCCTCGAGCAGGTGGTACGGCGGGAGCTGCATCGGCGATACGCCGTAGATCGGCGTGCCGAGGAAGCGCTTGCCGTTCTTGCCGATGGCGCCCGCGAACACGAGGAGCGGTTGCGCATCGCGCACGCCGGGAAGCGCGCGGATCTGCGCGGCGATCGCCTCGCCGTCGCGAAATCGCGCCTCCTCGCGCGGCTCGACGCGAACGTCACCGGCGCCGCGCGTGAGGTTCTCGTCGACGAGCGCCGCCTGGAACGCGGTCATGTTGGCGGTGTTCGCGATCTGGAAGCCGGAGCCTGCCGCGATCGACAGAACGAGCAGCACCACCGTGATGCGACTGGAGAACAAGCTCCTGCGCGCGAGGTGCGCTAGCAAGCGCACGTTCGTGCGAGTCCGCCGGACGTCGCCGCTGGTCGACACTCGACGAGCATAGCGGTTACGCTCGCTCCAGTGTCGCGACTGCTCGTCCTCGTGCTGATCGCGTGCAGCGCGGCGACGGCGCGGGCCGACCAGCTCTCGGGAGACGATCTGCGCCGCAAGAACGAGCGCGGCTACATCACGGGCGTCCCGCTGTTCGCGTACAGCGAGGACTTCGGGCTCGGCGGCGGTGCTCGCGGCTACTACTACTGGAACGGCGAGCGGAGCGATCCTCGCTTCGCCGTCACGCCATACCTCGCGCGCGTGTTTCTCAACGTGTTCGCGACGACGCGCGGCGTGCAGTATCACTGGCTCGACTTCGACGCACCGCGCGCGTTTTCGTCGCCGTATCGCGTGCGCGCGCAGCTCGTCTTCGCGCGCAACCGGTTCTCGAGCTACTTCGGCTTCGACGAGGCCGGCCGCGGACCGCTGCACTTCCCCGGGGAATCACGGACGTTCGAGGACTACGCGGACTACGACGCCGCGCAGCGCCGCATCGTCGGCGGTGTGGCGTACACGCGCTACGACCAGTTCGACCAGCTGCGGCCCGCGGCGCTCGCGAGCGTCGAGCGCGGACTCGGCGAGCACGTCCGCATCCTGGGTGGCTTCACGTTCAACTACGTCCGGATCGGCGACTACTCGGGACAGCAGGTCGACGCGATCGGCGACGACGGCATGTGGACCACGGCGCTCGGTGCTCCGACGCGCCTGCGCGAGGATTGCGATCGCGGCGTGCTCGTCGGCTGCAGCGGCGGCCGCGATCACTCGCTTCGCATCGGCCTCGTGTACGACACACGCGACTTCGAGCCGCGGCACGTTCGTCGACCTCTCGATCGACATCGGCACGATCGGCCTCGGCTCGCAGTTCGACTACATCAAGGCGCTCGTCGCTGCGCGTGGCTACTGGTCGCCGTTCCCCGAGCACGCGGACCTCGTATTCGCGGGACGCCTGATGCTGCAGGCCCAGACGTCGGGAACGCCGTTCTTCTCGATGGACGTGCTGCCCTTCGTCGAAGACCCGCGCACCGGCCTCGGTGGCCACCGAACGCTGCGCGGCTTTCGCCAGAGCCGCTTCGTCGATCGCGCGATGAGCGCGGCATCGGGCGAGCTGCGCTGGACGTTCGCGCGCACCACGATCAAGCGACAGAAGCTCGCCTTCATTGTCGCGCCGTTCATCGATGTCGGTCGCGCTGCGGACGATCTCCCGGGCCTCGCGAAGTTCGCGCGCTGGCGACCCTCCGCCGGCGGCGCGTTCCGCATCAGCTGGAACCTCGCGACGCTCGGCACGCTCGACTACGGATTCTCCGACGAGGGCAGTGGGATCTACGTCAACTTCGGGCACATGTTCTGACGGGCGCGCACCGCCTCGGCGATCCTCGGCAGCATGTCGATCTTCGGAGAGCGCTCGAGCTAGCGGCAGGCCGCGACGAGCTCGTTCCGCGCGAAGCCGGGGATGAAGACCTTGGCGTCGTCGAGGATCGCGCGTGCGGTCGCGCAGTCCTCGCGCTTCGAGTAGCAGAACGCGATGTCGCGCAGCACGCCGCCGAGGACCTGCCGGTCGCGATCGGTCTTCACGTCCTTAACCGCCGCGCGCGCGTGCGGCAGGTACTCGTCGCAGTCGAAGCTCGTCGCGAACAGATCGATCTGCTTCGCCAGACGGCGGAGTCGCACGGCTGGATCGGGGCTCGCGTCGACGGCGCAGTACAGGTCCGCGATGATCTCGGCCGAGTCGGGCGGGGTGCCCTCGCGCACGTAGAGCGCGCGTTGTTCGCGGGTTCCGCCCTCGCAGTTGCCCGCGACCATCTCGCAGATCGCGTGCGCGCTTGCGACTCGGAAGTCCGACGGCGGCGGCGCCGTCAGCTTCGCGAGCGCGGCGCGACACGCCCTGCCGTCCCGACGCTTGATCGCTGCGTGCACCACGTCGAGCGTGATGCCCGACGGTGCGATCGCCGGCGCGGGCGTCGTCGACGGGACGAGCTTCTGCGTGTCTTCCATCGCGGACGGGCCGGGCGCGGTTGGCACCGGCGGAGCTGCCGACGCTCCACCCTTGCTCGATGGAGCAGGCATCATCTCCGAGGGCAGCGGATCACGCGGCACCGTCTTCTCGGCGGGCGCATCCATCGTCGGCATCACCGGGTTGTCCGTCGCGCGGTGGTCATCCTCGACGGGTGGCGAGGGCATCGGCGCGGGTGTCGTCGGCGACGGTGTCGGCCTCGGCGTGGCGATCAGGCCGCGGTCGCGATCGTGCGTCACGACGAGGATCAACATCGTCACCGCGGCGACGACGACCACGCCGCCGATGACGAGCGTGCCGCTCCAGCGACGGCGCGTCTTCTCGGTCGGTGGGACCTCGGGCACCGAGGTCGACTCGGGGAGGTTCGCCGGCGTGCCGGTCGGCGTGCGCAGTGCGCGTATGCCGCCGGTCGGCGCGCGGATCGCGCGGTGCTCGCCGCTCACCTTGATCGGCGGCGCGATCTCGTCGAGCGCGTCGGCGAGCGATGCCATGTCGGGGAACCGCTCGGCCGGAAGCACGGCGAGTCCACGCGCGATGATCCCGCACAACGCATCGAGCCCGGGCTCCATCGGTCGGCGCTCGCCGACGAACTTGACCAGCTCGATCGCCGTGATCTCCATCGGCGGACGGCGACCAGCGAGCGCCTCGCCGAGCGCGACGCACAAGGCGAACTGATCGGCCGGCGCTTCCACCGTGAGGCCGGCGCGTTGTTCCGGCGCCATGTACGCGGGCGTGCCCGCGATGTGCCCGCGCTGCGTGATCGACTGACCGATGCTCAGGCTCGCGTCGACGTCGGGTGTCTCGTTCGGCGTGTTCGTCTTGCTCCGCACCGCGAGGCCGAAGTCCGCGACGCGCACGCGCCCGTCGGTGCCGAGTAGGAGGTTCGCCGGCTTCACGTCGCGATGGACGAGCCCGGCGGCGTGCGCGGCGGCGAGTCCGCGCGCCGCTTGCGAATACAGCCGGATCACCGTGCGCCAGTCCGCCGACGGCCCACCGCGATTCGCGAGCGTGTCGCCCGAGACGAGCTCGCTCACGATGAAGACCTCGCCGTCCTGCTCGCCGACGTCGTGCACTGCGATCACGTTCGGGTGGGTCAGACGTGCGAGCGCACGCGCCTCGCGCAGAAGACGATCGCGCTCGCGCGTGTCGTCGGAGCGCTCGGGCTTCACGAGCTTCACCGCGATCTCGCGGCGCAGCTTCGGATCCCACGCAGCCCACACCTCGCCCATCCCGCCTGCGGCGATCCGGCGGTCGAGCTGGTAGCGATCGATCGCGCGCGGCTTGCCCGGATCGCCGAGCGCTCCGAGATCACCGACCACGGACGCGCACGTCTCGCAGGTCGCGACGTGCTTCTCGATCGCGGCGAGTTGTTGCGCGGAGAGCGCACCCTCGATCATCGCGACGAGATCGTCTTCACTCGGACACGCACCGTCACTCGCGAGGTTCGCGACGCTTGACGGTGCAGTGTCGGGCACCGTCATTCGCCCGAGTCCAGCTCGCTCTCCGAGCCGTCGGCCAGCTCGGGTGCCTTGAGCACGCGCGACAGGGACAGATCGATGCGACTGTCCGCCGCCCGGACGACACTGTCGAGCGCGTCATCGGGGATGCCGAGTGCGATGCCGAGCTCCTTGCGCGTGGTCTCCGTCAGCTCCTGCCGCGCGGCGGCGAGGGTGCGCGCGACGGTGGCGCGATGGATGTTGTACAGACCCGCGATCTGGTCGAGCGTGAGGCTATCGACCTGCGCGTGCCGCAGGAAGTTCCGCTGGCGCGGCGCGAGGCCGGCGACCGCGCGCGCGAACGCCTGCTTGATCGCGCGGGAGACCTCCTCGCGCGAATACCTCGCCGCGATATCCGGCCCGAGCTCGGGCAGGCCCATCAGATCGTCGTCGGCGAGAAGCTCTTCGAGCTTGCGCGCCTTCTCGCTGCGCGCGATGTCGACGAGCGCGCGCAGCGCCGTGACGCGCAGCCAGTTCTGCAGGAAGCCGAACCCGGAGTAGCTCGCGATCTGCGCGGGCCGCGTGTCCGTCTTCACGAACAGCTTGATGCGCAGCGTTTGCCGCAGCTCGTCGCCCGTGACCGCGAGGCGGCGAAAGCGCGCAAGTACGGCGTCCAGATCCGCGCGATGCACCTGCTCGAAGATCGCGATGGCGCGAGCGTCGCCCGTGGCGCACCACAGCGCGAGATAGAGGTCCTCGACGCGGAGGCGGCCGAGTGCCGGTGCGAGATCTTTCTGCGTCGCGATCCGGTGCGCGAGCGCGTCCGCGAACTGCGCGTCGGTGACCGTACCGTCGGGCCATTTCTTCCGAACCGCCGCGAGATCGGTCGCGACCTTCTTGCCAAAGCCGTCATGTGCAGCGAGCACGGGGCGCACGCTCGGCGGTACAGCCGCGACGATCTGGTTCCACCAAGTGCTCACGGTCCGCGGGCATACTGCCATGGCAAAAGCCTGCTGGTCACACCAATTTGCGGCATAGAGATCTAGTGGTCCCGGGCTGTTACGATGGATGGGATGCGTCCGCAGCAGGCGAGGTAACCGTCGCTTGGCGCAACGCGATCATTGGGGCCAGCTCGGCGACGGCACGACCGTGGATCGCGACGTCGTCCCGTGTGACTAGCCGGTCTCGACGGGGAGCTTGGCTTTCTCCCAGCCTGCGATCCCGTCCGGCATCGCGAACACGTTCGAGAACCCCATCTCCAGGGCGCGCCCGGCGCCCGCATGGCAGCTGTGTCAACCAGGGCCGGAGCAGTAGAAGACGAGCGTCGCGGTCGCGTCGTCGGGCAGGTCGCTGCGCTCGTACAAATGCGCGTTCAGGTTCTTCGCGCCTGGTACATGGCTGCGCTTCCAGCGGCCGGCGCCGTTGTTGTCGAACACGTGGAAGCCAGGCGTGCCGAGTCGTGCGGCGACCTCGGCCACGGTCAGCTCGGGAATCGAATCGGACACTACGAGACCGGCTTGCGCGCGGGCTGCGTGCGATTCGTCGGCTTCTTCTTGGTCTTCTTCGCCTTCTTGCCGCTGCCCGGACCCGAGAGATCGGTCCAGCGATAGCTCCGCTCGCCGGGCGCGCGGTAGTCGACGTGGATGAAGTTGCTATGCGGGTATAGGCCGATGCCCATGTCACCGCCGTCGAGCGACTCGGCATACTTGTACATCTCGCGGATCGAGACGCCCTTGATGCGGATGTCCATCGCCGATGCGTGGAAGTGCCGGCTCGACGAGCGCTCGGCATAGCGGAAGCCGCTGATCAACTCGACGCGCTTGTCGCCGCCGAAGTGGTCGGAGATGCGCGACAGCTGCTCGTACAGCTCCGGGCGCACCGCGCGAACTTCGCCGGTTTGGCGGCAGCGGAAGAGCTCGTCCAGCTTCGCAAGCGAGGCGTCGTCAAACGAGCCGTCGGCGTTGTAGATGTTCACTTTCGCCTCTTCGGCGAGGTTCTCGGCGTAGAGCCAGACATTGCCCGATGGCTTCGGGAGCTCCTCGGTACGGAGGGTCGACTTCGCCGCTCCATGGCCCTGAAACACCGCGACGCGCTTGCACTTGCGCTTGCCGTCGCGGGTCGAGCACTGCTTCACGGTGCCTTTGGTCTTCTTGGACCGTACGCTGCTCTTGCCCTTCTTCGCCTGGGCTTTGACCGACGATGCGGTTGCCTTTGGCGCCGCCACCACTGGGCTCGCCAAAGCGAACACCAGGGCTGCGGCGATGAGCAGGGCCATCCGTCGCATGGACAGGTAGGCTAGGCCGAGGGCGGGATCTCGATCAACAAAACCAGCCAAAGAATCGCGCTGTGCGGATAAAAGCGAACGGGAGCACACATCTTGCGCACGCGAAAACGTAACGAGTGTTCAGTGATCGTGCGCCCATGAACATCGTTTGAGATCATACGAACCTCACCAGGGTCACGTAGGCAAGGTCGGCGGGAGCGCCGGGAGCGCTACACCGGGCAGCCCCGAGTGTACGAGCTCGATGCCGATCTTCGAGGCGACCTCGAAGATCCGGTTGTCGCGATAGAACTCGCCGAAGCAAATCCGCTTGATGCCGGCGTTCGCGAGCTGCTTGAAGCAGTTCCAGCACGGGCTCGCGGTGACGTAGCAGTCGCCACCATCGATGTTCACGCCGTTCTTCGCGGCCTGGATGATCGCGTTCGCCTCCGCGTGAATCGTGGCGACGCAGTGGTTGTCTTCCATCATGTGCCCGACGTCCGAGCAGTGCGGCATCCCGCGGATCGATCCGTTGTATCCGGTCGAGAGGATCGTCCGATTCCGCACGATCACGGAGCCGACATACTTGCGAGGGCACGTGGATCTGGTCGCCACGACCTGCGCGATGCTCATGAAGTATTCGTCCCACGATGCTCGCGGCCGGACCTCTTCGGGCATGGACGCATGATGCTATGGTCCGCGTTCCATGTCGTCGGGCCAGTCCAAATACAAGGACACCGTCATCCTCCCGGACACCCCTTTCCCCATGCGGGGAGATCTCGCGACGCGCGAGCCCGAGATCCTCGCTCACTGGGATCGCATCGGTCTGTACGAGCAGATCCAGGACGCCCGCAAAGGGGCGCCGCTGTTCATCCTGCACGACGGCCCGCCGTATTCGAACGGCAACATCCACTACGGCCACATCCTCAACAAGATCCTGAAGGACATCGTCGTGAAGTCGCACACGATGGCCGGCTTCCGCACGCCGTATGTCCCGGGCTGGGACACGCACGGCTTGCCGATCGAGCTCGCCGTCGAGCGCGAGCTGAAGGACAAGCGATCAGCCATGACCGCCGCGCAGATCCGCGCGACGTGTCGCGACTACGCCATGAAGTACGTCGACATCCAGCGCACCGAGTTCAAGCGACTCGGTGTGCTCGCTGACTGGTCGCGCCCGTACCTCACGCTCGATCCGTCGTACGAGAGCGCGATCGCGAAAGCGCTCGCCATGTTCGCGCGCAAGGGTTTCCTCTATCGCGGCAAGAAGCCGGTGTCGTGGTGCCCGATCGACAAGACGGCGCTCGCCGAGGCCGAGGTCGAATACAAGGACAAGACGTCACCATCCGTCTACGTGAAGATGCCGCTCGTCGATCGCGGGTCGTTGCCGCAGGAGCTCGAGGGCCGGCGCCTCGCATACGTCATCTGGACGACGACGCCATGGACCCTCCCGGCAAACCTCGCGATCGTCGCGCATCCGCAGTTCGCGTACGTCGCGGTGCCGAATCCGAAGGATCCGCGTGAGTCGCTGATCGTCGCGAAGGAGCTGGCCGAGACGTTCGCGAAGGCGATCCACGGCAGCGTCGATGGCGCCGTCGAGATCACACCGGCGCAGATGAAGACCCTCGAGGGCGGTCGCTACCAGCATCCGTTCGTGAAGCGCGCCCCCGAGGGAGTGAATTCCGACAAGGTGTGGCGGCTGTGGTTCGCGGACTACGTGACGGCGGAGGCCGGTACGGGGCTCGTGCACACGGCGCCCGGCCACGGCGCGGACGACTACAAGACGGGCATGGCGCACGACCTACCTGCGTACGCACCGCTCGACGACAGCGCACGCTACGTCGGCGGCGTGATGCTCGAGGGTGGCGCAGCGGGGACGGTCGATCTCGCGGGCAAGAGCACCACCGAGGCGAACCCGGTGATCGTGTCGTGGCTACATGACAACGCGTATCTCTTGAACCCGCCGACCGACAAGATCCACCACAGCTACCAGCACTGCTGGCGTTGCAAGCAGCCCATCGTGTTTCGCGCGACGCCGCAGTGGTTCATCGAGATGGACCACGAGGGTTTCCGCCAGAAGGCGCTCGCCGAGATCGACCAAACGACGTGGGTCCCGCCGTGGGGTCACGATCGCATCTACGCGATGATCGAGAATCGCCCGGACTGGGTGCTCTCCCGGCAGCGCCTGTGGGGCACGCCGATCCCGGTGTTCTACTGCACGGCGTGCGGCAGCGAGCACGCGGACGCCGACACGATGGATCACGTCGCCGACATCTTCGGCAAAGAAGGCGCCGACGCGTGGTGGACCCGCTCGGTCAGCGAGCTGCTACCGCCAAACGCGACGTGCAAGAAGTGCGGCGCGGCGGCTGACAAGCTCGAGCGCGAGAAGGACATCGTCGACGTGTGGTTCGAGTCCGGCGTGTCGTGGCTCGCGATGGAGCATCGCGGCGGCAACGATGGCGGGGAAGGGCGCGATCACGAGAACATCGACGTCTACCTCGAAGGTAGCGATCAGCATCGCGGCTGGTTTCACTCGAGCCTCCTCGCGGCGATCGGCGTGAAGGGCCGCGCACCCTACCGCCAGGTCATCACGCATGGCTTCGTCGTCGACGGGGCGACGGGCAAGCCCTACTCGAAGAGCGACATCGCGAAGGCGAAGGCCGAGGGTCTCGACATCAAATACGTTCCGCCCGAGGACATCATCAAAAAGAGCGGCGCGGAGTTGTTCCGCCTCTGGGTCGCCTCGACGGAGTTCCGCGCGGACATCCCGTATTCGCAGACCGCGCTGTACGGCAACGACGGCAAGGGCGGGCTCGCCGAGTGGTATCGCAAGCTTCGCAACACGGCGCGCTTCCTCCTCGGGAACCTGAAGGGGTTCGATCCGAATCGCTACGGTCGACCGCATGTTGCGCAGCACGGGCTCGAGGTCGATTGGTTCATGCTGAACCGCGTCGACACGGTGGTGCGTGACGCCCGCGCCGCCTACGAGAAGTACGAGCTGCACATCGTGCACCGATTGCTCGTCGAGCTGATCACGGTCGACGTCTCGGCGTTGTACGGCGACGTGACCAAGGATCGCCTGTACTCTGACGCGGAGGACTCGCCGCGCCGCCGCGCCGCGCAGGCCGTGATGTATGAAGCGCTGCGCGCGATCGTGACGATCATGGCGCCGATTCTGTCGTTCACCGCCGAGGACATCTGGCACCACATGCCGCGCCTCGCGGGCGATCCCGAGAGCGTGCACCTCGCGGCGTTCCCGGATCCGACGCCCCCGGTGAGTGTTCGCGAGCTCGGGCGCATCACGGCACTGCAGCATGCGCTCGCCTGGCGCGAACGCGTCACCAAGATGATCGAGCCGTTCCGCGCGCAGAAAAAGAAGTCGGTCGACGCGAAGGTCGTGCTGCGCGTCGCGGACCCGAACGAGCTCGACGCGTTGACCACGCTCTCGCTCGAGCTCGCGGATCTCTTCATCGTGTCGAGCGTCGAGCTCGTGACCGGAGCCGAGAACACGGTCGAGGTCGCCGACCACGCCGGTCCGCGTTGCGAGCGGTGCTGGAAGCACTACGACCAGCTCGCCGCAGACCCCGCGGATGTTTGTGAACGCTGCGCGATCGCGCTAAAGGGATCGTGACGATGGCCGACGAGAAGGACGACACGAACGAGAAGGACGCCGCGGCCGGCAAGGACGAGTCTGCGATGGAAGCGTCCGACAAAGTGGCCGCCACGCCGGTGATTCCCGACTCGCGCTGGAAGCTGTTCGGCATCGTCGCGCTCGTGAACCTCGTCGCCGATCAGGTGACGAAGGTGTGGGCGCGCGCCGCGCTCGCCGACACGGTGCATCCGATCGGTGCGAAGGGCTCGTGCGCGATCCCCGAGGATCTGATCCCCTCCGTCATGATGAAGACGCGCGGCGGTGGTGAAGCGCTGTTCGCGCGCTGCGACGCCGACACGGTCACGTTCCTCGGTGACTTCTGGTCGTGGAAGCTGTCGATGAACACGGGCTCCGCCTTCGGTCTATTCGGATCGAACCCGGGGGCTGCGCGCATCTTCCTGTCGATCGTCGGCATCCTCGCAGTCGCCGGCATGGTGTACATGTTGAAGAAGGCTCGCCCGGATCAGCGGATCCTGGTGTGGGCGCTGGCGTTCGTTGCCGGCGGCGCCGTCGGCAACCTGATCGATCGCATCTACTTCGGCGCAGTCACCGACATGATCTCGTGGGACCTCGGCTTCATGCGCTGGCCGACGTTCAATGTCGCGGACGTGTCCCTCGTCGTCGGCGTCGGCCTGATGTTCATAGACATCCAGAAAGAGTCCAAACGCGAGAAAGCAGAGAAGAAGCGGAAGAAAGAGGCTCGCGAGGCCCGGAAGAAGAAGAAGCTCGCGGAAGCAGCAGCCTCGCGCGAGTAGGAATTCCCGCGTCGCGCGGGCGGTAGTCCTCGCGTGCGGCGCATCGTCTTCGTGATGGTCTTTCTCCTCACGGCAGGATTCGATCAGGGGACGAAGCAGTGGGCGCTGTCACTACCGGTGCCGGCGGGCTGCGATGTCCCCGCGGACCTCGTGGCGCACACGTGCCACGGCATCCCGCAGACGGTGATCGAGGGCTATTGGGATTGGGAGCTCGCGATGAACACCGGCGCCGCGTTCAGCTCCTTCGACTTCGGTGACCTGACCCAGATCTTGCTCGCGATCCTCGCGGCGCTCGCGGTGTGCGCGATCGGGTTCTACGCGTATCGGCTGCGCCCCGACCAGCGGCTCGAGCGGGTCGCGCTCGGGCTCGTCGCGGGTGGTGCGCTCGGCAACCTGATCGATCGGATCCGCCACGGCGGGGTCACGGACTTCATTCGCTGGAAAGCCGGGGACGCCAAGTGGCCGATCTTCAACATCGCGGATGCCGCGCTGGTCGTCGGACTGTTGTTGCTGTTCCTGGTCAGTGCGCTTGCTCACCGTCGCGAGCGTCGCGTCGCGGCGTGATTCTTCGCGATTCTTGTCGAGTTGCGTACACTGGTCCCATGCGGCTCGTTGCGTATTCGCTTCTTGTCCTCGCTGCCTGCAACTCGAGTGAGGGCGAAGACTGGCCCGTCGAGCCGGGTGGCGGCGGCGGCTCGTTCGGCAACACGATCGGCTCGGGCTCGGCGACGGATGCAGGCATGGACGACGGCGGCACCACGAACACCGGGCGGGTGTGCGCGCTCTCGGAGATCTTGCGGTGGGATGAATGTGACAACGGCGGCCAGATGGGACTCACGGTCACCGTGGGCGCGGAGTCGGCCATGACGCTGGGGGATGGATCGTTCGAGATCGACACGCCGACGGGATCGAACCTCGTGTGGCGCGTGTCGGGCAACGCGCAGCTGCCGAGCCTTCGCGAATACGCCGCCGGCACTCAGATCCCGTCGATCTCGATCGGGTTGTTCCAGAACATCGCGGCCGCGGCCAACGTCGCGATCGAGATCGGCGCCGGTACGGTCTTCGTGCAGGTGCGCCACATGAATGCCGCGGTCGTGGGCGCGACGGCCGAGTTGGCGGGCTCGAACGATCTCGTCTACTACGACGACGCGACGGCACCCGGATCCCTCAGCGTCGGTCAGACGCGCGCCGACGGCATCGTGTGGTTCCCGAACGTCACCCCCGGCGCGGCGGTGCAGTTCACCATCACGCCGCCGACGGCCGTGGGCGAGCCGCAGGTCACGACGGTCGTCGTCGAGGAAGAGACGGCGACGTTCGCGACCGTCGTGTTCCCGTAGCGGTCACGAAGAAGTGCGAGGCAGACGCGCGAGGGCGGCGGTCCAGCCCGCGGCCTTGACCTCGGTCTCCGCGAGCTCGGCGGCGGGATCGGAGTCAGCGACGATTCCGCCACCGACGTGCACGCGGAGCTCGTTGCCCTTGATCACGCCGATGCGGATCGCGATCGCGAGATCGAACGCACCGCTCGCGCCGAAGTAGCCGAACGCGCCGCAATACGGGCCGCGTCGCGCTGGCTCGAGCTCGTCGATGAGCTGCATCGCGCGGACCTTTGGTGCGCCGGTGATCGACCCGCCGGGGAACGTGGCGCGGAGGAGTGCGCCGAAGCCGGTGTCGGCGCGCGGCCGGGCACTGACGCGCGAGACCTTGTGATAGAGCGTCGGCAGTTCGACGATGTAGCCGAGATCGTCGACGGCGACGGAGCCGGTCTCGGCGATCCGTCCGAGGTCGTTGCGCTCGAGGTCGACGATCATCAAGTGCTCGGCGGCGTCCTTCGCCGACGCGGCGAGCGCTTCGCTCTGCACGTGCGTGCCCTTGATCGGGCGCGTCTCGATGCGATCGCCGATCGATGCGAGGAAGCGCTCGGGCGAGCCGCTGATCATCGTGAGTCCGTCGGCCTCGAGGAGTGCGCCGTACGGTGCGGGCGCGACCGCGGCGAGCGCGGCGTAGATCGCGAGCGCGTCGCCGGGGCTCGATACGCGCGCGACGAGCCGGCGCGCGAGGTTCACCTGGTAGACGTCGCCTGCCGCGAGGTAGTCCTTGATGCGTTCGACGCGCGCCATGTGATGCACACCGTCGTCGTCGGCGACGAATGGACCGAGCGTCGGTGGCACGGTCGGCGACGGAGGTCGGGCGAGGTGTGCCGCCAGGCGCGTGCGTGCCTCCGTGTCCGGACCGACGATCTCGAAGCGCCTGTCGCTCGGCGAGCTCCACCGCGCCACGGCGCCGTACGCCGCGAGCCAGACGTCGGGTGTGTCCTGTCCGAGCGCCGGACCGCCGGGCAACGTCTCGATGACGCGCGCGAGGTCGTACGCGAAGAATCCGACGACGCGCGGCTCGTGGGCCGAGAGCGGCGCCGGTCCGTCGGTCAGCCGGCAGCCGTGCTCTGCGAGGAACGCCTCGATCGCTTCGAACGGGTCACCGGTCCAGCGCTTCTTCGCGCGTCCATCGGGGTCGAGCAGCAGCAGTGAGTGGCCGCGCGCGATGAGCGTCGCGGTGGGTTCGGCGGCGACGAACGATCCGCGCCCGAGGCCATCGTCGTCCCGCGCCGAGTGAAGCAGCACGCGCCCACGAAGGCCGCCGAGTCGCGCGGCGCCTTCGATCGGATCTATGGGGCGGCCGCTCTCGGGGTGGTCGACCATTACATCTCGTCGACCTTCGCGGGCGCCGGGTCCTCGGCGAACACGGAGCTCATGTCGAGCTCGGGATCGATCTCCGCGGCGACAGGCGCGGCGGGCGGTGGTGTCGGAGGCGCGGTGCGCGGCGGGGGCGGGACCGCGTTCGCGACGGTGTCCGCCGACGCCGTGGCGATCGGCGCAGCGCTCGCGCGATCGGTGTCGACCTCCGGTGGCGGCGCGGGCTCGATCAGCACGATGCCTTCACCGGTGCACTCGATGCACGTCGCGCCCATCGGACCACCGATGGGTGGTGCGACGGCGCGCGGGATCACGCGGCCGATCCAACCCGCGAGGCGGTCCGCATCGATGAACACGACGCCGCTCGCGGGCAGCTTCACGCGCACGAGCGGGCGATCGTGCTGGACGCGGATCGCGAGCGCACCGTCGCCGCGGAACTGCACGATCGGGAACTTGCCGCGCAGCCCCGGGACGTTGCCGCTCTCCCAGCGCAGTGTGGCTTCGAACGCGAAGACGAGATCCTCACGCAGGTAGAGGATGTCGTCGTCGAGCTTCACGGCACTAAACGCGCGCTTCTTGCCGGGAACTGCGACGAGGTAGCCGTGACCGTTGACCGAGTGCAGCGGCGCGCCGCCGTAGTCAAAGCGCTCCTTGGTGTCCGAGCCGCGCGAGCGCCGCATCGCGATCTCGTACGCGAGGTCACCGCCGGTCACGTGGACGCCTTCGAGGCGCGTGAGCACGCGATCGGTGACGCGAACGATCAGCGCGCCGCTCGTCGAGATCTCGAACGGTTCGTTGCCGTCCTCGGGACGCAACAGCTCGTCGGTTGCGAGCTCCGACAGCGGGCGTGGTGCGAAGCCACCGGTCTTGGTTCGTTCGCCCAGGTTCGCGCTCGCGGGGACCGCGGCGGCGACCGCCGTCGAGATCATCGAGACGCCCGGCGCCGCGACCGGCACGTCGGCCTTTGGCAGCACGAACATCTGCGACTCCGTCATGCGCAGCTCGGCGGCCACCGGCGTCTGCGTGGGGAACACGCTCGCGGTGTCGACGACGCTCGCGCCGGATCGCGCAGGGACCATCGTGACGTTCGACGCGGGCAGGGGGCCCGAGTGTTTGTCGATCACGATCTCGGGGTGCGAGAGCTCGGGATCGAGTCTCTTCGGCGGTGCGCTCGGCGGCTTCGTTCGAGGTTCCGCCGACAGCGCCGGCATTCCCGCGGGAGGTGTCGGCGTCAGAGCGCGTCGGACGGTGGGTGCGCCCGTGGGTGTCGGCGTGCGCGCGACGGCGGGCGTGTTCGCGGATGCCGCTGGCGTCGTCGGGCCCTGTGGTGTGCGTCCGAGCTGCTGGTGGATGCCCTCGCGTTCGGCCGTGGTCAGGTTGACCTCGATCTCCGTCGCGAGCTCGTTCTGCCCGGCGAGCAAGAACGAGCGGTACGCCTCCGCGTAGCGACCGGCGCGTGCGTACGCGAGCCCGAGATAGCTGACGGCGCGACCCTGGCTCGGATCGAGCGCGCGGCTCGCCTCGAGAGATCCGATCGCTTTGTCGGACTCGTTGAGCTTCAAGTAGACGAGGCCGAGGTTCAGGCGGTGCGACGCGTCGGTCGGTGCACGCTCGACGAGGTTCTCGTAGATCGGGCGCGCTTCGGCGAACTGGTTGCCGCGAAAGTACGTGAGGCCGAGTAGCGCCAGGACACGAACGTTATCGGGCTCGGCGTCGAGCGCCTGGCGAAACTGCTGCTGTGCGACGGCAAGGTTGCCCTGCTTGAGCGCGTCACTGCCGCGTGCGACGGCCTCTTCGAAAGCCACGATAGGATTGAACCACGATTCAGCGGTCGACGGCCAACACGCCCGCAGAATCGACCGTCACCGTCACCGCACCGAGCAGGTCGGTTCGAAGGATCTCGGCGCCGGAGGCACGCCAGCGAGCGACGACGTCCGCCGACGGGAAGCCGAACATGTTTCCTCGCCCGCACGACACGACCGCGATCTCGGGTGCGGTCGCTTCGACGAACGCGATCGACGACGACGTCGGGCTGCCGTGGTGGGCGACCTTGACTACATCCGCGCGCCCAAGACCCGCCGCGACGACAAGATCTTCGCCCTCGAGCTCGAGATCGCCGGCGAACACGATCGAGCGATTGGCGAAGCGGACCTCCACGACGAGCGAGTTGTCGTTCACGCTGCGCACCGGATCGGCCGCGGCGATCGCGGCGCCGCCCTCAATCGGTTGATAGCGCGGAGCCCACACGACGAGCTCCACGCCCGCGCGCCGCGCCGCGACGCCCAGCGGTGGAGACACGGCTCGCGTTCCACGCGCGACGAGCGTGTCCACCAATCCTGCGAACGCGCGTCTGCTCCCTCGATCCGCCTCGCCGGCCTCGACCTCGCGCGCGGACCACACCTCGCCGATCGGCACGGTCATTCCCGCGAGGCCGGCGTAGTGATCCGGATGTGGATGCGACACGATCGCGATGTCGACGCGATCGTGGCCGGCGCTCGCGAGTGCGCGCTCGACGATGGCGCCGGTCGCGCTCGCCCGCGCGAGGCTCCCGGCGCTCGCGTGCCCCCCAGCGTCGACGAGCCACACGCCGCCGTCGGGCAGCTCGACGATCGCGGCGTCGCCTTGCCCGACATCGAGGAACGTCACGCGCAACGCGCCGGCCGGTGCCGGCGCCCGCGCGAGCGTCCAGATCGCGCACAGCACGACCCAACCGAGCGCGCGCCGCTTCGCGACGACGAGCGCGAGAGAGATCGCGACGAGCACCACGAGCACGAACGAGCTGGCGATCGCCACGCGTCCGACGATTGCCACCTCAGCGCCGAGCGCCGCGGCGTGGTCGACGACGCCGACGATCTCCGTCGCGATTCTCACGAGCGGCGCGCCGATCGAGCCGAGCGCGATGCCGAGCAGGCCGATCGGCAAGGCGACGAGCTCGAGCAGCGGCGTGAGCACGAGATTTCCGACGATGCCGCTCGGCGTGACCTGGTGGAAGTGATACGCGGTTAGCGGCGCCGTGGCGATCGTGATCCAGAAGGACGTCGCCACACCGCGCGCGATCCATCCCTTCACGCCCGTCGCGATCGGGCGACGAACGAGCGCGAGCACGATCGTCGCCGTGAACGACAGCTGGAAGCTCGGGTCGAACAGGTCGCTCGGGTGCCACACGAGGATCGCGATCGCCGCGACACCGAGTGCGTCGATCAGCCGGAGCGGCCGGTCGATCATCGCCGCGACGAGCACCAACCCGACCACGATCAACGCGCGCAGCGTCGCGAGCTGTGCGCCGGTGACGAGCGTGTAGACAACCGCGATCACCATCGCTGGCGGCGCCGCCCAGCGCGCGGGATTCACGCGGCGTCCCAGCGGCGACGCGGCGACGAGCTTGCGCAGTACCAGGAACGCGAGACCTGCGATCACCGCGAGGTGAAGGCCGCTGACGCTCAGCACGTGAAAGATGCCGGTCGCGCGCCAGCGTGCATCGAGCTCCGGGGGAACCGCGCTGCGATCGCCGGTCACGATGCCGCGCAGTGCCGCGCGCGCAGTCGCCTCACCGCCCGCGCTCTCGACTCGCTCGCTCCATGCGATCTGCGTCTCGCGCGCCCAGCGCCACGCGCGATCGACCGGGCCGGCTGCATCCTCGACGATCGCGATCGTGTCGATCGTCATCTGGACGGGCTTGCCGCGGGGAACGACCATTCCGGGCCCGCGCGAGCCACCCGGTGACTTCGCGCGCCCCGTCACCACCACGCGCATCCCGGGGATCAGCGATGCGCGTGTGTCATGGCGCTCGAGCGCGGTTTCGCGATCGAGCCACAGCCAGATCGCGCCGCCGTCGTCGGTATCGAGCCGCGCGCCGGTCCCATGCGCGGTCGGGACGATCGGGCCGGCGATCAGGCCGACGACACGGTCGCTGGTGCGATCGTCGATCGTGACGGAGGCAGGTGCGCGAGGCGCGGGACGTGCACCGGCCACGAGACCCATCGCGATCGCGACAGCCGGCACCCATCGGCGATCGCGCGCGCTCGCGAGAACGGACACGATCGCGGCGAGCATGCCGACCGGTCGCGCGGCGGGGACGAGTGTCGCGAGCGCGATGCCCAGCGCGAATGCGATCGCGATCGGGAGCGGCTGGCGCGATCGCGCGAGACCCGTTCGGACGGAGTCGCGCCGCGCAGAAGCGTCGGGTTCGGTGTTCGGTCCGGCTCGCCGCGACGCGAGCTCGCAGGTCTCGTCGGGCTGGCGTGAAGAGTCCGAGCCGGGAGCATCCGCGTAAGACATGTGGGCCTGCTCGATCGGGTGCGCGTACGGTTGCGTACGAATTTGCGGCTCTGTCTTCTCGAAGCCCGATACCCCAGCGGCCAGAAGTAGAGCCCTCGATGGGTTGCGGCCGGGAGTGCGGCGGCACTACGATTTGCACCGCATCATGTCCTCACTGCGTGTCGTGGTGTTTGGCGTTGTTACGGGGGCTTTCGCGACGGCGATCGCGGGGCCGGTGTCCGGCAAGCTCGACTTGCCTCCCCCGCCCGATCGGCCGCCGCCCGCGACGAAAGGGTTTCTCGATCGCGTCGAGAACCCACTCGCGCCGGCAAAGCCGGTGGCGGTGACACCGTCGATGATCGTAGTGCTCGAGGGCGACGCGAAGCCGAGCTCGCCGGGGCAGGTCACGTGGGAGCTGGTAGGCGAGTCGTTCGCTCGACCCGTGATGGGCGCGCCCGCCGGCTCCGAGGTCGTCATCAAGAACACGTCGCGCACCGCGCGGACGCTGGTGGCCGCCGAGGATCCGAAGCTCGTCCAGGCGGGGCCGATCAACCCGACCGGGACGAAGTCGTTTCGCGTCCCCGAAGGCGGCAAGGTGTATTCGATCGGGGACGCCGACGCGCCGCACCTGCGAGGCAAGCTCGTCGTCACGAGCTCGCCGTACGTCGCGCTCGTCGATGAGGCCGGCAAGTTCGACTTCGGCGAGGTCGCGGAGGGCAGCTACAAGCTGAAGGTCTTCTACAAGGATCGTTGGCTCGAGGGTGCGACCGACGTGAACGTCGGGAACAAGGGCAAGGTCGAGGTGAACCCGAAGGTGCCGGCGCTCGTGCAGCCGGCGAAGAAGTGAGCGCCCGTGTTCCTGAGCAAGATCTGGTTCTTCCTCATCGCCCTCGCAGGCGCGATCGCGCTGACGATCGCGCTCGTGATGCCGCGGCCCGCGCAGCGCACGCTTCTCGCCGAGGAGCAGCAGCGCCTCGTGGTCGCGTGTGGTGTCGTCGACATTCTTCTCGGGGACGACGCGCGCAATCGCGTCGATCTCGCGGGACAGTTCTCGCGCACACCGGAGATCGTCGGTGCTCTCGAGGCCGCGTCCGGGCAAGACAAGCTCGACGAGGCGCGGATGAAGGCCGTCCGCGACGTCGGCGAGAAGGTCATCAACACGATCCAGGGACGCAAGCCGGACTTCGCGATGCTCGTCGATCGCAAGGGCCGCGTGGTCGCGCGCGTCGCGCTCGACGCGAACGACTTCGGCGATGTTGCCGCGGGACGGCCTCTCGTCGACGACGCTCTCGCCGGCTATCTGCGCGACGATCTATGGGCGCACAACGGCACGATGTACTTCGTCTCGGCGGCGCCGGTGATCAAGCGCGATCCGCCGGTCGCGTACGTCGGCGCCGTCGTGCTCGGGCATCAGGTCACCAACACGCTCGCGCAACGACTCGTGAAGTCGATCGACGTCGAGCTCGGCTTCTATCTCGGCAAAGACGATGTCGCGGGCTCGAAGAGCCTCGCTGTCGACGCCGGACCGATGCTCGATGTCGTCAAGAAGAGCAGCGGAGAGATGGGGCGTGATTGCCAGGCGAACAAGCCGATCAGCCTGGTCAGCGGGAAGGACGAATACACCGGCATCGTCGCGCGCCTTCCCGGCGAGGCTGCGTCGAAGAACGCGTTCTACTCGGTGATGATCAAGCGACCGTCGACGGTTGGCTTCGCCGGAACGCTAAAGGTGGTCACGCAGAGCGACCTGTCGTTCGGCAACTTCCCGTGGATCCTCGTCGGCGGTGCCTTCATCGTGGTGCTCGGCGTCGGAATCGTGCTGATGCTCGTCGAGGCAGATCGCCCGCTCAAGCGGCTCGCGGCCGACGCGGTAAAGCTCGCGAAGGGCGAGACCGAGCGGTTGTCCGAGGACGCGCACGGCGGCAAGTTCGGATCGATCGCACGCAGCGTGAACATCCACATCGACAAGCTCGGTCGCGAAGCGAAGACCGCGAAGAAAGATCTCGATCAGCTGCTCGGTCCCGCGCCGGAAGGCAGCCTCGGCACGATCGACCTGCTCGCGACCGCGCTGCCGTCCGTGCGTCCCGGCGGCGCCGGCCCGTCCGTGCCGCCCCC
>JBJXGN010000200.1:0-18765 GCA_046160585.1 Kofleriaceae bacterium
ATTCGATGTAGAGCAATGGGCTCCCGGCGGTCGCTCACCGATCTGGGTCAAGGTGCCTTTGATCGATGGGAGCTCGACCACCGATTCGATCTTGATGCACTTCGGCGCCGGCACCGGTGCAAGCAACCTCGCCTCGGACCTGGTCTGGACGGGCTACGAGCTGGTCTCGCACATGGGCACCACGGTGGTCGACGCCGCGAACACGTACGACGGCACGGTCAGCAACACGACCGGCGGGGAGGGCCAGATCGGCCCCGCCACCATATTCACGGACAACGGTCAGGAAGTCCGATTCGCGACTGCAGACGCTCTGCTCACTGGCTGGGACGCGTGGACCCTGGAGCTGTGGCTCCGGCCGACCTATGGGAGCTTGATGGAGGCCGAACGGTCCAATGAAGTGATCGGCAAAGGGGCGTTCACATCGATTCAAGACGGTCGCATCGAACGCCAACCCCTCGCGTCGAACCTCTGGTTCCAGATCGACGTCCACTTCTCGACGGGCCCTTCGTCCTACCTAAACACCAACCTTCCGCTCAACGCGTGGACTCACATCAGCTACACGCATGACGGGACAGCCCTCCGGTTGTACAAAAACGGTGCACTGGTGCAGGGCCCGGAGAACCGGGGCGCCACGCTCGACACGACCCCAGATGACATTGTCTTGGGAGGTGGATCGCCGATGTTCGGGGCGATCGACGAGCTCCGGATCTCCAACGCCGGCTTCAGCGCGGACTGGATCCGCGCGCAGCACTTGTCGATGACCGGTCAATTCGTGACGTTCACCGATCCGTGACGTCACCTCGGTGAGGGTCACGTCGAATGTCGACGCAAACCGTCCTCCGACTCGGGCCAGCTAACTCACCAGGTCGCCATCTTCTGCTTGAGGCCGGCGTCGAGCGCGTCGAGGAAGTCCTGCGTGGTGAGCCACGGCGCCTTCGCGTCGATCAAGATCGCGAGGTCCTTCGTCATCTTCCCGCTCTCGACGGTCTCGACGCACACGCGCTCGAGCGCGTCCGCGAACTTGACGACGTCCGGTGTGTCGTCGAACTGGCCGCGGTACTTGAGGCCCTGCGTCCAGGCAAAGATCGACGCGATCGGGTTCGTCGAGGTTGGCTTGCCCTTTTGGTGCTCCCGATAGTGCCGCGTGACCGTGCCGTGTGCGGCCTCGGCCTCGACGGTCTTGCCGTCGGGCGTGAGCAGAACGGACGTCATCAGGCCGAGCGAGCCGAAGCCCTGCGCGACCGAGTCCGACTGGACGTCGCCATCGTAGTTCTTGCACGCCCAGACAAAGCCGCCGTCCCACTTCATCGCGGACGCGACCATGTCGTCGATCAGGCGGTGCTCGTAGACGATGCCCTTCGCCTTGAACTTGTCCGCAAACTCGTCGTCGAACACCTTCTGGAACAGATCCTTGAACCGACCGTCGTACTTCTTGAGGATCGTGTTCTTCGTCGACAGATAGACCGGCCAGCCACGGTTCAAGCCGTAGGTCATGCAGCTGCGCGCGAAGCCGATGATCGACTCGTCGAGGTTGTACATGCCCATCGCGACGCCACCGGCCGGGAAGTCGAACACCTTGTACTCGACCGGCTTCCCCCCGTCCTTGGGCGTGTACGTCATCGTCAGCGTGCCGGCGCCCGGTACGACGAAGTCCGTCGCCTTGTACTGATCGCCGAACGCGTGGCGGCCGACGACGATCGGCTTGGTCCAGCCCGGCACGAGGCGCGGAACGTTCGAGCAGATGATCGGCTCGCGGAAGATCGTGCCGCCGATAATGTTGCGGATCGTCCCGTTCGGGGACTTCCACATCTCGGCGAGGTTGAACTCCTTCACGCGCGCTTCGTCGGGCGTGATCGTCGCGCACTTGACGGCGACGCCGTACTGCTTGGTCGCGTTCGCCGAGTCGATCGTGATCTGGTCCTTGGTCTTGTCGCGGCTCTCGATGCCGAGGTCGAAGTACTTCAGATCGATGTCGAGGTACGGGAGGATCAGTTTCTCTTTGATGAAATGCCAGATGATGCGGGTCATCTCGTCGCCGTCCATCTCGACGACGGGATTCTTCACCTTGATCTTCGCCATGCTGGCGGCGTTGTATCACGCAGTTCGCCGACGACACCTCCGCCGACGGACGAGAACGACGCTCGTCGCGAGGATCGCGAACCCAGCGCCGGCCCCGCCGTCGTGTGTCGCGCACCCCGCCTCGTCGGGCTGCGTTGCTTCCGGGTCATCGCTCGATCCCTCGCACACGACGCGCTCCAGCCGGCGCTCGGTGACGCTCTGGATCCACGCGACGACCTTGTCCGCGCGGGTGTAGATGCCGCCGTTGCCGCACGGCAGTCCATCAATGGCGAGCGACCGCGACGTCACACCCACGAGTGCGTACCCGCTCGGTGTCTCGAGGTACGCCGGGCCACCCGAGTCGCCATAACAAGCATCTGTGCCGCGACCGCCCGCCGCGAACTCGCCGTTCGGTCCGGCCGTGTCGAGGCACCCGGGTGCGTTCTTGCAGAACGGATCGATCACCGGCACGCGCGCCGCGTGGAGACGCGTGTTGTCGTCGCTCGCGTCGGGAGCGATCGATCCGTAGCCGACGATCGTTACGGCGTCTCCCGCGGCGAGGTGCTCGTTCGCGAGGCAGGCCATGGCGATCGCGCGTGGTCTCGTGCGTGCCATCCGCTGGAGCACGACGACGCCGACGTCGAAGCGCTCGTGCCAGGCGGGATACGCGCGCGACCACTTCACGTCGACACGATCGTGCGGCGCGCCGGGCTCGAGGCTGTCCGCGTGCGTGATCACCTCGGTCGGCTCGATGCCGATGCAATGCCCTGCGGTCAGCACGACATCGGGTGCGACGAGCGTGCCGGTGCAGATGCCGTCGCGACCGAGGACCGCGACGACATCGGGCCAGTCCTTCGATCGCGCCGGAGAGCCACCCACTATGGGGGCTGGTCCCGCGTGCGCCGATGGCAACCCCGACGGGACTGCGATCAGCGCGACGACGAGGATCGCGAACGCGACCAGCGCGAACCGACCATGTCGGCGATGCATGGCGCCGTGTGCACCACGTGCGCGATCGAACGGCGCGAGGAATGACGGGAGGTGACGACGAATGGGAGCGAAGCACATGACCTGACAGCCTCAGCACCCTCGATGCCACGCTCCGCATGAACGATCTCGCAGCGTTAGCGATCTTGTCCGACCGGATCTCGGACACGCGTCCGGCATCCGGCCAGATCCCGGACAACCAGCTCGCGGTTTGCACCGACAGCTACCTCATCGATCGTAGAGCGTGGCCGAACCGAGAAGCATGGCGCGTTTCCGCGAGACGCTTTGGTTCAAGAAGGGCAACGAGGTCGCTCCCCAGGAAGAGCCGGAGGCCGGCGACTCCGATCGTCCAATCGAAGATCGGTACTTCGACGACGGGAGCATCTCGGTGGTCGATCACGCGCAGTTCAGCGTCGTGACCGGCACCACCCAGGCTGTACGTCCCTTCAAGAAGGTCGACATCTCCGACGATGCCGACAAGACCATGCAGCTGATGGTCGGTCAGATGAAGCGTGGCCGCGGCAAGGTGATCGCGATGATCGGCGCCTCGATGGCGTGCGTCGTCGCGGTCGTCGTGATGTTCGCCGTCTGATCACGGACTGCGCGGGCCGAGACAGGCCGAGCTCGTGATCTACCGACGTCGACGCAGGCCGAGGAACGCGAGGCCGAGCAGCAAGCCGGTCGCGGAGCCACCACTGGTCGAGCAGCCGCCGGTGATCTCGCCCGGGTAGCCCGAGGTTTGGGGCTCGTCGTCATCGGGGTTCTGTGGGCCACCACCGCCGGGCGGAGGATCCTCGTCGCTGGGCTCGGGCGGCGGAGTCACGCCGCCGGCGCAGCTGTCTTTCGCGACGGGCGTGCCGGCCGTCTGCTCGATCCACGCCAGCACCTTGTCGGTGCGCACGTAGATGCCGCCGCCGCCGCACGGCGTCGGCGAGTTGTCGAGCCCGCGCGAGACCGCGGCGATCACCATCGTGCCGCGCGGCGTGTCGAGGTAGACCGGTCCGCCCGAGTCGCCAAAGCACGAGTCGGTTCCGCTACCGCCAGCGATGAACTCGCCCGCCGGCGCGGCGCCCGTCGAGCAGCCACCGGGCCCAGAGCATGTCGGATCCGTGACCGGCGCCGTCGCTTCGCGGAGCGTCGTGTTGTTGCCCTGCCCCGCCGTATCGGTGAGCCCGAAACCGACGAGGTGCACCATCATGTTTTGCGAGAAGCCCTGGAACGTACAGCTCGCCCCGATAGGGCGCGGCGTGACGGTCGTGATCGGCGTGGCGAGCTTGATGACCGCGATGTCGAACGTGGTCTGCCAGTTCGGATACGCGGTGAACGACGCGATCTGCGATCGCACGCCGCCTGCACCGTCGTAGTTCGTCGTGTTCGCGATGACCGTCGTCAGGCCCGCGTCGCCGCAGTGACCTGCCGTGAGTACGATGTCGGGCGCGATCAGCGTGCCGGTGCACGAGCCCTGCGCGCCGACGATGGCGACGGCGTCGGGCCACTTGCCGGCGGGGACTGCGCTGCCGCCGATGACATGCGTCGATGGACCCTCGATCTGGCCCTCGACAGCACCGCCTCGAGTTTCGGCGAGGACAACCGTGGGCACCGTGGGCAGCAGCAGCGACGCGAAAACGACCATGCGCGACATGGAGCACCACCGAAGCAGGCGGCGTGCCGATGTGGTTCGCGCGGGTGCGCGAGCGACACCGTGCGCACCTCGTGCAAGCGGGTGCACGTCGTCGGTGTCGAGTGCCAGGATTCGTCAGCGATCCCACATCGCTAACCCGTCCATCGAACCTCGAGCCGGGGAGCAATCCCCCCTGCCCGCCCCTCAGTTGAGCCAGAACAGATAGCGAAGCTTGTGCTCGAACGTCTCCTCGCCCTGGTCGACCCGCTCGATCATCGTGCGGATACGCCCGACGAGCGGGCTCGCGCGCATCGACGTTCGATAGCCATTGCCCATGACTCCACGCAGGATGCGCTCCACGTCCTGGGCGGACTCCGCGTTGCCGGAGAGATCGAGGATGATGTCCTTCGGCTCGCGAAACATCGCACCGAGATCCAGGTAGGCGTGGGGGGCGATTCTCTCGAGATCGTCGTCGAGGATGCGCGCGATCTCTTGGAACGAGACGCCCGCCTTGCTCGCGAGCATGTCCTTCACGTCACCGAGGACCGCGGCCCAGGTCGCGTAGAGCGCGCCGTCGACGTCGAGCGGGATCGGATGATCCTTCTGCTTCGGGTTTGGCACCCACTCGCGATCGTCATCGGTCTCGGCGAGGTACGCGACGCGCTCCGCGGCGCTGCGCTCGAGCGCGAACACGAACAGCTCGTACGCCTTCTTCACGCGCGCCTTGTCGGCGACCGGGATCACGAGGCGGCGGTCGCCATCGCCTCTTCGAACGAGCTTGTCGAGCTGGCGCCAGTCGTACGCGAGCACGAGGTTCACGAACGCGCGCTGGAAGCCGACCATCGCACGCCCCCATTCGCCGTCGCCTCGATCGAAGCGGAACGTCGGCCGCCGGCGAACATCGCCCACCTCGAGTCGACCACCGCGTCCGTCGTACTCGAGCTCGAGCATCCGGCGATCGCGCTCGTCGATGCCGCCCCGTCCGTTCCAATCGATCTCGAGGCACGCGATGCACAGCTCGAGCGAGAAGCTCGGATCTCTCGCGACGATCTCGAGGTCCCGGTCGACTGCATCGAGCGCGTCGAGGAACGCCGTCCATGTCGCGCGGCCCGCACCGTGATCGAGCGCCTTCATGAGCTCGCCCGTATCCATGATCGCGCCGAGCTCGTCGCCGAGCCGCTGGACCGCGCCCTGGTACGTCGCGATGGCGCGCACCGCTGCTGCTTGCGAGCTCCCCGGATCCTTCGCGAGGACGACGTCGGCTTCGCGACGCGCATCGGCGAACTTCGACGCCCGTAGCGCGGTGATCGCCGCGCTTGTATCGGCTGTCGACTGTCCGATCGACGCAGTTGGCGGCTCGGACGAGCCACACGCCGCGAGCATGATCACGAGGAGACAATGGCGCATCGTCTGGACACTACGACCGGATCGCCGTCGCGCACGCTGGTTCACGCGAAGATCACGTTCGCGATCTTGCGAGCGTGACTACTACTTCTTCTTCACCTTCTCGAACGCCTTGACGATCACATCGCTCCACATCGCCTTCTCCACGTCACGCGGCCCCGTGAACGCGAACGTCGCGCCATCTTTTCCGACGTTCGCCGACATCTGCTTCGCCTTGGCGGTCACCGTCAGCGTGATCTTCACGTTCTTCGCCTTGGGCGGATAGTCCTCGAGCGCCCCGACGATCGTGGTCCAGTAGCGCAACCACAGCGAGCTCTGCTTCGCGTCGCAGTCATCGCCGTCGACAATCACGGTGACCGAGAAGCGCTTCTTGAACGCGTCCATGTCCTTCTCGACGAGATCGCGGTTGTACTTGGGGTCGTTGTTAGATTGCCCCTCGACCGCGTCCCAGTCCTCGGCTCCGGCGGCCTTGGCCCACGCGGCGATATCACGGGTGGCGAACGAGGCAGCGTGCACCGCGCCCTCGTCCTTGTTGGCCAGCTTCGCGCGGCACTTCTTGCCGATCTTGAAGGTGTGAAACTTCGTGAGCACCCATGCGCTGTAGAAATCGCCGGTCGTCTCTTTGACGGCGAACGCGAAGTTGTCCGGGATGTTCGCGACGAGCTGGCGAAACGGCTTCTCGAGCTTGTCGTTCCATTCCTTTGCGGCGATGTCCTTGGGTCCGTTGATGGTGAACGTGCTGCCGTCCTTGGCCACCTCGTTCACGAGCTCCTTCTGCTTGCCGACGTTGATCGTGATGAACGCCTTGCCCGAGGGCGGTGGGTAGTTCTTCACCGCCGAGATCGCGCCCGACCAGTAGCCGAGCCAGAGCGAGTTCTGCTTCGCGTCGCAGTCGTCCCCTTCGACGTTGACCGTGATCGAGAACTTCTGACGAAACGCGTCGAGCGAGGTCTCGGTCATCTCCTCGCCAGTGACGAGCTTTCCGTACTCGAGCAGGTCGCGCGACGCGAACGTCCCCAGATGCACGGCACCTTGATTCTTGTCGGGCAGCTTCGCCCAGCACTTCTTCCCCAGCTTGAACGTCACGAGCTTGGCAATGGCCTGGGATCGTGGGTCGTCGCCCGTCGCGTCCTTGATCGCGGCGACGTAGGCATCCATCTCGGCGTCGGCGAACGCCAGACGCGTGGGGACGAGCGCGCAGGCACTCACGGCGACAACGAGCAGCGTACGGTTCATGCGATGTGCTCCCTGCGCCGACGCTACCATCGGGCTCGTAAGTGACGAGAGCGCTCGGTGCGCGATCGGTCGCACGGTCGAAACGTCGATCCTCGCGACGCTATTCCGTGGGGCCCGCCGGGGCATACGATACCTACCCGCGGGTCGATGGACCCAGCAGTGGCGTGCCGCGTCCTACTTCTGTACGGTCGCTGCTCGACGATATGCAGCTTGCATCGACGATCCGCGGCGTCGGATATCGCTTCGTTTCCGTCAAGGAAGTGCTCGCGAAGGCAAACGCGCCGAAGAGTGGTGACGACCTCGCCGGCATCTCCGCGCGCGACGCGGTCGAGCGCGTGGCCGCGCGCGCGGTGCTCGCAAACCTGACGCTGCGAGAGCTGCGCGAGAACCCGGTCGTGCCGTACGAGCAGGACGAGCTCACGCGCCTCGTCGAGGACGAGCTCGACGCGCAGGCGTTTCGCGCCGTCGGCCATCTGACCGTCGGCCAGTTTCGCGAGTGGCTACTCGACATCGACACCACCGGCCCCACGTTGCGTGCCGTCGCGCCGGGGCTGACGCCGGAGATGGTCGCCGCGGCGGCGAAGCTGATGTCGAACTTCGATCTGATGACCGTCGGCGCGAAGTGCCAGGTCGTCGTGCGCGCCAACAACACGCTCGGACTGCCCGGGCGCCTCTCGTCACGGTGCCAGCCGAATCATCCGACCGATGACGTGCAGGGCATCCTCGCGTCGATGCGCGAAGGGCTCGCGTACGGATGCGGCGATGCCGTGATCGGCGTGAATCCCGCGACCGACACGCCCGCGTCGACCGCGGAGATCCTCACCGCGATCGACGACGTGCTGAAGCGCAACGCATGCCCCACCCAGCACTGCGTGCTCTCGCACGTGACCGTGCAGATGAAAGCACTGGAGCTGGGCTGCCCGATGGATCTGATGTTCCAGTCGCTCGCCGGAACGGAGCAGGCGAACAAGGCGTTCGGCATCAGCGCGAAGCTGATCGACGAAGCGTGGGCGATGATGAAGGAGCGCGGCACGACCAAGGGTCCGAACCGGATGTACTTCGAGACGGGACAGGGTTCGGCACTGTCGAGCGCGGCGCACCACGGCGCGGATCAGGTGACGATCGAGGCGCGCGCCTACGGCATGGCGCGCCGCTACAAACCGTTCCTCGTGAACACTGTCGTCGGGTTCATCGGGCCCGAGTATCTCGAGGATGGGCCGCAGATCTCGCGCGCCGCGCTCGAGGATCACTTCATGGGCAAGCTCCTCGGGCTGCCGATGGGCTGCGATGCGTGCTTCACGTACCACGCGTCGATGTCGCAGGACGAGCTCGAGAGCTTGAAGGTCCTGCTCGGTACGGCGGGCTGCACGTACCTCATGTCATTGCCGGTCGGCGACGACATCATGTTGAACTATCAGTCGACGAGCTATCACGACATCCCGACGTTGCGCCGCCTCGTCCACAAGCGCCCGACCCCGGAGTTCGACGCGTGGCTGGACGCGAAGGGCATCTGGCGCGGCGACGCACCCGGCCCGAAGTTCGGCGACGTCAGCGCGGTCCGCTAACGATCAGAACGACGATCGACCGCCGATCAGAGCGATCAGAGCGGGTCGATGAACGCGACGAGCGTCTGACCGTCACTCCACGTGAGGAACATGCCGCTGGCGCTGTTCGGGAGGTCCGCGCGCGCTCCGTGACGATCCGTGGCGCCGTCGATGAAGATCAGGTTCGTGAGGCCGACGCTGTCACACTGGGCGAGGCCGATCGACTGGGTGCCGTCGGGCGCTGTTTCGGTATAGGTCGAGTATTCGGCGTCGTCCGTCGCGAACGTGACGCTCTCCCCGTTGCCCGGACCGCCGACGAACGTCAGGCCCTCGAGCTCGGTGCACGCCTTGCGCGGCGAGGTCTCGGTGTCCTTGCCCCTGCCCGGCTCGGCCGCGATACATCCCGCGCCGCCAAGCAACGCGGGCAGGATCAGGGCGAGGGCGGAGCGCATCGAGGGACCAATCCTATCCGAACCTGGGGTACGTTGCACGTCTCTCGATGAGCCGGACACGACAGCTGATGGATCAGTTGCGAGCCGAGCTCGGGGCCGCCGACCCGCTCCCGCCGATCCCGGCGATGCCCGCGATTCCAGCCCCTCCGGCGCGGATCTACACCCCGCGCCCCGAGGCGAGCCCGTTCGCCGCCGAAGCGGCGAGGCATACGACCGCACTCCTCGGGATCGGACACGTCGGGACTCGATATGCGACCGACGTGGTGTTGCAGTTCCAGGCCGAGCTGGCGGTCGCGCACGCCGCGGTCGGCACCGAGCTCCCGGACGAATGGGCCGAGCAGAACGGGTTCCTCGGGTTGCGATCGCGCGTGACCAACCACCGCGAGTTCCTCCTGCGCCCGGATCTCGGCCGCCGCCTCGACGACGACTCGCTCGCGGTCGTGCGATCGCGCTGCACGAAGAACATCGACGTGCAGATTATCGTCGCGGACGGGCTCTCCGCGGTCGCGTGCATGCAGACGGGCAAAGCACTTCACGACGCGGTTGTTCGCGCGTGTGAACGTCGCGGGCTTCGCGTCGGCACGCCCGTCGCGGCGCGGTTCGCGCGCGTGTGGCTCGAGGACGAGATCGGACAAGAGGTCGGCGCGAAGGTGTCGATGATCCTCCTCGGCGAGCGCCCGGGCCTCGGCACCGGAGACGGCCTATCGGCCTACGTCGTGTACGACCCGAAGATCGGCAACACCGACGGTGACCGGAACATGATCTCGAACATCCACGCGCGCGGCATCGTCCCCGACGATGCTGCGGAGCGCTTGGCCGCGCTCGCGAAGGCGATGATCGATCAGCGCGTGTCGGGTGTGCCCCTCGATCTCGGGAAGCTCGGCGAGGTCGCCGGTGGACGCGGCTATCGCGAGCCGCAGGTCCGGCAGAAGCTGGTCGGAGGCCAACCGTGAGCGCAGGCGGAGTGCTCCAGCCGATCCTTCCGACGGTGCTGAGCGTGCGGCGCTTGCCGAACGCCGAGCCCAACCTCGTGCGTGCCTACGGCGGGGATCCCGAGCGACACCGATCGCTCGGGCTCGTCACGTGCGATCAGGACGACGCGATGTACGTCGCGCTCGACGAGGCGACGAAGCACGCCCCCGTCGACGTCATCTTCGCGAAGAGCTTCTACGCGGGCGCCGCCCACGCGAGCGGTCGCCTGTCCGGCGAGATCCTCGGCGTGATCGCCGCGAGCGAGCCCGAGGCGATCGACGCCGGGCTCGAAGCGCTGGTGCGCTGCCTCCAGCACGACGCGTGCTTCTACGACGCCGACGGGAAGCGGACCGTAACGGTGTTCCCGCACGTGATCGCGTCGATCGGCGAGTACCTCGGCAAGGAGGCCGGGCTCGCAGTCGGGACGCCGATGGCGTACCTCGTCGCGCCGCCGATCGAAGCGACGATCGGTCTCGATGCTGCGCTCAAGGCGGCCGAGGTGCGCGTCGTGAAGATCCAGCCGCCGCCGACCGAGACGAACTTCGCGTGTGCGTGGCTGACCGGTGACCTCGACGCGTGCGAAGCGGCGGCGACCGCGTATGCCGCGGCGGTCGTCGACGTGGCGCGCGCTCCGAAGTAGTCGCGCCGGTCGATCGCGCCGGTCGATCACGCCGGTTGATCGGATCCTTCGTGAACGATGCCGAGAAGATCCGCGAGCGCGATCATGATTCGGCGATTTCGGCTTGCCAGGGCCGTCTGTTGGATCAATACTGAACTACATGGTTCAGTATAATCCACGGCTCGACGCGACCTTCGGGGCGCTGTCGGATCCGACGCGGCGCGGGGTTCTCTCGCGCCTCGGCCGTGGTGACGCGTCCATTACCGAGCTCGCGGACGAATTCGGCATGACCCTCACGGGCATCAAGAAGCACGTCCAGATCCTCGAGGACGCGGGGTTCGTCCGGACCGAGAAGGTCGGCCGCGTGCGCACGTGCTCGCTCGCGCCGAGACAGCTCGACGAGGAGAGCCGCTGGATCTCTACCTATTCGGAGATGCTCGATGCGCGACTCGATGCGCTCGGCGAGCTTCTCGAACGTACGAAGTGAAAGGAAGAACAACATGACCGCACCCAAGAAGCTCCTCGTGACCACCCCCGCCGAGCGCGAGATCCGCGCCGAGCGCATCTTCAACGCTCCGCGCGATCGTGTGTGGGCGGCGATCACCGACCCGAAACTCCTCGTGCAGTGGTGGGGACGCGGACAACCGTGCAAGCTCGTCGTTCACGAGCCGAGGCGCGGCGGTCGCTGGCGCATCGAGACGCACGACGGGCATGGCTTCGAAGGAAAGTTCCGAGAGATCACGCCGAAGGAGCGCATCGTGCAGACGTTCGAATGGGACGGCATGCCCGGTCACGTGATCGTCGAGACGACGACGCTCGAGGATCTCGGCGATGGGCGGACCAAGCTCGTGAACATCTCGCTATTCCACACGACCGAAGAACGCGACGGCATGCTGCACTCCGGAATGGAGGGCGGTATGAGCGAGAGTTACGACGCGCTCGACAAGCTCCTCGCTGCGTTGTGATGCCGGATCTCGCGTGCCAGCGTCACAGGCTTTGTGCGCCAAACCGGGTCCCGATTCGCGGTCCGGCCAAACGTTTCGCGGGGTTTGCTGAGCTTGGACTGGCTGGAACTAACGGCGGCATAACTGGGGCTGATCGTTTAGTATTCGTTCCGACGTGCCGGCGGAGCCAAGCGCTAGCAGCTCGTTGATCGGACAGACGTTCGACAACAAGTTCCGCATCATTCGCATGATCGGTCGCGGCGGCATGGGCGAGGTGTTCGAGGCCGAGCACACGCAACTCGGCAAGCGCGTCGCCGTCAAGCTGATGCTCGAGAAGTACAACGGCGATCGCGAGGCGATCGCGCGGTTCACGCGTGAGGCGCTGGCCGCTGGCCGCATCGGCGATCCGCACATCATCGACGTGATGGACATCGGGACGGCGCCCGATGGCCGCGCGTATGTCGTGATGGAGCTCTTGGTCGGCCAGCCGCTGTCGCGGTTGATCGAGGATCACGGGCCGCTGCCGCTCAATCGCGCGCTCAAGATCATGCGCCAGGTGCTGCGCGCGGTCGGCGCCGCACACACCAAGGGCATCGTTCACCGCGACCTCAAGCCCGACAACATCTTCCTGACGACTCAGGGCGAGCAGCAGGACTTCGTGAAGCTGCTCGACTTCGGCATCTCGAAGATCATGGACCCCGAGGCGGTCGCCGCGACGAAGCTGACGACGACCGGTGTCGTGATGGGCACGCCGCTCTACATGGCGCCCGAGCAGGCGATGGGCAACGAGATCGACCACCACGCGGACATCTACGCGTGCGGCGTGATCTTCTACGAGATGATCGCCGGCAAGCCGCCGTTCGAGGGACACACCTACGCGGTGCTCGTCGCGAAGCTGCTGACCACCGACGCGCCGTTGCTCTCGGACGTTCGCGACGGTCTCCCGCCGCGGCTCGTCGCCGCGATCCACCGCGCGCTCGAAAAGGAACCCCAGGCGCGCCACGCACACTGCGATGCGTTCCTGCTCGCGTTGCCCGCGACCCAGTCGGGCTCGCCGGTCGAGCTCGCCGGGACGGTGTCCTCGGGGCCGCAGCCGCTCGCGGTGCCCGTGACCGCCCCTGCCCCCTCGTCGAAGAGAACCGTGATCATCGGTGTCGCTGCTGCGCTCGCGGGCGTTGCGGTCGCATCGGTGATCCTCGTGAAGCTGCAGAGCTCGCCGTCGTCCCCGACGTCGACACCGGAGCCCACGCAGACCGTCGAGCCGACACCGTTGCCGACGCGCATCGAGCTGGCCGTGTCGCCGGCCGACGCGGTGGTCACGATCGACAACGACGCGACGCGCATCTATCGCGACGGCCAGGCCATCGTCGTCACGCCCGGCCCGCACGAGCTGAAGGTCGAGCTCGCGGGTCACCTCACGCAGACCCGCAAGGTCACGGTGTCCGAGGGCATGACCGACAGGCAGAGCTTCGCGCTGATCCCCGACAAGGCCGTCGTCGCGGACTCGCAGCCGAAGAAGCCACCCGTCGACAAGAAGCCGGCAGACAAAGGTGACAAGAAGGCGGTCGACGTGAAACAGGTCCCGTCGGTGAAAGCCGAGACGAAGACGGTTGGCGATCGCACCCCCGACAAGATGGTCGAGGGGAGCGATGGCTACACGCCCCCTCCGCCGATCAAGAAAGAGCCGGCCACGAAGAAAGAACCGGCCACCACCGGTCCGGATCGCAAGCCGAACCCGTATTGATCGGTAAGCGATGCGTCTTTCGCCCTCCCCAGCGCTTCGTCTGGTGGTCCTCGCGGTCCTCGTGATCGCGGCCCCGGTGCGCGCTGATAACCGCGAAGACGCACGCAAGGAGTTCACGCTCGGGCAGCAGGCCGACAAGGACAAGGACTACCAGACCGCGATCGAGCACTACCTGCGCGCGTACGAGCTCGTACCGCACCACTTCGCGCTCTACAACATCGCGACCGCGTACGAGCGCCTCGGGCAGCTCCGGGAGTCCTCACAATGGTTCGAGCGCTACCTCGACGAAGCACCGCAGTCGCTAGTGAAGGAGCGCCGTGAGGTCGAGCGACTGATCCTCGAGCTGAAGCTTCGCCCCGCGAAGCTCACAGTGAACACATCGCCGGTGGGCGCGCGCGTATTGATCGACGGCCAGCCCGTCGGCGTCACGCCGTACACGAAGGCGATCCGGGGCGGGGGACATCGCGTGCGCGTCGAGCTCGAGGGCCAGCGCGAGGAGCGCGACGTGGTGCTCGAGTACGGAGAGCCCCAGACGATCGAAGTGACGCTGAACGTGAAGGCGCGCACCGAGCCGGATCGCGGCCTCGGTGGCGGAACCACGAACACGACCACGCAACCGATCCGCCCGCTTCCGCATACGCACACGAGCGGCATGTTGCGTGTGACGGGAGGCCCGGCAGGTGCCCTCGTCGCCGTCGACGACCAGGTGGTGGGCCGTGTCGGCGGCGAGTTCCACGTCGAGCCCGGCCGGCACAACCTCAAGGTCACGATGTACGGCTACACGACGCACGACCAGGAGTTCACGGTCACGACCGGACAGCCGACGGAGATCGCGGTGACGCTCCAGCCAGGCACGTCGGCACCGGTGACCAACAACAGCCCCGTGTTTGGCTACTTCATCGGCGCCACCCTCGGTGCGGACGTGCGTGGGAGCGGCGCGCAGTACATGGGCGAGCTCGGCTATCGCATCATCACGCTCGACATCGGCGTGCGCGTGGGCAAGGCATCGAGTCGTACGACGCTCGACGTGATTTTCCGCTGGGCGTTCCTGAAGACAAAGCTGTCGCCGTTCGTTTTCGTCGGCTACTCCGCCGCGGCGGGTGATGACGACTCGGGGATGGGCAGCACTGGCAGCAGCCTGTCGGGGTATCTGCTCGGCGGAGGCGTTCGCTACGATATCTCGCGCGGCGACACGTCGGCGGTGTCGATCCTCGCGGAGAGCGGCGTGCGCACCGTGTCGACGTCGAGCGCGTCCGAGGACAAGTCGGTGTTCATCCCTCTCCTCGCGAGCCTGCAGCTGACGTTTGGCGGCCGAACGCGATGATCAAGAATCGGATCGCGATCGTCAGCCTCCTCACCGGGCTGAACTTCCTCAACTACCTAGACCGGTTTATCGTCGCGGCGGTGCTGCCGGAGATCCAGAAGGATCTCCAGCTGTCGAACTTCGAGGGCGGCCTGCTCGCGACGGTGTTCCTGCTCGGCTACTTCGTGACGTCGCCGCTGTTCGGCATCCTCGGTGATCGGATGAGCCGGAAGCGGCTGATCGCGTTCGGCGTGTTCACGTGGAGCGTCGCGACGTTTGCGTCGGGGATCGCGGGGAACTTGTACTGGTTGCTCGTCGCCCGCGCGTTCGTCGGAATCGGCGAGGCGAGCTACGCGACGCTCGCGCCGACGATCATCGACGACGTCTCTCCGCCCGACAAGAAGGGCAAGATGCTCGCGATCTTCTTCCTCGCGACGCCGGTCGGCAGCGCGCTCGGCTACCTGCTCGGCGGCATGATCCAGAAGGAGTACGGCTGGCACGTCGCGTTCTTCGTCGGAGGCGCACCCGGTGTGCTCCTCGCGTTCACGGTGCTGTGGATCCACGAGCCGGTGCGTCACAAGCTGAACGAGGCCAAGGAGTCGGTCGCGTCGTCGATTCGCACGCTGATGCGGATTCCGATCTACGCGCGGGCCGTGTGGGGCTATTGCGCGCACACCGCCGCGATCGGCGCCTTCGCGTTCTGGGGGCCGAAGTTCCTCTCGGAGCGCTTCCTGCCGCACTTCGCGGACGTCGCGGTGCTCACGGCCGACGCCGCGCAGCGAGCGTCGCTCGCGAAAGCGAACTTCATCTTCGGCAGCGTGACGGTCGTCGCCGGGGCGCTGGGGACGATTCTCGGCGGCTGGATGTGCGATCGGGCGCTGCGGGGATTGCCACCGGTGCCCGAGGGCGCGGATCACACGCACGTGGCGAACCGCATGCAGGCGAATGCACAGCTCAAGGTGTGCGCGATCGGCGTCGCGATCGCGTTCCCCGCGACGGCGGCGGCGTTCCTCTCGCCGAGCCCGTTCTTCTTCTTCCTGTTCGCCGGCATCGGCGAGGTCGGGCTGTTCCTGTCCACGGCGCCGATCAACGCGATCCTTCTGCGCAGCGCACCGGCGTGGATGCGCGCGAGCGCGATGGCCGTCGCGATCTTCGCGATCCACCTGTTCGGCGACCTGTGGTCGCCGTCGCTGATCGGCCTGTTCCTCGACTACCTCGTAGCGACCGCCGCGATGATGTCGCTGCCGCTCATGTTCGGCCTCGCCGCCGTGTTGTGGTGGCCTCGCGCCCGCGAAGCCCGATAAGGCGCCGATGTCGAGCCTCTCGCAAGCTCGGGAACTGGACCGATCGAGCTCGATGCTCTCCGAGTGGCGGGTGGGTCCCGACGCGACACGGTCACTGGCGAACGCCGGCTGGACGACCGAGCTCGTACGCCTCGATATGGCGGGCAATGCGATCGGCGATGGAGGAGCCCAGGCGCTTGCGGGCTCGCAGTGCTTGCCGGCGCTGCGCGAGCTCGACCTCTCCATGAACGACATCAGCGATGTGGGGAGTCGAAGCGATCGTGGCGGGTGACCTGCTGCAGCGGTTGGACGTTCTTGGCCTCGAACGCACGACTCTCTCCGAGGACGCACTCATGACGTTGTGGGACGCCTGCGATCGTCACCACGTGCGACATGTCGCGTGACCAACCGCCCGCAATACATCTGATCACGCGATCTCCGTTGAAGCGACTGGCCGGCCAATGGCCGAGCCACTTCCAAGCGGCTAGGTGACAAGCCAGGCACGAACGCAAGTCCTGGTTGTTGCACTACAGAGCACCGCCCGCGCGCGGCATGGATGTTGATCCTGGCGGGCCCATGAAGCGCCTCGCCTTGCCTCTCTTGCTGATGACGGTTGGTTGCACGGGGGTGGAAGGAGATGCCAGGGACGACTCCTTCGGCGGTGATCAGGCGAAGGCCGACGGCCAGTACACCTCCTGCCAGCTCGCGGAGGTCATCAAGTTCGTCAACGAGTCGACGTCGACGACCGACAAGCTCGAGGACCAAGGGCTGTCGAGTGAAGCGGCCAGTGCCATCGTCAAGCATCGCAACGGCGCCGATGGCGATCCGGGCACCGGGGATGACGACATCTACGATGATCTGAACGAGCTCGACGGCGTCGACTTCGTCGGACAGCTCGCGCTCGGCAAGCTGGTCTATTCGATCACGCCGCGGTGCGAGAACGATCTGACGACGAGGCCGTTCATCGACTCGACGACATTCGGGACGCAGAGCGGCGGCTGGGCGCGCGACAACGAGGAGGTCGAGGTCGTTCTCGGCGTGAAGGGCCTCAGTGGCCAGCACCTGCGCAGCCTGCTGCTCCAGCAGAACGCAGACGGACGCACGCTCTACGAGCGCCTTCGCAGGAACCGGCTCATGGAGGCGTTCACGTACGGCTTCCCACTCGACGAGATGCCGTGGGATGCCAACAGCCAAGCCGCGCGCGAGCAGATGCCGCTCGTCGCGCTGACGATCGAGCCCGACCGCTACGCGGTGAACGACGAGGGCGCGCGCGAGCTCTCGCTCGGCACCGACCTCATGGACGACACGTATTACGACACGCACGCGTATTCGCTGTTCGGCAACGACGTCGAGCTGCGCGGGCGCGCGCGCTGGGACAACGCGACGACGGTGCGGCGCCTCTTGATCGCGGCGAAGTTCGGCACCGAGATCGACGCAGAGGGCAACAAGACGACCTCGAAGGTCGACATCCGCAACGATAACGGCGCCGCCTTCGTGAAGGACCTCGACAACGACGTCCGTCGCGGCAAGACGAACTGGTCGGGCACGAACGGCCCCGCCGAGCCCGTGCGAGGCGTCTACGAACAGCTGAAGACGGAGAATGCGCTGCTCGATATCGGTGCGCACATGGGTGTGCTCTTGCTCGAGCCGAAGGCGCATCTCCGCTCGACGCGCAGCCGCTATCACATGAACGAGGCGCAGACACAGAGCCTGCGTGCCGTGTACGCGAACGCGACCACGCGCATCCAGCAAGCCTTGACCGAGGTCACGCGGGCGAAGTCCATGGGCTTCATCCCGGCGAATCAGCGCGCCGCTGTCGACGCGATGGAGGCGATGGGGAAGCGTATCGTCGACAAGACCCTGCTCGTCGAGCGCATCAACGCAGCGCTGCCGGGTGCGAATCTCACGGTCGCGAGCCTGCGCACGCCCGACGCGTTTGTGGCGCCCGCCAACGCGACCGAGCTCGACAGGAACGGTGTCATCGCCGAGACCATCTCGGTGGTGTTCCACGAATTCGCGACGGCCCTCGACGACACCGACCGCGCGATCACCGACTCGGCCGACGAGGACTTCGACGACTACACCGACATGTTCCGCGCGTGGCGGATCTCCCTCGACCAGAACCTCGCGCGCAAGACCACCTTCGACGCGTTCCTCGCCGCGCATGCCTCGCTGTCGGCGAATCGCGCGACGGCGATCCAGCAGTTCAACGCCTACGGCACGCAGCAGCGCACCGACGGCAACGACGACTTCGAGGACTTCGAGGCGCTCGACGACGACGGCTGGAACCGCCTCGGCGCGTACCTCATGAAGATGACGCTCACGAACGGTCAGGCGCAGATCGCGACGGCCGGCCTCGCGGGTCGCATGCTGTGGTTCGATCAAGCGCGCGCGTTCTGGGTGCCCGGCTCGTCGCGCGCGTTCTCGAACTTCATGATCGACACGACCGACTTCACGGACATGCTCTCGCACGAGGAGTGGACCTCGATCCCCGAAGCGGACCGCACGTTCGCGGCACCGCTCCCCGCCGCGAAGGTGTTCCACACCGTCCTCGTCAACGAGCTTCAGATCGAGCTCGGCATGGAGAAGGCGTACCTC
>JBJXGN010000201.1:0-30580 GCA_046160585.1 Kofleriaceae bacterium
CGAATGCCGTGAACTTCGCGAAGCCCTTCGTCGACTGGACCTTCGTGATCGCGGCGGTCAGCGTCGTCTTACCGTGGTCGACGTGGCCGATCGTTCCGATGTTGACGTGAGGCTTGTTGCGGACGAACTTTTCTTTCGACATTTTCGTGTTCCTAGACGGGCTTGTTCAGGTCGTTGCGCCGGACTTGATGGAGGCCATGAAGGCTATGAGGAAGCTCTGCGTAGTGATCTAGTTCCATTGCGTGCGTCGCGCGGCCTTTGGTTCGGGACCGGAGGTCGGTCGAGTACCCGAACATCGAGGCCATCGGGACGAAACAGGCGACGGTCTGTACACCAGGCCGTGCGGTAATTCCAGCGACTTTTCCACGTCGTGCATGCAAATCGCCAAGCACTTCTCCGACGTGTTCATCCGGGGTTACGACCTCGACGGACATGATCGGCTCGAGGATGGTCGGAGCCGCCTTGTTGGCCGCCGCGACGAACGCCTTGGATCCGGCGACCTTGAAGGCAAAATAGTTCGAATCCACGGGGTGATAGCTGCCCCCGAGGACCTGGACGCGGAGGTCGGTCATGGGGTGGCCGGCCAGGACACCGCGCTCGACGGCTTCGGTAATCCCAGCCTCGACGGCGGGAGCGTGCTCCTGCGGGATGTCCGAGGCGGAGGCGCGGTTCTCGTAAACATAGCCGCCGCCGCGGTCCGTGGGCTCGACGAGGAGCTTGACGTGGCCGTATTCACCGCGCGGACCGTTGGGGCCGGCCGCGACACGCACGAAGCGGTTCTCGCCCTCGGCCTGGCGCGTGATCGTCTCGCGGTACGCGACCTGTGGCTGGCCGACGCGCGCCTTCACGCCGAACTCGCGGCGCAGGCGATCGACGACGATCTCGAGGTGGAGCTCGCCCATTCCGGAGATCACGATCTGCCCCGACTCGGCGTCGGTCCTCACGCGAAACGACGGATCCTCGATCGCGAGGCGCTCGAGGCCGTGCACGAGGCGACCGTGATCTTCAGCGGTCTCCGGCTCGACGACCACGCCCATCACCGGGTTCGGGATCGACATCGCGTCGAGGAGGATCGGCGAGCGTGGATCGCAGAGGGTGTCGCCGGTCGCGACGCGCGACTGCGTCGACAGGGTGGTCGACGCGCTCGACACGATCGCGCCGATCATCCCGGTCTCGACCTGGCGAATGTCCTCGCGGTGGTTCGCGAACATGCGGACCAGGCGATGGATGTGCTCGAGGCTGCCCTTCGTCGCGTCGAGCACCGAGTCGCCGACCTTGAGGCAGCCCGCGTACACACGAACGAACGTGAGCTGCCCGCCGTGCTCGTCGGTCTGCACCTTGAACGCGAGCGCGGCGAGCGGCTGATCGTCGCCGATCGTGCGTGCGAGCGTCGGCGCGCCCGTCGGATCGTCGATGGAGCGACCGCGCACTTCGACAAAGTCATCAGGCGCGGGCAAGAACTCGACGACGGCGTCCAGCAGGTTGTGAATGCCCTGGTTCTCGAACGCGCTGCCGACGAGGACAGGCACGCCGCGCCGCGAGTCCGAGTGGCCGAGCGTCACCCGGCGCAGCGCGCTCTTGACTGCGTCGACGGTGAGCTCGCGCCCCGCGACCCACGCGGCCATCAATTCGTCGTCGAGATCCGCGATCGCCTCGATCATCACTTCGCGGGCGCGACTCGCGTCCGGAACATGCGCGTGCGGGATCGGACCGTCGACGAACGTCGCGCCGAACGTGGACGCGTCCCACGTGCGCGCCTTCATCGCGACGAGATCGATCACTCCGCAAAACCCTTCGGGTTTGCTTGTCGTCCTGGTGCTCGCGCCTTCGTCGCTCGCGGGTTCGGGGCCCGTGCCGATCGGCAGCTGGATCACGATCGGATGCGCGCCGAGGCGCGACTTCATCTCGCTGACGACGCGATCGGGATCGGCGCCCTCGCGATCCATCTTGTTGATGAACGCGAGGCGCGGGACCTTGTAGCGATCCGCCTGGCGCCACACCGTCTCGCTCTGGCTCTCGACGCCGGCGACCGCATCGAACACGGCGATGGCGCCGTCGAGGACACGCAGCGAGCGCTCGACCTCCATCGTGAAGTCGACGTGTCCCGGCGTGTCGATCAGGTTGACGACGTGGCCCTTCCAGCCAAACGTCGTCGCGGCGGCGGTGATCGAGATGCCGCGCTCTTGCTCCTGCGCCATCCAGTCGGTCACCGTCGAGCCGTCGTCGACCTCGCCGATCCTCGATGTCGCACCCGTGTAGAACAGGATGCGCTCGGTCGTCGTCGTCTTACCCGCGTCGACGTGCGCCATGATCCCGATGTTTCGGGTCTTGGCGAGCGGAGCGGTCCGCGTATGTGACGAGAGGCGGGTCGTCATGAGGAGCCTGGTGGTTTGGGCCCGATACGAGATCGACCCCACCTTCCAAACCAACTATGCGTTTCAACAGCTCGCTATCAATTACCACCGGTAGTGGGCGAAGGCGCGGTTCGCCTCGGCCATCTTGTGGACGTCTTCGCGCTTCTTGACTGCGTTGCCACGGTTCTGCGCCGCGTCGACGATCTCGTTCGCGAGGCGATCCATCATCGTCTTCTCGTTGCGGCCACGCGCGTACTCGACGAGCCAGCGCATACCGAGCGCCAGCGAGCGGTCCGGGCGAACATCGACCGGGACCTGGTACGTCGAACCACCGACACGGCGGCTCTTCACTTCGACGCGCGGGCGAACATTCGACAGCGCGCGCTCCCACACCTTCAGCGGATCGTCCTTCGCGCGCTCGGCGACCATGTCGAACGCCTTGTAGACGATGCCCTCGGCGACGGCCTTCTTGCCATCGCGCATGATCAGGTTCACGAACTGCGTCACCTTGCGGCGCATGTCCGTCGGCGCATCCGTGTACTTCGGATCCGGCAGGACCTTACGCTTCGGTACTTCACCCTTACGCGGCATACTGGCTCTTCTCTTCCTACTTGGGACGCTTCGCGCCGTACTTGCTGCGCGACTGCTTGCGGTTCTGGACGCCCGTCGTGTCGAGGGTGCCGCGGATGATGTGATAGCGAACGCCCGGGAGATCCTTCACGCGGCCACCGCGAATGAGGACGACCGAGTGCTCCTGCAAGTTGTGACCTTCGCCCGGAATGTACGAGGTGACTTCCATCTGGTTCGTCAGGCGAACACGCGCGACCTTGCGCAGCGCCGAGTTCGGCTTCTTCGGGGTCGTGGTGTACACGCGAGTGCAGACGCCGCGCTTCTGCGGGCACTGCTTCAGGGCCGGGGACGCGCTCTTGGTGCGCATCTTTTCACGGCCCTTTCGGACGAGCTGATTAATGGTCGGCATCTAGATAACCAATCCGCGGTAACGGTGTGCGGGCGTAACGGAGCGCGTGACTTTACGGATCCTCCCCTGGCTGTCAAGGGTGTTAGCGGACCGAGGTAGGGTCCGCCCGCGAGGCATCGCGCCCCGTGGTCGTGCGGGGACGCTAGATCGGGCCTCACAGCTCCCTGTCGCACCGGCGAGTACCGCCCCCCGCGACGACTCCGAACGAATCCGAGGGGGTGCTTTGTGGGACGTCCGCTCGAACTGACACCGATCCCTACCTCAATGACGTCGGATCCGGCCGACCCAGATCCGCGATGTCACTCTCTCGTCTTGTCGCGCTCGCGGTGGTGCTCGCGCCGGCGACCGCACACGCCGACGGTTGGCTCGTCGTGGAAGCGCCGGCGGCGATCGCCGTCTCCGATGCGCAGGCCGGCGTGTTCCGCCCGGGCGCGATGCCCGCCTTCGGCGCGTACGCGGACAACGGTTGGTTCGCGCTGGGCGCGCGCGTCCGCGGCGGCGTGCTGCGCAACGGTCCCGGTCCCGGCAACGGCCTCGCGGATCCGGGCGTCGGCGGCCTACTCACCGGCGGTCTCGCGATGCGCGTCCACACGCGCGGTTTTTGGATCGAAGGGGTCGGCAGTGGTGGTCTCACCGGGCAAGACCTCGTGCCGGTCGTCGAGGCGGGCGTCGGCTTCGTGTTCTCCGTCGGTGACTACGATGTCGGTCCGAGCGCGCGCTTCGTTCGCGTGATCGCGCGCGACGAGATGGCCGCGTTCGGCAGCGCGGATCTCGCGCTCGTCGGCGTCGACATCTCGTGGGGCAAGAAGCGCGAGAAGAAGTCCGTGCGCGCGGTGGTCGCGGCAACACCCGAGCCCGTCACCGTCGATGCGGTCGGCTTCGCCGAGAGCGATGGCGATCGCATCGTCGAGGCACCCGAGGCGAGCTGTGCCCAACGCTTGGATGGCTGTCCGCTGTCCGAATACGTCATGGTCTTCGACGACCGCATCGTTCTCGACGAGCGCGTGTTGTTCGACTTCGGGAAGGCGCGCGTGCGCTCTCGCGGTCGCGCGATGATCGCGGAGATCGCAACGATGTGGCGCGCGCACCCCGAGTGGCAGCGCATCACCGTCGAAGGCCACACCGACGGCCGCGGATCGGACGAATTCAACCAGGTGCTGTCGGCACGCCGCGCGAAGCTGGCGCGCGCGGCGCTGCTGGGGCACGGCTTCGATGCGACGACGATCGACGCCGTCGGCTTTGGCCGGTCACGCCCTCGGATCGAGGAGGCGCGCGATGAGGCCGAACATCAAAAGAACCGCCGCGTCGAGTTCGTGATCCACCGCGCGATGACGGACAGAGGGGCAGAACCGACGGAGCAACGGGCCGACCGCGAAGTGCAGGTGACGCCGTGAACCGCTTCCTCGTTGGCTTCGCCGCACCTTTTGTAGTGTTCGTGTTTGCTGCGGGCTGCAGCTCGCTTGTCGACGATTACTGCGCGCGCGGCTACGTGGAGGACCACGGCACGTGCGTTCCGCGCCCCGAGGTCGATGGCGGCCAGGTCACCGTAAGCCCCGACGCGCGGATGCCCGTCGGCAACTTCGATCCCGATCCCGCGCCCGGCCCCGACGCCGGCCCCGACGCACCTGTCGATGACGCGGGGGTCGACGCCGCGCCCGACGCTGGCCCCGCGTGCGCCGAGCCGCTCGAGGTCTGCTACGGCGCCTGCATCGACCTCCAGACCCACCCCGATCACTGCGGTTCGTGCACGCACTCGTGCGCGAGCGGCATCTGCGCCAACGGCCACTGTCAGGGCGACCCGTGGGGCCACATCGTCGCGATCGGCCACGACTACACGAGCTATCACGCCGCGCAGCGCCGCGTGCTCGTCAACGCGGTCACCCTTGGCGCGAGTACGAACCTCGCGGTCACGTGGTGGCCGGGCGAGAGTCGCTCGATGGCGCACATGACCGCGCTCACGAGCGGCATGGCCTCCGTCGGCCGCGCATGGCACGAGGTCGTGTTCCCGTCGAACTACGACTTCACGGGCATCGACGTCATCATCGTGGCGCCCGACACCGGCGACGGAGATGCCGCCGAGCAAACCGGCGCGATGTGGGCCGCGACCTTCGACGCGTTCCTGCGCACGGGCGGCGTGATCGTCGTGCTCGATGGGGCCAATGGCACGAACCACCGCTTCGCGGACGGCGCGCAGCTGTTCGATGTCGGTGCGCCCGTCGTCGTCACCGGTCAGCCGACCGCGGTCGTCGACGGAACCGACGCCATCGCCGAACAGTTGGTCGCGCCGTATCTTGCCGAGGCAACGTCGGTGTCCTGGCCTGGCGCGCCGCAGCCCGTGGTCACGACGATGGGCGGTGTCGACACCATCGTGTTCCACCTCGTTCGCTGACTCGAGTTAGCGGATCTGCTTGAGCAGCGCAGCGGCCTGTTTCTTGACGTTGCTATTCCGGTGATATTTCGCCGCGTTCGCGAGGTAGCCCTTCGCGGAGCGGCCGATCGTCGAACGGATGAACGCCTGCGCCTTGCGAACCGTCTTGGGGCTCGCGAGCATGTCGATCACGTTCCTGTTGAGGATCGCGTTTGCCTTGTAGCCACCGTTCTTCGAGATCGCGATCTTGTAGTGGTCCATCGCGACCGACCACCACAACTTGTCGTTGTAGATGTTGCCGAGGAGGAACGGGATCTGGGCGCTGTTCGGAGACTTCTTCCACAGCGCGTGGAGGCTCTGCCGGGCGAGCTCGCGCTTGCCGTCCTTGAGCATCTGGATCGCCTCCGTTACGTTCTTCGCACGCTCGGGCGGCGGCTCCTCGACCTTGTTCTCGTCGATGGTATCCGGTGCGTCGGGCGCCTGATCCTCCGCGGTGTTCGAGCCGGCGTGCGGATCGGGATTGTCCGCCGTCAGCGGATCCATCTCGATCTCGTCGACGGCGTCGGGCCAAACGACCATCGCCTCGCCCGCATCGACCACCAGCTCGGCCGCGTCGAGGTTGATGGTCGCCTCGGACGCGTCGGGCATCACCGCCGCGATCGCCGCCGAGCCGGGCTCGCCGGAACCACTCGAACCCGTCGCGCTCGCGTCCGTGGTGATCGGCGGCAGCGCCGTGTCGTTTGGATTCTTGGCCGGCTTGTCGGGCGCGCGCAGCGCGATGACGTAGAACGCCGCCGCCGCACCGCCGAGCAACAGCAACACGAACAAGAACCCACCACCACCCCCGCTCCTCTGACGAACGGGCTCGGTGCGCTCCTTCTTGATCGTGGTGGCGACACGTCCGGACTCGGACTCGATCATCGACGGCGTCACGATCGCCGGATCCGTCTGCGCCCGCTTCATCGGGATCACGGGGACCTTGTGCTCGCTCGACGTGCGCGACCCGACGAGCTCCTCGATCGCGTCGGCGAGCGCGACGGCCGACTGGAAGCGTTCGTCGGGCGACTTCGCCATCGCCTTCTCGACCAACTCCTGCACGCCCTCGGGGATTTCCGTCGAACCCGCCATCAGGTTCATGCGGTCTTTGAGCTTGGGCGTCGGCGCGGCGCGGTGCATGCCGAGCAGTGCCATGGTGTCCTTCGCGTTGAACGGGCGCTCGCCGCTGATCATCTCGAACAGGACGACACCGCACGCGTAGATGTCCGTGCGCGCGTCGATGGTGCCGCCGCCGATGGTCTGCTCGGGCGCCATGTAGTTCGGTGTTCCGACGACGACGTTGGTCTGCGTCGCGTCACGACCGACGTTGCCGCGCAATCGAGCGAGTCCGAAATCGAGGATGCGCACGTGATCGCCGGTGCCGACCTCGTCGCTGATCATGATGTTCGCCGGCTTCACGTCGCGATGAACGACGCCCTGCGCATGCGCGTGCGCGAGCCCCGCGGCGATCTGGCGTGCGAGGACGAGGGCGCGGCCGACGGGAATCGGCCCCTTGTCGATCAGCGCGCGCAGCGTCGTGCCGGTGACGTACTCCATCGCGAGATACGGCGCGCCTTGCCACACGCCGAAGTCCACGACGCTCACGCAGTTCGGATGCGAGAGCTTGGACATCACGCGTGTCTCGCGCTCGAACCGCGTCTGGAACTCGGAGTCCTTCGCGAACGACGCGTGCAGAAACTTCAGCGCGACAAGCTTGCCGACGGGGACCCGCTCGGCCTTGTACACGGCGCCCATGGATCCGGACGCCATCGATTCGAGGATCTTGTAGCGGTCGTCGACCAGCTGGCCGATGCGGGTATCCACCTCCTCCGTGGCGTCACCGCGCTCGACGACATCGGATTCCGTATCTCCCACCTGAGGCCCCGAGTGGGAGGTGGGATCGGGTCGGCTCTGGTTCAGTGGGTCCACTTCTCTTCGCGCCGATGTTCCCCGTCTTCGTACTCGTGCGCCATGACGAAATGGTACGCGACCTCGCGCGCCTTTTCCGTCTCGACCACGCATTCGAACAGCCATTCACCATCCGTTTCGGATGGCTCGACCTGCACGTAGGCGATCTCGGCGGGGAACACGAGCAACTCTCCGACGAGATCCTTGGCGCGAGCGAGCTGGACGACGTGTGTGTGATCGTCCTCCGTGATCAGCGTCCAGTGGAAGTCATCGTGATCGAGCAGCACGGTCTCGGGAGTGCCTGCGCGCAGGATGCAGTTCGCGTGACCCGCGAGCCACGTCCAGAACTTGTCGAAGCTGACCGTGGTGGCCACCGAAGCGAGCTTTGCTTTTCCAGGCTTTCCCGTCGTCGAACCCATATCGCGGCGGAGCATAGCCAGGACCGACTTCGTTGCAAGCGCTTCGACGATGATCGACGCCTGCGTCGACGTCAGCACGCTGATCGGGCGCGCGCGCCTGACTTACGCGGGCACCTGCCGGCGCGTGTGACGCTGGCACGATGCGAATCCGATCGTGGAGCGGCCTGCTCGGCAACTATGGGCGCTTCGCGACGCGCGTCAAAGCTCGTCAACCGTCGAATCGACCGTCGAGATGTCCGTCGAACGGATTCGAGCCGGGTACCCTGCGGCCGTCGAGCAGCTCAGCGCCCCTGGGCGGCGCGATCGTTCGCGATCGGGCTATGGCACGTCGCCTGCTCCCTCATCGGTGCATGCCCCACCCATTTCAGAAGCCTCTCACCAGATTCGTCATCGGTACGCTCCCCGAGGCATCGGATGACGAGGAGCTCACCGTCGAGGCGCAGTTCAATCCGCGTGAGCTGCAGATCAAGTCGCCCGTGACTTGGAAAGCGCACGCGTCGATCGGCGCACAGTCCGTGGCGACGAAGCCGACGGAGTTCGTGGCGATGGCGCCCGAGACCATGAGCGTCGAGCTCACCCTGGACTCGTTCGAGAACAACGGCACGCTCGTGACGGACACGGTCACGACGCTCCGAGCGATGGCCGGTGTGCGTCGCCCGCATTCGTCGAAGAAGGGCAACACGCAGCGACCGAGCTACTGCGTCGCCACCTGGGGAGCGCAACCTCCGTTTCGCTGCGTGATCGAATCGATCGACGTGAAGTACACGATGTTCGGCACCGATGGCACCCCACTTCGTGCCACGGTCGTGATCGGACTCAAGAGCGGTCGCCGCCCAGTCGACGAGGGCGGAGAGACGCCGTTCGAGCAAGCGTCGATGCGACGCGTCACTCAACAACGCCAGGCGCTGCTTCGCGAGCGAGGGCGTTAGTCACCGCGCCCGAGCGACCGACGTCGCAAACCACGCGCGCACCTGCGCGATGGGGATCGGCAAGCCGATGTGTTCGCAAGTGTGGCGGCCGGCTTCTTCTTCGCGGGCATCGCGCCAAGCGTATCAGCTAGAACGAGCCGCCGAGGCTGATGCCGCTCGTCGAGCCGATGACCGGCGTCACACGAACGCCTTCTGCCGACGGCGTGTCGAACAGGTACAGCAGCACGCCGACCGTGCCGGCCGTGACGGCGGCGCCGCCGAGGAGCCAGCTCGCCGTTCGATAACGATCGCGCGAGCGCACCTCGTCGTCGTACCTATCGCCGTCGGTCGCCGGACGGTTCCCCATGTCGATGCCGTCGCGCAGATCGCTCGCGCGGCCGTCGTGGACTGTCGCGACGATCGACGTCGTGATCGCACCGGCCGCGAGCAGGCCCGCGCCCCCGAGCACCCAGGGGACCGCGCGCCGCTTCGCCGTCTTCTCGAGCGGTGCATCGACGGTCAGCGCCTCGCCGCGCGACACCGTGATCTCACGCGCGACCGGCTCGCGGCCGCGGTGAACGATCGCGAGCAGGTGTTTGCCCGCCGCGAGCTGGAGCTGCCGGCCGCTCTGCGGTCGACCGTCGACCAAGATCCGAGCGCCGCTCTCGGTCTTCACCGTGACCGCTGCGGGCTTCGGCTGGAGCTCGATCTCGACGATCTGCGACGCACCGTCTACAGCGACGGTCTTCTTCTCGACGGGGAGGTAGCCGTCGGCGGACACGGCGATCACGTGCTCGCGCGGCTCGACGTCGACGAGCGCGAACGGTTCGACCGGGTTGCCGTCGATCGTCGCGACGAGGCCCCGCGTGACCTCGCCGGTCGCGTCGCCGATCTCCTGGAGCGCTCCGGTCTCGGCGCGTTGATCTGCGAGTGTGACGCTTACGCCGATGCGTGTCTTCGCGACGACCGGCGCGCTGGTCGTGATGACCTTGACGCGATCGAGCTCCTTCTCCATCTCCTGCAGGTTGTCGGCGGCATCGCCAACGCGTCCGCCCTTCTTCACGACCGAGAGGTACGCCTTGTACAGGTCGACCGAACGCTTCACGTATTCCGGCTTCGCGTCGACGCGATAGAGACGGCGATACGCCTGCGCGGCAGAGAACGCGATCTCCGGCATCGGCGCGACCTTGTATGCCTCGTCGAAGTTCTGCGCCGCGGCGAGGAAGTTCTGCGCCGCGTACGCCTTCGCGCCGGCGCGGAAGTAGCTCTCGGCCGCCTTCTTGTCCGCTCGAGCGGGACCGGCGAGACACACGAGAACTCCGACGAGGATCGCGATGTTTGTTACGGGCTTCACGGGCGGCCTCCCGCGCAGCTCGCCTGCTCGCGCGACGAGCAGTGCCGGAAGACGACAAGCGTCTGCGCGCCGCTCTCGCCTTCGATCGCGAGAACGTCGTCGACGCGATCGCCGGTCACGTCGCCGACGTGGATGCGATCGAGGCGCGACGACGTGCGCGCCAGAATGCCGACCTCGTCGCCGTGGACGCGATACAGCGCCGACCCGTCGCCGTCGCGACACGCGACGACGAGCGACTGCGCGGAGCTCGGCGCCGTGTCTCGATCGTGGTACGTCGCGCGGATCGGCGCGGCACCGACACACACGTCGATCGGCGTCCCGAGGGCCGAGGCCGCCTCGGCGATGCGCGGCACGACATCGCTGCACTCGGTCACACTCGCCCCAGACGTCGTGCACACGAGGACGACACCCTGCCCGCTCGTCGTGCGGGGTCGCGCGACGACGATCAGCTCGCGCGCACCGTCGCCATCGAGGTCGCCGTGCTGCAGCGACTGGACCACCGTCGACGTCCCGAGTCCATCCACCACCGGCGCGAGCACTGTCGCCATCGCGGCGCCGCTCGCGGCCGGATCGAAGCGAACGGCATGGGGAGGTGTCGCGCGGTCGATCGCGAATACCACGTCGGCATCGTCGGACACGGGCCACGCGAGGTAGCGCGCTTCGCGGACGCAAAGACCGGTGCCGACGCTTCTCTGACAGTCCGCGAGCCCGCTCGTGGTCTTGGCCGGGACCTCCGTCGAGTCGGGGCCCACGTCGGTGCCCGGCATGCGCCACAGGACCGGGCCGGACTGCGGCGTCTCGGTCGAGTCCACCCCGATCGCGAGCAAGTCGCCCGGACCGTCGCTGGCAGCGCCACCGAACCGCCCGATGACGACATTGGTAAGCGCGAGGCGTTCGTCGTCGGCGAGCATCGGCCCGTCCATGTCCGGATCGTCGTCGGAGCGCGGATCGAAGAACGGGATCATCGTGCCCAGCGTCGAGCCGAGGAGCAGCGTGATCGAGTTCGAGGTCTGTCCCGGCGGCGGCGGCTGCAACACGATCAGGTCGTCCGTGATCCCGGCCTGATCCTCCGCGCCGGCGAACGGAACGGTCGCCAGCGCGATCACGGACTCGAACGCGGCGACGCTGACGGTCGGCGAGAGATAGTCCGCCGTGCCGTACGACACCAGCATGCGCTGGTAGTCGGCGAGTTGCTCGACGATCGCGAGATCGAGCCGGCCGTTGCCGTCGTAGTCCCCGATCTTCGTCGCCACGACACGGCTCGACGTGTCGACCCGATAGACCACGTAGCCCGGCACCGACGGGAACAGGAAGTTCGCTCGCCGGAACAACACGTCGACATCGTCCTCGGACTCCGCGATCAACACACCGTCCACCTCGGCATCACCGTCGAGATCCGCGAAGTCCGCGCCGCCCAGGCGCCGCTCCGAGGAGTACAGCTGGCCGAAGCCGCCGCCCGCGCCGGGGACGTACGCGTAGACACCGTCGTTCATCACGAGCATGTCCGCCGCAAACGTCATGACCATCGGCGAGAGCGGGATGCGCCCCACGGCGAGGTTCATCGCGTTGCCGGGGATCGGCGGAAGCGCCGTGCCGATCGGCGATGGGACCTGCGTCAGCGTGCACGTGCCACCGGACATCGCGCCATCCCAGTAGCGCAGCCCCGTCGAGCCGGCGTCCGTGTTGACGAGGCCCGGGCATCGGTCGGCGTCCGTCTCCAGATCCGCGAGGATCGGCTTTCGCGCCAGCCCCGCCGCGTTTGCCGGCGTGATGTCCGTGATCTGCCAGTCGCCGAACAGCGGCTTGTGCAGCGCCATGACGCACAACTTCGGCGACGCGCCGGACGTCACGAATGCGACCACCGAATCGCTCTCGCTGACCTTGTACACGTCGATGTTCTCCGCCGGCACCTGCGCCGCCGAGAGCGTGCCGAGCCGGCCGAAGCACGGGGCCGCGCCCACGAAATTGCCGAGAAAGTCGAGTGCGAAGATCCCGACAGCGCCTCCTTGGTCCGAATCCGCGGCGAGCGCGCCGATCGAGAACCGCGACAGCGTGAACACCTTGCGCATGTCGATGCCACCGCCCCCGGCGGTGTCGACGAGCGCGCTGCGCGCGGACATCGGGGCGAGCTCGCCGAACCTCGAGCCGTACGCGACGAGACCATCGCTCGCGAGCAACGCGAGGTCGGTCGCGCCGTCCCCGTCGAGGTCTCCGATCGCAGGCGGCCCCGAATGCGACGGCGTGAGCACCGACTCCGAGCGCGAGAGGCGCGCCGCCGGGTCGCCGTAGCGGATCGCGATCGACGTCGACGACACACCCACCGCGTCGCCGATACCGTCGCGATCGATGTCGGTGACGAGGATGTCCTCCACGAGGAATGCACCCGCGGCGACGGGCGCGGCGAGGGCACCGCTGGGCGCGTGACACGTCCCGTCGGCACCGCACGCGTACGCGCTCGATGGGCAATCTGCATCCTCGGTGCACACGACCGCGCAGCGTACGCAGCTCGGATCGTCCGCGTCGCAGTCCTCGCCGGCTTCGACGAGGCCGTTGCCGCACACGCCGCGATCGACCGGCTCGAACGAGGTACACGCGACGCCACAGATCACGGCGCACCAACAGGCGAGTCTCGCGAGCGTTGACCTACGCACTCCCGTCGGCAGCACTACGTGCCCGACGTTCGTCGGTCTTGTCATTTCTTCTTCCTTCCGAACGGATCGAGGATGTCGTCCTTCGTCTTCTTCTTCGCACCCGGCTTCTTCTTCAACGAGACCTGGAGCGTCTGATCGCGATCCGGCGTCACCGCGTAGGACGCGGTCAGAAACCCGTCTGCCTTGAACGTCAGCACCATCGCGGATGTGTCGCGCGGCAGCTGCACCGGGCCGGGCGCTGCGCCGACGGTCATCCCGCCCGCGAACACCTCGGTTCCCTCGGGGACGCCGCGCACGTCGACGATCACGGTCTGCGCGAGGTCTGTGGGTGCGGGCGCCGGCGCCGGCGCGGGCGCGGGTGCGGGTGCGGGTGCGGGTGCGGGTGCGGGTGCGGGTGGTGCGACCTGCTGCGAGTCGCGAGCCGGCGCCTCGCTCTGCGGCGCGTCACGATCGAGGACGACCATCGCGACGATGCCGCCGGCGAGCAGCACTGCCATCCCGGCCGCGATCCACGCGGTCTTCGATCGTCGCTTCGCGGGCACGCTCACGACGCCGACGGGGTTGCCGCTCTTGCTCGAGATGCGCCCGACGCCGGCCGACGCGACGTTGATCGCCTGCGTCGGGATCGCGATCGGCCCGGTCTGGTGCTCCCATTGCGTCGCCGACGCGAGCCCGGCCGCGACCGCTCCTTGCTCGAGCGCGCGCACCGCCGTCCGCAGATCCGGCGGGCGATCCGCGGGATCCTTCATCATCATCCACGCGATCGCGTCGTCGATGTCCGGCGTGAGCTCCGCGTTGTGCGTCGACGGAGCGGTTTGCCGCTCCGTGATCTGCTTCATGAGGATCGACATGTAGTCGTCCGCGTCGAACGGATACACGCCGGTGAGCATCAAGTACGCCAGAACGCCGAACGCGTAGATGTCCGTGCGGTGATCGACGTCCTTGCCGCGGCACTGCTCCGGGCTCATGTAGTACGGCGTCCCGATCGGCGCGCCGGTACGTGTCTTGTGCTTGAGGCCGTCCTCGGGCGCCATCAGCTTCGCGATGCCGAAGTCGAGGAGCTTCGGCCAGTAGCCCGTGCTGCTCCCCTCGGCATCGCTCGCGAGGAAGATGTTCTCCGCCTTCAGATCGCGATGGGCGACGCCCTTACCGTGCGCAGCGTCGAGTGCGCGCGCCACACCCCGCAAGATCTGGAGCGTGTCCGTGACCGAGATGCGCCCGCGATCGATCAACGCGTCGAGTGGTTCGCCGTCGAGGTACTCCATCACGTAGTACTGGCGGCCGTCATCGAGCGAGCCGAACGAGAAGATGTCGATGATGTGGCGGTTGCGGATCTGGTTGACCGCACGCGCCTCGGCGGTGAACCGCGAGACCATCTCGGGATCCACGCTGAACTTGCGCGCGAGGACCTTGATCGCGACGACCTTGCCGATCAGCGGGTGCGTTGCCTTGTAGACCGTCCCGAACGCGCCCTGCCCGATCTTCGCCTCGACGTCGTACTCGCCGACGCGGGACCCCGGTTCCAGGTCGGGATCGATGGCCGTCGGAATCTCGGACGTAGGCTCGGACACGGAATCCTTGCGGTCCAAGACCCGTGCCCACCGTCGCCGGTTAAATCGCCCCCGAGTTGTGGGGCTTCACGACGCTGCCGGATTTCCACCGCCGAGATCCACGACACTCCCCACGATCCCGTGACCTTGCGTCGTCTCGGTGTGGTCGGGTCCATGTAGAACGCTGTGGGCGTGCCCCCGAGCAGGGCCGACCGGCGCAACGGTGCGAAGGGGGCGGTTGTGTGTCCTCCGCGCACGACGGATTTTAGGGACTGGTCGCGCCAGCGTCGTTACGTCGAGCTGCCACAACACAACGTCGACTCGCCCGTCGGCGTGATCGAGCCCGAGGGAGACGAGGCGCTCGTGCACCCAGTGGGTGGCGTTGGGGTCCCCAGGAGCCCAGCGCAGGGGGAGTAGGGCTCGTTCGCCCAGCACTGCTTCTCGTTGTCCGAGAAGTTAAAGGTCCCTGCCGTATCGGGACACGTGTAGTCCGGACCGAGCCCCAACTCCACGTTCGAACAATCGCCGCCCACGCCGTCGCACAGACAGGCGCCGCAGGTTCGTTGATCGTTGTAGCCATCGTACCAGGTGCTGCGGTTCGCGAAGCCATCGCAGGTCGAGGCACCGGTCGCGAGGACGCACTGCTCGGCCGGCGCCGCCGTCCGCGGCACGCAGCTCTGCGCGCTCTCGCAGCCGCTGCCCACGAGGCTCGCCGCGCAGAACTTCTTGGTGGTCGCCCACGTGTTCGCGGTCAGCGCGCCGGTCCCGGTCGGAGTGCAGGTCGAACGCGGCACGATGTCGACACGCACGCCGTAGTTGTCGCTGATGCCCCAGATCGGCGTGCACCCGACCTGACACTCCGTGTCGATCGTGAACCCGAGCATCGTGCCGCCGATGAGGCCGTTGTCCTGCGGGCACTCGCCATTGTCGATCGTGTACGTCCAGATCCTCGCCTCGCACTCCGTTCGCCCGATGTCGCAACCGCACCCCTCGCAGCCCCCCGGGTCTAGATCCTTGTGCACCAGCTTCTCGCCGCCTTCGAACCCGTCGGGACACGGATCGTTCGCGCCGACCATGACGCCCGCCATTGCCGACGTCGTCGCCACGCAGGCCGCGAAGGGGTCGCACGTCGGATCGGCGCAGTCGATCATCCCGTTCGGCGCGCCCTCGTCGTCGAGCCCGTTGAAGCACTCCGTGCGCTGACTCGAGTTGACAACGTCGCCGCACCCCACGAGCGCAAGAAGAACCATGGCGAACTTCATCAAACCATTGTCTCGTGGCTGGCCCGTCCTGCCAACGAGAACCTGGCAGACCGTGATCGAAACGTCAGCGGCTCGGGAAGGTGATCACCCTTCAATCACACGCTGTGGTTCCGTCGAGGCGGACCTCGCAGCGCGAGGGACACGCCATGGACGACACGACAACATAGCCATCCGTCGGGTTCCCCGCGCAAGTCTCGAGCATCATCCCGTCGCACTGCGCGGCCGCCGCACACGCCTTCGCGGGTGGTGTGATGCAGACGAACTCGCCCATTGTCGTCGGCTGGCACACCTGACCGGTGGTGCACATCTCGATCGACTGCGAGTCCCAGATCATTCCGAAGTCGGTCTCGACGCACGTGCGCTGCGCGCGGCGCCCGGGAGCGCATTCCGTCGCGCCGGCCGTCGCGCAGCTCGTCTGCCGTAGATCGACGCAGTGCCGATCCTCGCTCGCCTTGAGCGTTCCGCACTGCTTCTCGACGCCGATCATCTCGCCGAGCGCGACGCAGTCGGTCTCCATCATCGGCGCACCACTCACGCACCGCATGATCGTCCCTGCCTCGCACCACGTCGTCGGTGTGACGCACGCATCGGCGCCGCACGCGGCGACCAACACTTGGGCTCCCAACAAGAGTGCGAGCTTCGCCCTCGTCACAGATCTTCACTATCCCACGACGCACGAAGCGGGGACGTTCCCTGCCGACACAATCCACCACTGACGAAGACGGGAGTTGTTGATCAGGACGAGCGAGCGTTCGCTCAACGATCGCTGCCGGGCTCCCAGCCGCGACCGAGCATGGTCGCCATCGCGACCTCCGAGCACGAGTGAACGCCCCTAGGCGTCAATACGCTCGACCAAGGCACAGGGCGAGTCACCTCAGCTCGGCGCACCCGACGGCAGACTCTTTCGTCGCCAAGAACACCCGATGGTCGCGACCACCCGCCGCTCGCTTCGCCGAAAGCGACAACAGCCAGCGGCATGCGCTGGCTGTTTCAGGAAACGCTCGGGAGCTACTCGACGGCCGCGTCGACAGCGCTATCCGACGTATCGGCGTCGTTGTCGATCACGAAATCGTCGTTGTCATCGACCTCCGCAGAGACGTCGACGGTCAGGCGCTTGTAGGCACCCAGACCCGTGCCGGCCGGGATGAGGCGACCCATGATCACGTTCTCCTTGAGGCCGCGGAGGTAGTCGACGCGTCCGTTGATGGACGCCTCGGTGAGCACCTTCGTGGTCTCCTGGAACGAGCTGGCGGAGATGAACGACTCGGTCGACAGCGACGCCTTCGTGATGCCGAGCAGGAGCGCATCGCCCTTGGCCGGCTGACCACCGGCGACGATCACGCGCTCGTTCTCCTCCTCGAAGATGTGCTTCTCGACGTGCTCGTCGAGCAGGAAGTTCGTGTCGCCCGGATCCGTGACGCTCACGCGACGCAGCATCTGACGAACGATCGTCTCGATGTGCTTGTCGTTGATGCGAACGCCCTGGAGTCGGTAGACCTCCTGGATCTCGTCGACGAGGTACTTCGCCAGCGCGCGCTCGCCGAGCACCTTGAGGATGTCGTGCGGGTTCGCCGGACCGTCCATGAGCGCCTCGCCCGCGCGCACCCGATCGCCCTCGCGGACGGAAAGGTGCTTGCCCTTCGGGATGAGGTACTCGCTCGGATCGCCGACCTCGGGAACCACGAGCACCTTGCGCTTGCCCTTGGTGTCCTTGCCGAAGTGCACGATGCCGTCGATCTCGCAGATGACCGCGTGGTCCTTCGGCTTGCGCGCTTCGAACAGCTCGGCAACACGCGGCAGACCGCCGGTGATGTCCTTCGTCTTCGTCGTCTCGCGGGTGATCTTCGCGATCACGTCACCGGCTTCGATGTAGTCGCCGTCGTTGACGTAGATGTTCGAGCCGACCGGGAGGAAGTAGCGAGCCTCGCCGTTCTGGTCCGGCAGCTTGACGGTGTTGCCGTCCGCGTCCTTCAGCGTGATGCGCGGGCGCGAATCCGCGTCCTTGCTCTCGATGACGGTCTTGCGCGAGAGGCCGGTGACCTCGTCGAGCGAGTCCTGCATCGTGACGCCTTCGACGATGTCGCCGTACTTCACGTAGCCGCCGACCTCCGTGACGATCGGCAACGAGAACGGATCCCACTCGGCGAGGAGCTGGGCGCCCTTCACGCGTGCACCGTCGGCCACCATCAGGCGCGCGCCATACTGGAGACCGTAGCGCTCGCGCTCGCGACCGATGTCGTCGACGAGGACGAGCTCGCCCTGGCGGTTCATGACGATCCAGTGGTCCTTCTTCTTCACAAGCTGGACGTTGTTGAGCTTCACGGTGCCTTCGTTGCGCGCCTCGAGTGAGGACTGCGCGACGCCGGACTGCGAAACACCACCGATGTGGAACGTACGCATCGTGAGCTGCGTACCCGGCTCGCCGATGGACTGCGCCGCGATGACGCCGACCGCTTCGCCGATGTTGACCATGTGGCCACGAGCGAGGTCACGGCCGTAGCACAGCGAGCAGATACCGCGGCGGGTCTCGCACGCGAGCACGCTGCGGATCTTCACGCGGTCGATGCCCGCGTTGTCGATCGTCTTGACGTCGTCCTCCGTGATCTCCTTGTTCTGCGCGACGAGCACCTCGCCCGTGTACGGGTCGACGATGTCCTCGAGAACGACGCGGCCGAGGATGCGGTCGCCGAGGCGCTCGATGATCTCGCCGCCTTCGATGAGCGGCATCATCTCGACGCCCTGGCGGGTGCCGCAGTCGAACTCGCTGATGATCGTGTCCTGCGAAACGTCGACGAGGCGACGCGTGAGGTAACCCGAGTTCGCCGTCTTCAGCGCCGTATCCGCGAGGCCCTTGCGAGCGCCGTGGGTCGAGATGAAGTACTGGTGGACCGAGAGGCCCTCGCGGAAGTTCGTGGTGATCGGCGTCTCGATGATCTCGCCGGACGGCTTGGCCATGAGGCCGCGCATACCGGCCAGCTGGCGCATCTGCTGCTGCGAGCCACGGGCGCCCGAGTCCGCCATGATGAAGATCGAGTTGAAGGACGGCGCCTTCTTCATCGGTCCACCATCCGGGTCCTTGAACTCGTCGGTGGAGATCTCCTTCATCATGTCCTTGGCGATGGCCTCTGCGACCTGCGCCCAGATGTCGACGACCTTGTTGTAGCGCTCGCCGTCGGTAATGAGACCTTCGGTGTACTGCTCCTCGATCTCGCCGACTTCCTTCTGCGCTTCGCCGAGCAGCGTCTCCTTGGACGGCGGGATGACCATGTCGTCGATGCACACCGAGATGCCGGCGCGCGTCGCGAACGTGTATCCCGTCGTGCGGAGTGCGTCCGCCAGGAGCACGGTGGCCTTCTGACCTGCCTCGCGATAGACGAGGTCGATCAGCTCGGCGAGCTGCTTCTTGCCCATCACGCGGTTGATCGCCTCGAACGGGACCTCCCGCGGGCAGATGTCCTTGAGCAGCGCACGGCCCACGGTCGTGTCGACCATGTGCGTGCCACCCTCGCCGTTGTCCATGCGCAGCTTGATCGCTGCCTGGAGGTGGACCTCCTTGTGGTCGTACGCCATGCGGACTTCCGCGATGGAGCCGAACACACCGCGGGCCGAACGGCCCTTCTTGCCCTCGCGGTACGAACCGGTCGCGAACGGACGCTCGCGGGTCAGGTTGTACAGACCCAGGACGATGTCCTGCGACGGGACGATGATCGGCTTGCCGTTCGCGGGCGAGAGGATGTTGTTCGTCGACATCATCAGCACGCGCGCTTCCATCTGTGCTTCGATGGACAGCGGGACGTGGACGGCCATCTGGTCACCGTCGAAGTCGGCGTTGAACGCCGCGCAGACGAGCGGGTGCAGCTGGATCGCCTTGCCCTCCGTCAGCACGGGCTCGAACGCCTGGATGCCGAGGCGGTGCAACGTGGGGGCGCGGTTCAGGAGCACTGGGTGCTCCTTGATCACCTCTTCGAGGATGTCCCAGACCTCGGGACGCTCCTTCTCGACGAGCTTCTTCGCGCTCTTGATCGTGGTGACCAGGTGGCGCTCTTCGAGCTTGTTGTAGATGAACGGCGTGAACAGCTCGAGCGCCATCTTCTTCGGCAGGCCGCACTGGTGCAGCTTGAGCTCGGGACCGATGACGATCACCGAACGGCCGGAGTAGTCGACGCGCTTGCCGAGCAGGTTCTGGCGGAACCGGCCCTGCTTGCCCTTGAGCATGTCCGACAGCGACTTGAGCGGGCGCTTGTTCGGGCCCGTGATGGTCTTGCCGCGGCGGCCGTTGTCGAACAGCGCGTCGACGGCCTCCTGGAGCATGCGCTTCTCGTTGCGGATGATGATCTCCGGGGCGTTGAGCTCCTGGAGACGGCGCAGACGGTTGTTGCGGTTGATGACGCGGCGATAGAGATCGTTGAGATCCGACGTCGCGAAGCGACCACCGTCGAGCGGAACGAGTGGCCGGAGATCCGGCGGGATGACCGGGATGATCGTGAGCATCATCCACTCGGGCTTGTTGCCGCTCTCGCGGAACGCCTCGACGACCTTGAGGCGCTTCGCGATCTTCTTGCGCTTCGCCTCGCTGGTGATCTCGCGCATCTCGGTGCGCAGGCGCTCGGCGAGCTCGATGATGTTGAGCTGACCGTTGTCCTTCGGGTCCTTGAGGATCTGGAGGATCGCCTCGGCGCCCATGCCGGCGTCGAACGCGTCGTAGCCCATCTCGTCGAGGAGCTTGCCGTAGCGCTCTTCGGTGAGGAGCTCGTTCTGCGACAGACCCGAGTTCTTCGGGTTGATGACGATGTACGCCTCGCAATAGAGGACCTTCTCGAGATCCTTGAGCGGGATGTCGAGCAGGTTACCGATGCGCGACGGCAGGCTCTTCAAGAACCAGATGTGCGCGACCGGCGTGGCGAGCGTGATGTGGCCCATGCGCTCGCGGCGCACCTTGGCCTGGATCACCTCGACGCCGCACTTCTCGCAGACGACGCCACGGTGCTTCATGCGCTTGTACTTGCCGCAGTTGCACTCGTAGTCCTTCACCGGGCCAAAGATCTTGGCGCAGAACAGACCATCACGTTCGGGCTTGAACGTGCGGTAGTTGATGGTCTCGGGCTTCTTCACCTCGCCATGCGACCACTCGCGGATCTTCTCCGGCGAGGCGAGCATGATGCGGATCGCGCTGAACGAGCGCGGGTCTTTGGGCTTCTCGAAGAAGTTGAAGATGTCCTTCACGGGGTCTCCTTGGATACGGCGCGAATCACGAGCAATACCGCTGCGAGCGGTACGATGAGCTTGAATGGAACGTCGAGGGAGGCAGCGATCGAGGGCTTGAACAAGACGAGCGAGACCAGGACCAGCACGAGTGCGAGGCCCAGGTCAGCTGCCACCGCGATCCCGCGCGAGCGAGCCCGATGACGGTTCGAGATGTCTGCGAGCCCCATCAGCCAGCGCTCCCCATTTTATCTGCGACTTCACGTGCGAGAGCCGCGAGGCCCGCGGGGATCCCGGGCGCCTGCTCGCGCTGGCGCTGAGGCATCGACGGATCCTCGATGAGCTCGACGTCCAGGCAGAGCGCCTGGAGCTCCTTGAGGAGCACGTTGAACGACTCCGGCAGACCGGCTTCGAGGACGTGCTCGCCCTTCACGATCGACTCGTACATGCGAGTGCGACCGAGGACGTCGTCGGACTTCACGGTGAGGAACTCCTGCAGCGCGTACGCGGCGCCGTAGGCCTCCATCGCCCAGACTTCCATCTCGCCGAGGCGCTGACCGCCGAACTGCGCCTTGCCGCCGAGCGGTTGCTGGGTAACGAGCGAGTACGGTCCGATCGAGCGCGCGTGGATCTTGTCGTCGACGAGGTGGTGCAGCTTGAGCATGTACATCACGCCCACGGTGACCGTGTTGTCGAACGGCTCGCCGGTCTTGCCATCGATCAGGCGGGCCTGACCGGTGGACGGGAGACCCGCCATCTTGAGCGCCGACTTGATCTCGGTCTCGTCCGCGCCGTCGAACACCGGCGTCGCGAGGTGCACGCCCGTGGTGAGCGTCTTCGCGAAGCGGCCGACGTCGTCGTCCTTGAGCTTGTCGATGAACTCGCCGTGATCGGGGAACAGCTTGGTGAGCTTGCCCTTGAGGACATCCGCCGACCAGTTCGTGTCGAGGTACGCCTGGATCTGGTTGCCGAGCGACTTCGCCGCCCACCCCAGGTGCACCTCGAGGATCTGGCCGATGTTCATGCGCGAGGGCACGCCCAGCGGGTTCAGCACGATGTCGACCGGAGTGCCGTCCTCGAGGTACGGCATGTCCTCTTCGGGCAGGAGGCGCGACACGACACCCTTGTTGCCGTGTCGTCCGGCCATCTTGTCGCCGACGGAGAGCTTCCTCTTGATCGCCAGGTAGACCTTCACGAGCTTGATCACGCCCGGCGGGAGCTCGTCGCCCTTCGTGAGCTTCGAGATCTTCTCCGAGTACTGCGCCTCGATGTTGAAGACATCTTCTTCACGCTTCGCGGCGAGCTGCTCGAGCTGCTCCTCGATCTTTCCGTCGCCGGAGTCGAGCTGGATCTCGTGCCAGTAGCGCTGCGGGGTCTCCGCGAGCATCTCCGGCGTGATCTTCTCGCCCTTCGGGAGGAGGACCTTGCCCTTCTCGTCGACGAGGCGCGACGCGGTCACCTTCCCGTGCAGGAGCTCGCGCATCTTGTTGTAGTAGGCCTCCGAGATGATCTTCACCTCGTCGCGCTTGTTGACCATGAGGAGCTCCTTTTCGGAATCCTCGATCGCCTGCGCGCGCTCGTCCTTCTCGGTGCCCTTGCGTGCGAACACGCGCGCGCCGATGACGACGCCGGTGACGCCGGGCGGAACGCGGAGCGACGTGTCGCGCACGTCGCCGGCGCGCTCGCCGAAGATCGCGCGGAGGAGTTTCTCCTCGGGCGACAGCTGCGTCTCGCCCTTCGGCGTGATCTTGCCGACGAGGATGTCGCCGGCCTTGACCTCTGCGCCGATGCGAACGATGCCCGACTCGTCGAGATCCTTGAGCGCTTCTTCACCGACGTTCGGGATGTCGCGCGTGATCTCTTCCTTGCCGAGCTTGGTGTCGCGCGCGACGCACTCGAACTCCTCGATGTGGATCGACGTGAAGACGTCGTTCTTGACGAGCTTCTCGTTGATGAGGATCGAGTCCTCGAAGTTGTAGCCGCCCCAGGGCATGAACGCGACGACGACGTTCTGGCCGAGCGCGAGCTCGCCCGTCTCGGTCGCCGGACCGTCTGCGATCACGTCGCCGGCCTTCACGCGGTCACCCGGCGTGACGATCGGCTTCTGGTTCATGCACGTGTTCTGATTCGAGCGCTGGAACTTCACGAGCGTGTAGATGTCCGGGCGGACCGAGTTCGGGTCCTTCGGATCCACCTTGCTCGGACGGACGACGACGCGGTTCGCGTCGACCCAGTCGACGATGCCGTCGCGCCGTGCCACGACGGTGACGCCGGAGTCGCGCGCGACGATCCCCTCCATCCCCGTGCCGATGAGCGGCGACGTGGTGCGGATGAGTGGCACCGCCTGGCGCTGCATGTTCGAACCCATGAGTGCGCGGTTCGCGTCGTCGTGCTCGAGGAACGGGATCAGCGACGCGGCCACCGACACCAGCTGGTTCGGCGAGACCTCCATCAGCGTGACGTCCTCGGGCTTGGACATGATCACGTCGGAGCCCTTGCGGCTCGAGACCTGATCGTCCGTCAGCTTGCCCGCCTTCTGCGCGGCGTTGGCGTGCGTGATGATCTGGCCCTCCTCCTGGAGTGCCGAGAAGAACGAGACGTCCTCGCTGATCCTTCCGGCTTCCACCTGCCGGTACGGCGTCTCGATGAAGCCGTACTCGTTCACGCGAGCGAACGTCGAGAGCGACGCGATGAGACCGATGTTCGGGCCTTCCGGCGTCTCGATGGGGCAGATGCGGCCGTAGTGCGTCGGGTGCACGTCGCGGACTTCGAAGCCCGCGCGCTCGCGCGTGAGACCACCGGGTCCGAGCGCCGAGAGACGACGCTTGTGCGTGACCTCGGAGAGCGGGTTCGTCTGGTCCATGAACTGCGAGAGCTGCGACGAGCCGAAGTACTCCTTCACCACCGCGGAGACGGGCTTCGCGTTGATGAGGTCGTGCGGCATGAGCGTCTCGATCTCCTGCGACATCGACATGCGCTCTTTGATCGCGCGCTCCATGCGGACCAGACCGATGCGGTACTGGTTCTCCATGAGCTCGCCGACCGCGCGCACGCGGCGGTTGCCGAGGTGATCGATGTCGTCGACGACGCCGCGACCGTTGCGGAGCTCGATGAGGTAGCGAACCGTCTCGAGGATGTCGCGCTTGGTCAGGATCTGCGTCTCGATCGCTTCGTCGATCTTGAACTTGTAGTTCAGCTTCAAGCGGCCGACGCGAGACAGGTCGTAGCGCTCGGCGTTGAAGAACAGGTTCTGGAACAGCGTCTGCGCCGAATCGAGCGCGGGCTGATCGCCCGGGCGGAGGCGGCGATAGATCTCCATGACCGCCTCGTCGGGGCCCTGGAGCTTGTCAGTGAGCAGCGTGTTGCGGAGGTACGGACCGACGTTGAGGTTGTCGATGAAGAGAACCTCGACCTTCTCGATGCCGCGATCGCGCAGCTCGTCGAGCTTGGCCTCGGACAGCTCCTCGTTGCACTGGAGGAGAACTTCGCCTGTCGAGTCGTCGATGACGTCCTTCGCCGAGACCTTGCCGACGAGCTCGTCGAGATCGATCGGCAAGAGGTCGATGCCCGAGTCCTGTAGCTTGCGGATCGCACCCTTCGTGAACTTGCGGTTCTTCTTGACGAGGACTTCCTTCGTCTTCGGGTGCTTGATGTCGCGCGTCGCGCGCTGGCCGACGAGCAGCTCGTAGTTGACCTGGCGGCTGTACTTCTTCTGCGCCTCGAAGTGGATCGTCTCCGTGTCGTAGAAGTAGTTGAGCAACTCTTCCGTCGAGTAGCCGAGCGCACGGAGCAGCACGGTCGCGTGCAGCTTGCGGCGGCGATCGATGCGGACGTAGAGGATGTCCTTGTGGTCGAACTCGAAGTCGAGCCACGAGCCACGGTACGGGATCACGCGTGCCGAGTAGAGGAGCTTGCCGCTCGAGTGCGTCTTGCCCTTGTCGTGATCGAAGAACACACCGGGCGAACGGTGGAGCTGGCTGACGATGACGCGCTCGGTGCCGTTGATGATGAACGTGCCGGAGTCGGTCATCAGCGGGATCTCGCCGAAGTAGACCTCTTGCTCCTTCACGTCACGGATCGACTGCACGCCGGTCTCTTCGTTCACGTCCCACACGACCAGTCGGATGACGACCTTGATCGGGGCCGCGAACGTCATGCCGCGCGCGCGGCACTCGTCGACGTCGTACTTCGGCTTCTCGAGGTTGTACGAGACGAACTCGAGCGAGCTGGTCTCCGCGAAGTCCTTGATCGGGAAGACGCTCTTGAAGACACCCTGCAGGCCGATGTCTTCACGCTTGTCGATCGGGATGTCGATCTGGAGAAACTTGTCGTAGCTACGCTTCTGGATATCGATCAGGTTCGGAATCTCGATGACCTGCTTGAGCTTCGCGAAGCTCTTGCGTGCTCGAAAGTTCTTCTGGATCAGTGACGCCATGGTGCGTGTTCTTCCCTGAAGTGGAGTTGGATGCGCCGAACGAAGCCCGAAACGGAGAGAGTCCGGCCCTTCCTGCGACCTGTGCTCTGCAGGTCGAGGTGGGAACCGGATGAGACAGACGGCCTATGTGCGGACCGACGAGTGCGCGTTTTCTCGTCGGAAACCCTTGTGATTCACTGCGAAACGCAAACCGGGGCTGCGTATAGCACAGCCCGAGTCATTGGAAGGGAAAAGTACCGTGCAAGTTGACATGCCAAAAGGACGGTGGATCGCCGTCGGTGAGGTCCTCACCCCCCCGGCTTGTAGCGCCCGTTTCACCCGCAGCCGCCGCCCGGACCGAACGTTCTACCGAGACCGTGCACCTGCGGCAACCTGACCGATCGGGGCTTCCTGCCCCGACACGAAGGGACCGCCGCCGAGCCGAAGTAAGTTCGCCGGACATGCGCTTCCTCGGCCGTCGGCGCCGTCAGAGATGGTAGGAGGCCGTCACCATGCTCTGGATCGTCGTCATCTGCACCATCGCCGTACTGCTGTTCGTCCTGCTCGCGAAACGCCCGGTGAATACCGCCGGACTGCAGTCGACCTGGCAGGTGCCCCAGCCGTCCCCACCCTCCACACAACCTGTCGCACCCACCACGCCACCGCCTGCGCCTGTCGAGGTCACGACGGTGAACTTCAACGATCTGTTCTCGGGCAAGGCGTCGTCGTCCGATCGCCCAAACGCCTGAGGCCCTGCTCCCCAAAGGCCGCACGCAGCTGCGAGCTGTTCGAACGCTGCAGCGAGATCGCGGTCGACGTACCCAATAAGCCGACCCGACTTCACGCGGAGATGCCAACCCCTTCGGGACAACATCGCGCAAGACATTCGCGATCTCGTATCGAGCGGAGATGGTCCACGCAACACTGGCGCGATCATGTCGAGGGAACACTTCTCACGCCGGGCTTGGAGTGGCGCGAGACATGCTCCTGCTCCGGGAATGATCAAGAGCACCCTCATCCTGCTGGGGATCGCCGCCTGTGGTTCGGCGAGCACGAGCCCGACTCCGTCCGCGCCGGCGTCGCGGGAGATGCGCGCGAGCGAGCACAAAGCCGCCGCGATGCTCCATGCCGCACGCGCGGCGGAGCTTGCTCGGATCTCCGATGCGCTCGGCGAACAACCGATCAAGTGGAAGGACGATCCCAAGACCGGGCTGTGGTTTCGTTCACTGAGCGAGGAGCGCCAGGCCGATGCCCACCTCGCCATCGCAGCACAACTCGAAACAGACTTCCGGGAGCGCTGTGGCGATCTTCCGCGCGAGCTCGTGGAGGTCTCGCCGCTGCAACGATTCAGCACGGGCGGGATGCCGAAACCAAATGGGGTCATCGTGTTCCTTGAACCAGCCGCAGGGCCGCCAGAGCGGCTATTGCGAGAGTTGCGCTGCCATCAGGCGTGGATGAAGCTCGGTGAGGCGCCGGCGGCGGAATGCGCTCTGGAGATCGTCGGAATCGATCTGACCGCATACGGAGACGCGACCGGAATCTCGGTCGAAATCGCAACGCAGGATCCAGCGTCTGTTGCCGAGCTCCAACGCCGAACCCAGCACGTCATCGAGACCGGACGTCACGCGCAGCGGCGCGGGAAATGAAGCGTCGTCGATCCTTTATGATCCAGTTCATCGGCCGATGACGAACCTCGGATGTCGCGCAGGTCGGTTCGCGGACCGGTCACCGTCGAACCGTCAGCGCGAACACCTTCGATGATTGCGCCAGTGGTCGGATCTTTGTGCGACTCGACGAGTACAGGTCCGTCCGAGCCAGCATGATCACGAGCATCCTCGTTCCGGTAGTGATTGGCTTTGGCGTGTTGGGACTGATCGCGTTCTTCCGAAAGCCGGTGGACATGCGCGCAGCGGCGGGGGCGTGGAAGACGCCGATCCCGTCGAAGAACGATCCCGGTAAGAACGATCCCGGTAAGAACGATCCCGCGAAGCGCGCCGCCTAGGTGCCCGACGTGTCGCGGTATGCGCGCGGACTCGGTGCACGACGTGAGCGTGCTCGCCGCTGAAAATGCGACGAGCCCGACGCCAAAGCGCCGAGCTCGTTGCACGTACGATGACTCGAGAGTCGTCGACGAAGCGAGACCCGTGACCTGCCGCTGTTGCCAGCGGCGCGGACTACTTGACCTCGACCTCGGCGCCGGCTTCCTTGAGCTTCTTCACGATGTCGTCGGCCTCGGTCTTGTTCACGCCGGCCTTCACGTCCTTCGGCGCGCCGTCGACCATGTCCTTCGCGTCCTTCAGGCCGAGGCCCGTGATCTCGCGAACGACCTTGATGACGCCGATCTTGTTGGCGCCGCCGCCCTTGAGGACGACGGTGAACTCCGTCTTCTCCTCGACCGGGGCCGCGGCCGCGCCGCCGCCTGCCGCCGGAGCCGCCGCGACGGCCACCGGGGCCGCCTTGACGCCCCACTTGTCCTCGAGCGACTTCGTGAGGTTCACGAGGTCGATGACGGAGAGGTTGGAGAGGTAGTTGATGACTTCGTCGTTCGTGATCGCCATGGGAATGTTCCTTCTGCTCTAGAAACCAGTTGGTTTGAAAAACGGTGTTGTTGATGAGAAACGTCGACGAGCGCCGACGTGTCGGGTTGTTGGTTAGCCGGCCTCGAGCTGACGCTTCCGCGCGTCGAGGAGGTACGCGAAGTTCTGCGGACCCGCGATGAGCTGCGCGACGAAACTCTGCGGCCCCGCGAGGAACGTCATCAGCATCGATGCGCGGATCTCGTTCTTGCCCGGCATCCGCGCGAGCGAGTCGACGCCCTTTGCATCGAGGAGCTGGCCCTCGAAGTAGCCGCCCTTGATGACGAACTTGGGCTCCTTCTTGGCCCACTCGAGCGCGATCTTGGCGGGGTCTTGCGGGATCTCGGTCGACCAGATCACAGCGGTGGTGCCGACCATGATCTGCGAGAGCGGCTCCATCTTGGAGCCCTTGACCGCGATCTTGACCAGCGAGTTCTTGATCACGCGGTAGTGGCAGTTGTTCTTGCGGAAGTCATCGCGCATCGCGGTGACGACCGGCACCGTGATGCCGCGGTAGTCCGCGATCACGACCGAGGCCACGTTGGCGAACTGCGCTTTGATCTCGCCGAGGACCTGTTCTTTTCCGGCTCTATCCATATCGTCTCCTGCTCCGAAAACTCGTCGACCCCAGGTCGAATAGAGCTGGGGTCGAGCGGCTCTCGCGCGAGCGAGGGACCGAGTGACTCCTGCCTCCGGAGGACTTAGGGGGCCTCCTTCTTCGACGGGATTCGTGTGGATTCGGTTAGTGTCGGGCGGGCTTTCTAGCTGGGTTCTGGATCAAACGCAATGTCCGAATGGCGGACAACGCGCGGGCAATGCGCAATTGCCGGAAACCTCGTGAGACCAGCGCTTACTCGGCGGCTGCAGCAGCGAACGCCGACGTGTCGATCTTCACGCCGGGGCCGTGTGTGGTCGAGATCGTCACCGACCGCATGTACGTGCCCTTCGCCGTCGCGGGCTTGAGCTTCATCAGCATGTCGAGCAGCGCGGTGAGGTTCGCCTGGAGCTTCTCCGGTGTGAACGACGCCTTGCCGATCGGGGTCTGAATGATGCCGGCCTTCTCGACGCGGAACTCGACGCGACCGGCCTTGAGCTCGGTCACGGCCTTCTTCACGTCGGCGGTGACGGTGCCGACCTTCGGATTCGGCATGAGACCGCGCGGACCGAGGACACGACCGATCTTACCGACCTGGACCATCATGTCCGGCGTCGCGACCAGCGTGTCGAACTCGAACCAGTTCTCCTCGGAGATCTTCTTGATGTACTCGTCGGAGCCCGCGTAGTCCGCGCCTGCTTCGAGCGCTTCCTTGGCCTTGTCGGGCTTCGCGATGACGAGCACGCGCTTGGTCTTGCCCGTGCCGGACGGCATCACGACCGAGCCGCGAACCATCTGGTCTGCGTACTTCGGGTTGACGCCGAGGCGGACGGAGACGTCGACCGTCTCGTCCCACTTCGTCGAGATCTTGGTCTTCGGGAGGATCGCGCACGCCTCCGCGACCGAGTACTTCTTCGTCGAGTCGTAGCCCTCGACTGCTTTCTTGTACTTCTTGCCTGCCATCTGAGTCTCCTGTGGGCCCTGGTTCAGCGCTGCGGCCGTGTGAGTCGGCCGAGCTCCCAGGGTGATCCAGCAAGGGTTGAGATTCGGAAACCGAACCTCCCACCTCGGCGACATCGCCGAGGCAGCGGAACGGAATCAGTCGACGACCTCGAGGCCCATCGAGCGCGCCGTACCGGCGACCGAGCGCATCGCGCTCTCGATGTTCGTCGTGTTGAGATCGGGGAGCTTCAGCTCGGCGATCTCGCGGACCTGCTTCTTCGTGACCTTGCCGACCTTGTTCTTGTTGGGCTCACCGGAGCCCTTCTCGACCTTCGCTGCCTTCTTGAGAAGGATCGACGCGGGCGGCGTCTTCGTGATGAAGGTGAAGGAGCGGTCTGCATACGCGGTGATCAACACGGGGATGATCAGGTCGCCCTGGCTCGCCGTGCGCGCGTTGAACTCCTTGCAGAACTGCATGATGTTGAGGCCGTGCTGTCCCAGCGCCGGACCGACGGGCGGCGCGGGGTTCGCCTTACCGGCGGGGCACTGGAGCTTGATGATTGCGGTGACCTTCTTCATGGCAGTTCTCGACTAACTCTCTAAAGGCGTTCCCGACGACAACGACCGTCGGGCAGCGTCCGAAGGGACGCGTTTATGCTTTCTCGACGTGGGCGAAGTCAAGCTCTACCGACGTGGTGCGGCCGAGCATGTTGAGCGAGACCTTGATCTTCTGCTTGTCCGCCTTCACCTCTTCGACCTTTGCCGAGAAGTTCGCGAACGGACCGTCGATGACGCGGACGGAGTCGCCGACCTCGAACGAGACGCGGGCCTTGGGCTTGGCCTTGCCTTCGTTCATGTTGGTCTGAACACCGGTGATCTCGCGCTCGGGCACGGGCGTGGGCTTGGTGCCGCCGAGGAAGCCGGTGATCTTGGGGGTGTTCTTGACGAGGTGGAACGTCCGGTCGTCGAGGACCATCTGGACGAACATGTAGCCCGGGAAGAACTTGCGCGTGGTGGTGCGGCGCTGGCCCTTCACGACCTCCATCACGCTCTCGGTCGGGA
>JBJXGN010000202.1:0-5362 GCA_046160585.1 Kofleriaceae bacterium
CGGCGCGTGGACCGCTGACTTCGCCGATCCGTCGACGCTGCCGGCGTTCCTCGAGCGGACGCGCGACTACAGCGCGGCGCTCGCGAAGTACACGCAGGTCGACAACAGCGAGCTCCTCGCCGCGGTCGACAGCTTCCTGCATGTCGCTGCGAACACGCCGCGTTGATCGCGACGAGACGCCCGTGATCAGGGCCCGGTCTCTCTCCACGCGAGATAAAACATCACGCGGCGCCGGATCTCGTCCTGCATCTGCGCGGTCGTCGCCGGCGGATCGCGATGCATCGGCGCACACAACGCGCTTGCCTCGGTGCTCGTCAGGATCACCTTATCGCCGCGCTTCACGGTGAGATCCCACGCCGCAAAGTCGTGCTCCTTGTGGGGGTTCGTCAGCTCGATCGTGTAGACGCGCTTGCCAAACGCGACGGATCCGTCGGCGTTGATCGACGCGATTGGTTTTCCGCGCTTGGTCAGCTTGTCCTTCTTCACGTCGAAGATGACCTTGCGATCCTTGACCGTGCGTAGGCCGTTCGGGTTCTCGTCGAGGTAGAGCGACCCGCGGTTGCGCTTGCCATCGCTGATCCGGCCGGAGTTGATGAGGTAGCTGACGGAGTACTTCTTCTCCTCGTCGGTCATGCTCCATTCGCCACACGCATCCGCCGGGCGGACAAACGCCACCATCACGATCCCCACAAGGAGCCACTTCAGCATTCATCGAGCATAGTGGGTGCATCGTGCGCGTGCTCGTCTTCGATAGAACTTGCGTGCGCAAGGGTGGCGGGCTGACGGTGCCGTGGGCCGCGGGCAGCTACCTGTATCGGGGACTTCGTCGCATCGATCGCGCGACCGGCGTCGCGAGCTGGGCGGAGGCGCTCGAGTGGCTCGGCAACCTGAACGAGCCGATCGACGAGGTGCAGTACTGGGGGCACGGGCGATGGGGACACATCCTGGTCGACCAGGAGCCGTTGACCGTGTCCGCGCTCCTCGCGGGGCACGAGCACCACGCCGGCATGCGAGCGCTCCGCGACAAGCTCGCACCCGGTGCGCTCGTCTGGTTCCGCACGTGCTCCGCGTTCGGGGCGCAGCGCGGGATCGCGTTCGCCGAGGCCCTCGGTGACTTCTTCGGAGCGAACGTCGCCGGACACACGCACGTCATCGGCTTTCACCAAAGCGGGCTGCGCGGTCTCGCGCCCGGTACGCGCGCCGACTGGGACCCCGCTGAAGGGCTTGCGAACGGCACGCCCGAGGACCCGATCGAGGCAAAGTGGTCGCGTCCGTGGGCGCCACGCACGATCACGTGTCTGCATGGAGCGTTCCCCAACGCCTGGTTCAGCTCCCGTAGCTGATAGACTGGCCATCGTGGGAGAGCCAGCGAACACGCTCGGCGACCATCCGCAGAAAGCGCGGATCGGTCGGCTCTTCGCGTCTCCTGCGAGCGTGCTGATCATCTTGCCGACGCTCGTGATCGCGGTCGGCGTGGTCGTGCTGCTGCTCGGCCGCAAGGCCACGCGCGAGACGGCCGAGACGATGGCGCACTACCAGCTCGAGGCGCAGGCCGTCCAGGTGCAGCGCGACGTCGGCTTCGCGCTCGACCAGGCGGCGCCCGTGCTCGCGAGCCTGCGTCTGCTCGCCGAGCCTGCGCTCGCCACGCCGGATGCCGTGTCGCGCATGCGCGATGTCGTCGTCGGACGTCCGGGAATCGCGAACGCGACGATCGTGTTTCCGATCGGCGTGATGTGGGGAACGTTCACGGACCGCAAGACGAACGAGCTCATGGTCCACGAGACGCGCGTCGGCGAGCAGCTGCGTACGAACTTCGGCTTCCCCGATGGCGTCGCGAAGGTCGTCAACGTCGAAAAGTCCGACTACGATCCGCGCGCGCGGCCGCAGTACCAGCAAGCGCTGGACGCGAAGAAGCGCACGTGGCTGCCCCCGAGAACGTTTTCGACGTCGCACAAGACGGGTGTCACGGTGACCGAGCCGGTGTACGCGGAAGACGGCACGGTGACCGCGGTCCTGACGCTCGACTTCGACGTCGCGGAGCTCTCGAAGTTCATCCGCAAACCACCGCTCGTCGGTGCGCGCACCGTGATGTTCACGTCCAACGGGACGATCCTCGCGAACCCGTCGGTGCCAATTCCGGAGATCGCGACGCAGGAGAAACGCCTGCTTCGGTACACCGACTTCAAGGAGCCGGCGCTCGACGCATTGTTCGCGACGATCGGCACGTCGATCCCGCAGCGGCTGACGTTCATGCGCATCGAGGCGAGCGACGGCGCGTACCTCGCGTCAGTAGCACCCGTGCGTACGACCACGCCGCTCGAGGCGTACGTCGCGACGTTCGTCCCCGAGCACACGCTGTTCGGCGCGACGCGGAAGCTCAATCGCACGTCGATCATCGCGTCGGCGGCGGCGCTCGCGATCGCGCTCGGCGTCGCGCTGATGTTCGCGTGGAACATCATCCGCATGCGCCGCGCCGTCGGTGTCGCGCGAGCGGCCGCGAAGTCTGCCGAGGAGAAGGCGAAGCAAGCGGGCAGCTACCGGCTCGTCGAGCGGCTGGGGCAGGGCGGTATGGGCGAGGTGTGGCGCGCGGAACATCAACTGCTCGCACGGCACGCGGCGATCAAGCTCGTGCGGCGCGAAGTCCTCGCAGATCCCAGGCACGCCGAATACGTGCACGAGCGCTTTCGCCGCGAAGCGCAGACGCTCGCGTCGCTGCGTTCGCGTCACACGACGGAGCTATACGACTACGGCGTCACCGAGGACGGATCGTTCTTCTTCGTGATGGAGCTGCTCGATGGACTCGACCTGTCCAAGCTCGTGCGCGAGCACGGCCCGCAGCCGGCGGCACGCGTGATCAGCATCATCACGCAGGCGTGCAGCTCGCTCGCCGAAGCGCACGACGCGGGTCTGCTCCATCGCGACATCAAGCCCGCGAACCTCTACCTGTGCAAGGCGGCCGACGAAGTCGACATCGTCAAGCTGCTCGACTTCGGCATCGTGCACAACATCGCCGAACCGATCGACGACTCGAAGCTCGTCACCGCACCGGGTGGCACACCGCCGTCGACGGGCCAGTCGGGCGAGCGGCTCACGACGGAGGGCGTCGTGATCGGCACGCCGGGCTACATCCCGCCCGAGCAGGCGGTCGGTGCGCCGCTCGACGCGCGCGGCGATCTGTACGCGCTCGGGTGCGTCGCGTGGTGGCTGCTCGTCGGTGACGAGGTGTTCCCGCGTGCGTCCGCCGACGACGCGCTGCAAGCGCACGTCCACGAGCCCATTCCCATGTTGCGCGACAAGGTCCACGCGTGGCTGCCATCCGAGCTCGAGGACGTGATCGTCGCGTGTCTCTCGAAGCAGCCAAAGAACCGCCCCGCGAGCGCCCGGCACCTCGCGAGGGCACTGCAGGCGATCGCGATTCCCTCGGAGCACGCGTGGACGCGCGACCAAGCAGAAGCCTGGTGGCAGAGCCGAACGCCGGGCGCGACGAGCGCGCCCGAGACACCTACGGTTGCAGGCAACGTCGTCATCGCGAAGGCCGGCACCGACGTCGTGACGGCGATGAGCTCGATCGCGAGCGGACGTCCGCCGTCGTTACCGGGACCCGGCGCGGGCGCACCGCCGACGACCGCGAACAAGCAGCGGTTGGTGGCGCGATCCGGAACCGCGTCGCCCGAGCGCGACACCGTCGCGTCGCGCGGCGGCAAGTAGCTCAGCGCCAGTTCTTGTAGGGATTCGCGATCAGGTTCGCGTTGTAATAGCGCGGGTCGTCGGACACCTCGCGGATCGCCCACGCCGGTACCTCGAACGCGGTGTGCTCGTCGGGGAGCTCGATCTCGGCGACGACGAGGCCCGCGTTGTCGCCGGAGAACACGTCGATCTCCCACATGCGGCCGCCGTGGTCCTCGGTGTGGCGTACCTTCTCGATCAACGGTTGCTCGCACAGCGGGAACATCGCCGCGGCGTCGGCGAGCGGAATCGGATATTCGAGCTCGAGTCGGGTGATGCCGTGCGTCGGTCCCTTGATGGTCAGTACAGCACGGTCGCCTTCTCGTCGAACACGTACGGTGCGTTCCTTCGCGGAGCTCAGGTAACCCTGCGTGTACGGGGTCCCCGCGCCGCGGGGGGTCCACTGTGATGTATCGACGAGGAACTTGCGTTCGATCTCCGAGGCCATCGTCCGATGATACGGGTGTTCTCAGTACGGCGTCTGCATGGGCACGGTGCGATAACGGTCGCGCAGGCGCGTCTGGTGCGTGACCGGTGACTGCACGACCCCATCGACGATCACCGTCTGGGCAATCGACGATAGCTCGAGCGGATCGCCAGTCCACACCACGACATCGGCGACGCGACCGCGCTCGAGAGTTCCGCGATCCGCGATGCCGTACATCTGTGCCGGGGCTCGCGTGATCGCCGCGAACGCTTGCTCCCACGTCATGCCGTTCGCGACGGCGACGCCCGCGAGCTGGCGCAACGTGCGTACCTGGCTCGCGTCACCGATCGTCGAGATCACGACGGTGACGCCGGCCTTCGCGAGGATGGCAGGCGCGTCGTCGCGCGCATCGATCGCGGCGAGATCACCGGGCAGGTTCGCCGTGGGATCGAGGATCACGGAGACCTTCGCGGCGGCGAGCTCCTTCGCGAGCTGCCACGCTTCGGCGCCGCCGGTGATGGCGATGCGCAGCCGGCGTTCGGCAGCGAACGTGAGGAGCGCGCGGATATCGACCTCGCTGTCCGCACGCACGACGAGGAGCAGCCGGCCCTCGAGCACGGGGATCAATGCTTCGAGGTCGAGGCGGCCCGCGTTCATCCGGCGCGCTTGATTGCGATCGAACGCACCCTTGTTCCTGCGATAGAGGTCGACGTCGTCGAACAGCTCGCGCAACTTCTCGACGGCATGGCCACGCGAGGCGAGCTGGTTGGAGCCGCGGCCGAGGGCCGCGTTCATCGCGATGGACGTGCGCGGGACCGTCGAGCTCGCGCCGAGCGATACGAACGTCGCCTGGCCCGCGACGAGCGCGCCGGTCGGTCCGATGATCGCAGAGGTCACGCCGCCGGTGCGTGCGACCGGGATCGCCACGGAACGCGCGTCGAAGGCGTCGCGGCTTCGATACGACGCGTGGACCTCCTGTGTCTGCGGGCTGAAGCGTCCATCGTTGCCGCTCGCCTCGAGATCGATCTCGACGAGGCCGAGCTGCGTCGACGCTTCGATCAGGCCGGCGGTTACGGTCTTGCCGGTGCCGTCGATCGTCGTCGCGCCCACGGGGACCGCGACACCCTTGCCGACCGCGGCGATCTTTCCGTCGCGCAGCACGATCGTCGCCCCGTCGAGCTTCTGATCGGGGCGCGTGTAGATCGTCGC
>JBJXGN010000203.1:0-62693 GCA_046160585.1 Kofleriaceae bacterium
GAGTTCAAGGGGACCGTGCGCATTGCCTCGTTTCACGCGCAGTACTCGTGCAGCAAGTGCGGTGCGGAGGCGGATCCGCTGGTCGACGCGGTCGCCCACCTCCTCGACCTACGTGCCAAGAACTTCCCGCCGATGCCCTGCCCGGAGTGCGGATCTGCTATGGCGCTGGCCGAGTTTCCCGAGCGGTACCTGACGTTGTTCGGGGGATAGCGGCGCGGTAGGGTGCGCGGGTGCAGCCTGACCTCCTGGCTCCTTCCGACACATTCGCGCGCCGCCACATCGCTCCGAGCGAGACCGAGATCGCCGAGATGCTCGCAGCACTCGGGTACAAGACGCTCGCCGAGCTCGCCGACGCGACCCTCCCCGCGGGCATCCGCCTCGCGAAGCCGCTCGCTCTCGCCGAGCCGCTGGGCGAGCACGAGCTCGTCGAGGAGCTGAAGAACCTCGCCGCCGACAACCACGTGATGCGGTCGTTCATCGGGCAGGGCTACTACGACACGATCACGCCGCCGGTGATCCTTCGCAACGTGCTCGAGAACCCGGGTTGGTACACGCAGTACACGCCGTACCAGGCGGAGATCTCGCAGGGCCGCCTCGAGGCGCTCGTGAATTTCCAGACGATGGTCCAGGATCTCACCGCGCTGCCGATGGCCAACGCGTCGCTCCTCGACGAAGCGACGGCCGCCGCAGAGGCAATGGTGATGTGCTTCGAGCGCGCGAACCACGCGAAGAAGCTGTTCTGGGTCGACGCCGCCACGCACCCGCAAACGATCGCGGTGATGCGCACGCGCGCGGAGCCGCTCGGCATCGAGCTGCGCATCGCGGAGCCTGCGAGCTTCGATGCGTCGACGTTCGCCGGCGCGAGCGGCGTGCTGCTGTCGTATCCGACGACGGATGGCCGCGTGCTCGATCATCGCGCGCTCGCGGACGCGGTACACACGGCGGGCGCGGCGGTCGTCATGGCGACGGACTTGCTCGCCCTCGCGCTCATCACGCCTCCGGGCGAGCTGGGCGCGGACATCGCGATCGGCAGCGCGCAGCGCTTCGGCGTCCCGATGGGCTTCGGCGGTCCACACGCCGCGTTCCTGTCCTGCAAGGACGAGTTCCGCCGCGTCATCCCGGGCCGCATCATCGGCGTCTCGAAAGACGCGAAAGGACGCGTCGCGTTCCGCCTGGCGCTGCAGACGCGCGAGCAGCACATCCGCCGCGAGAAGGCGACGAGCAACATCTGCACGGCGCAGGTGCTCCTCGCCGTGATGGCGTCGATGTACGCCGTCTATCACGGTCCCGAGGGCATCGCGCAGATCGCGCGTCGCGTGCGCGGGTACACCGCGGTCGTAGCGGCCGGGCTCGCGAAGCTCGGCCACGCGCCGCGCGCGGGCGTGTTCTTCGACACGTTGCGCGTGGATCTCGACGCACATCGCCAGGCGCAGATCGTCGCGCGCGCGATCGAGCTCGGCCTCAACGTCCGCCGCTACGACGACGGCGTCGGCATTTCGTGCGACGAGACCACTTCGCACGCCGACGTGCACGCGCTCCTCGAGGCGTTCGTCCCCGGACGTGGCGAGCTGCCGTTCGATCTCGTGGAGCTCGTCAAGGACACGGCGCTCCCGGCGCTGCCGCCCACGCTCGCGCGCTCGAGCGCGTACCTCTCGCATCCCACGTTCAACCGCTACCACGCGGAGCACGAGATGCTGCGGTACCTGAACCGCCTGCAGGCGAAGGACCTGTCGCTGACGACGTCGATGATTCCGCTCGGCTCGTGCACGATGAAGCTCAACGCCACGACGGAGATGATCCCCGTCACGTGGCCCGAGTTCGGGCGCATTCATCCGTTCGCGCCGGCGGAGCAGTGGGGCGGGTACAAGGCGATGTTCGAGCAGCTGGAGGCGTGGCTCGCGGAGATCACGGGCTTCGCCGCGGTGTCGCTGCAGCCGAACTCCGGCGCGCAGGGTGAATACGCGGGCCTGCTCGCCATTCGCGGCTACCACACGGCGCGCGGCGACAAGCGCACGGCGTGTCTGATCCCACAGAGCGCACACGGCACGAATCCGGCGTCGGCGGTCCTCGCCGGCATGAACGTCGTCGTCATCGCGTCGAACCCCGACGGCACGATCGACCTCGTGGATCTGAAGAAGAAGGCCGAGGCGCACGCCACGGACCTCGCGGCGTTGATGGTGACGTATCCGTCGACGCACGGCGTGTTCGAAGACGGCATCCGCGAGGTCTGTTCGATCGTTCACGCGAACGGCGGCCTCGTGTACATGGACGGCGCGAACATGAACGCGCAGGTCGGGCTGACGCGACCGGGCGATATCGGCGCCGACGTTTGCCATCTCAACCTCCACAAGACGTTCTGCATCCCCCACGGCGGCGGCGGTCCGGGCATGGGCCCGATCGGCGTCGTACAGGCGCTCGCGCCCTACCTGCCGGGGCATCCGCTCGCCGTGGGCTCGCAGCCCGTGGGCCCCGTCTCGGCGGCGCCGTGGGGTTCGGCGTCGATCCTGCCGATCAGCTTCTCGTACATCGCGATGATGGGCGAGCCGGGGCTGCGCAAGGCCACCGAGGTCGCGATCCTGAACGCGAACTACATCGCGCATCGTTTGAGCTCGCACTATCCCGTGCTCTACACGGGCCAGAACGGGCGCGTGGCGCACGAGCTGATCCTCGACTGCCGGCCGTTCAAGAAGTCGGCGGGCATCGAGGCCGAGGACATCGCGAAGCGCCTGATGGACTACGGGTTCCACGCACCGACGATGTCGTTCCCGGTGCCGGGCACGCTCATGGTCGAGCCGACGGAGAGCGAGTCCAAGGCGGAGCTCGATCGCTTCTGCGAGGCGATGATCGCGATCCGCGCCGAGATCGCGGCCATCGAGGGCGGCACGATGGACAAGGCGAACAACCCGCTGAAGAACGCGCCGCACACCGCGGCCGCGATCGCCGCGGCCGAGTGGAACCACCCGTATTCGCGCGAGCAGGCCGTGTATCCCGCGCCGTGGTTGCGCGTGAACAAGTACTGGCCGCCGATCGCGCGCGTCGACAACGCGTACGGCGATCGCAACCTCGTGTGTGCGTGCCCGCCGATCGACACGTACGGATGATGCCGGCGTGAGCTCCGTGCAATCGAAGGCGGCCGAAGCACTTGCGGCGCTTCACCAGCAGCGCGTGTCGTTGATCGCGCTGGCCGTGCACGCCGACCAACGCGTGGTCGCGCTTCAGAACGTGCTCGCGAAAGAGCAGGCCGACGTGGCCGCGCTGCGCGAGGGCATCCTCGGGTTCCTGCAGTCCCTCGCGATGACGGACGAGATGTCCAACGAGCAACGCGAAGCGATCGAGGCCGCCACCCGCTTGCGCGAAGGGATCGGCGAGCGCGACGCGCTCTATCGCCAGATCGATGAGCTCGACGCGCGCATCGCCGCGTACGACCCGGTCCAGCTCGCGCGCGACGAAGCGGCGAAGAAGGCGAACGAGGAGCTCGCTTCGATCGCGAAGGGGCGCGGGGAGGGGGCTGGATCGAGTCGCGACGTCGCCGAGCAGCTGCTCGAGCTCGCAGTGCGGATCGAGGCGATCGACTTCGAGCTCGGCCCGCTCACCGACGCCGTGAGGGCAGGGACCGCCGCGTCGAACGAGCTGTTCGACGTGATCCGCGCGATCGACGAAGCCAAGCGAGAGCCGGTGCGTGCACCCGTGCTGCACGAGCGAACCGCGCGCGGGATGCTCGGCGAGGCGCACGCCGCAGCGCTCGGCTTCTTCGCCGCGCTCGAGGTGCTGCCGGCACCCGACGACCACAGCCCGCGCATTGCGGACGTGATCGGCTTCGACGATCGCAGCTCGCCGGTCGACGACATCCTGCCGAGCTTGATGGCGCACAAGCGCGTGCCCGATCGTCTCGACGACGCGCGCACCGCGGTCATCGGGCGTATCGAGCGCATCCAGGCGCTGCTCGAGGAAGTTCGCGTACGCCATGCCGAGGTCTCGCAGCGCCGGCTCGCGTTCGAGCACCAGCGCGCGCGGGTCCGCGCCGCCGCGGGCTTGTGAGCTGGGGACGAGCCCGAGTGTTCACTTCTGGTACGTCGTCGTTCGTGAACGAGAACACCGGGTTCTCTTTCCCTGTGTCTCGATGGGGCAGCCCCTCGATCATCGACTCGATCTCGCCGCTCACGTCCGCGTGCGCGATGCCTCCGAATCCGACCGCCAACGCCAGTAGCGCGTTCTTCATGCTCGGAGGCTAACGCGCCCGGAACCGATAGTGCGCGACGATCCACTCGCGACCGTTCGCGAAGCCGAACAGCTCCGCACACGCGAGGAAGAACACTCGCCAGCGCTGGAAACGCTTGCGCGCATCTGTGCCGTACGTCGTCGCGAGCGCGGCGAGTGCCTGCGGCTTCCGCTGCATGAGGTTCGCGTACCAGGCCTCCGCCGTGCGCGCGTAGTGCGTGCCCGCGAGGTGCCATTCGCTGTCGAGCTGCAGATCGTCCTGGAAGTGGTGCAGGAGGCTCGCGCTCGGCATGATGCCGCCGGTGAAGAACTCGCGCGCCATCCAGTCGGACGAGCCCCCGTCCTCGAACGGATACGCGTGGCGACGATGCGCAAACACGTGGACGAACAGCGAGCCCTGTGGCGCGAGCCAGTCCGCGATGCGGCGCAGAAGCAGCTCGTAGTTGCGCATGTGCTCGAACATCTCGATCGACACGACGCGATCGAACGACCGCGCGGGCAACAGCAAGGTGCGCACGTCCGCCGTGCGCACCGCGAGGTTCGTGAGCCCGCGCGCGGCGGCTTCCCGCTCGATGAACACGCGCTGCGGCGCCGAGTTCGACACCGCGGTGATGCGGCTCTTCGGATAGCGCGCCGCCGCCCACAACGACAGCGAGCCCCAGCCGCAGCCGAGATCGAGGATCTCCTGGCCATCGGCGAGCTGCGCGCGCTCGGCGGTGAGCGCGAGCATCGCATGCTCGGCGGCGGCGAGATCGTCCACGCCGGTAGGCCAGTAGCAGCTCGAGTACTTGAGGTTCGGCCCGAGCACCGCCTGGAAGAACGCGGGTGGCACCTCGTAGTGTTGATCGTTGGCGGCGCGTGTCTCGATCGCGATGTCGCTGGCGCGGAGCTCGGCGACCAGCGCCTGATGGCGCGCTTGTTCGTCCTCCACGCTGCGCCGTTCCTGCCGCAACCGCAACGCGCACACACCGCGGATCGCCGCGCGCAGCACGGGCTCGGGGACAAAGCCGCTATCCACGATGCGTTCCAGCACACGCCCACGGTATCGCGTGTAAGGTCCGCGTGGATGTCGCGTTATTCCGAACATGAGCATTCGAACCATGTTGATCGGAGCCGTGCTTCTCGCTGCTTGCGGTGGACCCGCCAAGAACACGGTCGGTGGCGGTAGCGGCAGCGACACCACCGTGTCCAACCCCACCCCCAGCGCCGGTGTCCCGTGCGCGCAGGAAGTCGCGCTCGTGTGCGCCGATGGCTTTGCCGATGGCTGCGGCGGCCAGAAGACCACCGTGCACGCGTGTGTCGCCGCCGACGCGAACGCGGGTCCGCCGTGCGCCCAGGAGATCGCGCTCCAGTGTCCCGACGGCCAGATCGATGCGTGCCTCAGCACACCCGCGGCCGCCGAAAACCATATCTGCATCCTGAAGTCAGACGCTGCGGCCGCACCGGCGGCCACGCCCGAGGCCGCGGCCGCCAAGTGAGCGCCAATATCGCGTTCCGCGCCTGCTACCCGTCCGAGACCCGGACGACGTAAAGGCATCGGGAATGTCTGTCTCTGCGAGCGAGCCGACGGCTCCGCGCAGCGGCATCGCCGTCTATGCGAGCCAGCCGACGGCTCCGCGCAGCGGCATGGGGAAGTCTGTCTCTGCGAGCGAGCTGACGGCTCCGCGCAGCGGGAATGTCTACGCGAGCGAGCCGACAGCTTCGTCGAGCGCGTCGAACATCGCCTGCGCCTCGGCGGCTGGAATGCCGAACGCATCGGCGATGCCGCCGAGGAACGCGAGCTCGTCGTCGTGCACCACGTGATCCGCGAGCGCGGTCACGCACGCGACTTTGTACGCCACGCGGCGCGCTTCGTCGTCGAGCTCCTTCGCGCACGCCGCGAGGCGCGCCTGGAAGCCTTCCGCGGCGAGCTGCTGCGCGAGGTGCTCGAACAGCTCGACGAGGAACGTCGAGTCGAGCTCGTTGCCGAGCCACGACGTGAGGTTCGCGACGAGCACCTCGATCTCCGCGTCGTCGAGCTTGTCATCGGCGCTCGCGGCGAGATACGCGACCTCGAGCATCGCGTGGAGCTGCGCGGCCTGCGTGTCCGTGGCTTCTTCGTGGCGCTTGAGCGCACCGGCACCGGCCGCGAGATCCGCGGGCAGCTGTGGCTGGAGGGCGCGCACGCGTTCCTGGCGTTGTGCTTCGTTCATCGCGCGCCAGCATACAACGGGGTGCCCTGGCCGGGCGCCACGTCGACGGTGATTGGCACACGATCGCGCCTGCAGCGCTCGCGCGCGATCGGCTGGACTGCGACGTGCCAGTCGTGCGTGCCTTCGAGCGCGAAGGCCGCGGCTCGCCATCAGTGCGCGTTGCTGAGCGTGATCAGCGCCGGCCCCGCGACGGCGAGCAGGACGAGCAGGTACGCGATCGACGGGCGCCACGCTGCGAGCGCGAGCTGCTCGAGGCCCGTGCGGCCCGGCGTGGTCGGCGCGACATCGACGCCCCGTGTGCTCGGAATGGGTGCGTTCGAGTCACGGAACGGCTCGCCGTTCGCGTGCTTCTCGAAGCCGTTCGCGGACACTTCTTCACCGCCGTACAGTGCCGGCACGATCTCGCCGACGCGCAACGTCGTCGACGCGATCGGTAGCGGCGCGAGGATGCGGGCGGAGGCGGGGATCGGCAGCGGGCCGTTCTGCGTGGTCAGCTCGAACGCGCTACACACGGGCTCGGGACCGCGCAGCCAGCTCGTGATCGCGTAGCCCGCGACCATCTCGCCCGCAGGCGCGGCGACGATGCCGGTGTGCTGTGCCGAGCGACGCGCGCGCGTGCGGCGCCAGGTGGAGGCCGCGAGCGCGAGGATCGCGACGACGACGGTGACCGCTCCCGAGAAGATCCACGGCAGGTAGTTCGCGTACGTGACCATCGCGAGCTCGGTCGCCTGGCCGCGCAGCGACAGCGCGACGAACCACAGGATGCCGACGCCAATGAGGAGGTAGAGGCGTCCCGCGACGACGACACGGGCGCGGCGCAGCGAGAGCGCTGTGTAGAGGACGGCGGTGAGGAACGGCGGCAGGAGCACGGCCGCGATGATCGTCGGCGTGGCGACGAGCTCGATGTCGACGTACCAGCTGTCGAGGTAGCGCGGGCCCTCGAGCTGGCTCGCGACGATCGGCAGCCACGCGCCGAGGAGCAGCAGGGCGACCAGCGAGATCATCACCATCGCGTGTGTCGTCTCCTGGCGGCGCCGGCGCGCGACGAGCATGGCCGCGACGAGGGTCGCCGCAACGACCGTCGCGAGCACGGCCCCGAGCGGGATCGCCTGGACGAGCGGCGTGAGGTTCACCGCGCCGTCGAGCTGCATGGACAGCTGTGTCCATCCGAGCCACGCGACGCCGATGCCGAGCAGATGGATCATCGGTAGCGCGGCCGCCACGCGCAGGCTGCGCTGCGTGCGTGCAATCGGGAACGCGATGAACACGAGGAACGCGAGAGCACCCAGGCCGAGCGCGTTGCGGAACCACGCCGCGTCGAGCACCGGATCGTCCCCTTGGTTCGCCAGGAGGCGAGGAGCCGCGAAGCAGATCGCGACCGTGACGATCGCTCCCATCCACGCGACCAGCCGCGCCCAGCCGACGATCTCGCCCGCGCGCGGGCGCGACGTGTCTAGTGGATCCACTTCGCGAAGTCCTGTCACCTTCTCGGGACAACGCTGGCGCTCTACGGGTTGCGTCATGGTCTGACCTCTAGGCTGACACGCCTTGTGTGAACAACCCAGCGCCTCCTTTCGTTCCAACGGCAATCCGGGAGCGCCTCTGGCGGACCATGGGAGTCGGAGACCGTCGCCACGTTCAGCGGCTCTTGTCCTCCCCGGGGCTGCGACGATCGCGCGGTCACGCACGATCCGGACGGCGGTCGACGAAGGTGACTCGAAAGTACAACGTCGTGACACCACCGGACCACGTGGTGACGACGTCTGTCCTGCGCTCTGGTGAGCTTGGCACATGCGCATCTTCCTCGCGATCCTCCTCGTCGTCGCCCTCGCAAGCGCTGCCTCCGCCAGCGTGCATCGTCGGGCCCCGCAGGTCCCCGACGACGCGCGCGGGACACTCCAGCTCGGCGCGTCCGACACGCTCGAGGTCGACACGGCCGAGATCGCGCTGACCGCGGGCCACCGGTATCTCTACGGCTCGCTGAGGCTCGTATTCTCGACGCAGCACGAGGACCTGGCCGATCGTTCGATCACGTTCTCGGTGCCGAACGGAACGGAGGTCTACACGCTCGCCGTCACGATCGCGGACCAGCGCCTCGAAGCCGTGATGGCTAGCGCCACCGGTGCGCGCGCCGCGTATCGGGACACCGTCGAGCGCCAGACCGATCCCGCGCTACTCGAGTGGGTCCGCGCGGATGCGCGTCGGACGACCCTACGCCTCCATGTGTTCCCGGTCACGCCCGGTTCGCCCGCGACTGTCGAACTTCGTCTCTCGTTCCCGCGCGCCCCTTCGATCGCCATCGATCCCGGCCCGCACCGCGTCGGTTTCGCGCGCATCGCGATCGACGGCGGGTCGACCGAGGAGGTGGCCGCCGATGCGCGCGTCGCGCTCGACGTGCCGCATGACGTGGCCACGATCATCGTTCGCGGCCGGCAGCCGAGCTTCGTGCGCAAGGGGCGCTCGCTGGTGGCGACGCCGTTTGTGTTCCAAGACCGGTGTGGCGACGCCGACCTCTGCCAGCAGACCGCCTATCAGCGCGATCCGACGGATGGCACGATCCAGTGGAGGCACGAGATGCGTACGAGGGCGGAGGGCCCGCGCGTTCGATCGCAACGTGTCCGCCAGCTCGCCAGGCTCTTGCCGTAAATCCAAAACGCCGCCCACGAGCGGCGGCGTCAGTCAGTGTCCAGCGTTGGCCGTTACTCGGCCGGCAACGTCGTCGCGCTGGCCTGCGCAGACGCCGCCGACTCGGTGTCGTCCGCCATCACGGCGACGATCTCGAACGCGTACTCCGTCGACGGCGCGAGGCCGGTCGAGTGATGTGCCGCATCGGTCGCCGTAGTCACGTAGGCGAACGCGCCACCGGCCTCGGAGCGGAACACGTAGTACTTCACAGCGCCCGCGACCGCGCTCCACGAAACCTCGATGCGCGAGGACGACACCGCGGTCGCCGCGACGTCCGCCGGAACCGGCGCGACCGTCGACGAGAACGTCGTCACGCTGACCGGCGTCGACGCGCCCGCGGACTCCGTGCCGTCTTCCATCACCGTCGCGATGGCGAACGAATATTGCGTGCTCGCCGCGAGGCCCGAGGATTGCCACAGCGTCGTCGGCGCCGTCGCCGTACCGATGTACTGCATCGCGCCCGCACCTTCCGCGCGGAACACGTAGTACTTCGCCGCGCCCGACACCGCGTCCCACGAGGTCTCGATACGCGAATCCGATGTCACCGTCGCGGTCACGTTGCCCGGTGTCTGCGCGTTGTTCTGGCTCGACGGGAGCGTCGTGGCAGAGACCGGCGTCGACGTGTTGCTCGACTCTCGACCGTCGGGCATCGCGACGCCGATGGCGAACGAGTACTGCGTGTTCGACGCGAGGTCCGTCTGTAGCGACGACGTCGTCGGCGCCGGGACGCTGGTGATGTACGCGTACGAGCCAGCACCTTCCGCGCGGAACACGTAGTACGTCGCGGCGCCGGGAACGGCTGCCCACGACAGCTCGATGCGCGTGTCGGAGATCGCCGTCGCGGACGCGTTCGCCGGCACCTGCACGCTGTTCTGCCCCGCGGCGTACGTCGTCGCGTCGGTCGGCGTCGACGTGCCCGACGAGTCCATTCCGTCCGGCATACCGGTCGCCACCGCGAACGAATACTGCGTCGACGGCGCGAGTCCGAAGGCCGAGTAGCTCGTGTAGCCCTCGTGCGTGGGCTGCCGCTCCTCGACGCGCTCCACACGGCGGTGCAGTTCGACGATCCCAAGGTCGTCGAGCGGCTGATCGCGCGCGGCGCCGATCCCACCGCGAAGCTCGCCGGCAAGACCTCGCTCGAGGTCGCGCAGACAAGCAACGCGAAGAAGGTGCTGCCGATCCTCACTCGATGATACGAGCGGCCATCGGAGAACCGTCGTGCTTCGACGAAGCCGCTGCACGCCGCTGACCGTCATGATGAAGTCGCTGCACCGCTGACCGTGATGATGACGTGATCGACCGATCGCCTCCGCGGGTCGAAGACATCGATGTGCGCCGGTATCGCTTCGATCTCGGCAGCAATGGCTACCGCATGCGGCCGTCGGCGTCACTTCGATCGTCGGATCGACAACGCCTTGATGCGCGACGCCAGGGTCGTCGGTTTCATCTGCAGAAGCTCCGCTGCTCCGCCGGGACCGAAGATCTTGCCGGCGCTCTGGCGCAGCGCCTGTTCGATGCTCTCGCGTTCCTTGCGTTTGAGCTCGGCCCGAGTGAGCGCCGCTCCGGCAACGTGAGGCACCGGTGGTGAGGCACGTGTGAGCTCGGCGCGTGGTGCGAGCTCGAACCTCAACCGTCCGCCACGCGACACGATCATCGCGCGCTCGACCGCATGCTGGAGCTCGCGAACGTTGCCGGGCCAGTCGTGCGCGATCAGCTCGGCGATCGCTGACTGGCTGAGCCGCGGTGGTGGCCGGTTCAACCGCTGAGCAGCTTGGCTCGCGAAGTGCGCGGCCAGCGGACCGACATCTTCGAGCCGCTCGCGCAACGGAGGGATCTCGATCGGGAACACGCTCAACCGGTAGAACAAGTCCTGACGAAATCGACCGGCCTCGACCTCGTCCCGTAGGACGCGGTTCGTGGCCGCGAGGACACGCACGTTCAACTTGCGCACGCGGGCCTCGCCCACTCGCTCGACCTCTTGCTCTTGCAGCACGCGCAGCAACTTGGCCTGCATCGCCAGCGGCACCTCACCGATCTCGTCGAGCAAGAGCGTGCCGCCATCGGCCAGCTCGAAACGCCCCAGCTTGTCTCTGTTCGCGCCGGTGAATGCCCCCTTTGCGTGGCCGAAGAACTCGCTCTCGAACAAGGTGTCCGGTACCGCGCTGCAGTTCACCTTGATGAAGGGCCGATCCTTGCGCGGACTACTGTCATGGATCGCACGCGCGACGACCTCCTTGCCGGTCCCACTCTCGCCGGTGATCAAGACCGCGGCGTCGGTCGGCGCGACCAGCTGGATCTGTTGCATCACCTTCGCCAACCCGGCGCTCTGTCCGATCAGGCCGCCCACCCCGAGCGCCGAGGTGACCTCGTCGCGTAGGTACGAGTTCTCCGCCTCGAGCCGTGCCTTGAGAATCTCGATCTCTTCGAACGCGCGCGCGTTGGCGATGCTCACGGCGGCGTGATCGGACACCACGCGAAGCCAGTCGAAGTCTTCCTGGGTCAGCGTGCCTCGATCGAAGAGCGCGAGCACTCCAAGCACCTCGCCGCGAAAGATCAGAGGCTGTGCCGCAAACGTCTTGATCCCAGCACCAACGAACCACGCGCGATCGGCGATCCAATCCTCGTCGCCACTCACCGCGGGTAGCAGCAACGGTTCGCCCGATCGTGCAGTTCGACCGATCTTGCGCACCCCGAGTGGGAACCGTTTGAAGGCTCCATCGAGGCGCGTGTGGTCGTGGGACGGATCGATCGGGTTGCCGGCGCTAGCCACGAGATGAAGACAGCGCGCCTGATCGGGGCACTCGGACCGAAACCGACACGTCCCGCAGACGTCGCCGGGACCTTCGAGCCAGATCCGCGTGAGCACGACATCGCTGCATCGCGCGATCCCGTCCACGATCGCGTGCAGTACCTCGGCGAGAGTTCGGTTCTGGGCCACCGAGACCAGCACGCTGGGCAACTGCGCGCGGTTCATCGAACGTTGAGAGTACGAGATCTCGTATGCGCAGCAACGACTATTCGTAGGCTACGAATAGTCGTAGCGACAGTGATGCAGCATAAACATTCGTTATCATATGGTTAACGCTCCTGAGCTCACTCGGTCCAGCTCGTGCTCTAGGGAGGTCATCCACAACGTCACCAACCCTAGGAGCTAACCATGTCTCGCATCGCGATCCCGACCACCATCGACTCGTCCCCCATCAACTCGCAGCCGCTGCTCGTCGCAGTCAAGCAACAGCTCGGTTCGGTACCCAACCTGTTTCGTCTCTTGGGCAACAGTCCTGCCGCGCTCGAGGGCTACCTCGGACTGAGTGGTGCGCTCAATAAGGGCACGCTCGATGCGAAGACACGCGCGCGGATCGCGATTCGCGTTGCCGAGCTCAATGGATGCGACTACTGCATGTCCGCCCACAACTACCTCGGCAAGGAGCTCAACAAGCTCGACGACACGGAGCTCGCCGCAAATCGCGCCGGTCACTCGAGCGATCGCAAGGCCGACGCTGCGCTGCAGCTCGCGACCGAGATCGTCCGCGCTCGCGGCCACATCGCCGAAGCCGCGCTCACGACTGCACGGGAAGCCGGACTCGACGACGCGCAGGTGATCGAGGTCGTGCTGCACGTCGCGCTCAACACCCTCACCAACTACGTGAACACCGTGGCCGCGACCGAGGTGGACTTCCCGCTCGTCAGGGCGACCGCCGAATACGACGGGTTGTGCGCTGTCGCGGTGTCGATGGGTGAGCGCGTCCCCTCGGATGCGAGCTCGACGACGAAGCATGCCGGGCGGTTGTTCCGGTTCTCGAGCCCGGAGGCCAAGGCAATGTTCGACGCCGATCTCGTCGGGTTCAGCGCCAAAGCCGACGCCCGGTGGCCGCCCCGTGTCTAGCCCTACGCCGTTCGGAGCCACGAGTGGCACGAGCGTAGAGCAACGCGTCCCGCTGCCGCCGTTCGACGCCAGCAGCGCGGCGCGCAAGGCTCGGCTCGCCGAGGATGTGTGGAACAGCCGCGATCCGGCGCGCGTCGCGCTGGCGTACTCCATGGATAGCCGATGGCGAAATCGCTCCGAGCTGTTCACGGGCCGCGCCGCCATCCAGGCGTTCCTCGAGAACAAGTGGCAGCACGAGCGCGAGTACCGCCTGATCAAGGAGGTATGGGCATGGTCGGGTGCGCGAGTCGCCGTGCGTTTCGTCTACGAGTGTCACGATCTCGAAGGCCGATGGAAGCGAGCGCACGGCAACGAGCAGTGGGAGTTCGACGCCAACGGCTTGATGTGTCGGCGCGAGGCCAGCATCAACGACATCGCGATCACCGCCGACGAGCGGTGCTTCCATTGGGCGCTCGGGCGCAGGCCCGACGATCACCCTGGGCTGACCGAGCTGGGGATGTAGTCGACGAAGTCCGAGCACGTAACCATTCGCCGCCGACGCGCGGCGGTTCCTCGTGAGGTCCTCATGGCCGATTTGAAACACCCCAGCGATGTCGCTTTCACGCCCGCGGTCAAGGCGTTCCAGTCCGCCCGCGGATCCCGCGCCGGATATGCGCGCATGGAAGAACGAGGAGGGTGGCGCACCGAGCTCGACGCGTCGATCGCGGCGTTCATCGCGACGCAGCGGAGCTTCTTCCTCGCGACCGCCAACGCCGCCGGTCAACCGTACATCCAGCATCGAGGTGGTCCACCTGGCTTCTTACGCGTGCTCGATCCGAAGACGCTCGCGTTCGCCGACTTCAAGGGCAACCGTCAGTACATCAGCATCGGCAACCTCTCGGAGAACCCGAAGGTCCATCTGTTCTTGATCGACTACGCGACGCAGTCACGCGTGAAGATCTGGGGCGATGCACGGGTCGTCGACGATCCTACGCTGGCGCGATCGCTGTCCCCACAGGCGTACGAGGGCGAGCCCGAACGAGTCATCTCGATCAACGTCAACGCCTGGGACGCCAACTGCCCGCAGCACATTCCCCAGCGACTCGAAGCGGAGGACGTCGCGCGCGCCCTTGCGGAACGCGATGACAAGATCGCGGCGCTCGAAGCGCAGCTTCGATCTCGAATGCGAGGCTAATGGTCTCACTCATGACTTGCGCGACGAGCACGAACATCCGGTGCGCTCACCGAGCTGTTCTCCACCGGGATCGATTTCAGCGACGCTGCGCCCTGACATCTCGAAGCAATCGAGATCCGCTAGAACATGTGGCCGAACAGCTGCTGCACTGCCTGCTGCTGCGCGTGTGCAGCCATCACGGCACCGCCCACGCCCGCGTTGAGAACGGTCCCGGCGCCACCGGCGACGCCGCTGCCGATCCCACGAACACCGACGCCCGTCTGGAGCGCCTGCGCGATCTCGGCAGCACCTGCACCGGCACCGCTGATCGCGTGCGTGGCGCCAGCGACCGCACCACCGACGCCAGTGGCCGCGGCTCCGCCGACCGCACCACCGGTTGCGATGAGCTGGTGCGCGGCCGCGGTGTTGAGCTGAAGCAGTCCGTTCGTCGACGCCGCGACGCCGGCCCCGACGCCCCCGATGGCCTGGACGCCGCCCGCGAGGAGCGAGCTCGCGATGCCGCTTGCAACGCCGCCGACCCCGACGCCCGACGTCAACGCTTCACCGACTCCGCCCGCCGCCGTCTGCGCGCCGCCGATGATGCCGGGTAGTCCCGCGCCGACCGCGCCGCCCACCATGCCGCCCGCGGCTGCGCCGAGGTGGCCGCCGATCATCGCGCCGGGCACGCCGCCGACCATGCCGCCGAGCATCGCGCCGCCGACGCCGCCGACGCCCGCGCCGATCATCGCGCCACCCACGGTTCGTCCCGTCGGGCTCATCGCTGCGCCCATCGCCGCGTTGCCCATTCCCGCGAGCCCGCTCATCGCGGCGCCCCCCATCCCGGCCAGCCCCGCGCCCACGCCGCGGAGTCCAGTGCCGACGCCGCCGATCGCCTGGCTTCCGCCCGCCAGCAACGCGCCGCCGATTCCGCTCGCGATACCGTGGACGCCGACGCCCGACGTCAACGCGCCTCCGACTCCGCCCGCGGCCGTCTGCGCACCGCCGATGATGCCGGGTAGTCCCGCGCCGACCGCACCGCCGACCAAGCCGCCAGCTGCCGCACCGAGGTGCCCGCCGACCATCGCGCCGGGCACGCCGCCGACCATCCCGCCCAGCATCGCGCCGCCAACGCCGCCGACGCCGGCGCCGATCATCGCGCCGCCGACCGTTCGTCCCATCGGACTCATCGCTGCGCCCATCGCCGCGTTGCCCATTCCCGCAAGCCCGCTCATCGCGGCGCCGCCCATCCCGGCCAGCCCCGCGCCCACGCCGCTGATCATCGAGCCCGCACCCGCGATCATGCCGGGCGCGTGGTAGCCCGCCGCGCCGCCCACCATGCCGCCGGCAGTCGCGCCGAGGTGCCCACCGATCATCGCGCCGGGCACGCCGCCGACCATGCCGCCGAGCATCGCGCCGCCGACGCCGCCGACGCCCGCGCCGATCATCGCGCCGCCGACCGTTCGTCCCGTCGGGCTCATCGCGGCGCCCATCGCCGCGTTGCCCATCCCCGCGAGCCCGCTCATCGCCGCCCCGCCCAGTCCAGCGAGCCCGGCACCGACACTGCCGATGCTCGGCGCGTCTTCGACCGCGCCGCCAGCAAAGCCACCGACGACTCCGCCGACTCCCGCGCCGACGGTGCCGCCGAGCAGAGCGCCCGGCACGCCACCCAGCATGCCACCGAGCACCGCGCCGCCGACGCCGCCGACGCCTGCGCCGATCATCGCGCCACCCGCGCTGAACTCGCCGCCACCGTCGAGCGCGTCCGCACGCGCGTTGAGCGACGCTGCCTCGGCGCGCATGCCTGCGGCCCGAGCCTGCACGGCGGGGTTCATCGCGGGCAATCCCGGCATTCGGGGCATCCCAGGCATTCCAACGCCGAGGTGACCGGCGAGGCTCGCCGCGCCTCCTGCCGACTGACCAACACCAGCCATCACCCCGGATGCGGCACCGCCGAGGCCGGCGCCCATCCCGCCGATGGCCTGCGCGCCACCGGTCATCAACGCACCGCCGATCCCGCTCGTGATACCGCCCACGCCGACACCTGTGGTCAGCGCGCGGTTGATGCCGGCACCCGTCGTGGCCGCGCCACCTGCCACGCCACGTGCAGCGGTCAGCCCGCCGCCGAGGATCGCACTCGCGCCGGTGGCCGCGCCACCGCCGATCGCAGCAACGTCCCCCGCGATCGTAGCGGCGCCGCCACCGAGCGCACCGAGCGCAGTACCAGCACCACCGGCGACTCCCGAGACGATGCCGCTGACACCGACTCCGTTGGCGAGAGCGTCACCGGCCTGTGATGCTCCGGCGCCAAGCCCCTGCGCCACTTGGGTGAACACGTTGTCATTGTTGTTGTTGCTGGGCGGTGGTCTGAATCCGAACATGGGTGCTCCTCGACGCAAGTGGCGTCGGGCCCGTGACACGCGCCGAGGTTGGGTGTCTCAACGTTTCGTCAGCGATCGTCCATTGAGACACTTTCCATTGGCGCGTGTCCTTGGCTCGAACCGATCGACGAGGACCCGATGCCACCCCCATTCGAGCCGCCGTTCTCCACGCTGACCAACTTCAAGGACCTCTGCGACTTCCTCCGCGAGGAGGGGGTCGTCTTCACCGCGGATGTCGACGCCCACGTAGTCGAGATCCCACCGCATTCCGCCGGTGTGTCGTGCCCACTCGTGATCCGCTGGGAGTGGCAGACGTCGTTGGTGCAGCTCATCCAGCTCATGTTCGACGTCCCTGCCACGACCCGCGCGGCCACCGAGCGCGCGATCGGACTACTCAACCACGCCGCGCCGCGCGCTGGCTTTGCGATGGATCCCGAGCGCGGCTTCGCCTACTACCGTCTCACGCTCCAGCGCGACGAGCGTGACGCCGTCACTGTCGGGCAGCTGAACCGCGGGCTCGCGGCCACCGTCAGCACGGTGCGCGACTACTTGCCGCTGCTCCACAGCATCGCGTACGCCTCGAACGCGACGCTGACCGACACATCACCCGACGACGTCACCGACGTCGTCAAGACGTCTTCGGATCCGACCCGAGCACTCGGACCAGACTGAGGTCGATTTGACTCTCGACCAGGCGGCGGATGCTTGCCAGCTCGCTGTGTTGGACACCGAGCCGGCGTCGCAACGCTTGCTCCGTTGCGGTCGCGAGGTTCGATCGCGCGCTCGCCAACCAGCGGTTCATCGTGGAGCGATGCACCCGATAGACGCGCGCGACCTCGTCGATGTTGAGGCGATCGACGTGGCAGAAGCGCAGCACGTTCTTCTCCTGGTCCGTGAGTGTCGCCACCGCCTCGTGGAACGCCTCCTTGAATTCGTCGCGATACAGCCGCTTCATGTGCGCGAGCTCGGGATCGACGTCGGGCGTCGAGACCGCGTCGAAGACGCGATCGTCTTCGACGAGCACCTCACGCTTGAGGCCGCGGCGCAGGTTCAGGTAGGTGTGCACTGCGGACGCCCGGACCCAGCGGCGCAGATCGCCGCGGCCGACGTAGTCGGCGATGCGCGGACCGCGCGTGGTGTCGCCGACCAGCAGCCGCTCGCGAATTTGTTGCAGCACCTCGTCGAGAGTGGCGTCGGCCGCGCGCATGCTGCGAAGCGCCGCGCGGATCCCCGGCATGTAGGCCGTCTCGAACGCCGCCACCGCAGCGGCGTCGCCGCGGGCGCACGCACACGCCAAGTACAGATCCGCGCCCCGGATCGCGCCGACCGCGGCTGCGATGTCCGGCTGTGCGGACAGCCGGTCCGCCACCCAGTCCATGAAGTCAGCCAACGGCACAGGCTGCATCGGCCAGGCCGCTACGACGGCCGCGGTCAGCTCCTCGAGCGCGGCCGTCAGCTCGGCGCCGGGCACGACCTCGTGGTGGACCCGTAGCCGCTCCATGAAGCGATCGACCAACACCGGCATTCCATCCACGACGTCCCGATCCTACCCTACGGAGACGACACGCATGGGATGCCTCGAGCCCAACACGGCTGTTGACCTCGTCGACGGGCAGCTCGACGAAGCGACGACAGCCGCGATCGAGGCACACGTCGCTACCTGCGATGATTGTCGTCGGCTGATCGCCGCGGTCGCGCGGGATGGCGACGCGCCCGAGACCGGCCCACACGACACCGGGATGACGACGACGTCGATCGTGTTGGTCCGCGGCGCGCAGGTCGGCCGCTACGTGATTCTCGAGCACGTCGCTCGCGGCGGTATGGGCGAGGTCTATCGAGCCTTCGATCCCGAGCTCGAGCGCACCATCGCGATCAAACTTGTGCGCCCCGGCCAGGCCGGCGCCGAAGCATCGGCGCGACTGATCCGAGAAGCCCGCGCGCTAGCGCAGCTAGCGCACCCCAACGTGGTGGCGATCCATGACGCCGGCACCTTCGGCGATCAAGTGTTCATCGCGATGGAGCTGGTGCGCGGCCAGACACTCCGTGCCTGGCTCCGCGACGCGCGACCACCCACGGCGCGGGTGCTGGACGCGCTGACCGCGGCCGGTCGCGGCCTGCTCGCGGCGCACGAGGCCGGGCTGATCCACCGCGACTTCAAGCCCGACAATGTCGTTCTTGGCGAGGACGGCCGCGTGCGCGTGCTCGACTTCGGCCTCGCGCGATACGATCGCGCCACGCACGACGACGTACACGACGTGCGCGACGTACGTGACGACGCGGCCGCGACGTCGTCGGATCGTCAGCTCCCTGTCGCACGACCCGACCTCACCATCACCGGCGCGGTGCTCGGCACCCCGGCGTACATGGCGCCCGAGCAACACCTCGGCCGGCAGGCCGACGCGCGCACCGATCAGTTCGCGTTCGGCGTGGTCTTGCACGAGGCGCTGTTCGGCGTTCGGCCCTTCCCCGATGACGGGCTTCGCACCGCAGTGTTGGCCGGACGTCGCGTGGCACCGCCGACGGGCACACGTGGGGTCGGCCGGATCCGCCACGTCATCGCGCGTGCGCTGGCAGTAGCGCCCGACGAGCGCTTTCCGACGATGGCGGCGCTCCTCGACGAGCTCGCGCGGGCGCGGGCGTCGAAGTCACGCCGCCGCACCTTGCTGCTGGTCGCGGCCGGTGGCGTGCTGGCGTCGACCAAACTCATCGCCGTGACGCGCCCCGGATCGTCGTCGAGAGTGACGCCGCCATGTGAGGGTGGAGGCGCCCTGATCGCGTCGGCATGGTCCAATCCTCGACGCGCCGAGGTGATCGACGCCTTCGCTCGCATCGATCCGCGGCACGGCGCCGACACCGGCGAGCGGGTGGGACGTGCGCTGGATGGGTATGCCTCGGCGTGGGCGACGATGCACCAGGAGGCCTGCATGACGAGCCGAGTGCGCGGCGAGCAGTCCGCCGAGCTACTCGACCTGCGCATGGGATGCCTCGACCGTCACCGCAAGCAACTCGCTGCGGTCGTCGAGCTGTTCGCCACGCCGGACGCCGCGCTCGTCGGACGCGCGGTCCAGATGACGAGCGGCCTACCAGAGATCGCGGACTGCGCGGACGTCGAGTGGCTTCGGGCTCCGCTGCCGATGCCCCGCGATCCTCGGATCCAGGCCGAGGTCGCGACGCTAACCACCGAGCTGGTACACGTCACGGCACTGCGCCTGGCGGGCCGCACCAGCGAGGGACTCGCGCTCGCGAAGCCCCTGGCTGTCCGCGCCCGCACGATCGATCACGCGCCGACCCGCGCCGACGCGATCTTCCAGCTGGCGTTTCTGCACAGCACCGCCGGCAACCTCCTCGAGGCCGAGCAGGTCGGCGAGGAGGCCGTCTTCACCGCGACGGCGGCGCGCCATCCGCGGCTGGTCGCGCGCTCGGCGTTGGAGCTGGCGTGGGTGCTCGGGGTCGACTCGGATCGGCGGGTCGAAGCGAGGCGCTGGGTCGCCCTCGCGCGCGCCACGATCGACGCCATGGGCGGCAGCGACGAGCTATCAGCGACGCTCGAGGGCGCGCTCGGCGCGATAGCGCTTGCCGAGAACGCCACCGACGTGGCCATGCCCCACCTGACTCGTGCACTCGAGCTCGAGCGTCGACTGGCCGCGGGCGCCAACAATCAGGACGTCGCACGCGCGCTCGCCAACCTGGCGATCGTCCACCACCGGCGAGGCGAGCCCGATCGCTCGGGCGTTCTGCTCCGCGAGGCGATCGCGATGTTCCGCAGCACGCTCGGCGAGCATCACCCCGCACTGATCGAGCCGACCCTCAATCTGGCGATGCTCGTCGGCCAGCAGGGCAATCGCGCCGAGTCCGAGGCGTTCGCGTTCGAGAGTTGGCGGCTCGCACGCGATGCCGGTGTCGACGTCGGACGACAGACGGAGATGTTGCTCGCGGTCGCCGCAACGCACTACACCGCCGGCGACCTGCCGGCCACGGTCGCGATCGCCCAAAAGGTGATCGACGCCGGCGCGTCGATCGCACTGGCCGCCCCCGCACGCGCGAACGCCACTTGGCTGCTCGCGCTCGGGCTCGCCACATCTGACCCAGTGCGCGCGCGGGGCCACGCCCTCGAGGCCCGGACACAGTACCTCGCGCTCGGTGACGCTGCCCGTGGATCGGTCAACGAGGTCGAGACCTGGCTCGCAGCGCACCGGCGCTGACGCCGTCACCTTCGCTGCAGAGCGGGGCACGACCATGAAGTCGCCGCGCCACACCGGTCGGGCAGACCTGTGCGCGCCGCTCACGCTGTTCGATCTTCGACGCCCGCACTCTCGTGCGTTTAGCGGAGGCCTCCTTGTTGCAGATCCACGCGGACCGTGTTTCGCCTCGCCTGTGTCCTCTCGCTGTTGCCCAGCGTTGCCGCCGCCGACACGCTGACCGGCGACGAGGTCTGGGTTCGCAAGGCACTCCGTGACGCCGTCCACCGCGACCTGATGACGGGCGCGCTCGTCTGGGAAGCGAACGCATCGGTGTCCGCGCAGGCAGGGCGGCAAACGGGTGGACAAGCGATCGTCGGTGGCGAGGTCGAGTGGACCGGGGGCGCGTGTCGCGCGTTCGTTGCGGGCGGCGAGGGCGCGATCGAGAACAAGCAGCTGAGCGGATCGGCGTGGGTCGGTTTCTGTTTTCCCTCGATGGTGAACCGCTTCGAGGTGGTGCTGCGGGCGGACCACCAACTGCAGCCGAGCCTCGCGTCGCTGCCGACCGCGCTACGCGCGCCCTACACGGGAATGAGCGGTGAGTTCCGGAACACGTTCATCGCCTGGAAGTCGGCGACTCGCGAGCATGCGCTCTTTCCGATCGCGATCTCGATGGCGACGTTTCAGCAGGGCGAAACGCTCGACTCCGGCCGCGTGCAGTACGACGCCGACATCTACCGTCAAACAGACCAGACCGGTCACATCGTGCAGGTCATCCCGATCGGCTATCGCGCCGCGGGCCCCGCGGTTGCCACCGTCGAGGGCGGCATCCACCTGAGCTCGCACGCGGCGGAGGTCTCGCCGTTCAAGATCACGCGCACGTCGCCGGGATCGGTCGGCCCGCTCGCGATCGAAGCAGACTTCGTCACCGGGCTCGCGTACGGCGAGCTGACCGACACACCAGAGGCTGGTCATCAGACGGCGCCGGTTCGCATTCAGGCGTACGACGTGTTCACCGACGCCAGCCTGCGCACATCTCGCAACGACGACACGTTCACGCTGCGCGTGCGTCGTGCGTTCGAGCCGACGTACAGAGACGAGCTGCTGCTCGACACGCGCCTCGACGCGAGCTGGTTCCGCGCGCGAGGCAAGCACACGCTGGTCGCCGGTGCGTTCATCGCGAACACGAAACGGATCACCAAGGACGCGATGACCGACACGACGCCGAGCGGTGGTGTACGCGGCGCGTATATCTACAAGCTGCCGCAAAAGACGCAGCTGATGCTGACCGGCGAGGTCGCGAGGTCGTTCTACGCGACGCTCGACGACACGGCCGCGCTCGATGCCGCGTGGAGCGCGCAAGCGACCGCGGCGTTCTCGTTCGCGACACGCGCCACTCCATGATCTGGCGCCGCGCGTCCTGCGGATCGATCTCCTGTTTCCGTGGACAGGTTGCCTGCGATGATGCCCGTGCAGCTTGGCGTGCAGTAACGAGTCGCCGCCGCCGCGCCCGACTGATATCGTGGAGGCACCCAGGTGAGTCGTGGCTGGTGATACTGCACCGGATGGAGGCGTCCCGCGTGCGGCGAGGACCGGCGACCTTCTGCTCGTCGCCGGGAACGGCACGTTTGCGATGCACACTCTCGATCGCCCCCTCGTCACGATCGGGCGCGATCATGGATGCGACATCCACATCGACGATCCGAGCCTCTCGCGCCGCCATGCGACGTTGCAGCTCGGCCCTCCGATGACGATTCAGGATCTCGGCTCGACGAACGGCATCCGTGTCGGTGGCCAGCTCATCCATGGCGGTGCGCCGATCGCACTCGCGGTTGGCGAGGGGTTTCAGATCGGTCCCTTCGCATTTCTCATCGCGGCCAGCGAACCGGTCGGGGCGACCTCCTCGCGGCGCACGGGATCGGAGCGGCTGCGCATCGAGGATCCCACCGTCGACGGTGTCCCGAGCTTCGTGCGAGATGTGGCGCGGACAGGGACGAGCGTCCTGATCCTCGGGGAGACCGGCGCTGGTAAGGACGTACTTGCCGAATCTCTGCACGTGCTGTCGGAACGACCCGGCGAGCTGGCCCGCGTAAACTGCGCGGCCCTTGCCGAGCCGCTCATCGAGAACGAGCTGTTCGGACACGAGAAGGGGGCGTTCACGGGGGCGGCAGGTCCAAAGATCGGCCTACTCGAGTCAGCGCAACGCGGCACCGTCTTCCTCGACGAGATCGGCGAGCTGCCACTCGCGACCCAGGCCAAGCTTCTGCGGGCCATCGAGTCGCGCGAGGTCCTGCGCGTTGGCTCCATTCGTCCCATCAAGATCGACGTGCGCTTCATCGCAGCCACCAACCGCGATCTGCCGGCGGAGGTCGCGGCGAAGCGGTTCCGGCAGGATCTGTTCTTTCGCCTCGACGGCATCACCCTCACGCTTCCCCCACTTCGCGAGAGAGCGCATCTGATCCGCAAGCTCGCCGTCCGGTTTCTCGGGGAGATGGGAGGCGCGCACTCGTTCGCCATGGACGCGCTCGAAGCACTCGAAGCGCACGATTGGCCAGGGAACGTGCGCGAGCTCAAGGCCGTGATCGAGCGCGGCGTGCTCCTCGCCCGTGGCGGCGTGATCGGTGCGCGCCACCTGGCCTTCTCGCCTCGCGTTGCACCACCATCGGAAGAGCCAGCTGCTTTCGCTCTCACTGCCGACCAGCGCGCGGAACGCGATCGGATCGTCGCTGCGCTCGAGCAAGCTGCCGGCAACCAGACCCGTGCCGCCAAACAGCTCGGCGTGTCGCGAAGCTGGCTCACGAATCGGCTACGGATCTACCGGATCGACCGGCCGCGCGGCTGAGAGCCACGCGATCGTCGTCGGCACCGGCGCTCACCGATCGTCGTCGGCACCGGCGCTCACCGGGATTTCTCTGGGTGCCGTGCGAGCCAGGCCGTCGCTTCGGCAAGCGCGCGTGCGCCCGGCGGTCCGGCCTCGCGGAGCTCCTTCATCGCTGCGATGATCTGGGCCCGTACCGCGGGTGGCTCGGTGCCAGCCGCCGCCCATCGAGCGATTCCTAGCGCGACCGCCACGGACGCACGGATGGCGGGTGCAGGCGCGGTGACGTTCGCGATGGCCGCGGCTCGTTCGGCACGCTGGAGAGCGTCCTTTGGACGATCGAGCTTCACGAGACACATCGCGTGCGACTTCAAGGGATCGATCAGATCGATCGACGTCGCTCCGACGGCTTTCTCGATGATCGTGATCGACCGCTCGAGCCCATCGAGCGCGAGATCACATCGATCCTGCGCAGCTCGAAGCTGGGCGATGAAGGCAACCGAGATCCCAGTCATCTGGTGGTCTGCGCCGAGCACGGTCTGCCGGGCGGCGAAGGCGCGCTCGGCGTATCCGAGCGCGACCGCGAGCTGGCTGTCTCGAGCCTCGAGCTTTGCGAGGTTCTCGAGCGTATATGCAGTGCTCGCGTGGGCCTCACCGTACGTGGCGAGCTTGATCGCGAGTGCAGCGTGATGGGCAACTCGCGCGTCTGCGTATCGGCCTAGATCGGAGTACGCGGCCGCGAGGTTCCCGAGCTGCAACGCGTAGCTCGGATGTGTCGGCCCGGCCTTGGTCTTGGCCATGGCCGTGGCACGCTCGAGCAGCACGAGCGCGTCCTCGGGACGTCCTTGTTCGATGCGGACGACCCCCAGGTTTCCAAGCGAGGTCGCCGTGCTCGTGTGATCGCCGAGTGCGCGCTCTTTGATGGCGAGCGCGCGTTCGTGGTAATCGGCGGCCGCGTTCCAATCGCCCTGTTCCTGCGCCGTCCACCCGAGGTTGTTCAGGAGGGTTGCTACTTTGGGATGTCCAGCGCCGTAGATCGTCTCTAGCGTCCGTAGCGATCGCTCGAGCGCTGCTCGTGCATCGTCGAACTGCCGGAGCTCTGTCAGCGTATTGCCGTACCGATTGAGCGCCATGGAAAGCTCGAGCGATGGCCCCAGCGCTTCCTCGAACACGGCGACGGCAGTCGCCATGTGATCGCGCTCGGCCTTGTAGTCGCTGGCGGTGTCGGCGAGCAGCCCCTCGGAGATCGCCAGCCCTGCGCGCAGCACGGGACGCTCACCGGCGCGTGCGACCGCGGCACGAACGGTCGGCAACAGAGCGGTGGCGCGCTCGGGCTTCTTCTGTCGATCGACGACGACTTCGAACAAGTCGAGCAGGCTACGTGCGACCGAACCATCGACGCGCGCACGCGCTGCGACGAGTGCTGCCTCTTCGAACATCGTCACGGAGCCCACGAGGTCGTCCTGATCGCGTCGGATCGACCCCGCGAGGTGGAGAGCGTCCGCGAGGGCAGGTCCGTATCCGATGCGCCGAGCGTCTCGAATGACAGGATCGATCGCCGCGGCCGCGTCCGCATACCTCCCGAGCTGATGCAATGCGCGCGCGCTCGCGTAGCGCTCGACCAGCGCGGTCACCTCGTTTCGTTCGCTCGGCGCGGGTGGTGGGACCTGCGAGAGCAAGCCCTCGATGTCGGCGCACGAGTCCAGCGCACTCAATCCGTACGTCGCACGCGCGGCGGCGTCGATCGTCGCCACGTCGGGTTTGCGCTCCAGCAGGGTGAGCAGGGCCTCGAGCTCCTGGCGCCGTGACTCGAGGCATGCGGTTCGACGATCCAGAAGCTCCGGCGATTGGACGCGGCGGACCTCTGTCGCGCGACATGTCTCTTGGGCCATCGCGCGCCATGCTCCGCTGTAGCTGTCGATGCGCTGGACGACACTCGCAGCCACGCCGGCGGCATAGGGCGTCGCGACCGCTTCGAGGGCGCGGCGCAGACCGTTCGCACGCTCGGCGCTCCACGTCGCGCGCATCGAGCTGTCCGCGGCTGCGCAACGGTCGACCTCTTTCGCTTGCAGCGCGACCACCGAGGTCACGACCACGCCGGCCGCCGCGACGCCAGCGACGGCGAGCCACCGACGCGACCGACTCCGGCGTGCGAGCTCGTCGAGGAGGCTGCGCATGTTTGGCCAGCGCCGATCCGGATCGACGTCGAGTCCGCGCGCGAGCACACGCTCGAGCCACGCCGGTGCGTCGGTCCGTGGCGGCGGTTGTCGTGCCCCCGCAAGGACGGCCTCTCGAAGCTCGAGCTCGGGGCCATCTCCGAACGGTAGGCGACCATAGATGGCCTCCCACATCGCTGCGCAGAACGCGAACTGATCCGATCGAGGATCGACCACACCACCGCGCCACTGCTCGGGAGACAAATACGCAGGCGTCCCGGCCCAGCCGCGTTCCGTCGACGCCTCGGCGAAGCTTCCGTCGCCCGCTGCCGCGACGGTGCCGACCAATCCGAAGTCGCCAACGTGGGGCTGCGTATCCGAGCCCATCAGCACGTTCTCGGGTTTGAAGTCTCGATGGGTCAGCCCCGCCGCGTGAGCCGCCTCGAGCCCGCGCCCGGCGGCGGAGTAGACAGCGACGAGCTCTCGCCAGCTCCGTGGTCGAACGGTCTGCCACACTCGCAGCGTCGTCCCGTCGACGAACTGCATCGCGATGAACCCTCGACCGCCGACCTCGCCAACATCGAAGACGGTGACGACGTTGGGGTGCGTGACCTTGGCCATCGCGCGGGCTTCCCGCATGAGCTGGCTGCGAGCGTGGCTCGACGAGTCGTCGGCCGTTGGGTGCAGGAGCTTGAGAGCCACCTTGCGATCGAGCTGAGGATCGTAGGCGGCGAGCACGATCCCCATGCCTCCCTGGCCGATCAACCCCAGCACGACGAAACGACCGATGCTGCCGACCTCCAGAGCAGCCTGGCGAGGATCCTCGGTCCCGTATTGGGGCGACCTGAGCGGTACTGTCGTAGCGGCGTCAGCGCACAAGGGGACTCCATCGTTGCACAGTTGCTTTCCATCCGCCTGCCGCGCATGGACTCACGATGCGAGGCGACGTGCGTACACGACTAGCGTACGCAACTGGATCTGATTGAATCGGACCGGGTCCTCCGGAGACCAGTTTTCTTTCAGGCCGCCTTGGCCTGGTTCTGCTGAGCCTCTTCGAATTCGGCCGGCGGCACGTAGCCAAGCGGCTCGACCAGACGGCGGTTGTTGAACCAGTCGACCCACACGAGCGTCGCGTACTCGACTGCGTCGATCGTTCGCGTCGATTGGCGTCTCGGACCTCGCTGTGACGGCGCTTGCACCGATGACGATCGGAACCGTCCGCGACCGCTCGGCCAGCGGGAGCTCGCGTGTCGATCCTGGCAACGACCGACTCGAGCTTGGCGATCGCCGATGTCGGGAGGCGCGCCGCGGTGATGTCACTGCTCGGTTGCTCGTCGCGTTCGGGGCACGCAATCGGCTATCTTGCCCGGCATGAAAGCCAAACAGTGGTTGGTCACGGCGCTACTCGCTGGAGGTGCGCTCGTCACGACGCGCGGGTGTATCGGTGGCTGTTTGTCGGGAGGTGGGGGCGCACCCGACGACAAGCTCGCCTCGCACTTCGAAGATCTCTGCAAGATCGCGAAGGGCGGCGTCAAAGACCCCGTGAAAGGTGTCCGCAAGCTCGGCGGCTATCTCGTCGCGCATACGGGCGACATGATGAAGAACCTCGGCGACACGTTCGCTGTGATCGAGTCGATCAAGGACGACGCCGCCCACGACGCACGTGCTCGCTCCGCGCGCGGCACGATGATCGCGCCGCTCGCCGCATGTCACGAGAACTGGCAGAAGTTCGGCGAGGCCGTCGAAGCCAACCCCGACGCTGCCGACATGGTGAACCGCGCGATGGAGCGCCTCGAGCGCACGATGAACATCATCTTCAGCGGTGGCCCGGGTCTAGGGCGCTTCACGTTCAAAGATCTTCCGTTGCAGCTCGAGTCCGCGCTGTCGACGACGATTCGGTGATCGCCGGCTCCCACCGGGATCGAGGCCGGGGTGACCGCTTCGAGCTCGAGTCGATCGTCGTCGACGAGGCGCGCTGGGCCAGTGAGGTTGGCGCCCGAAGCAAGCGAGGTCAGGTTCTCTATGAACGATCACTGGCTCTGCTGCGTGCTGGTCGTGGGCGCGTGCGGATGTAGTAGTGCAAATGAAGATCTTCCGGGAGGTACCGTGGATGCGCCTACGACAACGGCGGATGCCGCAGACGATGCCAGCGTGTCGAAGACGCCGATCCGGATCGCGACCTTGAACCTGTTGCATGGGTTTCCCGGCTTCGAGCAACTCGAACAGCGCACGCAGATGGTGGTCGACTGGATCGCGCTTGCGAAGCCCGACTTCATCATGATCCAAGAAGCACATCAAAGTCCGTCGATGGCGAACCGTGGCCAGGACATCGCGACGCGCACGGGCTACTCGTGGCTCTGGGAAAAGGCGTCTGGCGTCGACTTCGTGTTCGAAGAAGGACCAGGTGTGCTCAGCAAGACTCCTGTCCTCGCGACCGCCGCGCTTGCACTACCGCACCCCGGTATGGTCGGCTTCGAAGTGCGCAAGGTGGTGGGTGGCGAGGTCGAGACCCCGGCGGGCCGCATCGGCGTGTGGAGCACCCACTTGACCACCCAAGCGGATCCCGTGATCAAAGGCGATCAGGCAATGGCCGCTCACGACCTCGTGATGGCGCCGCGGCCCGTCGTCGCACGTGTGCTCGGTGGTGACATGAACGCGGTGCCCGATAGCTTGCCGATGAAGTTCCTCCGCGGCGAAGCAACACACGCGGGAAATACCGGGCAGCTGGACGACGCGTGGCTCGCCGTCAACGCGAGTCAACCGGGATTCACGTCGGCACCACCAAGTGCGGATCGACGGATCGACTATCTCTACGTTTCGGACGAGGTCGAGGTCATCGAGTGCAAGATCGTGCTCGACCAACCGAGCGGAGCCCTCTATGCATCGGATCATCTCGGCGTGATGTGCGATGTGAGAATCAAGTGAACCTGCCCCCGCTTCGCGTGGCGTAGCCGGGCGCGGCTCGCCCTCACGCTGTCGATGCGGGCTGCACGCGTCGCGATAGTTTCTACCGGTCTTGCACGCTTACTCGCGCGACGTACGTCGCAAGCTGACCGATGCTCGGTGCGTACGAGTTCTCGGCTCGCTTGCGGATCTCTCTCGCTTCTTTCAACAGCGTGTGCCCGAGATCGAGGGCAACGCCCGAGAGGTAGAGGTCCGGCAGTGGGCGATCGAGGTAGTCCATCGCGGCGACCATGCACGCGCGACCACGTGCAACGAGCTCTTCCTCGGGGATCGTGACGAACACCGATGGTGCCGCCGGCCCCGATTGCTCGACCTGCTTCCGTGCGGTCGGGAGGTACGAGAGCGCGTCGAGGACGGGGAGGCATGCCTGCACCAGTTCGTACTGCGACCCTCTCGTTCCGACCGCACGCATGCGCGCACCGAACGCCTGCCAAACGGCCTGGCTCGCGCGCCCGAGGCGTTCGAAGACCGGCGCCATTTCTCCGAGCAACGGCCCGAGCGGACGCGAACCGTCTCCACTCGCCTCCAGCGGGGCCCACACGTTCACCCCAGCCACGATCTCGGGGAGGTCCGCGGCGAGCTGGCGCGCGTACTCACGTAGTGCGTCGTCGACCTGCGGGAGCGCGGGCACGCGATCGGCAAGCGCGGTAAGCGCCGCGAGCCGATCCGGAATCACGGCGGCGGCGGCCCAGCTGGGCCAGCTGAAGTTGGGATCGTGCTCGTTAGGCCAGTCGATGCGAAGCCCTTGAATCGCGGGATCGATCAGCGCGAACGCGAGTTCGAGCGCGTACAACTTGTCGTCGTCCGCGCTTAGCGTCGGTTCGATCGAGGGCGACGACTCCCGCGCCTGCGCGTCGAACGGTCTCACGACGGGCGCCTTCACCGGAGGAGGCTCTCGATGTGTGCGTTGCTCTTGGCCCTGACACCCGACGAGTAGCGCTACCCCGATCACGATTCGCGAGAGCGTTCGATCGCGAATGCACACGCCCGCGCAGGCTAACGCATCACCGCGATCGTGTCACGATCGGCAACACTTGCTGTCAACGCATCAGGTGGGTGGCTCGACCTCGCCGAGATTGCTCGCTCCGATCCTGTTCCCGCTGGTAGAGCTTCCGGCCTCTGCGCGGCGAGCGAGCGCATCCATCTCGAGATCCGAGGTTCTGCGAGGCCACGAGGTGTTTACGCGACTAGCGTACGCAACCGGGTCTCATCGGTGCCAATTGCAAACCAAGCGGCGGACGCGAGGAAGCGCAGTACCTCCTGGCGATGGCTGCTCGGACGCGCCGGATGCCCAACCGGAGTTGTTGGAGTGTTCGATCGTCACGTCATTCGCGACCCCTATGTGGTGGTGACATGTCACCGCGGGGCGAGCCACGGCGCGTGTCGATCCTGGCAACCATCGACATTCGAGCGTGGCTATCGCGCATGTCGGGAGGCGCGCCGCGTGCACGTTGCGCCGCCAGGAGGTTTCACGATGGGTTTCTTCAGCAATCTCAAAAATGCAGTCACGGGCGGCGCAGCCTCGGTCACGTTGCTTCCGGTGTCGCCGGCCAAGCGCGGCGACAAGATCGAGCTCGAGATCGAAGCACGCGCGAGCTCCGATGCGAAGGTCGGCGCTGTCTACGTCCTCGTTCGGGCGCGCGAGCACGCGCAGCTTCGCGATACGGACTATCAAGGTGGCAAGAGCTCGACGGAGACGGTGCAGGGCTCGCGGATCTCGTTCGAGCACAAGCTGACGCTTGCAGGTCCGCAACAACTACAGAGCGGGCAGTCGTATCGGTGGAAGGGAGCTTTCGAGATTCCCGCGCAAAGCAATCCGTCCTTTGCGGGCCACATGATCGGGCTCATCCGGCTTTCAGGTGGGTTGATGGATAGAGATCGAGACCGCCGCAGCGGAACAACACGACGGTGCGGAAGTTCTCGAAGCTGCGATAGCCGAAGGCTCGCTTCTTGAGCATCTGGACGACGGAGTTGATGGCCTCGCTGCCGGCGTTGGTGATGCGGTGCTTGAAGTAGGTGAGCACGTTGTGCAGGTGTCGCTTCACCATCGCGGCGACCTTCTTCACGGGCGTGAGTCGCGAGCGCACAGCCCAGCTGTACCAGCGCTTGTACCAGCGCTCGCCAGCGGCACGGCTTGGTTGCTTCCACAGGTCACGCAGGGACTCCTTGAGTGCCCATGCGCGGGCAGTCTTGAGGTTCGATGCACGGAGCTTGGCGAAGGCGAGTTTGGTCTCTAGGTTGGCCTTGGAGTGGACGAGATTCTCCTCGCCGTAGAGCCAGAGGTGCTTGGAGCCGACCAGACGGTCGTCGCCGTCCGCACGCAGCGCCTTGTTCTCGGCACGCCGAACCTGATCGAGCGCGTTGTTGATGTGGCCGACGATATGGAAGCGGTCGAACACGATCTTGTCGTCGGCGTCGTCGACAATCGCGCGCAGCTGCTGGATGTACGGCTCCCACATGTCCATCGCGATCGCCTCGACGGCGGAGAGGTCGTTGATGGAGTAGCGACCGAGGCACCGCAACACGCTGTCCTTGGTCCGATCCTCGGCGAGGTCGATGACATGTCCCTGCTCGAGGTCGCAGACCATCGTCGCGTAGCGCTGACCTTTGGCGAGCGACTTCTCGTCGATGCCGAGAACCTTCGGCACCGTGTGCGGTCGGCGCGCCATGCCACGAGCCACGGCTCGCTCCATGATGTGGTGCGCTTCGTCCCAGCTGATGTCGAGGATCGTCGTGGCCCCCGTGATGCTCGTCTCGAGCAGCACCGCGATCGCGAACCGCTCGAACAACGCCGTGAACCTCGCTTTGGGCTCAGCCCACGAGACACGCACCTGACGTACGCCGTGCTCCGGACACTTCACGCGAGGGATACGCGCGTGGAGGAAGGTCTGGAACCCGCAGCTATCGAGGTGGCGCCATACACGCTCACCGTCGTGGTCGTGAAGTCCGAACGGCTTGCTGCATTCGGGACAGGTCCACGCCTTCACCTTCTCGTGCTTCGCGAAGACGTCAACCCGCTGCTGTTTCATGTCGAGCTCGACGCGGTCGACGGTCCACGGCTTCTCGAGCCCCAAGAGCTGACGGTAGAGATCGGTGTCTTGCACCGACCAAACCTACCGCCATCACGCGGCGCTCTCACGTCGCAGCTGACCTCGTCGGAGACCCACCCGAAACCCGGGAGCGGCCATGATCGGTCACACCTGGGAGGTCCAAGCAGGACTCGATATGACGGGCAATGATCCCGACTCGGGATGGCAGCCCTTGGTCGTGCTGTAACCTCGACGTTGTGACCGCCAGCGGTACAGGGCCCGAGTGACGCCGAAGAGGCTCGCGACGATCAGCGCCACGTCGGAGGCGTGGGCGCGGTTACCCGAGCCACGCTCGCAGATCGCCAGCGCGACCGAGGACGCATCGAGGTGACGGACATCGCGACGAGGCCGCTCGAAGGGGCCTTCAACGGGTTCTGCTCCTCTCCGAATGACCTTGCCGTGCGATGCTGGAGTGGTGCGAGCGATCGCGTTGGGACTCGTGGTGGTCGCTTCCTCGGCGTGCGACTGGGTGTTTGGCCTCGAACGCCCGCCGCCACCACCGCCCGCGTGGATCGCGGTCGCCGCTGGCAACGCGCACACCTGCGCGATCAAGGTCGATCAGACCCTGTGGTGCTGGGGCGAAAATCGATACGGCGAGACCGGTCAGCCCGCCACCAGCGCCGAGATCCTCGTGCCGACCCAGGTCGGCGACGGCCTGTGGACCGCGGTGACCACCGGGCACTCGCACACCTGTGCGATCGATGCCGACGACGGACTGTGGTGCTGGGGCTTGAACGTTGCCAGCGCGATCGGTGTGGACCGCGACGATCCGTACCTGCCCGTCACGCGCGTCCTCGACGACGTGCTTGCCGTTGCCGCCGGCCTCGCTCACACGTGCGCGATCCGCGGCGACCGATCGCTGTGGTGCTGGGGTGAGAATACCGACGGTCAGCTCGGGCTTGCACCGTTCAATGACCAGCGCACGCCGCTACACGTCGCGACCGACAAGACCTGGACCCAGCTCAGCGTCGGGCTCCATCACACGTGCGCGATCACCACCGAGCAGGCGCTGTATTGCTGGGGCGCGAACCAGTTCGGGCAGGTCGCCGTCGGCGGCGGCACCACGGAGTTCGTACCGCAGTTGATCGAGCCGACGACGAAGTGGATCGATCTCTCGACCGGCGACCACCACACCTGCGCGATCCGCAGCGACGGCAGCCTGCGCTGCGCCGGAGTAAACCAGTTCGGGCAACTCGGCGGTGGTGACACCGGCACCGCACACGAGGTCACGACCGGTCCGGGTCGGACGTGGACGCGCACGTTCGCGGGCGCGGGCCAATCCTGCGCCCTCGGCGACGACCTCTCGCTGTGGTGCTTCGGGAACAACGCGCAAGGCCAGCTCGCGCTCACCGAAGCGGAGCCCGAGATCCACACACCGGTGCGCGTGGGTGACACGCCGGAACCGTGGTCGACGATCGCGCTCGGCGGCGCGCACCTGTGCGGCATCGATGCCGGGGGCGCGCTGTGGTGCGCGGGCTCCGATGGTTCCGGTCAGCTCGGCAGTGGCTCGGGCGGAGCGACGCTCGTGCCGACGCAGATCGACGGCACGTGGAGCATCGTCGCCGTCGGTGAGAAGTCGGTCTGCGCGCGCGATATGGCCGGCATGGTTCACTGTTGGGGGCACAACGCGTACGGCCAGCTCGCCGACGGAACCGTTCATCCACAGCAGCGCCCCCAGTTCGTCGTCGGCGGCGCGCCCGACGGCGCTCTCGCCGTGGGCCGGTTCCACGCGTGCGCAGCCACGACCGGAACGCCCTCGGTCCTCAGTTGCTGGGGGCGCAACGACCTCGGTCAGGTCGGCGTCGGCGCCAGCGCGCCGAAAGCGGTGTTGCAGGTGACGCCGACATCGATCAGGTCTCCCCGCGAAGTCGCCGCGGGCTCGCACACCTGCGTCATCACGGTCGGCGGCAACCTCTCGTGCTGGGGAGCGAACAACGCCGGCCAGATCGCGAAGCCGCCCGACGAGGCCCCACACCCGGTGCCCGAGACGGGTCCCCTGAACCAGTTTCGCGCCATCTCCGCGGGACTCGAGCACACGTGTGGGATCTACAGCATTTCGGACACCGTGCGGTGCTGGGGAAGCGACTCGTCCGGCCAGCTCGGCCACGACCTAGGACCGGGTGACGGGGAGGCGTCGACGACGATGAGGGCCGTGAAGCTCGGCGGAAGCCACACGTGCGGCATCACGGCGGCCGACGGTCGGATGCAATGCTGGGGCGCGAATGCCGACGGTCAACTCGGTGATCGCACGAGCTTGCCAGCGCAGCTCCCGCGCCCGATCGACGGCGCGATCACGTGGAAGACGTTCGCGCTCGGCTCGAACCACACCTGCGGCGTCACCGAAGCCGGCGTCACCCTCGGCGGCGAGCTGTACTGCTGGGGCGACAACGCGCGGGGACAGCTCGGTGATGGGACACGTATGGATCGGAACGAGCCGACGCGGATCGACGACGCTGCCGACTGGGACTTCGTCGCCGCGGGAGGCAACGAGACCTGCGCGCGCAAGACCGACGGCTCGCTCTGGTGTTGGGGCGAGGACTCCTCCGGTCAGATCGGCACCGGATCCACCTGGTCTCCGGCCTTGTTCGCCGTCCTGCCGTGAGGCGCTCACGCCCGCCGCGACTCGCGAAGCACTCGGTAGTCAGCGAGGCGGATGCCGAGACCTAACGGCGCGACTTCGTCTTCGCGACGGACGTGGTCTTCGCGGCGGCGGTCTTGGTCTTGGCCTTCGCGGCGGACGTGGTCTTCGCGGCGGTCTTGGTCGTGGCCTTCGCGGCGGACGTGGTCTTCGCGGCGGTCTTGGTCTTGGCCTTCGCAGCGGTCTTGTTCTTCGTGGCGCTCTTGGCCTTCGCGGCGGTCTTGGTCTTCGCGACGATCTTCGGCTTCGCAGCGGTCTTGGTCTTCACGGCCTTCGGCGGCAGCGACAAGCTGTAGTCGAGCGCCTTTTGCAACCATGCGGTCATTTCCGCGGGCTCGTCCATGAGGGACTCGGGCATCATCACGGTGTTCGACATCACGCGCCCGCTCCCCATCGGATCGAACGGCTCCGCGCCATCCAGCGTGAGTGCCGCCGCGTAGTCTGCGTCGCCGAGCTTCACCATGAACGAACGCGCGAACAAGCCACCGAACATGTAACCGTTCACCTTCGCCGCCGCCGCGCCAAACATCTGTAGTGTCTCGATGCGCTTGTCCTTGGGTAAACGCTCGTAGAACAACGCGTGGTTCTCTTTCGGAATCTTTACCCAGGCCATCGTGTCTCCTTTATCGCGCGTCCAGCTCGCGCACTCCACCGGCTCACCCGTGCGAGATCGCGCGCTGGGGAAGCCGAGCGCGATCGCAGCCACGACTACGTGGCATCAGGCTCCGTTGTTCCACCAACCCATTTCCTGCGGTGTTTGGGTCGACGCCTGGTCGCGGGTGCACATGAGCATGGCCCCGAAGTCCACTCCGCCTGCGTCGTTGATGCAGTCGATGATGTCTTCCAAAAACGTGTCGCCGGGCAGGATGTCGCCGACGCTTTGTTCGGTCGCGGTGGACCCGGTGATGACGTGAACGTCGCGCACCACGTCGTTGGCGTCCATGGCGGCGGCGTGGACCGGCATCTGGGCGAGGAACGTCGGGATGTGGAAGCCAGAATAGCAGGAGTCGATCGCCACGCGAACCTGCATGCCCTCGATCATCGCGGTGGTCTTGTCGATCTCGGCCGCGAGCTCGGCGCCGTCGGTCCAGTGCCGGTTTCCAGCGCCGTCGACGATCAGTAAGTCGCCGGCCGTCGAGCCGTGGCCATTCCAGGCAACGAACAGCTCGTCGCAATAGCCGCCGTCGGGTGGCATCGTGATCTTGGTGCGGACGTTGGCCAGCGCGGCAAACACGTCGGCTCTGCCGCGATTCAGCGCTCCAGGTTGCAGCACGTCGGCCTGATAACCCTGCACCTTCAACAGCAGACCGAGCTCGTTCGCGATCCTCGGCTCGACCGCAATGTCGTCGCTCGCGCCGATGGTGAGCGCCCACTTCTGGATATCGTCCGGCATGCAGTAGCCGGGTACGGTGGCGTGCAACACGACGCCATCGCGAGCCGGCCTTGCCGCGGCAGCGGCCGCTCTCTTCGCGAACACCTTCTCGCCCACTGCGCCGCGACTCTCGGCCGTCCGCCAGCGGTCGAGACCGTCGATCACCGGCCACCACCGTACGTCAAACGACTCCATCGCGAGGTCGTCGCTGTAGACCACGATCAGCTTCGCGTCATGCTCGAACATGAACCCTGGATGGAAGTCGGCAAAAAACAGCCAGGCTTCGCGGTCGAGCGTCACCAGCAGCTTGGGCCCCGCCAGATCAGTATCCCATTCGGTCGCGATCTCGGTGCCCGCTGCGAGCGGCTCGACCGTCGCGAACACTTCGATGGTGGCGTACTGGTCGACGTCGATCTCGGCGAGCGTTTCGCGAACTGCATCCTCGCGCACCGGCGGGTCGTCGTTGCCACACCCTCCTATTGCGACCACACACACGACTGCACCAGCGAACCTCGCGACGCTGTTGATCCTTGTCATCCAATCCCCCTCACACTGCATCATGCCGTGTAGGCGTCACGATACGGTTTCGCACGCTGAAACGCGCGCCTCGATGGGCTGGATCTCCGACGCATGCGAAACCGTTCAGTCGTGGGTTGCCGAGCCGATGACATGCAATCACCGGAGCAGGATGTTGCCGAGCCGATGACACGCAGTCACCGGAGCAGGATGCCCGCATCTCCAGCGCAGACCTACCGGTCACGGCGCCGCGATCAGCGCGTGGAGGACGCGGCGCAGCATCGGCCCCAGGATCTCGCGCTCGAGCTGGGGTTGCGGATCCGCCAGCTCTCCAAGCTCGATCCCCGAGATGATCGCCAGAACGATCGCGGCGTCGAGCTCCGGCCGCGGAGAGCCGGCGGCCCGCACCGCCGTCGCGAAGAATGCCAGGGCCGCTTCTGCCCAGCGACTATGGAGGGCGCGCAGCGTCGGTTCGCGGCCGGCCTCGAGCGCGAGCTCGTGCTCGGCGCGTATGCGTTCCCGGTGAAGGCGCAGGTCGTCTGCGACCGCCGAGGCCAGCACGGCCGCGGCGAGCTCAGCGCTCATCCGTGCTGGAAGCTGTCGAGCTCCGGCCGCCAGCTCGTCGATCTGCTGCTCCGCCAGGTGACGAAACGCGTCGGCGACCAGATCGGAGCGGGACGCGAAGTAGTAGGTCGTCGCGGCCAGCGGCACATCAGCTTCGGCCGCGACGGCGCGATGGGTCGCACCACGGACTCCATCGCGTGCGATCACGCGGACCGCCGCTTCGACGATCGCCTCGCGCCGCTGCGCACCGCGTCCGAGATCGCGCCCTATTGGCCCGGCGGACGAAGGCTTGAGCGGTGGCTTGCGACGTGATGTTCGTGCCATGAATGGCACTATCGTACGGTTAATCTGATCGCGTCAGGCACGATCTTGACCAACTCTCGTCGAAACCTGTACATATGTACCATCTGTTGTGGTACATATGTACAAGAAACGGAGCTGCGTCATGCGATCCATCTGCATCATTCTTTGCGCCGCTGCGACTGCCTGCGCCGACGGTTCCGGGTCGCCACCTGAGGCGGTGGTGGTCTCGCTGACCACGGAGATCCCGGCCGGTGCCGAAGTGTTTCGCTGCCGCTACGCGGTGCTGCCGGATCAACCGCTCGACGTCGAACGCTTCAGCCACCGCTACACCGCGGGCTCGCACCACATCTTGCTGTATCCGACGTCCCTCTCCCCAGTCGAGGCCGCGGCCTTCGGCGAGGACTTCGACTGCACCACGAGCGGCGATCTGGGGCAGGTGGGGTTGGCCTACGGTGCCAGCGACGAACCCACCGGCGAGCAGCGTTTTCCCGATGGGATCGGGATGCGCTTCGCCGCGCAGCAGGTTGTGCTGCTCGAAGCGCACTATCTGAACGCGACCGACGCGCCGATCACGGCGACTGTCGAGATCTCGTTGTTCCCCGCGCAGCGGCCCATCGAGACACTGGCCGGCAATCTCTTCTTCTACAACTACGCGATCCTGGTACCTCCGGCGCCGGCGCGGGCGGCGGCGTCGATGCGTTGCGTTCTCCCCGACGAGGTGTCGCTCCAGTTTGCCTCGTCGCACATGCACCGGCGCGGCACGCACTACCGGGCGGACCTGGTCGTTCCCAGCGGGGCTCGACAGGTGCTGCACGAGACCGATGACTGGGAGTCGGCCGAACCGGCGGCATTCGATCCCGCGCTTATCGTTCCGGCCGGATCCGCCGTCGAGTTCACTTGCGACTACGTCAACGACGTACCGACCGTCGTCACCGAAGGCGAGTCGGCCGAGCGCGACGAGATGTGCATGTTCATCGCGAGCTACTGGCCCGCCCGCGATCCTTCCGTTGGCGCATGCCTGGCGCCAGGGTCGGCGCCCTTGTTCGGCGGCAGCGAGTCGTGTTCGGCCGTGCTTGCCTGTCTCGACGGCACCGGCGAGACCGATGCCATCGCAATGCAGACCTGCTTGGCGCGCACGTGTCCCAGCTCGGCAGCGACGATCCACGAGTTCCTCAACTGCCTCGAGACGTCAGGCTGTGAAAGCGAAGGCTGCATCGCCGAGCGCTGCGGCGCGCAATACCTTGCTTGCGAGAACGCGACTTGTACGTAGGCCCGTCGTCTCGGATGCACTGACTTGATGGTGTCCGGATCTCGGTCAGACACCGGACAAGAACGTGCGGGCACGCCGGAGACGCGCGGTCCGCGCCGACGGCGCACGCGACCAGATAGACGTCGAGAAGGCGGGTGACTTCGCACTGGAGCGTCGCGAGCTCAGCTGGCCCGCCCGCATCGCGATGCCGTTCACCAGACCATCGCCCATGTGCACGAGCAAGGACGCGGTGGCCCCGGGGTCGCTCAGGCGCAGATCATCGCGTGCGGCGAGGAAACGCGCGAGCTCGGCGGTGAGCTGATCGAGCTCGTCATGGAGGCGCTGATGGACCCCGGCAGCAGTGCGCATCTCGACCAACCAGCGGCTGATCTGACGCTGGCTAGCGTGAGGGTAGTACTGGTAGAGCGTGCCGACGCTGACACCGGCGCGCTCGGCAATGCGGTTGGTCGAGAGCGCTGTCGGCCCGTGCTGCTCGAGAAGCTCCTCGACCGCCCGAAGCAACGCGTCGACGATCGCGCCCGAACGCTCGTGCCGGGGTTGCTTGCGGGCCATCGGCGGTTGTCGGCGCCGTCGTGGTCCACGGGGTGCCATCGCAACCATAACCCGACCCCGACGGCTAGTCTGTGGGCGAGCAGTCGACGTGATCTGCGTGAGGTCGCGGTGGTTTTTCGAGCGATGGCGAAGGGTTGGCATCGTACTGCAGGCGAGTAGTCGCCGGGCGGGCAGGGGCCTATGCCTTCGACATGACGCGATCGTTCCGACTCCTCGTGCTCGCGCCGTCGTTCGTCGCCGCGTGCCGCAAGCCGCCGATCCCCACACGACAATGGCGCGTGGACGAATGGAGTCGGCATGCCGACTCCTACTCCAACCGGCGAGGCCACTCGATCGCGGGCCGCACGGTTTCGATCCAGATGTCGCCGGTTTCTCGCCGTCGGATGGCCGCCAGTTGCTTGTCGTCGCCGCCGAGCGTTAGACCGGAGTAGAAACCGTCGGTCGACAGAACCTCCGTGCGGCTGCCAGTGACGCGAGAGACGGAGAACCCGTCGGGGAGGTGACTGTCGGCCACGTACAGGATGGTCGGATCGGCGGTCAGATCTACGCCATGGACGCTCACGCTGTTCTCGACGGCAACGATGCGCTGCTTGCCGGTCCTGCGCTCGACGATGACGACGTCGGATTCGACGGGGACCGCGAAGCGCTCGCCGTCGGGAGATGCGCCGATGTTCTTCGTTTGGCCGACGTTGATGGGCGTTTCGAACAGCGGCTTTCCGACCGCACCCGTGATCGGATCGAGCTCGCGGAGGATCGCTCTGGGTGGCGCGCTTTCGAGGATCGCGCAGTGAGTAGCTCCACACGCGATCTCGTCCCCCACGCCGATCATCGCGATCCTCGTGCGTGAGCGCCCGCCCAGATCGGTTCGCCACAGCTCGGCCTGACCAAGGTTCGGGAACCTGCGCGTGTAGAGGACGTCGGTTGCGGTCGTGGCTACGACGGTCAGGTTCGAGTCTGGATGCCCCGTGACCAGCGGCACCGGTGGATCCGTTCGCGACGCGAGGACGAGGTCGATGGTCTTCGCACGATGATCGAGGCGACCTGCAATGACTCGACCGTCGCGCGCCCACGCACTCGGCTCTCGCAGACCATCCAACACGGACCACTGGATCCTCTGCCCGTCGATGGCTCCGAGCACGAGATCGCTTACGTTGCGCCATTGGACCACTGCGAACCGGTCGCCGTGGATGGCGCGAAGAGCGAGCGTCTTGTTCGGCCACCGTGCGAGGACGCGCGGCGTGGGCGTGGGACGCTCGAGGACGTCGATCTCGACGAGCGCGGACCCGCGCCGCTCGTGCTGCATCGCGACGAGGTGGCCGTCGTTCCGCCACGCGAGGCTTGTGCTCAGCCCCGGCAGCGCGTGGCCGAGCCGGGCTACCTCGCGGGGCGCCCCGGCGGCCTCGTAGACCTCGACGCGGACGTTGTGTTCCGACGTGCGAAGCCATGCGACGCGGTTTCCATCGGGCGACCACATCGCGGTACCAAAGAATTCCTCACCGACTTTCGCCGTCGCGATCGGGATGGTCGCGGCGCCGTCGGATGCAAGCGAGACTCGGTGTAGCTCGACCATCACGCGATGCTTGCCATCGGGACTGTCATGCCGGTCGAGCGTCGACGGTGTGAGGGCGTTGGTGACCGGATCGAGCGTTCGGGTGTCATCTGCCGTCGAGATCGCGAGCTTGCCGGCCACGCAGCAGGAAACCAACAAGGGTTCGACATCGATCGGAAGGACCGAGGGTGTGCCGCCGTCTCTGCTGATCCACGCGCGCCGGTCGGCGATGAAGACGAGGCTCCGCCCGTCGAAGCTGAACGCCGCCTCGGAGATGTCGCCGCTGGCGAGCGGTTCTTCTGGTGGCGCTTCCGGCGGCTGCTTGGCGGCTGCAGCGTCCGGAGGTGCGGGAGCAGCAGCATCGCCGCGGTCGCGAAGTTGCCAGACGACAATCGCCACGATCGCGACGACGGCGCCGACGATGACGAGCCACGCTGTGCGTCGACGAGGGCGGAGCGCGGGAACCGCGGCAGACGCGCTCGCCGCAGCGAACGCGTCGAGCTTGGCGGCGACCTCTTCGGCGCTCGGTCGCGCCTGGATCTTGCGTGACAAGCACGCCTGGACGACGGAAGCGAGATTCGTAGGAACGTGCGGCGCGGCTTCTGCGAGCGAAGGCGCGTCGGATTGGATGATCAGTGCCATCATCTCGACCGCCGAGTTCGCGACGAATGGCGGTCGGCCCGCGAGCAGCTCGAAGAGCATGACGCCGAGAGAGAACACATCGCTCGCCACACCGATCGGTTCGCCCGCCGCTTGCTCCGGAGACATGTAGCGAGGAGTTCCGATCACGCGGCCTTCCTCGGTCAGCGCGTGCGACTCGTGTGGCTGCTGGGTGTCCGCGGCTGCGTCTTCCAGGCGTTTCGCCAGTCCAAAATCGAGGAGCTTCACTTCGCCACGCGCGTCGAGCATCGCGTTGCTCGGCTTCAGATCGCGATGCGCGAGTCCGACGGCATGTGCCGCGGCGAGTGCTCGCGCGATCTGATGTCCCCAACGCGCGATGCGTCCGATCTCGGGCGGGCTCTTGCTCAGCTCGGCGAGCGTCGGTCCGGGCAAGCGCTCCATCGCGATCCACACGCCATCGTCATCGTCGCCCGCCTGATAGATCGTGCAGATGTTCGGATGGTTGAGCGCCGCTTGTGCACGTGCCTCGCGCAGCATGCGAGCCCGCGACTCGGCGTTTCCAGCGCGCGCGGCCGGAAGGATCTTGATCGCGATATCGCGGCGAAGCAGCTCGTCGTAGGCGCGCCATACCTCGCCCATTCCCCCGGCGCCGATGCGCGCGATCAGCCGATACGGGCCGACTCGTACGCCGTCTGTTTCCGCGGTTTCTGCGAGTCCGTCCGCGTTAGCCATTTACCGGGCGACTTCCGGGTCGCTGTCGAGGTGATTGGGGACCATCGCGAGCACCTGCCAATGGTAGTGCGTTCCCACGCGGCGAATCGAGCCCATTCGAAGCTCGAGGTGCCGTCGGCTTCGAGCCCGTCCTGTGCCACAAGTCGATCGGCGATCGATCTGAGAAATCGTTCCTGCTTGGGGGCGGGGCAGAATCGATCGCATCCGAGCTAGCCGGTACACGCTACCGTCGGCTCGATGCGCACGTGGCTCGGTATGATGGTGATGGTGCTGGTCGCGTGCGGGGCACGGCCTGTCGCGGTTCCCACACCTGCGACAATGCGTTCATCCACAAGCTCGACCGAGCATTCGAGCTACTACCGGCCGCACCGACCGAGCAGTCGTTGGCGGCGTTTTCGGGAGACGATCGATGCCGCGAGGAGCGCGACACGGGGCGAACGCCAGGCGCGCAACGCAAGTTGTTCCGCCAGGTTGTCGAGCTTCTGAAACATGAGGGTGACGAGCCCAAGATCGACGACGATGATCAGGTCGAAGCTTTCGACGATTAGGAGGTACGCGTGAACAGGGTGGTGAAGGGTCTGCCGATCACGGTGCTCGTCGTGCTCGTCGCGTGCAGCGGCGGCGCGTCTGGGTGCAAGGTCAAGGTCTCGTGTGGCGGCTGGTCCTCCGACGACGATCGCGAGGGAGTCGCGATCAAGGCGAAGTTCGACGGTGTCGCGACCGTCACGAAGTCGACGCACCCGGACATCAAGGAGGACATGCACTGCAAGGTCGTCATCGAGAAGATCACGACCAAGGACCTCGGAGACGGGCGCGTGAACTGCTTCGCCGGAAGCAACGTCGACGGCGGAATCGTCGTCTACCGCGGACACGCCGACGTCAAGGCGGAGCTGCGCACCGATCGCGAAGACGATGACCGTGCCTTGTGGATCGACGAGTCCGCCGACGTGCGCGCACGGATCGAATACGACGGCACCCGCGATCCCGCGATAACCATCCGCATCTGGTCGGTCCATGCGAACTGGGAGATCGCCGCCGAAACGCAGAGAAAGGAGCCCTCGTGAAGAAGCTATTGCTCGGGTTGCCGATCGTCCGGTGATCGTCCTTGGCGATTCCGAGTCGCCGATCGATGTCGATGCGGTCCAGGGCGGCGTGCCCGCACGGAAGGGCGCGATCAAGGTCGACGCGAAGCCGCTACTCGGCACGATGCGTCTGTCCAAGTAGATCGTCGGATGCGCGAACGCACGATGAAGAATCCACCACTCTCGTCTCAGTCGACCGAAAGCGTGAACATGGAGCCGGCCCTCGCGAGCTCGATCGTGTGAAGCGCGCCGGGATACGGGATCAGCGTCTCCTCGAACAGCTTCTTTTTCGTTCGCTTGCTCCACACGGTGACCGACGTTCCGCTGCGCGAGCACATCGCCGAGACATGCATCTCGAGCGGGTCCGAGACGCCGGGCTTGTCGAGGAACGCGACGGTGTCATCAGCCTTGTCGGGAAGCCCGGCGTCGGGATCCCCAGACCCACCGGTCTCGATCACGAGGGGAAACGCGCCGGCGGGAAGCGCCGTCGCATCGATCCGGACACGCTCCGAGCGCTCGCTGCTTGCATCGACCTCGAGTCCCCAGATCGCGCATGCGTTCTCGACGATCCGGTAGCGCGCCTCGGGCATGATCGCCGCCCAGCGACGGAACCGCTTGGCACCGGCGGGCGCCTGCACATCGATCGCGATCGCCGCTCCGTGTGCGGGCACCTTCAGGTCGAACGGCCCTTCGGTGCGGCCGGCGCGAACCTTGCGCCATGCGGCCGTGCCGATCTTCACGGCAATCGGCTTCGCCAGGGCACGCCGGTCCGACGAGCCTTGGTGGCATTCCAGGGATGTCCGACGGAATCGCTCGAATCTCGGTGCCTCGATGCCCGGAAACGGCAACTGCATCGCCTTCCCACCGACCGAGGTCTGATCGACGGCCTCCGCGATCCGTCGAAGCGACTCGGGATCCGCTCCGAAGTTGCAACCGCCGAGGACAATCTCGGAATCCTCGGCCATGTGGCCTGCGATCGCCTGCAGCGCGCGGAGCTGCTCGAGAAATCCATACGTCGCGGCGATTGCAGCGACCGTGCCCGGCGGTCTTCGATGACTCGTATGGGCTTGGAGCGTGATCGCGACTGCGCGAGACCGGCACGCCGAATCGGCGCGCCGCGGCGAGCATGTAGCTAACACCGCGTCTGCGTTGGCAGGTTTCGGGCACATGACGTGCTCATCCAACGGGTGATGAATTCGAGCGAGTGGCCGATTGAAGAAGGGCTCGATCCCAGCGTCGCGGACTGGTGGACATCCCTCGGTTCCCCGTTCGACCCACCGACGCCGGCGTCGGCTCCCGTGTTCACCGTCGATCCGCCGGCGACGAGTCCGTCGTTCCTCGATCATTGGTGGGAATCACCGTACGCGGCGCCGTCCCCGCTCGAGCCCATGCTCCCGGCGGTGCCCGCACCTGTCGCGTCGGAGCCGGCGAAAATGCCGCTCGCGGACGGCGCGCAGATGATCATCGATCAGGGCGGGAACTTCGGCTCGAAGATGATCGAAGAGCTCGGGACGCCGAGTTCCGATCCGATCAGCCCGATCTTGAGCGTTGGCTCGGACACGATCGGTGCGCTGAAGGGAATCGGCGACATCGCGACGGACGGCCTGACGCCAGAGAACGCACTGCGCACCACGATGAAGGTCACCAAGGTCGGAGCGGCAATCGCCGAAGCCGTCACGGGGAGTCCATGTGGTGGGCAGGAGCTGAGTCAGATCGACTACTCGATGCGCGATCAGTACGACCCGAACCTGTACCGACTCGGCATGAAGATGATGATCGACAACGCCGTCAGCGGGATACACGACTTCTCGACGTGGCTCGACGGTGGTGATCCGCAGGGGTTGTTCCCCGACGGCGTGCCGAGCCCGCAGCTCCCGAAGCCGCTCCCCGATCCGGGCCCGTTGTCGTGGACCGACGACCCGGCGCATGTGCCGGACTTGGTCGGAGACCTCGGTGGCTCGCCGTTCATCGGAGAACCCGCCCCGATCACAGCGCCGATCGATGTGCAGCCGATCGTCGATACGCCGTCGCCGATCGTCGATGCGCCGCAGCTGCCGATGGTCGTGCCTCCAGACGTGCCGCCGATGCCCGACTTCACGGCGCCGAAGCCCTCGGTGATTCCGCCATCGTTGCCGTTGCCACCAGAAGCGCGCCAACTGCCGATGGTGATCGAGCCGGCGGCGCCTGCGCCGATGCCCGTCGACGGCGCGCCGATGCCCGTCGACGCCGCGCCGGTGCCCGTCGACGCCGCGCCGATGCCCGTCGACGCCGCGCCGTCAACAACAGCGCCTTCGATGCATCTCGGATCCGCCGCGGGTGTCGGTGGCGCGATCGGTGGTGGATCCGCGCTCGCGACGGATCTCTATCGCAAGTACGTGCTCGGCGAGGACGTCAGTGTCGGCACGATGGCGACGAACACCGCCGTAGGCACGGCCGTCGGCGCGGGCAGCAATGTCGCGCAGGAGCTTCTCGGTGCACGCATCGCCAGCGCTGCGGCGCCGGCACTTGGCGCGGGCTCGCAGTTGCTCGGTTCCGTTGCCGGTGGCGGCATCATCAACGGTGCGGTCGCCGGGCTCACTTCGACGTTCACGAATGCAGGTGCGGTCGAGCGCGGCGAAGTGGACGCAGCGCACGCGACCGCGAACGTCGCCGTCGACGCGGGCGTCGGTCTCGCGGCCGGTGTCGCCGGTGGACTGGCGGGTGCGGCCACGGGCGCAGCCATCGGCTCGGTCATTCCGGTCGCTGGAACGGCGTTGGGCGGAGCCATCGGTGCAACGGCCGGTTTCATCGGCGGTGGGCTCACGAGCCTCGGCGTGTCGATGCTCGCCGAGCACAGTGGTTTCTCGGGTTGGGCGAAGGACGGGCTCGGCGATGCGCTCGGCGTCGTCGAACAACCGCTCGGCGTCATGTGGTCCGGAATCAACGGTGGCCTCGACGGTGCGGCGAACGGCGCGATGATCGGTGGCGCGGGTGGCGCGGCGATGGGCGCGATCGGCACCGGGCTCACGGGCGCGGCCGTCGGCATGATGGCGGGCGGTCCTGTCGGTGCGCTGATCGGCGGACTCGCGGGCGCTGGAATCGGTGCGGCCAGTGGTGGGCTCATCGGAGCCGGGCTCGGCGTTGTGCCGGGCGCCGCGATCGGGACCGGCATGGGTGTCGTGCAGGGGCTGCAAGACTGGCTGTTTCCGAGTGAAGAACAACCGGGAGACTTCTCGTGAAGCCATCGCAACGCTGGTCACGCATCGTCGAGCTTGTCGCGCAGGAATATCCGCACGCCGTTGTCGAGAGCGAGGGCGCGCTTCGCTTCGTGCTGGTGACGCGAGAGCCGGATCCGGTGCGCGTTGGTATCCGGGTGCGTCGGATCATGTTGTTCGGTCACGAGGTCGTCGCGATCGCGGCGGACCTCGGTCATGCCGCGCACACCGACGCGTCGAGCGCACTCGCGCTCAACGCGCTGCTCGTACACGGCACCCTGATCGTCGAAGATGGTGTGCTCTACTCGCGCGCACTCGTCGCACTCGACGACGATACGATCGCGCGGTTCGATCCCAGGGTTCGCCTCCTCGCGCTCGAGGCCGCCGCGCTCAAGCGGCGCAATCGCACGCCACGGGCGGCGGTGTCATCGGTGTCATCGGCGGTCGCTCACTTCAGCGATTGACCGCATGTGACGGACGGACGCTGCGCTTCAGGTCGCAGGCTCGCTCGCTCGAGACTTCGTCGAAATTCGACAGGCGCTACTGGAAAGCGTCCCCGTCGAGGATCGCGACAGCGCGGTCGTCGCGGCTGATGCTGTAGCCGCATCTTCCGTCGGTGGAGAACGATAGCCGGAACGCGTCACCGTGGTGCGGATCGAAGCGGCCAAGCTCGCGTCCGGTCTTGACATCCCACGCCCGCACGCGGCCGACGCGATCGCCATCGGCGCATGACAGGACACGGGTGCCGTCGGGGGAAACCGCGATCGCGACGATCTCCCGCTCGTGTCCTTCCATGCGAACGAGTGGTTTCCCGCCGCGCTCGAGATCCCACACGCAAAGGGTGTTGTCGCGGCTCCCCGTCACCAAGCGCCCGTCGCCCGTGAATGCGACGGCGGTAACGCCCCACGTGTGACCCTTGAGCGGCGTGCCCTTGGCCGCGCCACTGCAGCTGCCGAAGGCCGAGGGTGACAAGGTGTCGGTCAGCGTTCCGACCACGCCGCCATCGTCGACACCACGACGGTCTCAGTCGACTCCGCGCGATGTTCGGCGCGACGCAAATGCCCGACACGGCCGGAGCGATCGCGAAGCTCGAGGCGGAGAGCGCACCCTTGCCGAAGGCCGAGCGCAGGCTGGCCACGCGCGCGCTCGCGCTCGCGCGCTTCAGCCAGAGCATGGCCGACGAGCCCGATCGTATGAAGTCCCGCCAGCTCCAGGTCCAGCTCACGCGCGACACGATCACGCTCCTCGACGAGATGAGCGCGTTCGGTCCGGACGATCTCGAGCTGCAGGCGATGGTCTCCGGGCGTGCTCGGTGCTCGCGTCCAACATCCAATCGATCCAGGTCGCTGACGACATCGATCCCAGAATGCTCCGGGAGCGCGCGTGCGTGATCAGCGAACGCATGAGCAAGGTCCACCGACCGTCGCGAAGGCGCGGATGATGCACGGCCATACGACGCCACACGACGTCCGGACACCCGGCTTCGCAGCCTCGCAAAGTGCCTGAAGCTCGATCCGGCGAACCCGCACTGCTGGAGATCGATGTCGGTCCACATCAGGTGCAGACCAGCACGGCAACGAGCGTGCGGATGTTCTCGTTGCACGCGCTCAGCAGCTTCTGCACCTCGCCGGCGGATTGGAGCCAGAGGAACGGGCGCTCTGCGACCTCGAGGTCACGGATGAACCTGAGCGGGTTCTCGGATGGTGCGCTTGTGGTCCACGGCGGCGGGGAGCTCGTCGGCCTTGATCCCGCGCTGCGGGCGACTCCGGAGATCGGCTACGCGTCGTTTCCGCGTGACTTTGGCGGCATCGGAATGAACCTCGACACGCGCCGCTGGTACTCGCGATACGCGTCGCCCTTCGATCGAATCGCCCGTTTCTCCGTCGGTGGAATGCCCGTGACGCCGAAGATGCTCGCGACGATCAGCAGCTGTCCACCGATCGCGATCAGTCCCCACGATCCGAACGCCAACCCGTACATTGCGTAGCCGATCCACACGCACCACTCGAAGAAGTAGTTCTCCTCGAAGATCGAAGCGTTTGAGATCGTTCGATTCTCGACGGCACCCAACGGAAGAACGAGGGACGAGTCGTCGTCGGACGTGTGATCGTTGAGGAATGCGCTGGGTACAACCGGTGTAGAACGGCGAGCCTATCAGAGGCGCTCGCCAGCCTGCCGCCATGGGCTGTCGCGCGGGCGTTAGCTCTGCCAGTTGGCAGGGTTTGAGTCTGTCTTTGACATGGTCGCGATTTCGCCGCGGGGTTTCTCGGCGGGTCGAGATCAGAGGGTTGCGCTATCAATGTCGGATGCCAAAGCTGGAGGTATCGCCGCGTCCGTCGAAGAAGCAGGGCGATGACGAGCTGAGAATGGCAGCGCTCACGCGCGATGACGTAGCGAAGCGGCTCGGTGTCAGCATCTCGACCGTGCGTCGCCTCGAAGGCACGCGACTGCATCCGTCGATCGACAGCAACAGCGTACGTCGCTTCAAAGCATCCGACGTCGAGCGACTCGCGAAGGAGATGGAAGCGGAGCAACGGTCGCCGCGCAACGCACAGCAAGCAGTGGTGCGTGCCGCGGAGATGTCGAAGGGCGAGCTCGCGGCGCTCGTGTTCGAGAAGCTGGAGCAGCGGCACTCGCTCTCGGAGATCGTGATCGCGCTGCGCGTTCCGCCCGAAGACGTGCGCGACCTGTATCACACGTGGCTCGTGGGTCTGTGGGCGGGCGAGCTACAGCGCAAGGAGCCCGCGCTTCCGGCGAGGCACACCGATCATGACGCGATCCGGCGCGTCACGCCGGTGCAGCTCGCGCAGCTACTCGCGGCGCTGCCGTCGAAGCTATCGACGCGCATCAGCATCGCGCGAATGGTCGACGAGTTCATGGTGCCTGGTGAAGGCGGCGGGAACTCATTCGTCGAGTATCGCAACCTCTGCGAGCTGGGCGGCTTCGACGCATCCGGTCCGATAATGGTCGCGGACATCATGGCGCGCGTCGGGGCAGGGGAGTATCGATTGAGCGCGTACGGCTTCGAGCCCCGCGGCCTGCGGTGGGAGGTGTTCGTGCGTTTGGGCGAGGAGCCGTCGTGATCGGGGCAGCCGAACAAATTGCAGACAGCGTCTGCAAAATCCTGCACGGCGCTGGTTGGGGGATTTTCGAGACAGTGTCTGGAGAATCTTCTGAAGCGAAGCGCAGGATGCAGAGCAACACGCGTGCAGTGCGGCGTCCAATTGTGCAAGCGCCGCTTGCACAATTGCCGGATCCCAACGCGCCCGCGCAATTACACGCGAACGATCTCGCGACATCAAGGAGAGCATCGGGATGGTCGGGTTCTCGACGGTCGTCGCGACGAACTTTGTCGCTCGTCGAGAGGCCTGGGCTCATTCGCGACAACCTGAACGAGCCAAGCAATCTGGCAGCAGCCTGCTGCCATGTTGCCCTGGTGGCACCTCGCGCGGGCTGCTCGGCGACCAATCGCGCAAGCGTCGCTTGCGCGATTGCCGAGGCCGGCGGCGACGCTCGGGCGCCCCGATCGAACCGAGTGAGTCTACGCGCACTGGCCCGGCCTCCAATTGTGCAAGCGCCGTTTGCGGAATTGCCGAACGGACCCGGCGATCGGCGTGCCCTTGTGGGAGGAACTGCAGCCAAAGGAAGTTGCATGCACCGCGGACCCACGCGACGTTTCAGTCATGCTCCAGGAAAACTCGGGCGAGATAGTCTAGACGCCGTCTGGACAATTCGATGCGTCGGCGACGGAGTTCCAACGCCTACCGTGCTCGATGGTCCCTACACAGTTTCTGTGCTTGAGCACGAATCTATACCGAGCGCAGTGGCCAGGAGTTCTAGTTTCGTCTGCAGGATGGCCCCCACACGTGTCAGACCGCTCGGCTACCACCACATGCTAGCCTGCACGGTCCCGTTCTCATCAATCACGCCAGGAACAACGGGCGCACCGTGACCAAGATCAGCGACCTTTCAAACTTGTTCCACGCGCTTTCCGCTGAGGATTGGCAAGGTGCTCGCGTTGTCGCGGAGAACATCGCCTCCGCCGAGGAACGCGCCGGACACCACGGCGCCGCGACACGTCTACGTGGTGCACTCTCCTCGACTGGACCGCGCGCCGATTCCGAATCGAGGTCTCTAAGCATTCCAGCGTTCGTCGGAGCGCCGGAAATTCTGAGCCGACTTCCCGACGCCAGCCTTGACGATATCGAGCTCACGAAGAGCGCTCGTAGTCTGATCAACGAGGTCTTGAAGGAGCATCGTCACCGCACAAGACTTCTTGCGAACGACCTACGGCCCCGTGCTCGACTATTCTTCTTCGGACCGCCCGGTTGCGGAAAGACGATCACAGCCAGGGCGTTAGGCGCCTCGCTGGGCGTTCCGACATTCGTCGTGCGCTTCGATGCGCTCGTTGGATCGTATCTTGGCCAAACCAGCATTCGGCTGCGAGAGGTGTTTCGATTTGCCGAGTCTCACCCCTCGGTGATCGTCATCGATGAGATCGATGCGGTAGGGCGTCATCGAGGGCGCACCGCTGACGTGGGAGAGATGGATCGGATCGTTATCTCTTTGATGCAGCAGCTTGAGTTGGTGCAGCCGGCCGCGATGCTCATCGCGGCATCCAATCTTGCCGAGCATCTCGATCCGGCGTTGCTTCGGCGATTCGACGTTGCGTTGGAATTTCCTCGACCTTCGCGAGGCCAGCTTGCGGTATTCGCCCAGCATCAAGCCAAGGCCAGAAAGGTCACGCTGGGCAAAGCGACGCAAGCAGCGGTGTCGAAGGCTGAAACGTTCGCAGATGTAGAGAAGCTCATCGAGTCAGAGCATCGGCGAGCAATATTGCGGAACGTCTAGCATGACGACGCCGAAGACGTTCTTTCTCAACGAGCGCCAGGAACTGTCCAGCTTCGATCGGGAAGGTGGCGGCCGTGCTGCGCAGTACGTTCGAATCAACTGGCCGCAACGTTCTACGACGCTGGCAAACTCGTTTCGACGCGTCACGAGTCCTCCAATCAAGTCGCGTGATCCAATGGCCACGCGCCACCACTTCGTCGTTGCAGTCCCCGTCAATGCAGTCGAGAAACACTCGAAGAGCAAGAAGGCGGAGCAACAAGGAGGAATCGTCCGTGAACCGCCAACGTTTGGCGGCGAACAATCGAAACTGTTCCGAAAGATCGGGATGGATCTCATCGAGGCCCTTCCACAGGGGAGAGCAGCGGTTCACGTCACGAATGTGGATGGTCTGGTGGCGACGATGGAGTCACTGGCTAAGGCATCCGATCGCGAGAAGTCGCGATGGATCAATTTCGAAGAGTTCTTGCCACTCGACTGGCGAAACCGCGTCGACGAAGAGTGGCTGACGAAGCTCAAAAGGGACGAACCGATCGAGGCCTGGATCCGATTTCAGCCCACGCTATCGCGTAGCGAGGTACAGGAACTTCTGCAGGCGATCACCAACCTGTCCTCTGGTGGGAACACACGGCTCTCCAAAGCAGGTCGCGAATTCTCTGGCAGGTATTGGTGTGCTGGGCTTCTCGTCCGTTCACAGGTCGAGATCATCGCGAAGGAGTTTGCGTCGGTCCAATCGATCCATCCCCGCTACATCACCCCAGTTGCCGCATCCTCCCGTCGCGGCGCTCCGAAGAGGGAGGCCACCCCGCCGCCAACCACGGCTACTGTCGATGTGTCTCAGTTGCCAACAGTCGCCATCGTCGACACGGGCATTCCGGAACAACACGTCACCCTGGCGCAGTATCGGCGACCTGGGTATCGCAACCCAGATCTCGATCCCGCGCGCGTCAACGAGTTTGAGACAGCGTTGGTAAGAATTTACTAAGCAGCGACCTCCAATGTGGCGATCGGATCGGAGGCGATCGTGATCTGGTCAGACTGATCCGCGTTCGTCATCGGCGGTGGGTTGATCCACGCCGCCGCCGGCGGCGACTTCTGCGTCGGCCGGCCGTTCACGAATCGCTCGGGGTTGCGTGCATGCGCCTCGTCGAGCACGCGCTGGCGCGCAGCGACGATGTCGGCCGTGCGGCCGTAGTGGACGTCGGCGGGATGCAGGAGCGCGAGTCCGACGTGATAGTGGTCGTCGTTGTACCAGTCGACGAGTGCACCGATGACCTGGCGCGCATGTTCGAGCGAGCCGAGCTGTTCGGGCATCTCGGGTCGATACTTCATCGTGCGGAAGTTCGATTCGGAGTACGGGTTGTCGTTCGACGTGTACGGACGACTGTGGCTCTTCGCGACGCCGAGGTCGACGTAGAGCAGTGCCGTCGACTTCGCGGTCATCGGCGAGCCGCGGTCGGCGTGGATCGTGAGCTGGTCGCGCGCGACGTTCTGCTTCGTGCAGCACGCCTTGATGAGCTCTTGCGCGACGGCCGCCGACTCGCGCTGCGCGACCTGCCACCCGACGATGTAGCGACTGAAGATGTCGAGGATGATGTACAGCGTGAAGTACGTGCCCTTCGTCGGACCCGGCAACTTCGTCGTGTCCCACGACCAGACCTGATTCGGTCCGGTCGCGACAAGCTGCGGCTTCACGTACGTGGGATGCTGGCGCTGCGCGCGGCGCTCGCGCACCTGCTCGTGCTTGGCGAGGATGCGGTACATCGTCCTCGGCGAGCAGAGGTACTCGCCGTCCTCGAGAAGCTTCGCGTAGACCTGCGCCGGCGCCATGTCCATGAACTCGTCGCTGTCGAGCCTTGCGAGGATACGCGCCTCTTCGCCGGCGGAGAGCGCACGTGCTGGTTTCGGACGAGGCTTCGGCTCGGGCGTCGGCTTCTGCGCGCGGTAGTAGCTTGCGCGGCTCACGCACAACGCGAGGCACGCGGCGGCAACACCGACGAGCGGGACCAGGAACGCGAGGGCGTGCATCACGACCTCCGTCCGGACCTGATGTCCAACCGTCCCGTCCGGAACCGACCCTTGGCCTGCGCGAAGTCCTCCTCCGTCGGTTCCGGCAATGTTTCCCCCAACAGCGCGGCGACCTTTCGCTGCACGTCGACGACCGTGTTCGCTTTCTCGAGCTCCCGCTTCGTGCGCTCGAGCTCGCGCTGCAGCTTCGCATTCTCGTCGGCGAGCGGATTCTTCTGCGCCTTGCGGCCGCGCTTCTTCGGCGCGAGACCGGCGAGCTCGCCGTCATCACGCTCGCGCCGCCACGAAGTCAGCAGCGACGAGTACAACCCTTCGCGACGCAGCAGCGCGCCCACCGCACCCACCTCCCCTGACGCGACAGCAGTGTCCGCCTCCCGGACAATACGCAGCTTGTACTCGGCCGTGTACGTCCGGCGCTTCGGACGCTCGGGGGAGGTGGCGCTCTCCGGAACGCCCGAGCGGGACGCCTCCCGAACCGCGGACGCCGTGCCCTCGCGCGGAGGAGCACCGTTGGACTTCTTGGCAGACATGTTCAGCATCGTGACAAAATCCCAGCTGGCCCTCGACGGTAATTACGACCGGGTCTGCTGTCTCAAGCACGTTGGCACAGAGGGATCCGATCGTAAAATTCATGGGCGACCACGGCTCGAACGTAGCTTCGTGCGCGGTGTTCGGGCACATCGACGGAAACAACGGTGCGCCGACACTCCCCGCTCCGCGTTGCAGAGTCATGGATGTTTTCGTCTCCTACAACGCCAACAACATCGACGACGAGCTTGTGATCCCCGCGTTGGAAGCCATCGTAGGTACTGCGCCTGACGTTCGCGTCTTTAACCTGAGTTTTGGTGGCCCACCGCTCGCTCTTCTCGAGGATATTCGCAAGCGTGAAGAACTGATCAAGCTCCAGGACATGGACAACCTGGCCTTCGCCAGAGATGTGGTTCTTGTGATTGCCGCGGGAAACACCGATGCCGGCCTCGTACCCAACGATCCCTATCCCAACCACGGCGATGATCCGCGTTGGGGTCTAGGCGCGCGAGCGCGGAGTTTCAACGGCCTTGTCTGTGGCGGATACGTCAACACTCTCGGTACCAACACCATCGCTGGTATCCTTGGTGCGCCCAGCCCATTTACGCGTGTTGGCCCCGGGCTCTGCGACTCGCCGGTCCCTGGACTCGGCGCACCGGCCGGAGATTCGTCGTCCACGACACACACCTGGGCTCCGGGGACAGGTGTTGGCGTGATTTCGCCAGCGGGACTTTGGGAGGACCACAACGGGACTTCGTTCGCGGCACCATTCGTAGCTGCCGAAGCAGCAATCGTCTGCCAAGAGTTGGCGCGACACAGCGGACCTCAAACCATTCCCTTTGCCGGCACAGTCAAAGCATGGATGCATCTCGTCGCTCGGAGACCGCCACTGCCTACCGCACACGAGCGTCTCGCAAAGCGCACTGTCGGACGCGGGCTTCCTTCCGCGGATCGGCTTCGAAGGCCGGATCTACGGTCGGCAGTCTTTGTGTGGCAGTGCGTGCTTCAAGCGCCCGGAACGGTTTCCCGTGTCCGAATCCCTGTTCCGCTGGAGTGGTTGAAGAATGCGAAGCAGCCTGAAATGAGAGTGGTTGCTTCGTGGAATGGCCCGGTGAACATGGCGCTTGCTGATTCGTGGGCGTGCCGGAAGGTCAGTATTAAGGTGCGTCCCTTCGGCGCCGAGGAAGCGTTGCGAGGCGGTGGCAAAACGCCCGGTGGCTATCCGCTGATCGACCGTACCTTCGAGATCGATCTCGCCACACTGACGAAGAAAAAGTTCGACGTGAACGATCAACTCTGGGTGCTTGAAGCGGAGTACGCCGAACTCGGTGAGTATCCGCCAGCGATGACCGTTTCGCCACAACAGAAGGTCGGCGTCGTCGTCGAGCTAGTCGACACTGGCGAGGCTCCTGTCAGCCCCCAAACCCACGTGCAGGCAATGCCGATCGCGGCGGAACTTGATCGGCTCAGTGTTCCCTCGGCCCCGATCATGACGCCGATCACCATCCGATCGTAGGCCACTTCCGAGCCTTCACACGCGCTGGCTCACTTCGCCGATGGGTACTTCGCGTAGTTCGCGGTGCCGACGAACACTGTGGTCATGTCCCCGCACCGATTCCGATCGGAAGTCATCCGTCACAGCGGCATCGCCTCAACTGGAAGCGAATGATGCGACTCGCGGACCGGTTGCTGCCGCCCGCCAAACACCAAGGTAGGAGCCGAGTGCGTTAACAGCGACCGCTCGGATCTGTGTGGGGGCTACCCGAGTCGACGGACGAAGGGTCGTTCCTATTGCGACAGCTCGCGAGGTCGCTGTTCAACGTGGCTCGCCGACCCCCTCGAGCCAGCAGATCAACCAGCCGCGCTTGGGAGTCGTGGTGCCTGTGCGACGCTGGATCCGGACCCGGCGCTCCTCGCCGGGCCGCATGGGCTCCCGGAGCTGCAACCTGTGCATTGGTACTGGGATGTGCGGATCGGGTGTCGATCTCCGAGCGGGTTGCAGCTCGGGCGGAGTACTGAACGTGCCGATCGCGTCACCGCCGAAGATCTGAAGGCTCTCCCCCTCGGGAAGGGTGAAGTAGAGGCTCGACGTGACGATGCGGCCGATCGGCTGTAGCCGCAGCGGGATGTGCGAACCGTCGAGCGTCAAGGCGAGCTCACCGGTGCCTGTCTGTGCTAGCTCGTCGACGAAACGATGCCAGGCATTGCTGAAGGCAGAGTGAAGCGCGAGCATCACGGGTTGTGGCTGCTCCTCGAGCAGCTGGCGCCGTGCGGCGACCGCGGTCTCCGCCGCGCCCTCGCCTCCATGACGTGAAGTGAGGCCCACGCGGACAATGACGTCGCTGATGGTCTGTCGGTCGAAATGATTCTGTTCCGGCGGCAGCTCGATGCGGAACGATGAGATCGCGCCATTCATCGCGAACGGTGGTGGGTTCTCGCCATCTTGCCCCTGGTCGATGCGGCCGTCGTCCTGAAGGCCGGTGTTGGTGACGATGAACTCGCCGTTCGCGAGGTCGTCGCGGAACCTCGGATCATTCGGCGCCTCTCGGCGATACGCGCCATCGGCCGCCTGATGGGCGCGGATGCGCACCTCTCCACGTAGCTGGGTCAGGCGGGCGTTGACGTTCGTGTACGGCCCTCGCACCGCCGGAATGTCCAGCGAGATGTGCCGCACCCGGCGGAAGTAGTCGCCGGCGCCGTCCTCGTCGTAGTCGGCCTCGTCGATCGAGAAGACGGCTTCGCCGGTCTGGAGGAGCTCGAGGAACGCCAGCGGGTCTCGCTCGACGAGCGAGAAGATCTTGAGCTTCTGCTGTTCTCGTCTCCAGGTCTCGAGATACAGCTGCTGTTGCTTCTCGAGCTCGTGCAACAGGCCGGCCGCTGCCGCCGTGCCATGGCGCGAAGGATCCCAAGGATCGGCCACGAATCCTTGCTCCTCGAGGCCGTGTTCGCGCACCAGCGCGGCCTTCGCCTGCGAGACGAGCTCGTAGGCGACCTGATGCTGCTGGTAGCGGAGCTGTCGCATGCGGTCGGCGCGCCACGCGTGCAGTTCCCTCGAGGTGAGCTTGTCGCGCAGGAAGGTCCGCACCGATCGTACGTCGTCGATCCGTTGGCGGTGGAGATCGTGCTCGAGCTCGGCGATGCGAACGCGGATCTCCGCGCCGGCGCGGTCGTGCTCGCCTCTTTGCAGATCCTTCAGGGCCAGCGACTCCTGGAGCTTCCACTCGTCTGCGCGGCGCTGAAACGATCCTTGACGACCCATCGTTCCGGCTTCGACGCGCGCGGCGGCGGCATCGTGATTGTGTCCCTCGGCGTTGGCCCGGTAGACCTGGACGCCGGTTTCGCCGCCGAGGCGATAACGGACGCTGACGCCGGCTCTCGCGTAGAAGGGTTGGGCGGGCGGCACAAACGTCTGGACACCCACGTCGCCATAGATCTCGACGGTCGGAATCCACGCCCAGTCCGACGCGGCGCGCGAGTCGTCAGCGGCGCGCGTATCGGCCTTCCCTGCCTCGACCAGGCTCCTGCCCTCGGCTTCCTCCTGGGCGTTCAGCCGCTTTCGCGACGCGTAGAAGTCGCGCCGGATCTCGGCGCTCTCGATCGCTCGCTGCAGCGCTTCCTCGAGCTTGCGCGCGTCGTCAAGCCGCTGCGACATCACTTCGGCCTGGGCTTCCATCGCGCGGATCTCCTGATCGTTCTGCAACCGCGCTAGCTCCTCCGAATCGGCGCGCTCCTGAGCGCTCAGCCACGCGTCCTCGAGGGACCGGGCCCGCTCGCATGCCTGCAGCGCTCGTTGCCAGAGTGCCTGGAAGTACAGTGACGGCTTTGCGCTCGAGATGCGTCCGAGAAGCACGTCGAGATCCAGACCGTCCGCCGTGGCTCGGACGAGCAGGGCGGGATCGATCTGGCGGCCGTACAGCGACAGAGCACGTCGTACGCCGTCGATGTCCTGGCACGAGCGCAGCTTCAGCAGGCGATCGGCGATCACGGCGCGCAGCTCGTTCAGCTTCTCGTTGCGCGGTACGCAGAAGTGCCAACGCGCACTACCAACGAGTGCCTCGTCCGACGTGCCGTCGCCGAGGAGCTCGGCCGGAAGATACGGCTCGAGGACCGCGATGCCCTCGGCCGGCGTGTCCGCCGTGCCGTGAATTAGCGACGCGAAGCAGCCGAGCTCGTCGTGGAGCGCCTCCGCCAGGCTGTCCTCTGTGGGGCCGAGGACACGTGCCGCCAGCTCGAACCGCGCCGAAGCCGAATCGAGGTACGTCCGATTGTCGCCCGCGTAGGCGCGCCGGAAGTCGGCCTCGCCCGCGCGGATCAAGTGCTCGGCGAATCGGATCTGCAATGCACGCGCGTACACCGTCGGCCACCCGCGAGCGATGAGGTGCGGCTGGTACGGGTTCGCGCGGATACGCTCGATCTGCGCGACGATGTCTTCGCGCAGTCGATCTCGATCGATCAGCCCTCCCGGCCCCATCCGTTCCAGCTCCAGCTTCATCGCCGCGCGGATCGGCGCGGTCTGGTAGAGCGACGGCTCGTCCCAGACCCCGGCCTGGGCGACGCGGGTGCGGTCGACGAGGAGCGCGAACATCTCGTCCGCCTCGTCGTGCTGCCCCTCCTCGTCGAAACGCTGCGCGATGTACAGCAGTGAGTCGAAGAACAGCTCCCAGTTGTATTCGGAGAACGGCCCCTCGATCGTGAAGTCCACGTCGTCAAGGGGCCACCTGGGATCGACATACTCCGGCGACGGCGTGTACGTCGAGAAGTGATCGACTCGCGGGACTCGGGCCAGCTCCGGCAGATCGGTGCCTGCAGCGAGCTCTTGGTTCTCGACCCGGACCATGCGCGGCAACCCACGCGACTCCAAGATGCGCCGGAAGCCGACAGCCTGTGGATGCCAGAACGTCTGGAACCGCCACAAGTGATTGCGCGTGGTCTTGGCGTTGGCCTGCAAGTCGACTTCGACGGCCTGAGGCCAGTGTTCGATGGCCACGAGATCGGACTCGCTGGTGGACGAGCTCTGGGCGAGGAGGGTCATCAGGTGCGTGCCGCTCGTGTTGCCCTGGGGGAAGTAAGCGACCTGAGCGCGAAAGTTGAGCGTCGGGAACGGATCGATCGCGCCATCTCCGACCGGCTTCCACTCGGCGGGAGGAATCCGCTCGATCACCAGCGGTGGGTCCTCCTTGGTGTCATCGGCCAGCCATTCAGGTTGCCGCTCGATGAAGAAGGTCCGGGCGGGTTCCTTCGAGCCGTGTTCCTCGTCGAGGATCTTGGGGCTGATCGCAGCCGACAGCCGCGTGGTGCGCTCGACTGTCAGGTCGTAGGGTAGCGTTGCCGTCGCCAAGCGCACCCCGTCGCCGTACACCGGAGCTGGCGCGCGATCGCCTCCGCCAGCGGACAGCAGCTCTTGCCCCACCGCACGGGTCCCTTGGTGCGCTCCCATCGTGGTTAGTGGGACGGGGTGCAGCTCGACGATGGTGTCGTCGGCAAAGATCCGCAGTGCGGCGCGAATGCGCTGCTCGGTCTCGATCGGATAACAAAACTCGCCGCCGTTGACCCACTCCGTGCCCCACTTCTCCGCCACCTCCGGGATGGCGGTGACGGTCTCCGGCTTGACCTGAAAGCGTGCGCGGACACGCGCGTTCTCGGTGTGAGGCACCGTGTAGATGCGGAGCTCGAACGACTCTGGCCCCGTCGCAACGGCTTCGATCGCGATCGCGCGGGAGAGGTCGAGCCCCTGTGGGATCACCTCATACTCGCTACGGAAGAAGTTCTCGCTCGGCTGCACGACATCGAGCGCCAGCGGCGGAGACAGCGGACCCTCGAAGACCTGCCAGGAGGTTTCGGGATCGCCATCTCCCACCTGCCAGCCGCCGGTGAATCTTGTCGTCAGCGCCTCCGACTCCCAGACCTCACCGGGTGTGTTCTCGCTGTAGTCGCGATACGTGTACAGCTGGGCCCGCTTGCCCTCGCGTAGCGCGGCGGAATGGACCACAGTCCCGTTCGACCAGTAACTCACGCGGAGCGACATGACGTCCCAGTCGTCGCGACCGCTGTCTCGCCACTCGGTCCGCAGCCTCGAGAGCTCGTCGAGCGCGACACCAGCCGGAATGCGATCCAGCATGACGTCGCCGGCCGAGTTTGCGGCCACCGGGCCCTCGATGTGGCCGATCTCCTGATCGCTGCTGTCGTTGCGCAGCAGGACCCGCATCTTGCTGCCCGTGTCCATGCCGTCTCGCCCGAATAGTGCGCGGACGGAGATGCGGTCGATGGTGAAGGGTCGCTCGAAGGTAGCGAATTGATCGGGGAGTGCAGTCCCGAACAAGTACTCCCCAGGCGGCGGGTTACTGAGCGTGATCGGGAACGGAAACCGTCCACCTCTGCGCACCGGCGACCAGCGGCCATGTTCTCGATCGATCCAGGACAGGGTCCCCTCGTAGTCAGTGATCGCTTCGCGTCCCGCGGACGTGTAGGAGCTTCCCGGGGTGTCGGCTGCGCAACCATCTGGGCGGGCGCTTCGCGCGACGGAGAAGTCGGCGCAGATCAGGCGCAGACGGCCGAAAACGACGACGGCCAGATAGTGCGTACCTTCCAGGTCCGCGTCGATGCGCTCCCACGGCGTCCAGCGACGATCAGGATCCGGCAGGCGACGCCGATAGTAGAGCCGCTGCGGATGCGCGCGCGTCCGGGCGAAGACGTGCGTGCCGTAGAGCTCCGAGTCCCGGAACGCGAGCGGTCGGTCGGTGTTGTCCTTTTCGTGCGTCACCATCGCCACCGGCTCGAGCCGCGCCACCTCGGCCAACGCTGCGGCGTACTCCTTCACCGCCTTCTCGGCGAGGTGCAACGTCAGCGGCCCCGAGCTCATCGTTTGCTCGAGCCGCTCGAACGCCGGCGTCTTGGTCGGACGGATCGCGGGATCGATCCAATTCTCGGCGTGAACCAAGATCCGCATCTGCGCCTCGTGTAGTCGGTACTGGCGCAGCGATACCCACTCGCGCGCGAAGCGCTCCTCCTGAAGGCCTGTGAGCAACCACGGGGCGCGACCGGCCTGGCCCGCATCCACATAGCGCTGGACGGCGGAGTACGCGAACTGGATCCGTGAGGTCGTCATGCACGCCGACATCTGCACGTCGGTGAGCAGGTGGTCACTGATGGCTTCCCGCGATGACAAGTCCGCATCGCCTGCGGTTCCAATCCGGTCCCGGCTGATGAGGAGGTCGAGCTGCGCATCGCGGAGGTGCTTCCGAACCGGGTCGTGCACCTCGGCCAGCACCTTCAGCCAGTCGGATGGTGCGAGCCCGACGCGCAGCGCCGCGAGAGCCCATTCGTAGATTTCGTGCGGCCCGGCTCCGGTCCAGCGCGCAAGCGCCGTCGACGGGAGGTGGTAGCGCCGCGCTTCGTCCACGAGCTCCAGCACCGCACGGATCTGCTCCACGCCAGCGCTGGTCGGAAGCACGACCCGGTCGGCGCGAGTATCGGGTACGCCTAGTAGCTGCAACGCACCGTGCAACTCCTCCGTCTCGACGTTCAGCACCTCGACGAGCTCGGCGCGACTCGTCTCGGCGCCGGACAGGAACGCAGCCAGCACCGGCGCAGCCGCGGGCGAATGAAGCCTCGCGATCAGGTCTGAGAGCGCGAAGAAGGCGAGCCATTCGCGGAGCGACGCACCTGCCGCCAGCCCATCGAGATCGATTTCGATCGCCGGTGAGAACGCAACGTCCCGCAAGGCAAGCGCCCCACGGTGAAGGCGTTGCACCACTGGTCCCAACGCCGCCCACGGGAGCTCGTCGTGCAGACCATCGGAGCTTCGTGTGAGGAGCTTGAGGCTGCGAGCACCACCGGCAGCGGGCGTCGTGTAGCGAACGCGGAGGGTGACTTCGGCGTCGGCCGTCGCGCTGATCGGCACGTCGAAGCGGCGAACCTGATCACCAGGCACTTCGTGCAGCACTGTCCGCGCGCCCGCGCTGTCTTCGATCGCGACGTCGAGCTCGCCGTCGGCTTCGACCACCACCGCGATCGGCAGAGCGAGCTGCGCGGATGGGACGCGCACGGCGAGCTCGGCCGCGAACGGCCGGTCCTGAAGGGCCGCGACCGGCGGACGTGCCGACCAATCGAACACGAACGTGCTCTCGGCGCGTTCCATCAGTGCGTCTCCGCTCGGGACGCCGCTGGAAAGTGCGAAGTACCGAGCGCTCACTTGCGAGTGGGCGAGGCGCGATGAAACCGCGCCAGTCTCGTCGATGAAGGCACGGGCGATCGGCTGGCCAAGATCGGCCGGATCGGACATGCGATCCACGAGCTCCGCTGAAGTGCTGGCGGACGCTTCGAACCGGCGACCGATCCAAGCCGTCAGCACCTGTGTGGCTTGTATGCGCCGGGCGGTGCTCTCCGCCACTGGAAGGATCGACGCTGCGCGTTCTTCCAGCGAAGCCTCCACCGTCGCCGCGACCTGTTCGATCGCACGTGCGAGCACCCGTCTGGCGAAGCCGGCGGGCATCGACGCGCCAGCGACGAGGAACAGCGCCTCCAGGTCCGGTTGCAGTCGCGAAATCGCATCCGTCCGAGGATCGGACAGCACCGCGCGGACTTCGGAATCGAGGCGGCGATTCACGGTTGCGATCTCGTCCGCCGGCCACACCGCAGGTGCCCCCTGGACCTGCCCGAGCCAAGCTTGCAGGCTCGGTTCCAGCGCCAATACCGCGTCCGTGAGCTCCGACGTGCGCGCGCCGGCATCCGGCGACGCGACCGTCCCCAGTCCGGGCCACTCGTCAAGCGTGTGCACCAGGAACGCGTCGGCATCATTCGCGCGCGACGGAAAGAACGCGCTCCATGCCAGCGCCTCGGAGAGTGCACCGGCCATGGCGTCGGCTTCCGCGGGCGTGACGCTCACAGACGAGGCGGTCCTCACGAGCCGCGACATCACTTCCCCGAGTGCGGCGCGCGGGTCCTTTGGCAGCGGCTTCGTGGCCTCGCGCGCTTGGTCGAGCTCGTCGCGCAGCTCCATCAACCATGTTCCAACGGTGCTCGCGGAGGGGCTCAGGTCACGGGTCGAAGCCGGATCATCGCCGATGAGATAGCGAAGTTCTGCGATCTCCACCGGCCAGCGACCCTTGCGGTCAGCGAGATCGACGAGACGAAGCGCGCCGCCGAGCCGCTCCGAGGAATCGGCGGTCGTGGTCAGAGAT
>JBJXGN010000204.1:0-25341 GCA_046160585.1 Kofleriaceae bacterium
CCGCGCTCGACCTCCTGGGCGATGAGTCGATCTGCGAGGTGGTGCCAGCCGCCGGCGTGGTCGCCGCCAGCAAGGCGATGAGCCTCGCGACCCTGGACTTCGGCGGATCCATGAACGAGTTCGATCCGACGATGGCCTTCGGGGTGTGGTGCGCCTTGAGGCTCTCGTAGCCGCACAACCCGACCGCCATCGACTTGTTGCCGCCGTTCATCGGCACGAAGTTCAGGTTCACGTAGATCGTCAGGTCGCTCTCGGCGACACGGCGATTCATCTCGACGAGCTCGTTGTGCTTGGTGTGACCGAGCACGACCATGCCGTCGGGATCGCAGCCGTCGTGGTTATACAGACGATCGGGCCAGTACTCGTCCCACACCTTCTGCCCGACCATCCGCTTGATCTCCCAGTCGTGCATGCGGCGATGCAGACCGAGCGCGATGACGATGTGCACGTCGTCGACGCCATGATCGGCGAGCATCTCGCACACGATCTCGAGGATCAGCTGACGCACGTCGGGCGTCTTCATGATCGGCAACGGCATCGAGATGTCGTCGACGGCGATCGTGACCTTCATGCCGGGCGAGAGCATCGCGTGCAACGGATCGCTGTTGCCCTCGGGGTGATTGAGCGCGTAGCGGATCGCGGCCTTCGGGTTTGCGACCGGCGTCATCGGGCGCTTCGGGTAGATCACGCGCGTACCGACGGGGAGATCCTCCATGATGAGGTTCTCGCCGTACCAGAGCAGGCGCGGCGCGCTGTCGGTGTCGATCGTGACGACGTGCTCGCGCGTGTGGCTCTTGGTCTTGGGTCGGATCGCGCGCATCAATCGGCCTTTCCAGTTCGCAAGCGACGCGGGCCGCCCGTGTCGCGAGCCATCCCCTGCGGGCGGCGCGCGACGGAGCGAGCGGCATCTTCGTCGAGGTCGAGCACCGGCCAGTCGTAGCTCCGCGCCATCGCGCGCAGCCGCATGTCCGGGTTGCAAGCCGTCGGGTGACCGACGACCGCGAGCATGGCGTAGTCGCTGAACGAGTCCGAATACGCCCAGCTCTCGGCGAGATCGATGCCGTGTTGTTTCGCGTACGCACGCATGATCTCGGCCTTGGTCGCGCCTGCGACAAACGGCTTCTTGAGCTTCCCCGTCGCGTAGTTGTCGACGAACTCGAGCTGGTTCGCGATCAGATCGTCAACACCGAGATAGCGCGCGAGCGGGCGCATCGTGAAGTCGAGCGCGCCGGACAGCAGCACCTGCCGACACCCCGCGCGGCGGCTCTCCTCGATGAGATCCTTCGCGCGCGGATAGATGTTCGGCTTCACGATGTCCTCGAACAGCTCCTCGGCGAGCGTGACCAGGCGGTCCTCGCTCTGCCCTTCGTAGGAGCGATAGAAGATCTCGTTGAAGAACTTCCGCGAGAGCTTGTCGGCGGCCCAGAACACCGGGATCGAGAGCGCGGTCTTGAACGTGCTGCGCACGCTGGTCGCGAGCGAGGCGTGCCGGCTCGCGTAGTACGCGAACGTGTGGACGATGTTGATCTTGATCAGCGTTCCATCGACGTCATAAAACGCGGCGGAATTCTTGTACTTCGCTGGAGGTGGAGGCAGCGCGTGCATGCGAACCAAGGGCCCCGGGAGCGGGGAACGGAGCGCACTCTGGACCAGCCGATCCGGGGCTGTCAATGCGTTGGCAACTACGCACCACCCCGTGGGGACAGCCCGGGAACCCCCCTCGCGGAAAGGGCTTTCTCCTGCACCATGGCCGGCCCGTGGTAGGACCCCGGCATGTTGCGCCTCCCGATCTGGCTGACCCTGGGCATCGCCGCACTCGTCATCATTTTCGGCGTGTACCGGATCAGCCTGTCTCGCCGGAGCGACGAGGACGAGGCGCGCGCCCAGAAACGCAAAGGACTCTACTCGATGGGCCGCCGGACCCACCTCCTGATCGGGATCATCTACCTGATGCTCGGCGGTGGTCTGGTGGCGGCGTCGTTCGGCTGGAACCCCTTTGGCAACTGGTTCGGTCCTTCGACCGAGACGCCCCCCAAGGACCAGGCACCCTCGAAGAGCATCCCGATCGACAAGCTGCCGCCGCCAAAAGAGCCCAAGTGACCGACGACGAGAAAGCGATCGCGGAGTTTCATGCCGCCGCCCGGCGCAGCAAGGCGCGCGTGTACCAGAGGATCCGACTAGAGGATCTGCAGGCGACGCGACTGTTCTGCTTGCTCGCCGATCACCTCGAGCACGTGCGGGTGCGTCATGATGATCTCGCGGAACGCGGGCGCGGGCAGGCACAGTGCGAGACCCTTCCCGCGCGAGATGACGTCGCTCTTGAACACGCCGCTCGAGAGGAGCGCGGTCTCGCCGATGAGATCACCCGGGCCGAGTATGGCGACGTTCTGCTTGTCGCGCACGACGTTGAAGTGCCCGGCGAGCACGATGTAGAGGCCGTCGGGACGCTGGCCCGCGCCGAGCAACACCGTCGACGGCTCGATCTCGAGGAACTTGAACTTGGCCGCGAGCTCCACGCGCTGCTCGTCGGAGAACGGGCGAAACAAGGGGCTCGTGCGCATCCAGCGATCGACGAGCCGATCGCGAACGAAGCGCAGGAGTGCGCGAAGCACGTCGCCGTGATTCGCGAGCACGCGCGATAGCGTGTGGCGATCGATGCGCAGGAGCTCCGAGGTCTGCACCGCGGTCACCGTCGCCGAGCGCACCTGATCGGTCAGCAGCGCGACCTCGCCGATAAACGTGCCCGGCCCGAGCCGCGCCATCTCCACGCGCGGTGGTCCTTCCGCTTGTACGCTGACCTCACCTTCGACGATGACGTAGAGCGCGTCGCCCGGATCACCTTCGCGAAACAGCACGGAGCCTGTATCGAGCGACACGAGCGTCAGGTTCGAGACCAACGCCTCGAGCGCTTCCTTGGGAAGGCCCGCAAACAAGGGTGTCGCGGCGAGCGCGCGCGCGGCGATCATCCCGATCGGACGTGGCTGACCGAGCGGAATCTCCTCGATGTCCTCGAGCGCGAGCTCCGTCGAGACCTCGACCTCCGCGTCGATGGCCATCTCGTCGGGGCCCTCGATCTCGATCCCCGGGCTCGACGTGCGGATCTCGATCTCGAGATCCTCGTCATCGATGGGGAGGACGTGCACGCCCGGGCTCGACATCACCGTCTGCGGCATCTGCTTCGCGAGGTTCACGGTCTCGAGCGCAGCGCCCGGCGGCACCTGGATCGGCTTGCTCTTGGTGCGCGAGACGGAGATCGGAACCGCCGCCGACGGCGGCGTGGTCGGTTTGTTCCGCGTCCGGTACATGGGCTGCGACTTCACTGGCGGCAGCGGCTCGGTCTGCCACCGGGGGGCAGCGGCCTCCTGCGCCCTGGCCATGGCATCCGCCTGCGCTTGCTCGGCAGGCGTCAGCTTGAGCGATGTGATGTGCCCGGTGCGACGGATGGCTGCGACGTTCGGGTTCGCGTGCAGTGCCGGGTTGTTCTCCGCGAAGCCCTGTGCCCGCGTCGGGCCTTGTCCCGCCTGTTCGTTGAGCTGTGCGAGTCGGCTCAGCGCATTCGCGTTCTGCGGATCGATCTGGAGGATCAGCTTGCACACCGCGATCGCCTGCACGAGGAACCCGTTCTGCGAGTACCGCTCGCAGCTCCGCTCGAACGCCTCGATCGCGTGCTTGTTGTTTCCGAGCTTCCTGTACGTCTCGGCAGCGCGCTTGGCCCACTGCGCGTCCCGCGGCTCGATCCGCTCCAACTCGAGGTATGCGGCGAGCGCGCGCTTGTACTTCCCGGCCACGGTCGCAGCCGCGGCCTCCTCGCGCAACTCTCGGCCGTCCTTGGCCATATCAGCCGAACTATATATCAGAGGTCGGTCATCTCCCCCACATAGGCCGCGCGGATCCGGCGCGTCAACACGCCGACCGGGAGCGAGCGCTCACCGTCGGCAACGAGCTGGGTGACCGCCACCACACCGCGCACCGCGCTGGTCACGAAGATCTCGTCGGCCGCGAAAAAGTGTGTCACCTCGATCGGTCCCACAGCCACGGGGATGTCGGCTCGCCGACAGATCGCCACCACACGCGCTGCGGTCACGCCCGGCAACACGCCCCCCGTACGCGCATGGGTGGCTGCGCCCGCACCGAGCACCGCGCTACGCGCATCGGTGTCCACGCTGGTCGCGCGAGGTGCGATGACGGCACCGTCGCTCGGTGCGTACACGATGCCATCGTGGACCGCGAACACGTTGCACGTACCGCCTTCCGCGATCCTCCCATCGGCATCGAGACGCACCGCGTCCTCGGCGCCGCGTTCGCGCGCGAGCTCGCGAGCGATCACGTGATCGAGATACGCGAGCGTCTTGTGCCCGCGTCCGACGCGCTTCGGTAGTGGCCAATCGACGAGCGCGAGCGACGTCTCCGGCATCGTGTCATCGGATCGACCGATCGGTTCGGCGATCACGATCGTGTGCCCAGGGCCCGCGCTCGCCATCGGCACCGCAAGCCCGCCCGGCCCACGCGTGACGACGATGCGAATCCGCAGGTCCACCGAGGTCGCGCTCGACACGTTCGTCGTGCTCGGATTCGCGGCGTCGATCGCGACTTGCACGTCTCGAACGATCGCCGCGCGATCGATCGGCAGGAGCATCCAGTGCGCACTCTCCGCGAGGCGATCGAGGTGCGCATCGAGATCGACCGCGCGTCCATTCCACGTGCGCAGCACCTCGAACAATCCATCACCGTAGAGGAGGCCGCGATCGAGCACCGAGATGGTCGCGCGTGCCGCATCGACGAGATGACCGTCGATCACGATCGTCGGTGCGACTGCATTCGCGGGCGCGTTGTCACCGACCACGGGTGGCCTCGAGGGCGGTTGATACGTCGCTCGTGGCCACGGTTGACTCTCGCACGCCGTCAGTTGCCCTCGCCAAGGACATCCCGCGCCGCGCGCAGATCTGCTTCGGCGGCGAGACGCCACAGCTCGGAGTCGGGCGCCGCCGTCGCGGCGAGCGCGAGCTCGTATTCGGCCACCGCCTTCTTCAAGTACGACTGCGCGCGACCTCGGAGCGTGCGGCGAAGGCCGGCAGCCACGTTCGGATCGAGCTCGGGCGGTAGCTCGAACAGCAAGCCGAGCGCGAGGTCGTGATAGAGCGATCCCGCCCGATAATGCCCCGCGATGCCCGCGAGCCCGCCCGCATCGGCGACGGCGCGATAGCTCGCGACGACATCCTCCGTCGCGAGCTCCTTCGCGCGAATCGACGAGGACAGCGCCTCGATAAACGGCCGCGGGCGCAGGCGATGCACCTTGGCCATCGCGCGTTCGGCGGTGGCGAACGCCTCCGCGACCTTGGGATCCACACCGGCGAGCGGCGTCCCGATCCGTGGCGCGCGAATGTTGCCCTCGCCGGAGGCGGCGACGGTGTCCGCGCGGAGCTGCGCGACGCCCTCGGCGATCGCGATGTCGCCCGGTGCGAGCGCCGCGGCGCGGACGACGAGATCGAGCGCGTGGCGCGAGCGGCCCGCGAGCGACTCGAGCTGCGCGAGGTGGAGCGCGCTCTTGGCGGCCAAGGACGCCGGCGAGTCGGCGTCGGCGAGCACCTTCTCGTAGCCCGCGCGTGCGGTGACCTCGTCCCCGAGGAGCTCGGCGAGAACCGCGTCTCCGAAAGCAGGCGCCGGACCATCGAGGTCGGTCGTGATACCGAGCGATAGATCGGCGACCGCGCGATCGATCGACGGCAGCGTCTCCGGGAGCGATCGGCGCGGCGTGTCGTCACCGCACGCAGCGATCGCGAAGAGAATGGCCGCGAACACGCGGGCTCGCGGCATCGACGACATGGACACCGGAGACACCCGAGACAAGGGCAATGCGCCGGCACCGATCCTCGGTCCACCGGAACCTGCGATCGATGCCGGCGCGCGTGCCTCGCCGCGATCAGAGATACGCGCAACACCGAGCTCGTGCGTCATCGATTCGCAAAAGCTCGTCACGACCTTGTCATCGCGTTCGCGCGTCACGAGGCCCCCGCCCACGTCACCGCGCTCCGCGGCACGTCGAGCTTGTAACCTGCCCCGTGGATCGTGATCAGAAAGCGCGGCTTGTCGGGCTCGTCCTCGAGGGCGCGGCGCAGCTTGACGAGGTGGTTATCGACCGTGCGCGTGTTCGGATAGTCGTCGTAGCCCCACGCTTCGTCGAGGAGAACGTCGCGCGACACGACCTCGCCCGGCCGGCGCGCGAACACCTTCAGGATCGCAAACGCGCGCGAGGGGAGCTCGATGCGCGTGCCCGCACGTGTGGCGACCTGGCCGACGAGATCGATCTCGATGTCCGAGAACGAAAGCGCGATCGGATCGGCGGCCTCGCCTTGCGCGCGGCGCAGCACCGAGGCGACGCGCGCGAGCAGCTCCATCAGCGAGAACGGCTTGGTGACATAGTCGTCGGCGCCGAGCTCGAGTCCGCGCACCCGATCGAGCTCTGCGCCCCGCGCGGAGAGCATGATGACGGCGAGCTTTCGCGCGGGCGAGCTGCGCACGCGGCGGAGCACCTCGAAGCCGTCGATGTCGGGGAGCATGACGTCGAGCACCGCGAGATCGAATCGCCCCGAGGCCGCGCGATCGGCGCCCTCGCCGCCGCGGCCGACGGCTTCGACCTCGTAGCCCTTGGCGGTGAGCGTGTCGACGAGCCCCATGCGGATCGACGGATCGTCCTCGATGACCAGGATGCGCGTCATGCCGCGACCTCCGTGACGAGCCCGACGCGCGGGAAGCGGAGCGTGAACGTCGCGCCCTGCCCGACGACCGAAGCGACCTCGACGGTGCCGCCCAGCGCCTCGATGTGGCGCTTCACGAGCGCGAGACCGAGGCCGGTCCCTTCCACACCCGAGCGGTACGCCTCCGGCGAACGGTAGAACTCGCGGAAGATGCGCGGCTGCTCGGACGGCGGGATCCCCGGTCCGTGATCGCGCACCGCGATGAACGCATGCGTCGTGTCGGCGCCCACCGTGACCTCGATCTGCTTGTCCGCGCCGCCGTATTTGGCTGCGTTGGCAAGGAGGTTCAGCACGGCCTGCACCACGACATCGCGATCGACCTCGACTTCCGCATGCGCTGCCTCGGAGGACACCGCGACCTCGATCGAATTGCGCGCCCCCGTCGCCCCGCTCGTCGCCTCAGGATCGCGCAGGGTCTCGAACGTGGTGACGGCCAACCGGGCGAGCTGGCCCACCTCGTGACGTGAGGGCGTGTAGCGGCGTGTGCCCTTCTCGATCTGCGCGTAGTCGAGGAGGTTCGCGATGAGGAGTCCGAGCCGCTGGGACTCCTGCACGATGACGCCGTGGTAGCGCGCCATCTTCGCGGGGTCGCCCTGCGCGACGCCCTGCTCGAGCATTTCGGCGAACATGCGGATCGAGGTCAGCGGGGTCTTGAGCTCGTGCGACACCGTCGACACGAAGTCGCTCTTGAGCTGCGCGAGCTCGCGCTGCCGTGCCGCCGCGCGGATGATGAGGATGATGCCCGCACCTAGCGCGATCGCGAGTGCCGACGTGTACAGCACGTGCCGTTTACTACGTTCGCGGATCACGGCGTCGCGCGGATCCGGATCCGAGATCGGATTCACGATCGCGAGCGCGAGGTGCGGCAGGGCCTCGCCGAGCGGGACCTGCACGATGCTCCGCAGAGACGGAGGCGGCGTCGCACCCGCGGGCAGCACCAGCACCTGCGCGTTCGTCGCCACGCTGTCGGCGGCGTCGCTGCCCGCGACCGCACGGAGCGTCGACGCGTCGACCGCCATGCCGAGCACGCCGCCGTCCGCGCGCCGACGAAAAATCAGCGTGCGCGCCGGCTCTCGCGGCGCGGTGCGCACGCGCCACGCCGACGTCGCCGTGCGCAGGATCTCGGGGACGTCCTCGAGGAGCCCGGCGGCCGCGCGCGCCTCCGTGCGAATGCGCGTGATGTCTGCCTCGATCGCCCGGCGCTCTGCCTCGGGCACGAGCGCGCGAATGCGCGACAACACCCCGACGCGATCCGTGGGCGCGAGCGCGTATTTGTTCGCCACGACATCCGACGCGACCTCGAGCCGCGCCGCGGTCGTACTCGCACGCAAGAGCGCGACGACGAGCGACACCGGGATCCCGTCGAACGCGCGATCCGCAAACCGCTGCTCGAGCTCCCCGAGCGCCTCCGTCGCCGACGCCGTGTCGCCGAGACGCTGCTGGACGCGTGCGAGTCCGAGCAGCGCCGCGGGCCCCGTGTCGGCGAACGCGGCGAGCGCCGTGTAGTGCCGCTTCGCGTCGGCCAGGCTCGGCGCGCACGCGTCGCCTTTGCACGTCTCCGCGCGCTGCGCCGCGTGCAGTCGCGCCACGCGGATCTGGCGCGTCGAGAGCTCGCGTACGCAGTCCTCGAGTCGCGCACCCGCCGCGCACGGCGCGCTGCGATCGAGCAGGCCCGCGCTACTCGTCGGCTCACCTCCCGTTCGCGGTACGCGCATCCGGCCGTCGTCCTCGAGCCAGAACCAGTGCGCACCGAGCGGCATCTCGATGGTCGGGCGCGTCGTGCCATCGGATTCGACCACCACGACCGCGCGCTCGATCGCATCCAGCGTCTCATCGATCGCGCGCGTGATCCGGCTCGCGATTCCCGCCGCCGCCTGCCGCTGCCGCTCGTCCTGCGCGGCGATCGCGCCGCGCTCGTCGCGATAGGAGACCGCGCCGAGATACGCGATGCCGCCGGCCGGCACGAGCAGCGCCGTGATCGTCAGCGCGTAGATCCAGGCGCGGCGTGGCCTCACCACCTAGGGAGCATAGTATGGTCCCCGCGCCGATGCCGCAGTCGCTGATTGTTGTACCGACCTACAACGAGAAGGAGAACGTGCGGACCATCGCCGAGCAGTTCCTGGCCGCGCTGCCAGGCTGCGAGCTTCTCTTCGTGGACGACAACTCGCCGGACGGCACCGGCGCGATCATCGACGAGATGGTCGCCGCCGATCCGCGCATTCACGTGATGCACCGCGCGGGCAAGCTCGGACTCGGCACCGCGTACGTCGAGGGCTTCGGCTGGGGGCTCGCCCGCGGCTACGACTACCTGTTCGAGATGGACGCCGACGGCAGCCACGATCCGAAGTACCTGCCGCAGATGCTCGCGCTGGCCCTGGATGGCGCCGATCTCGTCGTCGGGTCCCGGAACGTCCCGGGCGGAGGTGTCGAGGGTTGGGGGATCGGGCGCACGATCATCTCGAAAGGTGGCAGCTTGTACGCGCGCACCATCCTCGGAATCGACGTGCGCGACGTTACAGCGGGCTTCGTGTGCTGGCGCCGTGCGGCGCTGGAGGCCATCGAGCTGTCGACGATCACCTCCAATGGCTACAGCTTCCAGATCGAAATGAAGTACCGGGCCGTGAAGAAGGGCCTGCGACTGGTCGAGACACCGATCGTGTTCGTCGACCGCCGTGTCGGACAATCGAAGATGTCTCGGGCGATCGTCGCCGAAGCACTCCTGAAGGTGTGGGCGATCCGGTTCCGTCGTTCGTGATACGTTCGGGGCGCCGATCAAGCTTCGTCTGCCCCACCACTTATGGTCATCCTAAAGCTCCGTATTCGCACTGCCGATGAGTGGCGCGAGCTCGCCCCCGGCGACTCGGTGCAGGAGCCCGTGTTCGTCCCCACCACGGACGAGCTCGAGGCCGGTCAGCAGATCATCATCGAGGTCTCGTCGGCGCTCCTGCCGAACAAAGTGCTCGTCCGCGGTGCGGTCCAGGCTTGGCGCCCGGCCCTGCCCCGCATGCGCGTCCGCGCGGGCGCCACGATCGACCTCGCGGCCGAGGAGCAGACCAAGCTCACGTTCCTTCACGACGTGTTCAGCGGTCGCCGCACTGATGTCGCGCGCCGCCGGCATCATCGGTTGCCCGTCTCGGTCAACGTCCGCTACCGCGTCTCCAACAGCGCCAACTTCGTCGATTGCGCGATCAGCGAGATCGGCGTCGGCGGTGCGTTGCTCACGACCCAGGCGCCGCTGCCGATCGACACCGAGCTCACGCTCGAGGTCGTGCCGCCGGGCGCCGCCGCTCCGATCGCGATCGCCGGCCGCGTTTCGTATCACGTTCCGTCGGGCGGCTCGGGCCTGCGCTTTGTAAGCCGCGACGGCGACGGCGATCGGCGCCTGCGCGAGCTGATCCGCCGGCTGCGCGCGTCGTGACCGCGCGCAGCACGCGGGGGGGGTCGGGCACGCGCGGCGGTTCGGCCTCGCGGCGCGTCGGAGACGTGCTCGCCGCCGGGACCGCGATCGCGAGCGTCCTCAAGCTACACGGGATCACCGACGAGGTTCGCGCCGAGCGTCTCGTCACCGAGTGGACGGATCTCGTGGGCGCGAAGATCGCCTCGCGCACGCGCCCGCACGGTGTGTTCGAGCGCGTGCTCGTCATCGAAGTAGCGACGTCCGCGTGGATGCACGAGCTGAACTTGCTCAAGCCGCGCTTGCTCGAGGGGCTCGTCACGCGCATCGGCGCGCCCGCGCTGTTCGAGGATCTTCGCTTTCGCCTCGCGGGCGCGAACCGCCGCCCGCCAACGCTCGTGCCGCAGCCGCGACGGACCGCACCGCCGAAGAAGCCAGCCGGCCCCCCTGCGAGCGGCGCCGCGCGCGAGAGGATCGTCCGCGAGGTCGAGGTCGTCGACGACGAGGAGCTACGCGAGCTGATCGCCCACGTGCGCATTACGAACGATCGCTGATCTGACGCGCCTCGCCGCGTGCGACTCGCGCACGTCGTGCACGCGCCTGCACGACGACGTTTGCCACCGCAAGCTGGCTACTCGGTTTGCCCTCGGCCACGCGTGGCCGCAACCGCACGGAACGAAATCACCGCGCGATGGCGCGCGCGGTGCACCACGACTTCGCATGCTGATCCGCACGTTGAGCCTCACCGCCGTACTGATGACTGGATGTGGCATCGATGACGAGAGCCCCAGTGACGAGGGCGGAGGTAAGGCCGACGGAAACAGCGGCGTCACCCTGCCCTCGACCTACGCGCTCGAGCTCGTCTCGGACATGCGTCTCGAGGACACGCGCGAGACTGGCGCCGATCGGTTCAGCAACTATCACCTGCGCGCGCGAGCGCACGTGACCACGCGCCAGAACGGCGATGACGTCACGCTCACGGTGAAGCTTTGCGACGTCGTGTTGCCCGAGGTCAACGGCTATCAACCCGAGCTCGATCGCGCGTTCGTCGCGACCATCCCCACGTTCACGGTCGACGCGACGATCGCTGCGAACATGGACGGCGCGCGACGCCTGTCGAGCGAAGACGCCGCGCTCGTCCTCGGCGCGGCGCTCGCGAACCCGCTCACCGACGCGCTGCCCGCGGCGAACAGCACGCGCCTCCGCGACCAGGATCGCGACGGCAATCCGGCGGTCAGCATCCGCATCCCCGGCTACGGCAGCATCTACGCCGCGCTGCGCGTGAAGCTCTCGATCGACGCTCCACTGTCGAACCCCGCGCAGATCAACGGCGCTGCCGAGATCGATCTCGCGCAGAAGATCTACGGCGACGACATCTGGTTCTACGACGCCGCGTCGTCGGCCGCCGAGGCGGCGCCGCACACGCGCGTCGTCGAGGCGACCAACACGTTCCGCATGCGCGGCAACGCGCAGAACTGCGCGCGCGTCACGCAGCTGTTCCCGTAGTGACACCTACGCGCGGGCCACGTCGACGCGTCTCGCGAGCTATTTCGACGCGCCGGCGAGCGCCGAGCCGCCGACGGTGAGCAGGGCGGCGAGATCCGCGTCGTTGAAGCGCAGCATCGCGCCGGCGAACCAGTCGCGGCCGAAGTAGACCTCGTCGAACTGGATGGGGACATCGGACCCACCCGTGACGATCTGCAGCTCGTCGGGCGTGTTCAACAGCTCGTCGACGCCGCCGAGGATGTACAGGTGGCGAAACAGCTCGAACGCTGCAGCGATTTTTACGCGCGGGAAGCGATCGAACGTCGCGTCGAACACGTCCGCGGAGAGTCGCAGGTTGCGGTTCCACCACACGGGGATATCCGCATCCATACCGATGCCTCCCGTCGACTCCTTGATGCCGTAGCGCAGCGTCAGCCATCCGAAGCGCTTCGCGAACTGGAACGTGAAGCGAATGGAATCCTCGATCACGCTGCGGCGCACCCAGTAGTTCGGATCGACCGTCGGATCGAACGTGAGCGTGACCGCGGGATAGTTTCCGCGCGGGCCCTTCTCGAGCTCGATCAGGTAGTACTTGTCCGGGCGCGTGTGCAGCTCGACGGTCACGTAGTGGCGGAGCATGCCGGCGAAGACGTTGTATTCGGTGCGCAGGCCGACGTACGTCTTGAGGCCGAACAGCGTCCCGAGGAAGCCCTTCGCGTCTTCGGTGATCGCCTCGACGTTGTCGGCGATCGCGGGGTCGTTCACGAGGCGACCGAGTGTGCCCTTGTCCTCGTCGATCTTCTTCGAGATCGACTCGGTATTCGTGATCACGCCGTCGAGCTTGTCGAGCTTGCCGCGCAGCGCGTCGCCCGTTGCCTGGAGCTCGGCCTTCGCGACGGTCACGAGATCCTTGGCCTCCGTCGACGCGGCGTCGAGGTTGTCGAGGATCCTCGCGATGCGCGGATCCGCGCCCTGCGTGATCGAGCGGAGGTCGCCTGCGATCTGCTCGATCTTCTGCATCGAGCGATCGGCGCGCTGGATGATATCGGCGACGGTGCCGGCTTCGCGCTGCACGAGCCCGTCGACACGCGTCGCGACCGACTGCAGCGGTCCGTTGACGACGCGCCGTACGTCCTCGGACAGATCACGCACGCTCTCGAGCACGCGATCGACGTTCGGCAGCGTCTGCTCGAACCGGTGCATGACCTGGTCGACCGTCGTCGCCTCGACGACCGTGCCGACCTGCCGGCAGCGCGCGTCCTTCGCCTTGTCGTCGGAGCCGTAGCCGTCGCACGCGGGCCCGAGCATGTAGAACGACTGCTTTGTTCCGTCGGGCATCTGACGCGTGTCCTCGCCCGGATCGATCTCGAGGTAGTAGTCGCCGAGCAGCGAGGTCGCCTTCTTCGTCACGATGCCGCTGGACCAGACCTTGATCTTGCCGCTCACGCGGAACGATACGAGCGCGTACCGTCCGTCGACGCGCAGACTCGTGACCTCGCCGTTCGGGATGCCGGCGACCTGCACCTTCGCGCCCACGGGCAAGCCCGATGCGTCGCGGAACTTCGCGAACAGCACGTACGAGTCCTTGCCGCCCGTGTCCTTCCCGAGGCTCTTCCACACGACGTAGCCGCCGATGGCGAGCATCAGGAACAGGATCGCGACGCGGACGCCCGCACTGACCGCCTTCATGACGCCTCTCCCGCCGCGCGACCGATCGCGGACACGCCGGAGGCGCGCAGGAACTGGTGCACGAATGGATGCTGGCTGCCGGCGATCACGTCGACCGGCCCGGCCTCGAGAATCTTCCTCTCGTGGAGCATGGCGATGCGCTCCGCGATACGGAACACCGACGCCATGTCATGCGAGATGACCACCGAGGTCACTTTATATCGTTGGCACGTATCCAGAATCATCTCGTCGACGTTCTTCGTCGCGAGGGGATCGAGGCCGGTCGTCGGCTCGTCGTACATCAGGATCTCGGGGTTCAGGACGAGCGCGCGTGCTAGGCCGACGCGTTTGCGCATACCGCCCGACAGCTCGCCCGGGTACTTCTTCTGCGTTCCACCGATGCCGAGCGCGTTCAGCTTGTCGGCGACGATGTCGCGAATCTCGTCGTTGGACTTCTTCGTGTGCTCGCGCAGCGGAAACGCGCAGTTCTCCTCGACGGTGAGCGAATCGAACAACGCCGCGAACTGGAACACGAGGCCGAACTTTCGACGGAACAGCGACAGCGCCTGGGAGTCGAGCGACAGCACGTCGATGCCGTCGACCCAGATGTGACCTTTGTCCGGTCGCAACAGACACATGAAGTGTTTGATGAGCACACTCTTGCCCGCGCCGGATGCGCCGAGGATCACGTTGACCTTGTGGCGTTCGATATCCAGGTCCAGGTGATCGAGCACGAGGTTGTTGGAGAAGGACTTGCACAGCCCGCGGACACGGATGTGCCAGCGCGGGTCCTCCTGGTCGGCCGGCGAATCGCCGATGATCTCCCGTGTGGTGCTCATACGTCCGTGTTGAACACGCTCAAGAGGATGTCCGTGAGGAAGTAGTCGAGCACGAGCGTCGACACGGAGCCCATCACGACCGCACGTGTCGTGCCGATGCCGACGCCACGACCACCGCCGCTCGCATTGAAGCCCTGGTAGCAGCCAATCAAGGTGACGAGGAACCCGAAGAAGACGCTCTTGATCAGCCCCTGCACCACGTCGGTGAAGTGGACGAGGTCACGGATCTTGGCAACCCATTGTCCTTGCGACACGCCCTCGAGGACCACGGCGACGAGGTAGCCGCCACCCATCCCGACGATGAAGAACAACAGCGTCAGGATCGGCGCCACGATCATCGCGGCCATCAGCCTCGGCAGCACGAGGTACTGCACGGGGTTGACGGCCATCGATTCGAGCGCGTCGATCTGCTCGGAGATGCGCATCGTACCGAGCTCGGTGGCGATGCCGGCGCCCGCGCGGCCCGCAAGCATGAGCGACGTGAGCACCGGCGCGAGCTCGATCGACAGCGCCTTGGCCGTCATCGCACCCGAGTAGCTCTCGAAGCCGAGCTGGCGGAACGCGTAGACCGCCTGCAGCGAGAGCACCATCCCGGTGAACGCGCCGACGATCAGCACGATCGGAAGCGAGCCCCAGCCGATGTACTCCGCGGCCTCGAGATAGTTCTTCGAGCGAATCGGCCTCCGCGGCAACCACGCGAGCGCGCGCCCGACCAAGATCAGATGCCCGCCGACCATGTCGAGGAAGCGCGCGACCGGCGCGCCCGCCTCCTTGACGCCGGTGAACACGGCTTGCCCGACGCTCGTTTCGTCCGCAGCGGGCTTCGTGTTGTTCTTCGTCGTGCCCGCGTTGCTGCCGGCGGCGCTTGGCTGCACGCCCTGCGGTGCGGGAGGCGGGGCCGCCACGTTCGTCGGCTCGTCGTCGGGCGACGCGCCTGGCTTCGTCGTCTCGCTCACGCAGCACCAACCGTCGTACGCATGTGGCGCATCGGGGGCATCGCACGTATCGCGCTCGTCGCACGTAACGCGCTCGTCGCACGTGTCGCGCACGTCGCGTTCACGACGACTCCCCCACGTACGTGCGCGGGACGCGCTTGGACATGCCGCAGGTCACCTCGTACTCCGAGAGCCCGGCCCACTCGCCGTATTCGTGCGCGCTGATCGATGCCCCGCCGGCGGCGCGGCCGAGGAGCGTGACGACATCGCCGACGGTGACGCCAGCGACGTCGGTGACGTCGGCGATCGCGATGTCCATGCTGATGCGCCCGACGATCGGCGCACGGACTCCCCGGATCACGATCTGCGCGTGGCCACTCGCGCGGCGCGGCAAACCGTCCGCGTAGCCGACGGGAATGATCGCGAGGCGCGATTCGCGGGGCGCACGCCACGCGGCGCCATAACCGACGCTCGTGCCCGTCGTGATCGAGCGAAGCTGAGCGACCTCGCTGACGAGGCGCATCGCCTGCGTGCGGTGCGTGCCGTCGGGCCAGCGGCCGTTGCCATAGAGCGCGATGCCAGTGCGGACCAGGTCGAATCGCGCCGCCGGGAACATCAACGCGCCCGAGCTGTTCGACGCATGGCGGATCGCGATCGGCGCGCCTGCCTTCGTCAGCTCCGCGCTGATGTTCTCGAAGCGCTTGAGCTGCTCGACCGTCATCGACTGCGCATCGGCGGGGTCGTCCTCGTCGGCGCACGCGAAGTGCGTCATGAGCCCGACGACACGGATGCCGTTGTTCGCGGCGGCCATCGCGAGCTCGACCGCGCGCGACGGCGGTACGCCGAGGCGCCCCATGCCGGTGTCGACCTTGAGGTGCGCCTCGATCGCTTTGCCCCGCTTGTTCGCGACCGACGCGATCGCGACCAGGTCCTCCTCGCTGCCCATGACCGGCGTCAGGCCGGCCGCGATCATCTCGTCCTCGCCGCCATGCTGGCTCGGACCCATGACCAGCACGGGCGCGGTGACGCCGGCCTCGCGCAGCGCGACGCCCTCCTCGACGAGCGACACCGCGAAGCCCTCGGCTGCCCGCGCGCGCCACAGCGCCTGCGCGACCGCGATGGCACCGTGGCCGTAGCCATCGGCCTTCACGACCGCGTAGAGCTGCGTGTTCGTCAGGGCGCGAACCGTACGTGCGTTCCCGACGATCGCGCCGAGGTCGACTTCGACCCTCGTGCGCCGGATCATCGTCGACGCGGTCATCGCTGGATTAGGGCCGCTCCACCCCGCAGTGTCAAGCCAACCGCTCGATTTGGCGAAGGAATACACCGTCGTGCGATCGCGTGCTGGCAGGAAGCCCGACAGGCGCCGCGGTGCCGAAACCGCGAACAGGCGCGCCTTTGTGGAGCGCGCCTGCGTGCTCGACCCGACGACCTGCTAGGCCGCCTTCTTCTTCTCTGCCTTCTCGATCAGCGCTGGCGTGACGACGAGCGACCGGCCGCGCGGGATGATCAGGCCGTCACGCGCGAGCTGGTTGAACGCGCGAGAGATGGTCTCGCGACACGAGCCGATCATGTTCGCGAGCTCCTGCTGCGTGGGGCGGCGGCGCACGACGAGGCCGTCGGGACTCGACGCGCCTTCCTCACGGCCGAGCGCGACGAGGCGATGGATCAGGCGCTCGTTGACGTCGCACAGCGCGAGCTGCGCGATGGTCTCGTCGGCGCGGCGGAGCCGGCGCGCCATCTCGGTCAAGAGATTCACCGCGGTGCGTGGGTGCGCCTGCATGTGGCGCATGAGGTCTTCCCGCGAGAGAACCAGCAGGGTCGTCGGCTCGATCGCCAGGCAGTGCGCGGAGCGCGGCGCTTGATCGAACAGCGACATCTCGCCGAACGAGTCGCCCGAGCGGAGAATCGACAGCGTCACCTCGCGACCGCTCTCGCCGAAGATCACGACCTTCACGCGGCCGGTCATGATCACGAACATCGCGTCACCGGGCTCGTCCTGCGCGACGACGGCAGAACCGACGGCAACCTTGCGAACGGCGACCCGCGAGGTCAGGTCCTCGATCGCGCTGATCGGCAATGCGGCAAACAGCGGCGCACGCGCGATCGTAGCCCGGATGCGGGCGGGGTCCTCTCCCTGTACGCGCGGGTCGACAGGGCGGACCGGCGCGATGGGGGCAAGGGTGGTAGGACGAGCGATTCCAAGAGTCATAGTTCTAGGCTCCCGTGGTGACGACCCACGAGTGATTTCCTCTGCGCGAAGCGTGCCCGGGAGGGGGATCGATCACCGTCGACGTGGTTCTCGGGGGTTGCCGCGAGATCGAGACGGACTACTGTGACGTACGCTCCACAATTCCGAACACCACCACGGCACGGATGTCGTGGTCGTCACACCAAAGTTGACGGGTTCCCCTTGAAACGCGGTGGGGACTGTGGTCGGGGCGTGGGGAGAAGGCTCCTCTCGGTGTTGGTGGTAGGTTCTCGCCCCGATGTCGACGAGCATCGACGTGGTCATCAACGGACAGCGGCGGATCGTGAACGCCGGGACAACCATTTCTGCGTTGATCGTGGAGCTCGGTCTCGACGGAAAACCTGTCGCCGTGGAGTGCAACCGCGAGGTCGTCCCCCGTGCGAGACACGCGACGACGATCCTCGCCGATGGCGACCGCCTCGAGGTCGTCACCTTCGTCGGAGGAGGCTGAACGATATGGACGAGAAGCGTGACACCTGGAAGCTCGCCGATCGCACGCTGACGTCGCGGATCATCGTCGGCACTGGCAAGTACAAATCGAACGACGAGACACGTGCTGCACTTGCCGCGTCGGGCGCCGAGATCGTAACGGTCGCGCTCCGACGCGTGGACCTGTCGCAGAAGGTGACGGTACTCGACGCGATCGATCGCGAGAAGTACATCCTCCTGCCCAACACCGCGGGTTGCTACACCGCCGACGATGCGATTCGAACGCTGCACCTCGCGCGCGAGCTCGGCATGGACGACCTCGTGAAGCTCGAGGTGATCGGCGATCCGAAGACCCTGTTCCCCGACAACGCCGCGACCGTCGAAGCAGCGCGCCGTCTGGTCAAAGAAGGCTTCAAGGTCCTGCCCTACTGTTCGGACGATCTCATCACGTGCAAGCGCCTCGAGGAAGCGGGCTGCCTCGCGGTGATGCCGCTCGCCGCGCCGATCGGCTCGGGGCTCGGTATTCGCAATCCGCACAACATCCGCCTCATTATCGAGAACGTCGGCGTGCCGGTCATCGTCGACGCGGGCGTCGGCACCGCGAGCGACGCCGCGATCGCGATGGAGCTCGGCTGCACCGCCGTCCTCATGAATACGGGCATCGCGGGCGCGAAGGATCCAGTGCTGATGGCGGAGGCGATGCGGCTCGCTGTCGACGGTGGACGCAAGGCGTTCCTCGCCGGACGCATGCCTCGTCGCGACTACGCGAACGCCTCGTCGCCGACGGGCGGGCTCATCGAATGAGCATGATCGTGCCGGTACGCGTCGTCGCGATCACCGATCGCACGCGCATGGGGGATGGGTGGCCGGATGACTTCGCCGCGGCGATCGAGCGCGCGGTGCACGGTTGTCCACCGGGGTCGGTGCTCGTGCAGGTCCGCGAGAAGGATCTCGACGGGCAACGCCTGCTCGATCTGATCCGCGCCGCGCGCCGCATCGCCCGCGTCATTGTCAACGACCGCGTCGACGTCGCACTCGCCGCCGAGGCGATCGCCGTGCATCTCCCCGAAGACGGCATCTCCGTCGCGGAGGCACGCTCGCTGTTCAAGGGTACGATCGGCGTCTCGCGCCACGCGACCGAGGGACTCGCGGACACCGGCGCCGACATCGTTCACCTCGGTCCGATCTGGACGACGCCGTCCAAGCCGGACGTGCCGGCGCTCGGCCTCGCCGCGCTGGCCGCACCGCACGGCAGCGCGAAGCTCGTCGCTGTCGGCGGGATCGACACGCCCGACAAGGCTCGCGACGCTGCTCGTGCGGGTGCGGACGCCGTCGCGGTGATCCGCGCGGCGTGGACCGGCGAGTCGCTGGTCAGCTACGTGACCGCGGTCGAACACGGCATCGCTCTGCGGGGCGCATGAACTGCGCGGCACGTGACGTCGCTTCGCCGGCCTCGCGCGGACTCGGTATTCCGAGGCGTGGTGCTCCCGTGTTCTCAGATTTCAGGAATCGACCGCGCGACCCGCGCGTTCACGGCGAGATGAGTCGGCGGAGCGCCTGCGAGCTCGCAGCTGTGTCGGGTCGATCCGCCCTGTTCGTGGCGCTCGGGCTCGTCGTGTCTGGCGCGTGCAATCGCCGCGAGCCAGTAGCAATCGCCGAGCCGTCCCCAGCTCCGGAACTCGCGCCGACGCCGGCGCCGACCGTGTCGACACCGCTGCTCCCCTGCCCGATTCCAACTGCGACGCTCGGCCCGGGCCTCGAGGTCGATCGGTGGCAGCTCGATGCGACGCCCGCTACGACCACGTCTCCACCGTGTGTCGACATCGTGCGCGCCGACGCCTCGCGCTACACGCTGAAGGTCTTCTCGATGGCCCACGAAGGCACACCCGCCGATGCCGACGTCCCCGCCGACGCACGTGGCCGCGATGCCCTCGGCTGGCTCCGTGCGTTCCACCTCTCGGCGGTGACCAACGCCGGCATGTTCCACGACTCGGGCGATCCGGTCGGCATGATCGTCGCCGACGGTCACGCACGCTCGAACGACAACTCGAAGATGTCGGGCTACCTCGCATGGGATCCGATCGACGCGAGCGATCCGCCGATCACGATCGCGGGTCGCGACTGCCCGGGCTTCGACCTCGCGAAGCTGCGCGCTCGCTATCACTCGATCGTGCAGTCGTACCGCCTGCTCGGCTGCGATGGCGGCGCGCTGCCCTGGAAGGATCCGAAGCAGTACTCCGCAGCCGGCATCGGCATCGATCGCGCGCGCCGCATCGTCTTCCTCCACGCGCGCGCCGCGGTCACGATGGCCGAGCTGTCCAAAGAGCTCGCATCGCACGACCTCGTCGGCGCGCTGTTCCTCGAGGGTGGCCCGGAGGCCTCGCTCGTCGCCAAGGGTTCCGAGGGCGAGCTCGCGGTCGTCGGCAGCTACGAGACGAACTTCGTCGAGAACGACGGAAACCACTCGTTCTGGGCGCTGCCGAACGTCATCGGTCTCTTGCCGCGCTGACGCTACCGCGACGGGACCGCGCTAAGCTTGTCCTCGGTCACCATGGCGACATCGAGGAACGCGCGATCGATCCACATGCCCGACGCACCGATGTAGACGCCGCGATAGGTCGCCGGCACTTCGCGCTCGGGGACCTCGCGCCGTCCGCGCGCAGCGCCTTCGCGAGCTCGCGATACTCCGCGACGTGCTTCCGTTCGAACGCCTCGAAGTCCGTCTTCGGCGGTGGTGGCGCCTTCTTCTCGCACGCCCCAACTGCCATCGCGACCCCGACGAGCGCTATCGAGCACCATCCCATCCCGGCAGCCTACACTGACGTGATCGCGGCCCGGATCCGCCGCGCATTTCATCGCCGGCGCCATTCGGTCCATCGCAGACGCCAACGCGTGAGTCGGGACCCTGCTCGTGGCACACGTGCGGCCATGAAGCGTTCGCTCCTCTGGCTCCTCCTCGTTTTCGCGGTCGGCGTTCCTGGCCTCTTGCTCCTCCAGTTCGCGATCACCGATGCACGCGACTTTGGCGATCCATGGATCAAGCTCGCGATCCCGTTCCTCGCCGCGTGTGCGATCTGTATGGTGCTCTGCGGTCGCTCGCTCGGTCGGCGCGCCGCGCTTCTCGGCGGCGCCCTCGCGCTGGTGCTCGCCTTCTCGAGCTTCTGGCGCGTGCACTCTGCGATCGCCGCACGCACGGAACAACGCGAAGCCGCCGACGCGATCGCCGACCTCGGTCGCCTCTGCGCGGCGAGGTCACCCAAAGACCTGGCACCGACACCGCTGCCCACGTCCCGCGCGCTGCTCGTCTACGAGGTCGACAAGGACGAGCACGCTCGCATCGCGATCGACCGCGCGTACGACGCAGTGCAGGCCACGCGCGCCGCGGACGCCACCCTCGCCGCGTGCATTCGCTACACGCGGTCGAAGGTCGAGACCTGCAACTACGACGGCGGCGCGTTCGCCGACCGCTTCCGGCTGACCGCGCGAGTCACCCTCGTCGACACGAAGTCCGGCACGCCCATCGCGACGACCAAGCTCGCCGGCGAGGTCCCGCGAGCGTGTTCCGCGCAGGAGTCGTTCACCGACTGGGGCGCCGGCGTGAGCCACTACAAGGCAATCGAGGGACCCGCCCCGTCGGCTGAACAGATCGCCGACGCGCTCCGTCCTTTCGTCGCAGGCGCTCGATGACGCGTCTCGCACTTGAAAACCGGCGCAGTGGCGGGTAAGAACACGCCCCTACCCGCCGCTATAGCTCAGGGGTAGAGCAACGGTTTCGTAAGGCATTCCCCGCAGTTGAGATCGATGCGAACCCTCTCGACCTCACATGCACATCCCAGTCGCTCTCCACTGGTCGGACACACACCGACGCGGCGTCTCATGGTGGCGCGGATCAAAGTGCGATCGATTTCTCCGATGCGATTTTGTTCGCGTTGCTCAGGGCACAAGCGACGTGGATCGGTCGGCGCGACGCGGCTGCCCTTCGCCGAGAGTTACTCTCGGTGCTCGCGCAACTCGGTTAGGTCGATCGCGTTCCATCGCTTGCGATCGCGCGCTCCGTCGTATATCAACCCTCACACCTCGCCGACGTAGCTCAGTGGTAGAGCAGCGGTTTCGTAAACCGCAGGTCGCCGGATCATACCCGGCCGTCGGCTCCAATCGATCACCGCAGCGCCTTTGCAAATTTAGCGCTGCAGGCAGAAGCCCGGAAGGTGCATCACGCAGGTGTCTCCGCGCTCATGTGTTTCGGTTACGAGAGATGTTACCCGTCTGCTCTCAGTCGTGTTCATGAGAACGCGAAGCTCGACTTCGTGGGCCGGATCGCGCGCGATCGAACACGGATAGATCCCCACCTGGGAGAACAACCGAGCGGCGAAGGCATCGTCTGCAGCGCGCTGAATCCTGACCATCGCGCCAATGCCATGCGGCATCGTCGGGGTCGGGAATGTCAACGGCGCGATCAACCGACCTCCGGGGCGTAACGCGCCGAGCCAGACAGGCGGCACGTGCGTGATGCCCGCGTTCACAAACAGCACGTCGTACGCCCCCGCCGGTGGATCGAACGCGTCGTTGCAGCGCACCTCGACGTTCGGCCACTGAGCGAGCATCTCTGTCGCGCGGTTCGCGAGCTCGCGGTCGACTTCGTAGCCCACGACGCGTCCGCTCGCGCCGGCAACCTCGGCGATGATCGCCGTGTAGTACCCGACTCCGCATCCCACGTGGGCGATGGTCTCGCCCTCCATGATGTCGCACGCCTCGATCCAGCGCGCGAGCGCTGTTGGCTGCCCATTGTTGAGCTGTCGTGCTGGATCGAGAGCGACCACCACGTTGTGATAGACGTGGGCGGGGTCGGCGTTCGGGGTCGTGCGGTACGGGTTGGCGGCGTCTACGCCGACTGCAATCTGCCACGGTCCGGCACCAAGGAAATGCTCGCGAGGTACGCGCGCGAACGCGTCGACGAGACGTCGTGCGGTCACGTTGGAGACCGCAGCAATTTCTTCCGCGTAGAATCTACGTTGTGCGTCGAGCGACACGCGCGCAGTGTTACACGCGAAGCCCACGGCGTCATCGGTGACGCGAACGCTTCTCGTTCTTCGTCATCATCATCCAGAACTGATCGCCGTGTTACCGTCGAGGCGGTGGTGCTTACGCCATCAGCTGTTTTCGGCGCTCTCCTCGGAGGTCACGCATGTCCCCTGCTGTAAGTCCCCCTGAACCACACGGGCTGCATCCACTCGGCAAGCTGTACGCTCAATGGGCGTTCAACTTCATGATCGACATCGCCGCGGCCGTCGCTCATGACGTCACCGAGCGCCCGCAGCACTACAAGAAGATTAGTGAGGACCTAAGCCGGGTTCTTTCGGGTTTTCGATCATCGGCAGGTTCGCACCCTGATTGGCCCGATACGCAGCAGCGTCTCGGGCAGTTCAGGATTCTTGGGGCGGTGGCTCAGGCTGGTGGCGCGCTCCGAGAGGCTGCGCTTGCGTACGTGGAGACGGCGACGGATCTCAATCGCGAATTGCTTGTCGACGTGTTCCGCGAATCGGCAGAAAGCTTCCAGAACCAGATGAAGTCCGTGGATGGCTCGTCGCTGGAAATGGGAGTCCGTCAGATCGATCAGATCTTTCGGAGCGCGATGCAAATCTTCCAGAGCGACGACATCATGCGCACGTTTGACTTGGTAGCGGCGCCCAAGGGCGATTGGCCGATCGATGGCTCGTTCAAGGACCAAGGGGTTGCGCTTGCAACAGAACTGATACGTGTGCTGGACGCCGGCAATTTCTCGCGCACGTTGCTCGGCGGTCCCAAGAGGCACGCGGTCAGTGCGCCGGATCCGATGCCTCTTCGATTCTCGATGACGCAGAACAAGTTCATTCTGCTTCAACAGGCAGCGTGGTACGGCGCGACGAGCATTTCCGAAATCATTGCCGGGAGCCATCAGGGTGACCCGCTTCCGCTGATCAACAGCGTCTACAAGTGGACCAAAGCGCTGCAGCGACTCGTGCCGGATGTCGTGCGCGCCTGGAAGGATCCGATGTACCGCGTGCGTCTGACGGATCTTGAATGGGGAATGATCGATCCGCATCCAAGCGAAGCGATCAGCCTGGCGCTCTCACGCGGACAAGGCGTCCGAGCGGGGGACTTCGCGTACGGCCCCTATTCGACGGCAACGGTCAGGGGTGAGGTCTGTTGTTGCACCGGGGATCTTGCATGCCCCGCGTCGTCGAACTGCGAGGTCTCTCCCGAAACGCAATCCTGCGCTGGATTCTGCATCGCGGTGAGGTGATGTCGTCCCCGCCAAACGCAAGCGACGAAGGCGCCGGTTTTCGTTCAGCGCTCTGGCATCAGGCGACCACATTGCGTGAACGGATCGAGGCGCTCCGAGACAAGCCCCAGCCTCCGATCGAACCGGACCAGCAGATCCTGAATGGACGGCTCGATCGTTGGAGGTGCGAGTTTCCGTATTTCGTCGACGACTACCTCTCCCTGTGCTCGACGATCTACAACACCGACGAAACGGGTCTCGCAGCGATCCTGGGTCAACCTCTCGACGATGTGCGCGAGCGGGCGGAGGAGGTCCCGCGTTGGCTTCGGAGTCTCGAGCACGCGTTCAGCGGCAGGACCGGCGGCAAGCTTTCGTTCACGGACATCTCCGGCGCCGCAGGAACGACGCCGTTCCTGAACCTGATCGAACCTCTCATTCGACACGCGCTGCTCGAACTGCGTGACGGCGTCGCCGCGGCGAATGGCGATGTAAACGTCGTCGTGTTCAACGAGCACGTCGAGCAGAGTCTGCTCGCGAACGCTCAACGGCAGCTTCTTCAGATGCTGATCCCCACGCTGGTGCTGGAGCTGAATGTTGCTCGTGTCCAAGGGTTGCTACGCGGCGACACCCCCGAGCAGCGCTTCGCTAGCTTTGTCGATCGACTGCGAGAGCCGGATGCTGCCGTTGCCCTTTTGAGTGAGTATCCGGCGCTGGCCCGCCAGCTCGTGTCCTCTCTCGATCACTGGATGACGTTTAGCCTCGAGTTCTTGAACCACTTCGCCGCGGATCGCTCGCAGTTATGCATCGAGTTCGGAGCCGGCAAGGACCTGGGCACTCTTGTTTCGCTCGATGACAGCAAAGGCGACGCCCATCGCCACGGGCGCTCGGTTCTCATCCTGACGTTCAGCACCGGCACTCGGATTGTCTACAAGCCGAGACCGTTGGGCGTCGCCCGACACTTTCAAGAGCTTTTGTCCTGGCTCAATGAGCGCGGTGCCGACCCACCGGTTCGCACGCTGAAAGTGCTCGACCGCGGTGCTTATGGCTGGGTCGAATTTGTTTCGCCACAAGGCTGTTCGTCGCCTGACGAGGTGAAGCGCTTCTACACGCGCCAGGGAGAACTCCTCGCGCTGCTGTATGCGATCGAAGCGACTGATTTCCATTTCGAGAATCTAATTGCGGTGGGGGAGCACCCTGCGGAACCTGTCAACGAGTTTGAGACACCGGGACGCATTAGTTTAGTGAGTTGATCTCGATCTGGTCAGACTGATCCGCGATCGGCTTGTTGATCCAGACCGTGGTCGGCAGTTGAGGAGCTTGGGG